>NZ_JBFAGK010000032.1:0-74554 GCF_040660135.1 Streptomyces sp. NPDC050997
TCCTCCGCCTTGCAGCTGCACGCACCACACCCCGCTCACCGGCGCTTAGCAGGCACCGCCGATTTCCTGCGACTTGATCGGCCGGACAGGTCCTAGTTGATCGCCCTGATCAGCTCACCGTCGGCGGTGTCCCCGCTCAGCTCCCAGAAGAACGTGCCGCCCAGACCCTGCGCGTCCTTGTACTTCATCTTCCCCTTGATCGTCTTCGGGGTGTCGTAACTCCACCAGTCGCTGCCGCACTTGGCGTAGGCGGTTCCGCCCACGGTCCCGGTCGGCGGGCACGTGGTCTTCAGTACCTTGTAGTCCTCGCTGCCGGCCTCGTACGTACCCGCCGCCGGGCCGGTGGCCGTGCCGCCCGGCTTCGCCTGCGTGACGCCGGTCCAGCCACGCCCGTAGAAGCCGATGCCGAGCAGCAGCTTCGAGGACGGGATGCCAAGGCTCCGGAGCTCGGCGATGGTGGCGGCGGTGTCGTAGCCCGCCTGCGGGATGCCCGGGTAGGACGTCAGCGGGGAGTGCGGCGCCGTCGGGCCGGTGGCGGCCCAGGTGCCGAAGTAGTCGTACGTCATGGGGTTGTACCAGTTGACGTACCGTGCCGCGCCCGCGTAGTCGGCCGCGGCGATCTTGCCGCCGGGTGTGGCGTCGGCGGTGATCGCCGCGGTGACCAACTGCCGCTTGCCGAACTTGGCGCGCAGCGCGGCCATCACGTCCCGGAAAGCGTACCGACCGCTGGTGTCGCAGGTCAGGCCGCAGGCGTTCGGATACTCCCAGTCGATGTCGATGCCGTCGAAGACGTCCGCCCACTTCGAGTTCTCGACCAGGTCGTAGCAGGACTGGGCGAAGGCGGCCGGGTCCTTGGCCGCCTCGCCGAAGCCGCCCGACCAGCTCCAGCCGCCGAACGACCAGATGACCTTGAGGTCGGGGTGGAGCCTCTTCAGCTTGCGCAGCTGGTTGAGGTTGCCGCTGAGCGGCTGGTCCGCGGTGTCGGCGACGCCGTCGACGGACTCCTCGGCGGTGAACGGCTTGTCGGTGTCCGCCCAGGCGTCTCCGAGGGCACATTTGCCGTCGGTGACATTGCCGAACGCGTAGTTGATGTGGGTGAGTCTGTCGGCGGAGCCGGAGGTCTCGATGTTTTTGACGTAGTACTGGCGGTCGTAGATGCCCCAGTCGGTGAAGTAACCGACGACCTTTGAGCCGGCCGCGCCGGCCGAGGGGGCATCGGCGGCGTCGGGCGTGGCGGTGGCGGTGCCCGCACCGGCGAGCAGGGCCGCGCCGAGTGCGGCGCAGCACGAGGCGGACAGGAGGGCCCGGAGCCGGGCGCGGGAGTGGAGCGGGGTGGACATCGGGTGTCTCCTCGCAGGGGACAGGGAGGGGATCGCACGCCGATTGGCATGAACGCGGGGAAGCGTTGGAGCGAAACAGTAAGAGGACTAGACCAATCGGTCAATGGTTCATACCAATTTCGGGGGGTCAGGTGCGCCGGAATCTCTTGAAGTAAGCGGTCGTTAACTGGTGACGGGATGCCTCCGATCGGGCATACTCACAGCGCACAGCCGCTGGTCAGCAGCTTCCGCGACCCGGGAGTGCGAGCATCGGTCGGCACCCAGTGAGACCCGGCGAGCCGCCCCCACGACGGGTGAGTCCGCCAGATCCCGACAGGGAGGAGAGCGTCGCCATGCCCGACAGCGCCCCGCAGCCGGTGGAACGGCAACTGCCCACGGACGAGGCCCGGGACCTGATCTCGCTCGTGCGTGACATCGCACAGCACGAGATCGCCCCGAAGGCGGCCGAGGAGGAGGACACCGGGCGCTTCCCGCGCGAGGTCTTCACCCTGCTCTCCGCGTCCGGCCTGCTCGGCCTGCCGTACGACTCCGAGTACGGCGGCGGCGACCAGCCGTACGAGATCTACCTCCAGGTCCTCGAAGAACTCGCCGCCGCCCGCCTCACCGTCGGTCTCGGCGTCAGCGTGCACACCCTGGCCTCCTACGCGCTCGCCGCCTACGGCACCAAGGAGCAGCAGGTCGAGCACCTGCCCGCGATGCTCGGCGGCGGTCTGCTGGGCGCGTACTGCCTCTCCGAACCGTCCTCGGGTTCGGACGCGGCCTCACTGCGCACGAGAGCCGTACGGGACGGCGACCACTGGGTCATCACCGGAACCAAGGCCTGGATCACGCACGGTGGAGTCGCCGACTTCTACACGGTCATGGCGCGCACGGGCGAGGAGGGTCCGCGCGGGATCACCGCGTTCCTCGTGCCCGGCGACGCGGACGGTCTGAGCGCGGCGCAGCCCGAGAAGAAGATGGGCATGAAGGGCTCGCCGACCGCCCAGGTCCACCTCGACGGCGTGCGCGTGTCCGACGACCGGCGCATCGGCGACGAGGGGCAGGGCTTCGCGATCGCCCTGGCCGCGCTGGACTCGGGGCGGCTCGGCATCGCGGCCTGCGCGATCGGCCTGGCTCAGGCGGCACTGGACGAGGCGGTGGAGTACGCCACCGGGCGGCGGCAGTTCGGTCGGCCGATCGCCGACTTCCAGGGGCTGCGCTTCATGCTCGCCGACATGGCCACCCAGATCGAGGCCGGCCGGGCGCTGTACCTGACGGCGGCACGGTTGCGGGACACGGGCCGGCCGTTCGCCAAACAGGCGGCCATGGCCAAGCTGCACTGCACCGACACCGCGATGAGGGTGACCACCGACGCCGTCCAGATCCTCGGCGGGTACGGCTACACCGCCGACTTCCCGGCCGAGCGGTACATGCGTGAGGCCAAGGTCCTGCAGATCGTCGAGGGCACCAACCAGATCCAGCGGATGGTCATCGCCCGTCATCTAGCGGGTCCCGAGACCCGCTGAACTGGCCCGCGGTCACCTGGGGCGCCGCCAGCCGGACCCACTCCGGGTCGGGGCGCCCCGGCAGAGTGCGACCGCGGTCGGCCCAGGTGCGCAGCAGTTCGCGGTAGATGGGCGGGTCCTGAATCGGCGGCGGCGCCGGCGGAACCGATTCTGCGGCCCTGGCGACCGGGGCGGGAACGAAGAGCCGGCGCTGACGCCCGGTCGCTGTGTAGGTGGGGGGCATACCAGGGCAACGCGGAGGTCGGCGGACAGGTCACCGGTCCTGGGAATCGGGCGTGCGTTCACGGTCGTCCGGGGGGCGCGGCACGGGGGTGGACGAGGGGCTGAGGTGCTGTGTCCGACCTCGGACGAGGGCTTGATGTGGCCCTGGGGCTACGGGGCCTACGGGGCCGGGGCCTACAGGGCCTTCGGCTTAGGGCGGGTGCCTGGACGTTCGGTGCGCGGGTGCTCGGCGTGCACGGGTGCACGGGTGCACGGGTGCTCGGCGTGTCCGGGCGTTCCTGTGCCTGGGTGTTCGGATGCCCGGGGTTCGGATGTTCGCGTGTTCGCGATGCCCGGGCGCGCGCCGACGACCCCGCACCACGGCAGCCTGCGGGCCGAGGTGCGGGGTCGGGCACGGAGATGGGGCGGGCTGTGCGCTCAGGCGGCCTGGCGTCGCAAGACGGCCACCCGGATGGGGCGCGAGCCCGGGCCGCCGACGTGCGAGAAGGGCTGCGTCCGCCAGTCGAGTCCCTGAGGGAGCGTCAACAGGAGGGCGGTGTCCTGCTCCTGGAGCTCCTCCGACTCGTCCGCCGGCTCGGCGTCGGACGCCCTGCGGCCGGTTCCGGCGCAGACGGTGAGCCCGAACGGGTTCCACGGCGAGGCGCACAGCGCGTGCTCCGGCAGGACCTCCTCGTCCGCCAGCAGGGCGATGGGCTGCGCGCAGTCCGGGCAGATCACCCGGTACATCTCGAAGGTGTCGTAGGCGTCGAGTTCCTCGTCGAGGGCGTCGGGTTCAACGCCCTCCGGCTCGGGCTCGACGACCAGCTGCGGCCGCTTGGGTGCGGTACGACCAGGGCGCTTAAGACTCTGCAATGGATTCTCCCCCTCGGGCTGGGTCGTGCCGGCACTGCGGCCTCGACCACAGCAAGCACTTCCCGTCCCGTCTCGGCGGTAATCACGAGAACATCACGGAGCCTGTCCGTGGCGTGTGGTGTTCGTCACATGCCATCCGCAGGTGCCCGACGCGTTCGCTTTGTCCCCTCCCCAGGGGGCCCGCAGGCTGCTCCCGGCCACATCACGAACCGGGTATGACCTGCGCCGCTCAGGTATCCGAGGAGATCAGGAGCACTGTAGGTTCTTGCGCCATGGAGGAGCTCGACCGACAGATCGTGCAGCTGCTCGTCAAGGACGGGCGGATGAGTTACACAGACCTGGGCAAGTCCACCGGCCTGTCCACGTCGGCCGTGCACCAGCGGGTGCGCCGACTGGAACAGCGGGGCGTGATCCGCGGTTACGCCGCGGTCGTCGACCCCGAGGCCGTCGGGCTGCCGATGACCGCGTTCATCTCGGTGAAACCGTTCGACCCCAGCGCCCCCGACGACATCGCGGAACGCCTCGCCGGTGTCCCCGAGATCGAGGCCTGTCACAGCGTCGCGGGCGACGAGAACTACATCCTCAAGGTGCGCGTGTCCACACCGCACGAGCTGGAGGAACTGCTGGCGCGGCTGCGCTCGCTGGCGGGGGTGTCGACCCGGACGACGGTGGTGCTGTCGACGCCGTACGAGGCACGGCCGCCCCGCATCTGACCCGTCGGCGGGCCGGACGGCGCGCGCCGGGCCGACCTGGGTGCGAGGCGGCGCGCGTGAGGCGCGAAACTGTCCCTCATGAGTGAACGCACCGCCGAACCGACCACCGTCCTGCTGCGCCGAGGCGAGGTCCACAGCCCTGCCGACCCCTTCGCGACGGCGATGGTCGTGGAGCGGGGGTACGTCGCCTGGGTCGGCTCCGAGGGCGCCGCCGACGCCTTCGCCGACGGCGTCGACGAGGTGATCGACCTCGACGGCGCCCTCGTCACCCCGGCGTTCACCGACGCACATGTGCACACCACCTCCACCGGTCTGGCCCGCACCGGCCTGGACCTGTCCGAGGCCCTCTCCCTGGACGCGGCCCTCGCCCTTGTACGGGACTTCGCGACCGCGCGCCCACGCGATCGCGTCCTGCTCGGCCACGGCTGGGACGCCTCCCGCTGGCCGGACGGTCGCCCCCCGACACGTGCCGAGCTCGACGCGGCCACCGGTGGCCGAGCGCTCTACCTCAGCCGGATCGACGTCCACTCGGCGGTCGTCACGACGGCCCTGCTCGACCTGACTGGCGGCCTCGGCGCCGTGGACGGCCCGCTCACCGCCGACGCCCACCACGCGGTACGTGCTGCCGCCCTCGCCGCCGTCACACCCGAGCAGCGCACCGAGGCCCAGCGCACCGCCCTCGCCCGGGCGGCCTCCCTCGGCATCGGAACCGTTCACGAATGCGCAGGGCCGGAGATCTCCTCCGAGGACGACTTCACCGGGCTGCTGAGGCTCGCGGCCGAGGAACCCGGTCCGCGGGTGGTCGGTTACTGGGCCGAGCGGGACATCGAGAAGGCGCGGGAACTCGGCGCGGTCGGCGCGGCCGGAGACCTGTTCGTCGACGGCGCCCTCGGCTCGCACACCGCGTGTCTGCACCAGCCGTACGCCGACGCCGGCCACACCGGCACCGCCTACCTGGACGCGGCCGCCGTGGCCGCCCATGTCACCGCCTGCACCGAGGCGGGCCTCCAGGCGGGCTTCCACGCCATCGGGGACGCGGCCGTGACCGCGGTCGTCGAGGGCGTCCGCGCCGCCGCCGAGAAGGTCTCTCTCGCCCGCGTCCGCGCCGCCCGCCACCGTGTGGAGCACGCCGAGATGCTCACCCCGGAGACGATCGCCGCCTTCGCCGAACTCGGCCTGACCGCCTCCGTCCAACCCGGCTTCGACGCGCTGTGGGGCGGCGAGGACGGCATGTACGCCCACCGCCTGGGCGCCGACCGGGCTCGCACCCTGAACCCCTTCGCGGCCCTGCTGCGGGCCGGTGTCCCGCTCGCCTTCGGCTCGGACAGCCCGGTCACGCCCATGGACCCGTGGGGCACGGTCCGTGCGGCGGCCTTCCATCGCATCCCCGAGCACCGCGTCTCCGTGCGCGCCGCGTTCACCGCGCACACGCGGGGCGGCTGGCGGGCGGTCGGACGGGACGACGCGGGCGTCCTGGTGCCGGGAGCGCCCGCGGACTACGCCGTGTGGCACACGGGCGAACTGCTGGTCCAGGCCCCGGACGACCGGGTCGCCCGCTGGTCGACCGACCCCCGCTCCGGCACCCCCGGCCTGCCCGACCTGACCCCCGGCCACGACCTTCCGGTCTGCCTGCGTACCGTGGTGGGCGGACGGACAGTGTTCGTACGGCCGAGCGAGTGATCTCCGGGGGTGGCGCACCCCCGATCGGCCCGCGACGCGCCGTGGCGCGAGCTGCGCAGCCACCGCGCTGACCAGGGCATTGATGGAAGATGCGCAGGTCAAACGGCTGTTGACAGCCAACGGTTGCGTGCCGGTAGGTTCGGCCGAGTCCACCACCGGACGCCCGACCGGGGAACGTCCGCGCACGCGCCGTGGCGCCGCTGGGTCAGGGACGGTGTGCCGCACCGGGGCACCGTCACTGGGAGCCAGGCTCAGCGCCCGCGCCACGGCGAGGGAACGTTCCGGCCGGTCGGGAAGGTGTGACCCGGGTGGGGCCCGGGCGCTCAGTAGACAACGGCTTTCGGTCGACTCGCAGCCAGCGGGTCCCAGGTCGGCCCGAAGGGCGCCGGGCCCCCATCCGCAGTACCCACAGCCCCGGCACGCACAGCCCCAGTACGCACAGCCCCCGATACGGCACGCACCGTACGCAAAAGGCGATTCCTACCCCGCTTTTGTGGAAACAACACCACCATACGAACGTTCCGTCACGTCCTCCCAGGCCGTGGCCACTATGGTGGACCTCTGCGTACGGAGATGAAGGGGCAGCAGTGAACGACGGCGACGGGACCCTCGCGGCACAGGACCGGGGGAGGCGGTTCGGGCCGCTCGGTTCGGCTTTGGTGATCATCCCGACCTACAACGAGGCGGAGAACATCAAGGCGATCGTCGGCCGGGTTCGCAAGGCCGTCCCTCAGGCGCACGTGCTGGTCGCCGACGACAACAGTCCGGACGGCACGGGCAAGCTCGCCGACGAACTGGCCGCCGGTGACGACCAGGTCCAGGTGCTGCACCGCAAGGGCAAGGAGGGCCTCGGCGCCGCCTATCTGGCGGGCTTCCGCTGGGGCCTGGAGAAGGGCTACGGCGTCCTGGTCGAGATGGACGCCGACGGCTCCCACCAGCCCGAGGAACTGTCCCGCCTGCTGACCGCCCTGAAGGGCGCCGATCTGGTCCTCGGCTCCCGCTGGGTGCCCGGCGGCCGGGTCGTGAACTGGCCCAAGTCCCGCGAGTACATCTCCCGAGGCGGCAGCCTCTACTCCCGCATCGCCCTGGACCTGCCGCTGCGCGACATCACCGGCGGCTACCGCGCCTTCCGCCGCGAGACCCTCGAAGGCCTCGGCCTCGAAGAGGTCGCCTCCCAGGGCTACTGCTTCCAGGTCGACCTCGCCCGCCGCGCCGTCAGGGCCGGCTATCACGTCGTCGAGGTGCCCATCACCTTCGTCGAGCGCGAACTCGGCGACTCGAAGATGAGCCGGGACATCCTGGTGGAGGCGCTGTGGCGGGTTACCACCTGGGGTGTGGGGGAGCGGGTCGGCAGGATAGTGGGCCGCACGAAGCCGTCGGGGTCGTAGACCCGCGATCTCACAGCCGCGGTTGGTCGTCCCCTTATCCCGTGCTGAGCCGGTTCCAGGCACACTGGACGCATGACGACTGGCGCTCCGACCCCCACCTCTCCCACCCGGCCCCGGCGCTCGGGGCTGCGCACGTTCCTGCCGCTGGGCATCGCCGCCTGGCTCGTGCTGGAGATCTGGCTGCTCATCATGGTGGCGGGCGCGACGAGCGGGTTCACGGTCTTCCTGCTGCTGGTCGCCGGCTTCGTGCTCGGTTCGGTGGTCATCAAGCGGGCGGGCCGACGCGCCTTCCAGAACCTGAACGAGGCGCTGCAGCGCGGCGGAGCCCCGTCGGACTCGTCGAACGGCGGCGGCAACGGCCTGATGATGCTGGGCGGTCTGCTTCTGATGATCCCCGGCCTGATCTCCGACGCGGCAGGTCTGCTCCTGCTGGTCCCGCCGGTCCAGAAGGCACTCAGCCGCTACGCGGAGCGCACCGTCGAGCGCAAGCTCCGTGAGGCGGTCCCGGGCACCTTGGGGGACGCTTTCCAGCAGGCCCGTATGCGCCAGCCGGACGGAAAGGTGGTCCAGGGCGAGGTCATCAAGGACGGACCGGGAGACGCCCCGCGGGACTTGCGCCCGCCGCTGACGCCCTGAGCCGACGCTGGTGGCACCGCCCTCACAGCTCGCCGCCTCGGGCACGAATAGCACGGGCAGACGAACGGCACGGGCAGACAAAGAGCACGGGCACACGAAACCGCGGGCGCCGTACGTGAGTTTTCACGTACGGCGCCCGCGGTTACTTGTGTGTTGTATCCCGCTCAAACCTTGCCGGGATTATGCCGACTTCCGGCTGTCCCTCGGATGAACTGCGATGTTCATCGCGCCGGAGCGCAGAACGGCCAGGCGCTCCTCGAGGACCTCTTCGAGTTCCTCGCGGGTGCGCCGCTCCATCAGCATGTCCCAGTGTGTACGCGCGGGCTTGGCCTTCTTTTCCTCAGGGCCATCGCCGTCGACGAGGAGTGCCTGGGCCCCGCAGACCTTGCACTCCCACTCCGGCGGAATCTCCGCCTCGACCGAGAAGGGCATCTCAAACCGGTGCCCCTTCTCGCATGCGTACTCCACGGCCTGGCGCGGGGCCAGGTCGATACCGCGGTCCGTCTCGTAGCTGGTCACCACGAGGCGCGTGCCGCGAAGAGCTCGCTCACTCATGAATCGTGCCTCCCGGGCTTGTCGCCCACAGGACAGGTGTCGCTGTCGTCGTCATCCGGTCAACGTCCGGTCGGCGGTAAAGATTCCCGTTCCGCGTCCCGTTCCGGGTCGTGCGTCGCCCGTCGTAGCCGCCCCTTGTTGTACCCACCAGCGCCCGGTTTGTCACATCTGCTAGCAGATGTCACCCAGCGTTTCGGCATCTTTGACGCGCAGTAACGGTACGCCTGGCAGGCCAAACGCGTACACTACAGCGCTTTGCCTCGGAACGCTAAATCGTCTCCGGAACCGGATTGCCCGCGTCGCCGATCGCCCGCCGTACCGGAACCCTCGCGAGCAGCACGAACCCGATGACGAAGAAGGCCACCAGCGAGATGATCGCGTCCCGATAACTGCCGGTCACCTGGTAGGTGATCCCGAACAGAAGAGGGCCCAGCCAGCTCATGCCCCGGTCGCTCATCTCGTACGCCGAGAAGTACTCGGCCTCCTTGCCGGGCGGGACGAGATGCGAGAACAGTGACCGGGAGAGCGCCTGGCTGCCGCCGAGCACCAGCCCGATCCCGGCGGCCAGCACGAAGAACCACACCGGAGCCCCGGCCGGCAGGAAGTACCCGGCCGCCAGTGTCACCGTCCACGCGACCAGTGAGCCCAGGATCGTGCGCTTGGCCCCGTAGACCCGCGCCAGTCGCCCCATTCCCAGCGCTCCGGCCACCGCGAGCACCTGGACCAGCAGTATCGCGCCGATGAGGGTCGACTGTCCGAGGCCGAGTTCCTCGGAGCCGTAGACGGACGCCTGGGAGATCACGGTCTGGATGCCGTCGTTGTAGACGAGGTAGGCCAGCAGGAAGGCGAGGGTGAGCGGATGGCGGCGCATGTCGCGGACTGTCGCGGCGAGTTGCCTCAGGCCGGGAGCCGTGGTCGCCCCGTCGGACCG
Source organism: Streptomyces sp. NPDC050997 (assembly GCF_040660135.1). NCBI lineage: Bacteria > Bacillati > Actinomycetota > Actinomycetes > Kitasatosporales > Streptomycetaceae > Streptomyces > Streptomyces sp. NPDC050997. The sequence goes on from NZ_JBFAGK010000032.1 coordinate 9,823, forward strand.
CGCGGTGGAGCGGCGGTCGCGCAGGCGCCGCAGCGGGACGAGGGTGAAGGCACCCCACCACAGACCGGCCGAGGCCAGGCAGATGCGGACCGCGGCGCTCTCCGAGAGGCCGAAGGACTCGTGGCCCGAGTAGAGGACGAGATTCGCGATCAGGACCAGCGAACCGGCCGCGTACCCGAAGGCCCAGCCCCGCGAGGACACCGCGTCGCGCTCCTCGGGCGGAGCGATCTGCGGCAGATAGGAGTTGTAGAGCATCATCGCCACGGACTGCGCCGCGTTCGCCACGATCAGCAGCAGACCGCCGAGGAGATAGCGGTCACCGTCGAGGAAGAACATGGCCGTCGTCGCCGCTGCCCCGGTGTAGGCGGCGGCCGCCAGAAGGGGCTTCTTGCGACCGGTGCGGTCGGCGGCGGCGCCCACCAGGGGCATCACCAGGACCGCCACGATCACCGACAGGGACACCGTGTACGCGAAGAAGGACCCGGCCCGCACCGGGATCCCCAGAGGATGCACGAATCCGTCCGGGCCCGCCGCCGACTTGGCGACCGAGGTCAGATAGGGGCCCAGGAACACGGTGAGCACGCTCGTCGAGTAGACGGAGCACGCCCAGTCGTAGAAGTACCAGCCGCGCTGCTCGCGCCGCCGTTCGCCGGCCTCGTCGGACGTGCCCGTGCGCACGGTGTCGGTGCCCACCCGTGCCCCTCGCTTCCCCGTGGAGGTGCCGCGCGAGGGCGGCGGGCGGGCGACGGCCCGGGTGTCAGACCCAGTCGCCCCGGTCCTCCATGACCTTGCGCAGTGTGTCGATGTGATCGGTCATGATGCCATCGACTCCCAGGTCCAGAAGCCGGTGCATGTGTTCGGGTTCGTTCACCGTCCACACGTGCACCTGGAGTCCGAGCGCGTGTGCGGTTCGCAGGAAGCGGTGATCCACCACCTGGATGCCGGACTGCGCCTGAGGCACCTGCGCGGCGACCGCGGACCGGCGCACCACGGCCGGCAGCCCCCAGGAACGCAGCCGCAGATTGAGCACACCACGGGTGCCGTACGACGTCGCCAGGCGCGGCCCGGCCAGCCGCTGGGCCCGGACCACGCGTGCCTCCGCGAAGGAGCCGAGGCAGATCCGGTCCCAGGAGCCGGTGCGCTCGATCAGCTCCAGGAAGGGGACAAGGGCCGGCTCCGCCTTGACGTCCACGTTCCAGCGCACCTCGGGGAAGGCCTCCAGGAGTTCCTCGAAGAGCGGCACCGGCTCCCTGCCCGCCACGCGCGCGTGCCGTACGTCCTTCCACGGCAGGTCCGCGATCCGGCCCGCCCCGTCCGTCATGCGGTCCAGGGTCGCGTCGTGGAACGCGACGAGCCTGCCGTCGGCGGTGGCGTGGACATCGGTCTCCAGGTAGCGGTAGCCGGCCTCGACCGCCCGCCGGAACTGCGGAGTGGTGTTCTCCAGGCCGTCGGCCGCACCGCCGCGATGGGCGAAGGCTATGGGGCCGGGATGGTCGAGGTAGGGGTGGCGTATCCGGGTGCTCACGGTCGCAGTATCGCTCGCCTCGGTGGCCCGGTGGCAACGACCGTGCTGCCGGATTCCGAGGGGACGGCGAACACCCGCAGGAAGAGCTGGGCGAGCGGGCCGATGGACACCGCGTACAGAAGCGTGCCGACGCCGATGGTGCCGCCCAGGAGAAACCCGGTCACCACCACCGCCACCTCCACGCCCGTCCGCATCAGCCGGATCGAACGGCCGGTGCGCCGGTGCAGGCCCGTCATCAGGCCGTCCCGGGGGCCAGGACCGAACCGGGCGGCGATGTAGAGACCGGTGGCCGCGCCGTTGAGCAGGATGCCGCCGAGGAGAAGGGGGATCCGTACCGACAGGGTGTGCGCCTCGGGGGCCAGGGCGAGGGTGCCGTCCATGGCGATGCCGACCACGAAGACGTTGGAGACCGTGCCCAGTCCGGGGCGCTGGCGCAACGGGATCCACAGGAGCAGCACCGTGGCGCCGACGATGATCGAGACCACCCCGATCGTCAGGCCGGTGAGCTCGGCCAGGCCCTGGTGCAGCACGTTCCAGGGCTCAAGGCCGAGGCCCGCCTCGACGAGGAGGGCGGAACTCGCCCCGTACAGCGCGAGACCGACATACAGCTGGATCAGTCGCCGCCCGACGCGGCCCGGGCTGTTCCTGGTCAAGTGGTCCCCCTGTGGTGGTAGTGGCCTGACTCATGACACCCTGTGGCTTGGGTGGAAACATCATCCATGGCCAATTCGGGGAAGGTGGACTGATTTCCATGGCGCAGTGGACCTCGGCGATGGGCGCGGTGCAGCTGGCCCGGCTGCTCAACTCCCAGCAGGACCGTCCGGCCGGCCCCGGCAGCCGGCGCCCGCCCGCCTACCGTGCGCTGGCCGACGGCATCCGGCTGCTGGTCCTCGAAGGACGGGTGCCGGTGGCCGCCCGGCTGCCCGCCGAGCGCGAACTGGCCCTGGCCCTGTCCGTCAGCCGTACGACGGTCGCCGCCGCCTACGAGGCGCTGCGCGCCGAGGGATTCCTCGAGTCCCGGCGCGGGGCCGGTAGTTGGACGGCGGTCCCGGCGGGCAACCCGCTGCCCGCCCGTGGCCTCGAACCCCTGCCGCCCGACGCCCTCGGCTCGATGATCGACCTCGGCTGCGCGGCCCTTCCCGCGCCCGAGCCATGGCTGACCCGTGCCGTCCAGGGCGCCCTGGAGGAGCTGCCGCCGTACGCCCACACGCACGGCGACTACCCGGCCGGGCTGCCCGCGCTGCGCTCGATGATCGCCGAGCGGTACACCGCGCGCGGGATCCCGACGATGCCCGAGCAGATCATGGTCACGACCGGAGCGATGGGCGCCATCGACGCGATCTGTCATCTGTTCGCGGGGCGTGGCGAGCGCATCGCCGTCGAGTCGCCGTCGTACGCCAACATCCTCCAGCTGATGCGGGAGGCGGGCGCCCGACTGGTGCCCGTCGCCATGGCCGAGGGGCTGACCGGATGGGACGTGGACCGCTGGCGGCAGGTCCTGCGGGACGCCGCGCCCCGGCTGGCGTACGTGGTCGCCGACTTCCACAATCCGACCGGAGCCCTCGCCGGCGAGGGCCAGCGGCGGCAGTTGGTGGAGGCGGCCCGGTCCGCGGGCACGGTGCTGGTCGCCGACGAGACCATGAGCGAGCTGTGGCTGGACGCGGACATCGCGGGCGTCATGCCCCCGCCGGTCTGTGCTTTCGACCCGGCAGGGTCCACGGTGATCACCGTCGGATCGGCCAGCAAGGCGTTCTGGGCGGGGATGCGGATCGGCTGGGTGCGGGCGGCGCCCGACGTCATCCGCAGCCTGGTCTCCGCGCGGGCCTACGCCGATATGGGCACTCCGGTGGTCGAACAGCTGGCCGTGAACTGGCTGTTCAGCACGGGCGGCTGGGCGAAGGCCGTGGACGTGCGGCGCGATCAGGCGCGGGAGAACCGGGACGCGTTGGTGGCGGCGGTGCGCAGGGAGCTGCCGACGTGGGAGTTCGAGGTGCCGAAGGGCGGGCTGACGTTGTGGGTGCGCGCCGGGGGGCTGTCGGGGTCGCGGCTCGCCGAGGTGGGGGAGCGGGTGGGCGTCCGGGTGCCGTCCGGGCCTCGCTTCGGGGTCGACGGGGCCTTCGAGGGGTATGTCCGGCTGCCGTTCACCGTGGGCGGTGCGCTCGCCGAGGAGGCGGCGGTGCGGTTGGCCGCGGCGGCGCGGCTGGTGGAGAGCGGGGTGTCCGGGGCCGGAGAGGCGCCTCGTACGTTCGTCGCGTGAGCGGGGTGGTTCTCGGCGGGCGGGCCTGACTCGCCCGCGCCGACGGGTGCCGCTGACCGTGGGCCGGGAACCGCCCCGGTGGCACGACACCTGCACCGGCGGCGGCTACGGCAGCTGGGCGGTCTTCGCTGCCAGGGGCTCCGCCGCCTCCGTCGGCAGTGTCTCCCCGTCCGCCGCTTCCGGCGACAGCGCCTCAGGGAGGTTCTCGCCGTCCGCCGGTGTCGTCCGCGGCGGCAGTAGCTCCAGCACCGCCTGCCGGTCCGCGTCGCTCGTCGCGTCGTCGTACGGGTCCGGGGTCGCCGGGACCTGGAGCCGATGGACGGGGCCGGCGCCCAGGCGGGCGTAGCCGCGGCCGGGCGGGACGTGGGCGACGGGGGTGGTGGCCGGGCGAACACCGAGGACGGCTTCCAGCTGGCTTCCCGTGGCCGGACCGAGGACCACGCGCGCGCGAGTGTGCTGTCGCACGGCGTCGCTGAGGGCGTCCGCGCTGTCGAACTGATCGGCCACCACCACCGTGACGTTCGCCGCACGGCCGTGCCGGAGCGGGACCTGGAGGAGCGACTGCGGGTCCTCGCGGCCGTCGGTGGCGGCGATGTGGGCGAACGCGCTCGGGCGGTCCAGGAGGATCCACAGCGGGCGCCTGGTGTCGTCCGGCAGTGGAAGGCCGGCCTGACGTGCGTTGTTCGCGGCGATCAGGCGGCGCTCGGTCTCCGTCGTCGCCCACTCCAGGCTGGCCAGCGCTCCGGCCAGCCCGCACTCGACCGCGAGGACGCCGTCCCGGCCGGTGAGGCAGGCGTACTCGCCGGTGCCGCCGCCCTCGACGATCACCACGTCGCCGTACCGCAGTGCCTGCAGGGCGATCGAGCGGAGGAGGGTGGAGGTGCCGCTGCCCGGCTGGCCCATGACCAGCAGGTGCGGCTCGGTGGAGCGGGGGCCCGTGCGCCAGACGACCGGGGGCACGTCACACTGCTCCTCACCGTAGGTGAGGGGGAGGGTGCGCTGGACCTCGGAGCGGTCGGTGATGCCGAGCACCGTCTCGCCGGGAGCGGTGACGAATCGCTGGGCGGCGATGTCGGTGGGCAGCGGCGGCAGCGCGGTGACCGAGAGCTGGTTGCCCTCCTCGTCCCAGGCGAAGTGGTACTCGCGGCCGCGGCCCGACTTGGCGGACAGCAACCGCTCGATGCGGGCCCGGGACTCGGCCTCGCCGTCGGTGAAGTACGCCGGGTAGCGGATCACGAGATGGGTCGTGCGGCACGTCCCGTCGAACTCGTAGGCGGGGAAGGCCGTCTCCCAGTCGCCGCCGTGCGCGTAGAGCGGGGCCGGGTCCTCGGCGCTCGAGAAGTACGGGACCAGGGCCTCGTACAACGACTGGAGCCGCTCGCTCTGGGACTCGTCGGGACCCTCGGGCTCCGCCGGTCCGCGATCCCGGCCCTGCCAGGCTGCCGCCGCCATCAGGGTGATGACGGCGAGCAGTGGGCCGTACGGAACGAGCGCCACGACCAGGACCACCGCCGCCACCAGGAAAAGCAGCGGCCCGCGCCTGTCCTTGGGGGTGTCGACCCATCTGCGCCGCCCGGCCGATGCCAGCCGGCGCAACCCGCGACTGATCGTGATCAGCGGGTGGAGGACGTCGGTGGCACTGTCGGCCGCCGTCCGGGCCAGCTCCCGGCTCCGGGCGATCTGTGCGCTGCCTGTGCTCAGGATGCGGGGGAGGGGGCGCCGGGCCACTGCTGTCTCCTGATGGTGCGTACGGGCGTGGGGAGCGTCAGAACTTGATTCCGCCCAGGAGGCCCGCGAGGCTCTCGCCGCCGGCCTTGATGCTCGGCGCGATGGCTGTACTCGCGAGGTAGAAGCCGAACAGGACCGAGACCATGGCGTGCGAGGCCTTGAGTCCGTCCTTGCGGAAGAAGAGGAAGACGATGATGCCGAGCAGGACCACGCCTGAGATGGACAGGATCATTTGGGATCTCCTGGTTGATGGGGACAGTCACCATGAGTACTTCCAGGATCACAGCATGTATCCATACTATAAAAGGTGCAACTGGGTGAATTCCTATTGATTTCGCCCAGGTGGCGGAGTGGTCTCGGCCTGGTTGAGCTGGGCTCTTGTGTCAGACCGGTTCTGCGGTGATCTTTGCCTCCGGCACATCGGGTCATGTGCGGCGCAAGCCAGTACCCTGGCGATTCACCTGAACGGTTGCATGGAGAGGCGGTCCGGCCGATGAGTGAAGCCCCCGACCCCGAGGTCGTGGAGCTCGCGACCAAGGTCTTCGATCTGGCCCGCCAGGGGCCGACCGAGGCGCTCGTGGCATATGTGGACGCCGGCGTTCCGGCCAACCTGACCAACGACCGCGGTGACTCCCTGCTGATGCTGGCCGCCTACCACGGTCACGCCGACGCCGTACGTGCCCTGCTCGCCCGGGGCGCCGAGGCCGACCGGATCAACGACCGGGGCCAGACCCCGCTCGCCGGGGCCGTCTTCAAGGGCGAGGAAGACGTCATCAAGGCCCTTCTGGAGGGCGGTGCCGACCCGGCGTCCGGCACACCGTCGGCCGTCGACACGGCACGGATGTTCGGTAAGACACATCTGCTCGAACTGTTCGGCACGCACTGACACATCTGCTCTGACCAGGGCAGACACAGAAAACGGGGGAGGCGGTAACCGGCCGCCGAAATTTCGGTCGCGGCGGATGGAACTGCCGGGTCATCATGACGTCGTGATTCACGGACGCGATGGCTGGGCAGGTGATGCCGCACCGCGCGGGCCGTGAGACGGTCCGCATGGGCCACTGACGAGAGGCAGAGGAAGATGGCTTACAGCAAGCAGGAAACGGCGGGCGCCCCGACGTGTTGTCACGCGGCCAGGTAATGCACGTCCCCGGTTGCGTCGACGCTTGATGTGAGGCTGTTTCCCATGTTCGATCCGGTCATAGCGCCCAGCGGTACGCTGCTCGGCCTGCTCCAGCGGGGCCGCGGCGACGGCACACTGCACGCGCTCACCGCACCGCGCGCCGAAGCGCTCGCGGCGCTGAACCACTGCGTGCTGCGCGATCCCCGCCACGACTGGCAGGTGGAGAACCGCTCCCTCTACTACGCCCGTCTCTTCCTCGACCTGAACGGCGAACTGGACGAGATCGAGGCCCATCTCCTCGACGTCGAGGACGTACTCGACCCCGAGGAGTCACGCACCGGCCTGGCCCTGGCGGTTCTCGGGCATCTCGCCTCGTACGGCAGGCGGGACGCGCTGGAACTGCTGCGCAGGTACGCGGGCTCCGGCTCCAACTGGGCCTGGGCCCTGGACGAGCTGGCGCTGCGCGACGACGACGCCGGACTGCGTGCCCTCGCCGCCCCCGTCCTCGCGCGGTTCGCGACCGACGCCGAGGGCGAGGCCGAACTCGCGGCCGCCGTGCGCGACGCCTTCGAACCCCGGCCCTGGCGGCTGTGGGCGGACGACCCGCGCGAATCGATCGCCACGCGCGTGCGTGCCGCTCACGAGACCGGCCATTTCGACCGCTGGCAACGTCAGATGCGACCCGGCGGGCCCCGCCCGGGGTGGAGCGTGCGGGCCGTGTTCGAGTGGGCCCAGCAAGGGATGGAACGCGGTGCCGCCCTCCATGTCCCCGCCGCCCGCTGTCTGGTGGCCGTCGCGGGGCCCGAGGACCGGCCGGAGATCGTCCGCGCCGCCCAGGACGGCACCGACGGTGCCCGCTGCACGGCCCTGCGCTATCTCGCCGACAGCAACGATCCGGACGCCCTCGACCTGATCGAGAATGCGGTGGCCGCCGGTACCACGGCCGTCGTGGACGCCGCCGTGGACGCCTTCGAGCGCATGCGCAGCATCGCCGCCGTCGAACGCGCGCGCGGCTGGGCCGGCCGCCCCGATCTCCTCGGCGCCGCCTCCGGCCGCATCCTCGCCTGCCTGGGCGGGGCCCAGGACAACGAACACGTCCTCGCGGCGCTCAGGGAGGCGGTACGGGGTGAAGGCCCCGACGCGCCGACCCTGTGGACCCTCGTCGACGGCACCGGGCGGCTGGGCATCGCCTGCGCGGCCCCCGTCCTGCGCCACATCTATCGCGAGACCGCCTCCTCCCACCTGCGCGGCCGGGCCGCCCGAGCCCTCGCAGCCACCGACCCCTCCTTCGCCACCGGCTTCGCCGTCGAGTGCCTCTGGGACTGCGAGGAGTCCACCCGGGAGATCGCCGCCCGGCACGCCGAGACCGGTGACGCCCGGGTCGTGGAGCGGTTGCGTCGGCTCGCCGCCGACCCGGCCGAGGAAGCCGAGGTCCAGACCGCCGTCCGCAGCCGGATCGGACCGGACGCGACCGCCATGTGACCGACGGGCTTTCGGGTGCGCCCGCTCGTGATCGCAGCCGGTTCAGGTGCGACCTCCGGCGAGTTTTCCGGGCTCGGGCGCACCCTCTGGGTGAACTCGGGATGACCTGCGGGTCGGGAGCGCATGGACGCGGTCTGACCTGCTCGGGTATGCAGCGCAACGCTCACAGGACGTTCCTCGTCCGGAAAGATCCACGTTGACGCGGGCACGTCCAGTACGGCGACAACACGAGTATGCGTGTCGTCATCGTGACCGAATCCTTTCCCCCCGATGTGAACGGCGTGGCCCACTGCGCGTTCCAAACCGCCCGGCACCTCGTAGATCGCGGTCACTCTCCGCTCGTCGTCGCGCCGGCCACCGCCGCCGGCACCGGGCCCGGGGTGGATGCCCTGGCGCCCTGCCCTGTCGTCCGTGTCCCCTCCCTACCGCTCCCGGGCTACCCCCAGGTCCGTGTCGCCCTCCCCAGCCGACGCGTGGCCGCGGCGATCACCGAGCACCGTGCCGACGTCGTCCACCTGGCCAGCCCCTTCGTCCTCGGCGTCCGCGGCATGGCCGCCGCCGCCCGGCTCGGCATCCCCGCCGTGGCCGTCTACCAGACCGACCTCGCCGGATACGCCCGCACCTACGTCCACGCGGGCGAGGCCGCCGCCTGGCGTCGCATCCGCTCCGTCCACTCCGCCGCCGACCTCACCCTCGCCCCGTCCAGCCCGGCCCTGCACGACCTGGAGGCGCACGGTGTGCCCCGGGTACGGCTGTGGGCGCGGGGCGTGGACACCGCCCGTTTCCGTCCCGAGCTGCGGGACGAGGCACTGCGCCGCGAACTCGCCCCGAACGGTGAACTGATCGTCGGCTACGTCGGCCGACTGGCCCCCGAGAAGCAGGTCGAGCTGCTGTCGGGCGTGTGCGGCCTGGACGGCGTCCGGGTCGTGGTCGTCGGCGACGGGCCGAGCCGGCCGCACCTGGACCAGGAACTGCCGGGCGCGGTCTTCCTGGGCCGCCGTACCGGCGACGAACTGGCCAGGATCTTCGCCTCCTTCGACGTCTTCGCGCACACCGGCCCCTTCGAGACCTTCTGCCAGACCGTGCAGGAGGCCATGGCGAGCGGCGTGCCCGTGGTCGCCCCCGCCGCCGGCGGCCCGCTGGACCTGGTCGCCGACGGACGCACCGGGTTCCTGGTCCCGCCACGCGACGCGGCCGCCGTACGGGACGCCGTCCGGTCCCTGGCCGTCGACCCCGGCCTGCGCACGGCGTTCGGCGCCACCGCGCGCGCGACCGTCGAGGGACGCACCTGGGCCGCCGTCGGCGACCAGCTGATCGAGCACTACGCGAACGTGCTCGCCGCCCGGAAGACGGTGATGGCGGCATGACGTCCTTGCGCATAGTGCGGCTGGCCAACTTCGTCGCGCCGTCGTCCGGTGGTCTGCGTACCGCGCTGCGCGAACTCGGCACGGGCTTCAAGGCCGCCGGACACGAGCCCGTGCTGATCGTGCCGGGTGAGCGCGCGACCGACCGCGAGACCGAGCAGGGGCGAGTGATCACCCTGCCCGGTCCGTTGCTGCCCGGCACCGGCGGCTACCGCGTCCTCACCGACCGGCGGCGGGTGGCCGGACTCCTGGAGGAGCTCGCTCCCGACCGCCTGGAGGTCTCCGACCGTACGACCCTTCGCTGGACCGGCAAGTGGGCGCGGCGCGCCCGGGTCCCGGCCGTGATGGTCTCCCACGAGAGTGCCGACGGTGTGCTGCGCACCTGGGGTCTGTCGGAGGGAGCGGCCCGGCGTGCCGCCGACGCCCTCAACGTCCGTACGGCCCACACCTATGCGCGCGTGGTGTGCACCACGGAGTTCGCCGAGCGGGAGTTCGTGCGGATCGGGGCGCGGAACGTCGTACGGGCGCCGCTCGGCGTCGACCTGGTGCAGCGGCACCCCGCGCTGCGCGACCCCGGGCTGCGCGCCCGGCACGCGCGCGGGGACGAGGTGCTGCTGGTGACGTGCACCCGGCTGTCCGTGGAGAAGCGGCCCGGCACCGCGCTGGACGCCCTGGAGGCGCTCGTACGGCGAGGTCGGCGGGCGGTGCTCGTGGTGGCCGGGGACGGGCCGCTGCGGCCCCGGCTCGAACAGCGGGCGCGGGAACGCGGGTTGCCGGTGACGTTCCTCGGACACGTCTCCGACCGCGGTGTGCTGGGTGCCCTCCAGGCGTCCGCCGACGTCTGTCTGGCAGCGGGGCCCGCAGAGACGTTCGGGCTCGCCGCCCTGGAGGCGATGGCCTGCGGTACCCCGGTGGTCGCCAGTGCCTCGTCCGCGCTGCCCGAGGTGATCGGCTCCGCCGGAGCCGTCGCGGCGGATCACGGGGGCGCCTTCGCGGACGCCGTGGAACTGCTCCTCGCCCGGCCCGTGGAGGAGCGCCGGGAGGTCGCACGCGCGCGGGCGGAGTGCTTCGGGTGGGGCACGGCGGTCTCGGCCTTCCTCCGAGCGCACGACGCGGTGACGTCCGTAGGGCCTCTCGCCGGGGGTGGCCCGGGCGGGCCCTTCGTGCCCGGAGGCGTGGCATGAGACCGCTGCGGTTCGTGGCGCTCGGTGACTCGCTGACCGAAGGTGTGGGCGATCCCGTCGGCGACGGGTGGCGCGGCTGGGCCGCGCTGCTCGCCGACGGGATCGCGCAAGGGCCCGGGGAGTGCGGTGAGTTCGGCGAGCCCGTGGAGTCGTTGGGCTCCGTGGAGTTCACGAACCTGGCGGTGAGCGGTTCGCAGACCCGTGACGTGCTGGAACGTCAGCTGCCCGCGGGGCTCGCGCTGCGGCCCGATGTCGTCTCGGTGGTCATCGGGGTCAACGACACCCTGCGCTGCACCTTCGACATCCAGGCCGTGGCCGCGCGCCTCGACACGGTCTACTCGGCCTTCACCGACCAGGGCGCCGTCCTGCTCACGGCCTGTCTGCCCGACCCCGGCGCGATGCTCGGGCTGCCCGGGGCCCTGGCGCGTCCACTGGCCCGGCGGCAGCGGGCGGTCAACGCCGTGGTCCACGCGCTGTCCGAGCGGCACGGGGCCGTACACCTGCACGCGTCCGAGGGCGCATGGCTCACCGACCGCGCGATGTGGAGCGCGGACCGGCTGCACCCCGGCGAGCGGGGACACCGGCAACTGGCGTCGCGTTTCCACGCGCTGCTGACGGCGCGGGGCCTGGCGACGGGGTCCGCGCCCTCGCCCGAGCCGGAGTTCCCCGTGCCCACCACGTCGGCGAGTCTGTGGTGGCTGGCCACCGCCGGCACCGGCTGGGTGGCCCGGCGGTGCACCGACCTGCTGCCACAGCTCCTGACGCTCGCCGTCGACGAGATGCGGCACCGCGCGCGTGGGACGAGCGCCCGGCTCGACCTGCGGGCCTCAGCGGCCGTGTCCGCGGCGCTCACCGCCCTCTCGGCCGCCTCCGCGGCGGAACAACGGCCGGACGTGGCGTAAGCGCTCCGGGGAGGGCCGTGTGACGCCGGTGAGGCGGCCGCGGGTGCGCGGGAGGCCGGGCGCGCGGTTCCCCGCGGCCCTTGCGGCGTCAGTGTCGGCGTACGGCCACGAAGCGCACCGGTGTGCCGGGCGCCGCCTGGGCGACGGCCGGCAGGTCGGCCGTGCGGACCACCGCGATCACGGGGTAGCCCCCGGTGGTCGGGTGGTCGGCGAGGAAGACCACCGGTCGGCCGTCGGGCGGCACCTGAACCGCACCCAGCACCATCCCCTCGCTGGCGAGTTCGCCGGTCAGGGACCGCTCCAGGGCGGGTCCTTCGGTGCGCAGCCCGATGCGGTTGCTGGCGGAGGACACCCGGAAGGTGCGCGCGGTGAAGGCGCGTAGGGCTTCCGGGGTGAACCAGTCGTCGCGCGGGCCCAGGGTCACCCGCAGGACGAGTTCGGCCGGGGGCGCGGGCTGCGGAGCGACGTCCACGCGCGCGTGGAGCTCGCCGGGGGGACCCAGGGGCAGCACCGCGTCGTTCGTGAGCGGTGGTGGGCCGAGGCCCGACAGCAGGTCCGTGGACCGGCTGCCGAGGACCGGCTCGACGGCCACGCCGCCGGAGAGGGCGACGTAACTGCGTACTCCGTGGACGGCCGCTCCGATGTCGAGCAGCGAGCCCGCGGGCACCCGCACCGGAGCGCCCCAGGCGGCCGGGCGCCCATCCAGCGTGACCGGGCAGGGCGCGCCCGCGACGGCCACGGTGACGGTCGAACGGGGCCGCAGCGTACAGCCGTTGAGCGTGGTCTCCAGGACGGCGGCCTCGGGACGGTTGCCGACCAGACGGTTGACGAGCGCCGCCGTCGGCCCGTCCAGGGCACCGGACCGGGGCACCCCGAGATGCGCGTGCCCGGGACGGCCCCGGTCCTGGACGGTGGTGAGTATCCCGGCGCGCACGACGACCAGGGCGCGGTCCGTCATGAGCGCCCCGCCCGGACGAAACGGACGCGGGTGCCCGGCGACAGCAGCGCGGCCGGGACCCGCGCGTGGTCCCACAGCACCGCGTCCGTGGTGCCGATCAGCTGCCAGCCGCCCGGAGACGAACGCGGGTAGACGCCCGTGTACGGGCCCGCGAGCCCCACCGAGCCCGCCGGGACCCTGGTGCGCGGAGTGGCCCGGCGCGGAACGTCGTAGCGGGCCGGCAGGCCGGTGAGGTAGCCGAAGCCGGGGGCGAATCCGCAGAAGGCGACGCGGAATTCGGTGCCCGCGTGGATCCGGGCCACCTCCTGCTCCGCGACGCCCCAGTGGGCGGCGACGTCCGCCAGGTCGGGGCCGTCGTAGCGGACGGGGACGTCCAGGACCTCCTGCTCGCGCGGGGGATTGCTAGGGATCTCGGAGGCGGTCAGTTCGGACGCCAGGCGCCCCGGGTCGTCCAGTCCGTCCAGGAGGACCGTCCGGGCCGCCGGGACGATCTCGCGAACGGTGAGCAGACCCGCCGCGCGGCGCCGCACCAACTCCGCGTGCAGGGCCTGCGCCTCGTCGCCGGAGGCCACCTCGACGAGCAGAGCGCCGTCGCCGACGTGCAGTGCCCTCATGCGAAGGCCTCCACCCGCACGCCCGAGGTCTCCAGCCGCTCCCGGACCCGGCGGGCCAGGCCCACCGCGCCGGGCGTGTCCCCGTGCAGGCACAGGGAACGGGCGCGTACCGCGATCCGTACGCCGGAGTGCGCGGTGACCTTGCCGGAGCGGGCCAGATCCACCGACCGTGCCACGACGGCCTCCGGGTCGGTCACCACTGCGCCGTCCCGGCCGCGCGGCACGAGCGTGCCCTCGTCGGTGTACGCGCGATCCGCGAACGCCTCCGTGACGGGTGGCAGGCCCGCCTTGTCCGCCAGGTCCAGGAGGCGGGAGCCGGGCAGCCCGAGCACGGGCAGCGTGGCGTCCGCGAGGAGCACGCCGGCCACGACCGCACCGGCCTGCTCCTCGTCGTGCACGACCCGGTTGTAGAGAGCGCCGTGCGGCTTGACGTACGACACCCTCGAGCCCGCAGCCCGCGCGAACACCTCCAAGGCGCCGATCTGGTACGCCACTTCGGCGGCCAGCTCGGCGGGCGGCACGTCCATCGAGCGCCGCCCGAACCCCGCCAGGTCCCGGTAGGAGACCTGCGCGCCGATCCGTACCCCGCGCTCCGCCGCCAACTCGCAGACCCGGCGCATCGTGGCCGCGTCCCCGGCGTGGAAGCCGCAGGCCACGTTGGCGCTGGTGACGACGGTGAGCAGCTGCTCGTCGTCGGTCAGCCGCCAGCGGCCGAAGCCCTCGCCCAGGTCGGCGTTGAGATCGATCGAGGTCATGGATCCTTCGTCTCTCCTTCTCAGGCCACGCGGTCTCAGGCCACGCGGTACTGCTCGTCGCGGGCGTCGGTGAGGAACATCTGGCCCGGCGCGTGGGTGATGGCGAACGGCGGGCGTGAGGCCATCACCGCCGCCTGCGGAGTCACACCGCAGGCCCAGAACACCGGGATGTCGTCCGGTTCGGCGTGCACCGGGTCTCCGAAGTCGGGGCTGCCGAGGTCGTAGATACCGAGGCTTGAGGGATCGCCGCAGTGTACGGGGCTGCCGTGCACCGCCGGAAGCAGACTGCTCTCCCGGATGGCGGCCGCCAGGTGCTGCGGCGGCACCGGACGCATGGACACCACCAGGGGGCCGCGCAGTCTTCCCCCCGGACGGCACTCGCGACCGGTCACGTACATCGGGACGTTGCGGCCCTGCTCGATGTGCCGGAGCGGGACGCCCGACTCGGACAGCGCCCACTCGAAAGTGAAACTGCAGCCGATCAGGAACGAGACCAGGTCGCCCCGCCAGTACGCGCGCACGTCCGTCGGCTCGTCGACCAGCTCGCCGTCCCGCCACACCCGGTAGCGCGGCAGGTCGGTGCGCAGATCGGCGCCGTCCGCGAGAACGGTGGTCCAGGAGCCGGCGTCGGTCACGTCGAGCACCGGACAGGGCTTGGGGTTGCGCTGGCAGAACAGCAGCATGTCGTACGCCCAGTCGGCGGGCACCGAGACCAGGTTGACCTGGGTGTGGCCCGCCGCCACCCCGGCGGTGGGGCCCGTCAGGCCCGCCCGGAAGCGGGTCCGGGCCTGTCGCGGGCTCCACGCGCGCGCGTGCGCGTCGACGAGGGTCAGGGGGCGGTCGTCCGTGACGACCAGGGGGCGGCCTTCCGTGCGGTTCACGCGAGTTCCTTTCCGCGCGTCTCCGGCAGCCCCAGCAGCGCCAGGGCCGCGATGCCGTAGCCGATCGCGCCGAAGACCAGCGCGCCGCCCACACCCCAGCTGTCGGCGAGGAAGCCGACCGTGGTCGGGAAGACGGCGCCGACGGCACGGCCCGTGTTGTAGGTGAAGCCCTGTCCGGTGCCGCGCACCGCCGTCGGGTACAGCTCGCTCAGGTAGGAACCGAAACCGCTGAAGATCGCCGACATGCAGAACCCGAGCGGGAAACCGAGCACCAGGAGCAGGGTGTTGGCGCTGTCGGGGATGTTCGCGTACGCCAGGATGCAGATCGCCGACAGCAGGGCGAAGAGCCAGATGTTGCGCCGGCGGCCGAGCCGGTCGGTGAGGTAACCGCCGGTCAGATAGCCGAGGAAGGCGCCGGAGATCAGGAACGTCAGATAGCCGCCGGTGCCCACGACCGACAGGCCGCGTTCGGTCTTCAGGTACGTCGGCACCCAGGTGGCGAGTGTGTAGTAGCCGCCCTGGACGCCGGTGGACAGCAGCCCGGCGAAGATCGTGGTGCGCAGCAGGCCGGGCTTGAAGATCGCCGTGAACGAGCCCTTCTCGGAGCTCTGTTCGCGCACCGCGATCGCCTTGGGCGCGTCCTGCACGCGGCGCCGCATCCAGACCACCAGCAGGGCCGGCAGCGCGCCGGTCCAGAACATGATGCGCCAGGCCAAGTCGTCGCCGGCGAAGGAGAAGACCAGGGTGTAGACGATCGCGGCGAGCGCCCAGCCCACGGCCCAGGAACTCTGGATCGCGCCCAGGGTGCGGCCCCGGTGCTTGGCGCTCGCGTACTCGGCGACCAGGATCGCGCCGACCGCCCACTCGCCCCCGAAACCGAGGCCCTGGAGGGCACGGAAGACCAGCAGTGTCTCGTAGTTGGGTGCGAAACCGCAGGCGACGGTGAAGACGGCGTAGGTGATCACCGTGATCATCAGTGCCTTGACCCGGCCGACCCGGTCCGCCACCACACCCGCCAGGGCGCCGCCGATCGCGGAGACCACCAGGGTGACGGTTGTGAAGAGGCCGGTCTGAGCGCTGTCCAGGCCGAAGTACGCGGCCAGCGCGACCATGCTCAGCGGCAGCGTGAAGTAGTCGTACGAGTCCAGGGCATAGCCGCCGAACGCGCCGGCGAAGGCGCGCCGGCCGCGCGGACCGAGTGCCCGCAGCCAGCCCAACGCCCCGTCGTCGGCGGGGCGTTCGTGCGATGTGGGGGATGCGTCGGAGGTCAGGGCCTGAGGTGGAGGGGTCGTGCTCATGGGCACCTCGCAGAGGAAGGAGGAGGGTGCGTGCGGAGCGAGCCGGGCCGTGCGGAAGCCGTCGCACCGTCGAGCGGGACGGCGCCGTTCGTAGCAAGGTAGAGGATCGTTGAACGATTCCTCAATACCTATGTTGTTTCGTTCTTGTATCTGCGGTTGAATTCCGGGCATGGCAGAGCAGCTGACGGGACTGGCGGACGACCGTGCCCTCCTGGGTCGTACCAGCACCGCGGAACGGGTCTCGGACATCCTCAGGACCCGTATCGCCGAGGGGTACTTCCCGCCCGGAACCCGGCTGTCGGAGGACAGCATCGGCGGTGCGCTCGGGGTCTCCCGCAACACCCTGCGCGAGGCGTTCCGGCTGCTCACCCACGAACGCCTGCTCGTCCACGAGTTGAACCGGGGCGTCTTCGTCCGGGTCCTGACCGTCGAGGACGTCGAGGACATCTACCGGACCCGCGGCCTCGTCGAGTGTGCTGTCGTACGGGATCTCGGTGAGCCGCCGTACGCCCTCGACGGACTTACGGAAGCCGTGGCCGAAGGGCAGCGGGCGGTGCGTGAAGGTGACTGGAAAGTGCTGGGGACGGCCAACATTCACTTCCATCGGGAGCTGGTGGCGCTCGCGGACAGCGACCGCACCGACGAACTGATGCGCAGCGTCTTCGCCGAGCTGCGGCTCGCCTTCCATGTGGTGGACGACCCGCGCCGGCTGCACGAGCCGTATCTCGCGCGCAACCAGCAGATCCTGCAGGCGCTGCGGGCGGGGGACAAGGGCGGGGCGGAGAAGCTGCTCGCGGTCTACCTCGCCGACTCGCTGGAACGCGTGGTCGAGGTGTACAGGCGAAGGGTGGGGGAGGGCACCTGAGCGGCGCGGGGAACCGCGCGGCCGGCCCACGACGGCCCGCGGACGAAACACCGCCGGTAGTCGCCCGCCCGACGGCCGGGGGCGATCCGCGTCGTTTGGGGAGTTGTCAGACCGAGGACCTAGTCTGTGCACCGTGACTTCGCCTGCTTCGACGGACAGCGTTCCGCCCCAGCTCAGCGCGGGGCCGCGCCCCGCACCGGGCCCGGCCGCCGACGAGGGGCTGGCGCGGCGGCTGCGCGCGCTCGCCTGCACCGCGCCGCTGCACGACCTGGACGCGCGCAAGGCCAACCTCGCCGGCGAGTACTCGATGTACGGCATGGCGGAGGTGGCTCTGTCCGCCATCGACCTGGTCACCCTGAACATGGACTTCGACACGGGCGCCGACCACGACCAGATAGTCGCCCGGCTCATCCCCCGCATCGCCGCCCAGGCGCCGCAGCGCCCGGTCCCGGAACACGAGCGCGTGGCCCGCTGGGTCCTGGAGAACCTGATCAACGTCGGCAGCGTCGACCGCGGCTTCCGGGCGGTGTACGGCACGTTCGCGTCGGACGGCACCTATGTGCGCCGTGACTACGACTTCAAGCTGATCGAGGAGGTGCCCGGCCCCGGCGGCTCGGTGTACCTCCGTACGACGGACGAGGCCGTCAACGTCCTGGTGGGCGCCCTCGACACCGACGTCACCAGCGCGCAGATCGCCGCTGAGGTCAAGCTGGAGGTGCTGATCAGCCGGGGCCGCCTCGCGGACGCCCAACTGGCCGCCGAACAGGCCCGGTACCGCACGGTCCAGTACTCGGAGACCCTGCGGCGGGCCCTGGACGCCACCCGGCGCAACGTCCGGGCGGTGGACTGGCTCACCACCGTGCCCGACATGATCGCCGAGGCCCTCGACCACGTGGCGGACCGGTACCGGCACGAGAACGCGATCCTCACGAACATCCGCAAGGCACGGGACGAGTCCGAGGACCCGGAGCAGAAGCGGCGCGCCGCCGAGCTGGTGGACATCGTGAAGGACTGCATCCGGCGGCACACGCAGTTGCAGTCCCGCCTGCTGGAGGCCGGCCCACTGTTCCGTGCCGAGCAGGACCGGCAGGCCTTCGCCACTCCGATGACGACATCCGGGACGGACCTGTACGGGCATCTGCTCGCCCCGGTCCTGACGTTGGCCCTGGAGCGGGCGGTCCGGGTCACGGACGCGTTCTTCGCACGCGGGACGGGTCTGCGCACACCGGTGTCGGTGCGCGTCGGCGACCTCGTCGACATACTGCTGACGCCGCCGATGGAGCGGGAACATCTGGGCGCGGAAATGCCGGAACCGGATCTCATCGCCACGCCGGACGACAGTCGGTTCAGCGAGCAACAGCTGGCGGCGGCGAAGGAACTGCTGGACCTGCCGGCGGACGCGCCCCGGAGACTTTCCGGACTGCTCGCCGAGGCGCGTAAGCGGGACACCGAACTGCCTTACCTGGTCGCCCTGTTGGCGGTGCACGCCGCCAGCCCGCCGGTCGGTACGGCTTATCGGCAGGGCGAGGAGAAGCTGTTGTTCTCCGTGGACGACGGGACGGAGCTGGACGACCCGGAGTTCGGCGGCGCCGACCTGATCGTCGGGACGGCCCTCCTGGACGCGGCGGGGATGGCGGCGGACCGGACGGAGGCGGCGTAGACGTGACGTACCTCTTCACGGACCAACGCGACATCAACTGCCGCGACATCAACTGCCGCGACATCAACTGCCGCGACATGAACTGCCGCGACATGAACTGCCGCGACATGAACTGCCGCGACATGAACTGCCGCGACATGAACTGCCGCGACATGAACCGCCGCGACATGAACCGCCACGACATCAACCGCCGCGATATGAACCACCGCCACACGAACCACCGGCACACGAACCACCCCGACAAGGAGCCCCGACCGTGACCGAGCACGTCGACTGGAGTGAGCCGGAAGCCGGCCCCGCGCCGACGACCGCCGCCGTCACCCCCGCCGACGCCGCCGACGCGGCGCGGCTCGTCGCCTTCGGGTTGCAGCCCAAGTTGCAGCCCGCGCGGGACCAGGAGTACACGGAGCTGCTGCGGCGCTATCGCGAGGACCCGCCGTTCGCACGGCTCGCCGACGCCGTGGCCGCCGGGCTCGGGCTGGTCGTGCTGGAGGTGTCCCCGCGCGCGGGGATGGCGGTGACGGCCGCCGAGGACTCCGTGTTCGCCGTACGGATGGGCGACTACGCGCGCCGGACGTCCGCCGACGGCGGGGACCGGTTCCTGCACGGACTGGCGCATCTCGCCGTCGCCGCCCTGGCGTTCCCGCGGCCCGAGGACCTCGCCGACGACGGGTACATCGGGCGCGTCTCCGTCAACGGCGTCGACGCGTTCGTACGACAGGCCTGTCGGCGCCTGGAGGAGCGGGCCGAGGAACAGGGCGAGAACACCGACCCGGCCACCGACGCGCCCGGTCTGGAGACCGCCTGGCGGATCTGGGTCAGACGCAGCGCGACCGGTGCCACCAAGGACGCGCGCCGGCTCGCCGGTTCCACCACCGGCATCGTCGGCAAGGCCGTCGCGTTCCTCACCGACTCCGGGTTCCTGCAGCGCACCGGCGACGACAGCGGCGGCACGTACCGGACCACCGCCCGCTACCAGCTCCAGGTGCGGGACATGGCCGGGACCGCCGCCATGGCCGAACTGCTCGAACTGGGCGTCGTGCCGGTGACCGACGGCACACCGACGCTGCTGCCCGCCGAGGACACCGACGAACTGGACCTGGTGGCCGACGCCGGGCTGCCCTTCCACACGCCTTCGTCGCCCTGACCCCCCTGACCTGCCGAAGAACGACGAGAGTCCGCCATGTACGAGCTGTCCCGGGTCCGCCTCTACTCCATCGGACCCGCCGGTGCGCGCTACGCCGACACCGTGCTTGACCTGCGGGGCGTGGGCGAGATCGTGCCCGAACCCGCGCCCGCCCAGGCGGAGTTCTTCCAGGAGGAGCCCGTCGGCCCGCCACGCCGGCCCGCGCCCGCCGGTGTGCTCTTCCTGGAGAACGGCGGCGGCAAGTCCGTCCTGCTCAAGCTGATCTTCTCCGTGATGCTGCCGGGCCACCGCAACACCCTCGGTGGCGCCAGCTCCGGAGTGCTGCGGAAGTTCCTGCTCGCGGACGACTGCGGTCACGTGGCGCTGGAGTGGCAGCACGTGCTCACCGGGGAGTGCGTGGTCGTCGGCAAGGCCAGCGAGTGGCGGGGGCGGCAGGTCTCCAACGACCCGCGGAAGTTCGCCGAGGCCTGGTACTCCTTCCGGCCCGGCCCCGGACTCAGCCTGGACAGCCTGCCCGTCGCGGAGTCCACCGCCGTACGGCCGTCCGCCGAGGGGCAGTCGGGCGCCCAAGGGCGGCGGCGGACCATGAAGGGCTTCCGGGACGCCATCACCGAGGCGGGCAAGGCCTACCCGCATCTGGAGGTCCACTGGGAGGAGATCCACGACCGCTGGATCGAGCACCTCGGGGACCTCGGCCTCGACCCCGAACTCTTCCGCTACCAGCGCGAGATGAACGCCGACGAGGGCGAGGCCGCCGGCCTCTTCGCGGTCAAGAAGGACTCCGACTTCACCGACCTGCTGCTGCGCGCGGTGACGGACACCCGTGACACCGACGGCCTGGCCGACCTGGTCAGCGGCTTCGGCAACAAGCTGGGTCGACGCGCCGAACTGATCGCCGAACGCGACTTCACCGCCGGGTCCGCCGACCTCCTCGGGCGGATCGTCGAGGCGGCCGAGGCCCGCTCCCGCGCACGGGACATCCACACCGGCGCCGAGCGCCGCACGAGGACCTCGGCGCGCCGGTTGTCTGCGCGTGGAGCCCGGGAGCGGGTGCGGGCGGCCGACCTCGCCCAGCGGGTGACCACTGCCGCGTCCGCCGTCACCCACACCGAGGCGGCCCGGGACCGCAGTGCGCTGATCGCCGCCGAACTCGCCTACCGACACGCCTCGTTGGCGCTCACCGCCGCCGAGAAGTCGGCCGCGGCACAGAAACGTGAGCTCGCCGACGCGCGCACCCTGCACTCCGCCTGGCAGGCCGCCGAGGCCGTACTGCGGCACCGCGCCGCCGCCGACCGGGTGGCACGGGTGGCCACCGCGATCCAGGAGGCCGAGCGGGACGCGGCCCCCGCGCTCGCCGCCCGCACCAAGGCCGCCGTCGATCTCGTACGGGTCCTGCACGCGGCGGCGGGGAGCGCCGAGACCCTCGCCAACGAGGAGGAGGAGCGTTCCGCCGCCCTCCAGGAGGTCGGCGAGTCCGCGCACCGGGACTCCACCTCCGCCGCCACCGAGGCGCAGCGCGCCCGGAGCGAGGTCGGGCATCTGCGGCAGCGCCTGACCGAGGTCGAACAGGAGACCGCCGAGGCGGTGCGCGCGGGCTGGCTCGACGACACCGCGCCCGACGCCGACCCGGCGCGCGCGGCCCTCGCCGCCAGCGACGCCGAGAAGACGGCGGTCGCCGCCTGGGACACCGCGCGCGAGGCGTCACGCCGGGCCACCGAGCACGCCCGCGAGGCAGCGTCGGTCGAGTCCCGCGCCGAGCTGACAGCGGCCCGCGCGGAGGACGCGGCCACCGCGGCGGAACGGTCCTACGAGGCCGAACGCCGCCTCGCCGAGGCACTGGCCCGGGAGGAGCGGCTGGCGGAGCTGCTGAGCCTGACCGGCGGCGACGCCCGCCCGTCCGCGATTCCATCGCCCCGGCAGGGCACCGACAACGGCCCCCGGGACGGTCTCACCCCCGAGGACCTGGACCGGTTCGCCGACGAGCTGCGCGAACTCCTCGACGACGCAGTCTCCTCCGCCGAACGGCAGCTCTTCGAGCTGCGGACCGCCGCCGCCGACGACTCCCGGATCCTCGGCGCGCTCGGTGACGGCGGGCTGCTGCCGCCCGGGCCGGACGTGCTGGCCACCGTGGAATTCCTCGGTGAGCAGGGGATCCCCGCCCTGCCCGGCTGGCGCTATCTCGCCCAGGCCGTCGACCCGGCCGACCACGCGCGCGTCCTCGCCGCCCGGCCGGAGCTGGTCGACGGAGTGATCATCACCGACCCGGCCACGCACGCGCGTGCCCGCGGGGCGCTGAGCGACGCCGCGCTGCTGCCGCGGTCCGCCGTGGCGGTCGGTACGGCCGCCGCCCTGCTCGCACCGACCCCGGCGCCCGACGCGGACGGCGGTGACGTCTTCCTCGTACCGCCGAACCCGGCCATGCACGACGAGCACGCCGCCGACGAGGAACGCCAGGCGCTGCGGGCCCGGGCCACCGAGCGGGACGAGGAGATCCGGGGCCTGGCGGCGCGGCTCGGAAAGGACCGGGAGCTGGCGGCCCGGCTCTCCTCCTGGCGCACCGGCTGCCCGGCGGGACGCATGGTGGAGCTGTCCCACGCCGCCCGGGACACCCGGGCGTTCGCCCAGGAGTCCGAGGCCGAACTGACCGAGGCGCGGACCGTGCGGGCCGAGGCCGACGAAGCCGCCGCCGAGGCCGCGCAGGTCCGCGACGAACGGCAGGAGACCGCCCAGAAGACCCGGCGGGCCGCCGACGCCCTCGCCGGGCTCGCCTTCCGGCTGCGGGAGCGGGCCGGCTGGCAGGTCAAGGTGCGCGAACTCGCCGACGAGGCGACCGAGTCGGAAGCCCGTGCCCAGACCTGCCTGGACCGTGCCCGCGCCGCCGACGAGGACCGCCGTGGCGCCCAGCGCGCCGCCGACGACGCCCGCCGCACGGCCCGTGCGCTGCGCGCCGAGCGCTCCGAGATCGCCGGCGCCCCCGACGACGTACCGGAGAGCCCCGCGGACGACCCCAGGGCGTCCCTGCCCGCTCTCCGCGAGGCGTATCGGGCCGCATCCCAGGTGTACGAGAAGGTCGGCGTCGGTGCCGATCTGCGCACCGAGCAGGCCCGGGCGGAGAGCGACGAGAGCGCCGCGCGGTCCGACCTGGACCGGCTGAGCAACAAGGTCCGCACGCGCGCGGAGCAGCTGCTCCAGTCGATCGACGGCTCCGACGGACCCTCCCGGCAGGCGGCCGTGGCGCGCGCCGACGAGCTGGTGCAGCTCCTGGAGACCCGGATGTCCACCGCGAGCGAGCAACTCGGACGCCTGCGGGGCGAGGCCGAGCGGCACGCGCCCGAGGACGGCGACGCGCATACCGAACTGCCCGAGGAACAGCAGCCCCGCGACGCCGAGCACGCGCAGGCACTGCTGCGTACGGCCACCACCGAACTGGCCTCGCGGACCGAGGCGTTGGGCCGGGCCCGGGAGGCGCACGCCGAACTCCTCGACGCGCACCGCGCCGCCGAGGACGGGGCCGGAGGCTTCGACGAGATCGCCGCGATGCTCCGCGACCTGCTGCGCGAACACACCACGGAGGAGGATCAGGAGGAGCCCGAGCCGTATCCGGGCAGCCTGGAGGAGGCGCGGCAGTCGGCCGCCGAGGCCCGGCGGTCCCTGCGCGGCTGTGCCGCCGAGCTGTCCGCCGCCGAGGGCGCCGTGCGCGAGGCGAGTGACATCCTCGTCCGGCACGCCAACTCCACCCGCTACGAGCAGGTCCGCACGCCCGCCCGACAGCAGATCCGTGAGCTGCCCGCGTCCGCGCTGCCCGAGCACGCCCAGAAGTGGGCCGACGCCTTCGCACCCCGACTCCGGGTCCTCACCGACGAGTTGGCTCAGCTGGAGCGGAACCGGGACTCGATCGTGGACCGGCTCCGGGGGCTGGTGGAGTCGGCGCTCGCCACGCTCCGATCCGCGCAGCGGCTGTCGCGGCTGCCGGAAGGGCTCGGCGAGTGGTCCGGGCAGGAGTTCCTGCGTATCCGCTTCGACGAGCCCGACCAGGCCACCCTCACCGAGCGGCTCGGCGAGGTCATCGACGAGGCGACCCGCGCGGCCGTCAAGAAGAACTTTGACCTGCGGCGCGACGGTATGTCCCTGCTGATGCGCGGGGTGGCCGCGGCGCTCCAGCCCAAGGGAGTCGCCGTCGAGATCCTCAAGCCGGACGCCGTACTGCGCGCCGAGCGCGTGCCCGTCGGGCAGATGGGTGACGTGTTCTCCGGCGGTCAGCTGCTGACGGCCGCCATCGCCCTGTACTGCACGATGGCCGCGCTGCGCTCGAACGACCGGGGACGCGACAAGCACCGGCACGCCGGCACGCTGTTCCTCGACAACCCGATCGGGCGCGCCAACGCCACCTACCTGCTGGAGCTCCAGCGAGCCGTGTCGGACGCGCTCGGTGTCCAACTCCTGTACACCACAGGCCTCTTCGACACGACCGCGCTCGCCGAGTTCCCGCTGGTCATCCGGATGCGCAACGACGCCGACCTGCGGGCCGGGCTGAAGTACATCAGCGTGGAGGAACACCTCAGGCCGGGACTGCCGGAGGCTCTCGCCGGGGAGGACGCGCACAGCGAGATCACGGCGACGCGGATGTTCAAGCGACCGGCGTAGAGCGCCCCTAGAGGTACGGCAGTGGGGAACTGCGGGCCGTTCGTGGCTGGTCGCGCCCACGCGGCGGAGCCGCACATCGCCACAGCCCCGCGCCCCTTTGGGGCGCTTGCCTACGCGTCCTCCTTCAGCAGATCGGCGCACTTCTCGCCGATCATCATCGTCGTGATGCACGGATTGACGCTGACGAGGTCCGGCATGACGGACCCGTCGGCGACCCTGAGCCCCGCGACCCCCTTGACGCGCAACCGCGCGTCGAGGGGGGCCGAGGTGTCGTCGTCCGCGCCCATCTTCACCGTGCAGGACGGGTGGTAGACGGTGTTGTGGGTCTTGTGGATGTAGTCGAGCAGTTCCTCGTCGGTCCGTGCGTCCGGCCCGGGGGCCAGTTCCGCGCCCGCCCAGCCGCTCAGGGCGGGCTGCTCCGCGATCCGCCGGGCGAGACGCAGCCCGTAGGTCATGACCCGCACGTCGTGTTCGTGCGTGAAGTAGCGCGGGTCGACCTTGGGCTTGTCCCGGTAGTCGCGGGTACGGAGCCGCACGGTGCCCCGTGATCTCGCCCGCGTCACGTTCGGTGTCAGACAGAACGCGTTCTCTGACGTCGGATAGCCCCAGCGTGCCGTGTTCATGTCGAACGGCACCGACCCGTAGTGGAACATCAGGTCGGGCCGGTCCAGGCCCTCCTCGGTGTCGTAGAAGATGCCCGCCTCCCACCACTGGCTGGACGTGGTGGTCATGGGCTGCCTGGCCTCCCACATGATCACGCCCTCGGGGTGGTCCTGGAGGTTCTCGCCCACACCGGCCGAGTCGACCACGACCTCCACACCGACCTCCCGCAGCTGCTCGGCCGGTCCGATTCCGGACAGCATCAGCAGCTTCGGGGTGTCGATCGCCCCGCACGAGACGATCACCTCGCGCCGGGCCCGTACCGTCCGGGTGTGGATCAGGTCCGGGTCCAGATAAGCGGCGCCCACGCACCGCCGCCCGTCGAGCACGAGGTTCTTGGCCCGCACCCCGGTCCGGACCTCCAGGTTCGGCCGCTTGCCCAGGATCGGGTGGAGGTACGCCACGGAGGACGACTGGCGGGTGTTGTTCTCGTCGGAGTTGATCTGGAACCAGTTGGCGCCCCGGACCACCGTCGAGCCCGTGTTGAACGGCGTCGTCGGGATCCCGGCCTGTGCGCACGCCTCCAGCAGGGCCGTGCCGCAGGGGTCGTCACTCTTCAGGGTGCGCAGTTTCACCGGTCCGGTTCGGCCGTGGTGGTCACCGGGGGCGTCGTTGTGCTCGAGCCGCCGGTACAGCGGGAAGAGGTCGGCGGCGCTCCAGCCCGTACAGCCCTTGGCCGCCCAGCCGTCGAGGTCCTCGGCCGGCGCCCAGAAGGCGATACAGGAGTTGTGCGACGAACAGCCGCCCAGCACCTTGGCCCGGGCGTGCCGCATGAAGCTGTTGCCGCTCGCCTGTGGCTCGATGGGGTAGTCCCAGTCGTAGCCGGACTCCAGCAGCCCCATCCAGCGGTCGAGTCTGAGGACGTCGTCGTCGCCGACGTCGCTCGGACCGGCCTCCAGGACGCACACCGTGACCGAGGGGTCCTCCGAGAGGCGGGCCGCCACCACGTTGCCGGCGGTGCCGCCACCGACCACGACATAGTCGAACTCATCGATGCTCATGAGTGTTGACCTCCTTCTGGCCGGACGCGGCCGGGCTACTCCGCCGCCGGGGCGGCGAAGGGGCCGGCCGGCGGGGCCGACTCCTGGAACTTGTGGTCGGCCAGCACGCCGGTCTTGTGCCGCTGGACGAACCAGTAGTAGGCGAAGCCGCCGCCCGCGATGACTCCCACGAACAGGACGGCGCCCCAGCGCAGGTACCAGTGGTAGGGAGCCGCGGCGTTGTAGACCGCCGACCGGGGCCAGATCAGGTTGATCGTCATGGCCGCGCCCCACACCACGGCGACGATGTTGACGAGCAGGCCCCAGCGGCCCAGCGAGAACCTGCCTCCGTCCGCCGGTTGCCACTTGCCGCGCAGCCGTGCCACCAGCATCGGCACGGTGACACCGAGGTAGGCCAGGTAGATCATGATGATGCCGATGCTGGTGACGACCGTGAAGATCTGCGGCTGGCGGATGTTGACCACGAGGATCGCCAGCGCGAGGATCCCGATGATCACAGTCGGCAGCACCGGCGTCTGGAAGCGCGGGTGGCACTTGGCCAACCGTGCCGACGCGGGCAGGTTGTTGTCTCGGGCCATCGCGAACGCCAGCCGGATCGCCGCCGTGTGGACCGCGAGCGCGCACACCGTGACCGCGATGAACACGCACCACAGCATCGCCTTGCCGGCCGTCGGACCGAGCACGTCGAGCACGATGTACTGCAGGCCGTCCGTGGACAGCTTGTCGCCCTTCAGGCTGGAGACGCTCATCAGCGCGAGAAGCAGGATGAGGCCGCCGAGGACGAAGGAGGCGACGATCGCCCGGATGATGGCGCGCGGCGCGTTGCGGGTCGGGTCGAGGGACTCCTCGCCGAGCGAGGCCGCGGTGTCGAAGCCGTACATGACGTACGCCGAGGCCAGCGAGGCCACCAGGAAGGCGCCCAGGTAACCGTTGCCGTAGGCCGCGCCGGTGCCGTTCGTCTCCGTGACGACCTGCGGACCGCGGGTGATGTGGACGGCGAACAGGATGATCAGTACGACAGTGGCGATCAACTCGATGAACACGCCCGCCGTGTTGATCCTCGCCATCAACTTGACGCCGAAGGCGTTCACCACTGTGGTGAACAGGATCAACACCGCGGCCAGGATGACCGCGTTGGTCGCCACGTCGTACTTGCCGGTGCCGTCACCCACGAACTGGAAGAACGAGGAGATCTGGGGCAGCGTCAACTGGTAGGCCAGCGCCACCGCCGCGATCGACACGACCGACGCGATCAGCATCATCCAGCCGGCCAGCCAGCCGAGGTGCGGATTGCCTATCTTCTTCGACCAGTTGTAGACGGAGCCCGCGACGGGATAGCGGGCGGCCAGTTCCGCGAAACACAGGGCGACCATGAACTGGCCGACGAAGACCATCGGCCACGACCACCAGTAGGCGGGGCCGCCGCTGGCGTAGCCGAAGTAGAACAGCTGGAAGGTTCCGGTCAGGATCGAGATGTAGCTGATTCCGGCGGCGAACGTGTGGAAGTTGCCTAGGGTGCGCTTGAGTTCGGGTCTGTATCCGAACTCGTTGAGTTCGGTGTCGTCGTTGCTCTGTGGGCCTGTCGGTTGCTCGGTGGTCGTCATGAGCGGACTCCTGGTGGGCCGGAGGAGGGGAAGGGAGCGGCTCGTTGCGGGTGCCGGGACCAATGAGGGGTGATACGCAGGGGGTGTGCGCGGGCTGTTGCGGATGGGTCAGTCGAACCAACCCTGCGGTGTCGGGGCCGTGTTGCGCCAGATGTGCTTCGTCTCGCGATACTCCGCGAGGCCCGACGGACCGAGTTCTCGCCCGAAGCCGGACTGCTTGAAACCGCCCCATTCCGCCTGCGGTACGTAGGGGTGGTAGTCGTTGATCCAGACCGTGCCGAGCCGCAGCCGCCCCGCGACCCGGGCCGCCTTGGCCTCGTCGCTCGTCCAGACGGCGCCGGCGAGGCCGTAGACGGTGTCGTTGGCGAGGCGCACCACCTCGTCCTCGCCGGTGAAGCGCTCGACGGTGAGCACCGGCCCGAAGGACTCCTCCTGGACCACCGACATCCTCGCGGAGCACTCGTCCAGCACGGTGGGCGGATAGTAGAAGCCGTCGTCGAGACCGGGTCCGGAGGGACGCTCGCCCCCGCAGCGCAGCACCGCCCCCTCCGCGAGGCCACCGGCGACGTACGCCTCGACCTTCGAGCGGTGCGCCGCCGAGATCAGCGGACCGGTCTGGGCCCGCTCGTCGAACGGCCCGCCCAGGCGGATCCCGCGGGCCCGGCGGACGACCTCCTCGACGAACCGGTCGTGCAGCACGTCCTCGACCAGCAGCCGGGCCCCCGCCGAGCAGACCTGCCCGGAGTGCAGGAACACGCCGGTCAGCGCCATGTCCACGGCCGTCTCGAAGTCGGCGTCGGCGAAGACGATGTTGGGGTTCTTGCCGCCGAGTTCGAGCGCGACCTTCTTCACCGTCCCGGCCGCGGCGGCCATGAGGCCACGGCCGGTCTGGAGCCCGCCCGTGAAGGAGACGAGGTCCACGTCAGGATGGTCGCCCAGCGGGGCGCCCGCCTGCGGACCGGCGCCGAGGACGAGGTTGGCGACGCCCGGCGGGAGCCCGGCCTCCGCCAGCAGCCGCGTGAGGTGGATCGCGGTGTGCGGGGTCAGCTCGCTCGGCTTGAGCACGAAGGTGTTGCCGGCGGCGAGCGCCGGCGCGACCTTCCACGCCGTCTGCAGGAGCGGGTAGTTCCAGGGCGTGATCAGCGCGCAGACGCCGACCGGCTCGTACACCACCCGGCTGTCGACACCCTCCGTCCCGGTGTCGACGACCCGCCCGGTCTCGCTCGCCACCAGCCGCCCGAAGTAGCGGAAGCAGTTCGCGATGTCGTCGATGTCGTACTCGCTCTCGACCAGCCGCTTCCCGGTGTCCAGGGACTCCGCGCGGGCGAGCGCGGCCTTGTCGCGTATGAGCAGGTCGGCGACCCGCAGCAGCAGGTCACCGCGCTCGTTCGGGGACGTGCGCGGCCACGGCCCGTCGTCGAAGGCCCGGCGGGCGGCGTCGATCGCCGCCACCGTGTCCTTGCCGTCCGCCTCGTCCACGACCCCCACCAGGGAGCCGTCGGCGGGGCAGCGGATCTCGCGGGTGCGCTCGTCGAGGGCACCGCGCCACGCGCCGTCAATGAACAGGTCCGCCATGGCCGCCTCCCAGCCTCTCCACGAGCCACTCGTGGAAGATCCCGATGTGGTGCTCGTTGGGGACCAACACACCACCCCTGCGGTAGGCGCGCGATGCCATCGCCGGCTGCGTCCGTTCACAGGCCTCGAAGTCCTGCTCGTTCACCCGGTGGAAAAGCTCCACCGACTTCGACACGTCCGCCCCCGACTCCACCACCTCCGGCGCGTACAGCCAGTCACACTCGACGACCGTGCGGTCCTCTGTCAGCGGGAACATACGGTGGATGATCACATGGTCCGGTACGAGGTTGATGAACACCGTCGGCTTCACCGTGATGGCGTAGTAACGGCGGTCCTGGTCCTGGGAGACGGCCGGCAGTTTGCCGAAGCCCTCACTCCCGTCGACCGTGAAGCCCTTGATCTCCTCACCGAACTCCGCTCCGTGCCCCACGTAGTACTGGGCGGCGTAACCATCGGCGAACTCCGGCAGGACATCCGTGAGCTCGGGATGGATCGTCGCGCAGTGGTAGCACTCCATGAAGTTCTCGACGATCAGCTTCCAGTTGGCCCTCACGTCATACACGATCCGCTTGCCGAGCGCCAGGTTCTCGGCACCGTAGTGCTCGATGGCGGCGGTGTCGCCGAGCCGTTCGACGGCGGCGTCCACGACCGTGTCCTCGAAGGACGGCGGCTCGTCGGCGAGGCACACCCAGGCGTACCCCAGCCACTCCCGCAGGGACACCTTGATCAACCCGTACGCGGCACGGTCGACGTCGGGCATCTTGATCAAGTTGGGGGCCGCGATCAACCTGCCGTCGAGGTCGTACGTCCACGCGTGGTACGGGCACTGGAGGCTGCGGCGGACCTCGCCCGACTCCTCCGTGCACAGACGGGCCCCACGATGCCGGCAGACGTTCAGGAAGGCGCGCAGGTCGCCGGTGCGGGTGCGGGTGATGATGACGTTCTCGCGGCCCACCTGGACGGTGCGGAAGGCGCCGGGCGCGGCCAGGTCGGCACTGCGGACCGCGCAGAACCACATCGACTCGAAGATGTGTTCCTGCTCCTGCCGGAAGAGCTCCGGATCGGTGTAGTAGTGGCCCGGCAGCGTCGCGATCAGGCTGGGGGCGATGGGGGTCGTCGTCACGTGGGTGCTCCTCAGACGGGCGCGGCGGCGAGGCGGGCGGGGTCGAACAGGCCGATGGGATGCTCGGTGCTGCCGGTCAGGGCCAGGTCGGCGAGGATCTCGCCGACGACGGGCACGAACTTGAACCCGTGCCCGGAGAACCCGCAGGCCACGGTCACCGACTCCGGATGCGCCCGGTGGCGGGCGATGACGAAGTGCTCGTCGGGCGTGGTGGAGTACATGCAGGTCGCGGCCTTGAGGAAGGTGCCGGGAAGATCCGGGACACAGCCGGCCATATGGTCGGCCATCGCCTTGATCTCGTCCGGGTGGACCGTCCGGTCGATGGTCTCCGGGGTGGTCTCCCGGCCCTTGCGGAAGAAGGCCACCTTGGCGCCGAGATCGGGGCCGTCGATGGACGGGAAGCCGTAGACCTGGACGCCGTCCGCGTCCTCCCAGATGTAGATGGGATGGTTCTCGGGGAGGAAGGGCCGGACCCCGCCGGTCGGCTGGAACCAGTACATGACCTGCCGCTCGATCGTGAACGGCACCCCCAGGTCGGTGAGCAGCCGCGGCGCCCACGCCCCCGGGCAGATCACCAGCTGTCCGGCCGTGTAGGTGTTCTCGGCCGTGTGGACACGCACACCGTCCCGGTACGGCTCCCAGCGTGTCATCGGTTCTTCGAAGTGCAGGTCGGCGCCCTGCCGGGTGGCGAGCTGGAGGTGCGCGGCGACCGTGTTCTCGGGGCGCAGCAGACCGGCCTTCCGCTCGAACAGAGCCACCTCGTCGTCCTTGGGCGTGAGGGTCGGGAAGCGGCGGCGGATCTCCTTGGCGTCCAGCATCTCGTGCGGCAGGTCCCACTGCCGGGCGGAGAGCAGTGAGCCGGAGACGGTCCGGGAGTCGGGGCGGCCGACCATCACGCCGCCCGGGAGGATCGCGATCTGGCGGCCGGTGGCCCGCTCCAGGTCCTCGTACAGCTCGTAGGCGCGCAGCAGCAGCGGGACGTACGCCGGGTCCTCGAAGTACGACTGCCGGGTGATCCGTGAACCGCCGTGGCTGGAGCCCCGGTTGTGCACCGGGCCGAACTTCTCCAGGCCGAGCACACGGGCACCGCGCGCGGACAGGTGATGGGCGGCGGCACTGCCCATGCCGCCGAGACCGATGACGATCACGTCGTAGGTGGGGGACATCGCATGCCTCCTGAGGGTGCGTCAGCGCCGGATGCGGGTCATCTTCGGGTCGAACAGCGGCTCCTCGGCGACCGTCGCGGGGACCTTCTCGCCGAAGTACTCGATGTGCACCGAGGTGCCGGTGGTGAGACCGGCCGGCAGCCAGGCGTACGCGACGCACCGGCCGAGTGTGTAGCCGTACGACGCGCTCGTCACGTAGCCGGCCGGGGCGCCGATGGGGGCACCTCCCGCTCCAGCGGAGTCGAGCGTGGGGGCGTACACCGGTTCCTTGCCGAGGACCACGGCGGCGGGGTCGTCCAGGAGCAGGGGGGTGAGCTTGCGGGTGAGGGGCGCGTCGGTGAGTGCCGCGCGCCCCACGAACTCCTTGTCCGTGCGGACGGCGAAGCCGACACCCGCCTCGTACGGGTTGTGTTCG
This sequence comes from Streptomyces sp. NPDC050997, assembly GCF_040660135.1. Taxonomy (NCBI): domain Bacteria; kingdom Bacillati; phylum Actinomycetota; class Actinomycetes; order Kitasatosporales; family Streptomycetaceae; genus Streptomyces; species Streptomyces sp. NPDC050997. Next base: position 41,754 of record NZ_JBFAGK010000032.1, read on the forward strand.
TCGGTCATGTCGGTGCCCCAGGCCCGGTACCCCTTCTCCAGACGCAGGGAGTTGAAGGCGGAGCGCCCGGCCGCGACCACGCCGAGGCCCCGGCCCGCCTCCCACAGGGTGTCCCAGAGGCGCAGGCCCAGGTCGGCGGTGGTGTACAGCTCCCAGCCGAGCTCGCCGACGTACGACAGGCGCATCGCCGTGACCGGGACGTGCCCCAGGTACGTCTCCTTCGCGCGGAAGTAGCCGAAGGCCTCGTGCGAGAAGTCGTCGCGGGTCAGCGGCTGGACGAGGTCACGGGCCAGGGGGCCCCAGACGCCGATGCAGCAGGTGCCGGAGGTGATGTCCCGGATGTGGACGTCGTCGGGGGCGTGCCGGGTGAGCCAGTCGAGGTCGGCGGGGGAGTTCGCGCCGACCTGGAAGCGGTCGGGGGTGAGACGGGCGACGGTGAGGTCGGAGCGGACGCCGCCGGTTTCGTCGAGGAGGAGGGTGTAGGTGACCGCGCCGGGCTTCTTGCGGAGGTTGTTGGTGGTCATCCGGTTCAGGAAGTCGAGGGCGCCCGGGCCGCTGACTTCCAGGCGCCGCAGGGGGGTCATGTCGTACAGGGCGACCTTCTCGCGGGTCGCCCTCGCCTCGGCGGCGGCGATGGGGGACCAGTGGCGGGCCGACCAGGCGTCGCGTTCGGGCAGCGCGTCGAGCGTGTCGACGAGCGGGGCGTTCGCCTCGTACCAGTGCGGGCGCTCCCAGCCTCCGCCCTCCAGGAAGTAGGCGCCCAGTTGCTGTTGGCGGGCGTAGAAGGGGCTGACGCGCAGCGGGCGTGGCCGCTCCATGGGCTGGAGCGGGTGGAGGACGTCGTACACCTCGACGAACTGCTGTGAACCGCGTTCACGGATGTACGACGGTGAACGCTGCGCCTCCTCGAATCGCGTGAGGTCGCACTCGTGCAGGTCGAGGGAGGGGCGCCCGTCGACCATCCACTCGGCGACGGCCTTCGCCACACCGGCGGAGTGGGTGACCCACACGGCCTCGGCCAGCCAGAAGCCGCGCAGCTGACGCGACTCGCCGACGACCGGCATACCGTCCGGGGTGAAGGAGAAGACGCCGTTGAAGCCCTCCTCGATCTCGGCGTTGCGCAGAGATGGGAGCAGCCTGCGGCAGTCCTCCCAACTCGGCGCCCAGTCCTCCTCCGTGAAGGGAAACGAGGAGGGCATGTCCATGTCCCGGGCGCGGGCCTCGTCGTACGGCAGGATCGCGAACGGGTCGACCGGCATCGGCCGGTGGGCGTAGGAGCCGATGCCGATGCGGTCGGTGTGCTCGCGGAAGTACAGGTCGCGGTCCTGGAAGCGGAGGATCGGCTTCGAGGCTTCCGTGGTCGCCCCGCTCAGCTCGGGGAGCGGCTCGGTCCTGGCGTACTGGTGGGCGAGCGGTTGCAGCGGTACGTCGATTCCGGCCATACGGCCGATGACCGGGCCCCAGAAACCGGCCGCGGAGACGACATGGTCGGCGGGAAAGGTGCCCTGGTCGGTGACCACGGCGGTGACCCGGCCGTCCTGCTTCTCGATCCCGGTGACCGTGTGACGCTCCAGGAACCGGGCGCCCCTCCTGGTGGCCCGTTCCCTCTGGGCGTGGGACGCGAGAAGCGCGCGGGCGAGGCCGTCGTCGGGGGTGTGGAAGCCGCCGAGCACCACCGACTCGTCCAGGAGCGGCCAGAGTTCCATGCAGCGGGCGGTGTTGACGACCTCGCCTCGGATTCCCCAGGCGGCGGCGTAACCGGCCCTGCGGTGCAGTTCGGCGAGGCGCTCCGGGGTGGTGGCGAGTTCCAGGCCGCCGACCTGGTTGAAGCAGGGGACGCCGCCCACTTCGAGCGAGACGAACTTCTCGACCGTGTACTTGGCGAACTCGGCGAGGGTCTTCGACGGACTGGTCTGGAAGACCAGGCCGGGTGCGTGCGAGGTGGAGCCCCCCGGGGCGGCCAGCGGGCCCTGTTCGAGGACGGTGACGTCGGTCCAGCCGCGCGCGGTCAACTCGTCGGCCAGGGAGCAGCCGACGATGCCGGCGCCGACGACGACCACGCGCGGTGAGTGCGGGCGGCTTGCGGGCGTGGAACCCTTTTCGGGCGTGCTGGACATGCCCCTCCTTGCCGGGTTGGCAACTGCTGGTCGGGAAGCGTGCGCCGGGTCGGTCGGCGTCGCCGCGCGATCTGGGACGCCGGGTGTGGTGCCGGGATGCGGGGTGCCGGGGTGCGGGGTGCCGGGGTGCGGGGTGCCGGGATTGTGCGGCTGATCAGGCGCGGTCCTGTGCGGTCGTACGGGCGTCGTGGGCCGCGTCGACGATCACAGGACCACCACCGAGCGCAGCACCTCGCCCCGGTGCATCTTGGCGAAGGCATCCTCCACCTGGTCCAGCGCGATGGTCTCGGTGACGAACGCGTTCAGATCCAGGAGCCCGTACAGGTACTGGTCGATGAGGAACGGGAAGTCGCGGCTCGGCAGACAGTCGCCGTACCACGACGACTTGATGGCGCCGCCGCGTGAGAACACGTCGATCAGCGGGAGGTCGACCTTCATCTCGGGGGACGGCACACCGACCTGGACCAGGAGGCCCGCGTGGTCGCGCATGTAGAAGGCCTGTTTGAAGGTCTCCGGGTGGCCCACAGCGTCGATCGCGATGTCCACGCCGAAGCCGTCGGTCAGGGCCCGTACCGCCTCGACCGGGTCCGTGCCACGGGAGTTGACGGTGTGCGTGGCGCCGAACCTCTCCGCCTGGTCGAGCTTCTTGTCGTCGATGTCGACGGCGATGACCTTCATGGCACCGTTGAGGCAGGCGCCCGCGACGGCCGCGTTGCCGACGCCGCCGCAGCCGATGACGGCGACCGAGTCGCCGCGGCCCACCCGGCCGGTGTTGACCGCGGCCCCGTAACCCGCCATCACGCCACAGCCGATGAGGCCCGCGGCCTCCGGACGGGCGGCCGGGTCGATCTTCACGGCCTGACCCGCCGCGACCAGGGTCTTCTCGGCGAAGGCGCCGATGCCGAGGGCGTTGCTGAGTGGGGTGCCGTCCAGCAGGGTCATCGACTGGGTGGCGTTGCGGGAGTCGAAGCAGTACCAGGGGCGGCCCCGGCGACAGGAGCGGCAGGTGCCGCAGGGGGCACGCCACGCCAGCACCACGTAGTCGCCGGGTTCGAGGTCGGTGACCCCCGCGCCGACCGCTTCGATCGTGCCGGCCGCCTCATGACCCAGCAGGAACGGGAAGTCGTCCGTGATCGCGCCCTCGCGGTAGTGCAGGTCCGTGTGGCAGACCCCGCAGGCCTGCACGGCGACGAGTACCTCTCCGGGACCGGGGTCGGGGACGACGATCGTCTGCACCTCGACGGGTGCGCCCTTCTTCACAGCGACTACGGCACGAACCTCATGTGGCACGACCTAGCTCCTCTGCTGTTGCGCAATGCACGATGGGTTGCGCGATGAGGAACATAGTGGGAACGCTAACGAGCGGCCGTCAAGGGGTGCGAGTTAACCCTTGGCAAAGGGAACCTGTGGGGCGAAACCTGCCGGACACACAACGGCGCGGGACCAGGAGATTCCCGGCCCCGCGCCGTGCGGAGAGCGCCCTCGGGGGGCGTGCGGAGGGTACGTCAGAAGCCGTATCCCATCCGGCGCGACAGTTCCGCCCCGGCCGCCACCGTGCGCTTGGCCAGCTCCGGCAGCCGGTCGCTGTTCATCCGGTACACCGGCCCCGAGACGCTGATGGCGGCGATCACCTTGCCGTCGTGCGCGCGGATCGGGGCCGCCGCGGCGGCGAGGCCCAGCTCCAGCTCCTCGATGGTGACGGCGTACCCCTGCTCCACCACCGCCTCCAACTCGCCCCGCAGCGCGGACGTGCCGGTGATGGTCCGCTCCGTGAAGCGCGGCAGGGAACGCGCGAGCAGGCCCTCGCGCAGGGTGGGCGGCAGGTGGGCCAGCAGCACCTTGCCGCTGGAGGTGGCATGCAGCGGGGTGCGCCGGCCCAGCCAGTTCTGCGCGGTCACGGACGCGGGGCCGCGGGCCTGCATGATGTTGACCGCCGCGTCGTCGTCCAGGACCCCGATGTTCACCGTCTCGCCCAGCTCGTCGGCGAGTTCCCGGCACACCGGGACGCCCTCCTGGGAGACGTCGAGCCGCACTGCCGCCGCCCCCGCCAGACGTAGTACACCCGCCCCCAGGTAGTACTTGCCGCGGTCCTTGGCCTGGGCCACCAGGCCGCGGTTCTCCAGGACGCCGAGCAGCCGGAAGGCGGTCGACTTGTGTACGTCCAGTTCCTCGGCGATCTCGGTGACCCCCACCTCGCCGTGCCGGGCGAGGATCTCCAGCACGCTCACGGCGCGGTCCACCGACTGGACGGCGCTGGCCGGTCCTCTGCCGCTCTTCTCCGGGTTCGCGGCCTTCTCCTCGCTACCGTCGGACTGCTTCTGCGTGCGGGTCATGGCTGAACTCTCACCACCTGTGGGCCCAGTTCGGGCCGCATCTGCGGGAAACCCTTGACGCGACGGTCGTCCCGCCCGGATTCTGTTGCGCATGGCGCTCGCTCGTGCGTCATGTGAAACATCATGTTACCGAAGCGTCCGGCACCCGGAAGGGGGCCGACAGTCCGGACCGACGCCGGTCCGGCACCTCTCGACTTGCTGGACCAGTGTCGCCCCAGCACGCCGTGACCTCAGGACCGATGCCGGTCCGAGTCTCTGTTCCCGCCTGGACCACACAGGTCCGGACCGCGTGTCCCGGACCGAGAGGGGGGCCCGTGATACCTGTCTGCCGCCTCGAAGACCTCCCCGAGGGCGAGTCCGTCCGCATCGAGACGACACCGCCCATCGCCCTGTTCCGCACCGACGACGGCGAGCTGTACGCCATCGACGACACCTGCACCCATCAGGACGCCTCACTTTCCGAGGGCTGGCTGGAGGGCTGTCTGGTCGAATGCCCGCTGCACGCGGCTTCATTCGATCTCCGTACGGGCCGACCGAACTGCCTGCCGGCCCGGCGGCCCGTGCGCACCCACCGCGTCACCATCGACGACGGCGTCGTCCACGTCCACCTCACCGCGGAGGAGGGGACCGCCGCATGAGCGCCGTGACCCACTGGCCCACGCCCCCTGGAAACGCCTCCTTCCGTACGACGGCCCCGTACACGCCGCCGAGCGACAGGGGCCGTACCGCATGAGGACCCTGACCATCGTCGGCGCCTCCCTCGCCGGCCTGTACGCGGCCCGGGAACTGCGCGCCCAGGGCTTCGACGGGCGACTGGTGATCGTCGGCGACGAACCACATCGCCCCTACGACCGGCCTCCCCTCTCCAAGGACTTCCTCACCGGCCGCGCCGACGAGGACCGACTCGTGCTCGCGGACGACGAGGAGACCACCGAACTCGACGCCGAGTGGCTCCTCGGCACCCGAGCCCGAGGCCTCGACGTCCGCGGCCGCACCGTCCTGCTCGACGACGGCCGCACCGTGTCCACCGACGGCGTCGTCATCGCCACCGGCGCCTCGGCCCGCCGCCTTCCGGGCGACAGCCTCGGCGGTGTCCACACGCTGCGCACCCTCGACGACGCCCGCGCACTGCGCGACGAACTCGCCGGCGGCCCGCGCCAGGTCGTCGTCATCGGTGGCGGTTTCATCGGTGCCGAAACCGCCTCCTCCTGCGCCGCCCTCGGCCACACCGTGACCGTCGTCGAGGCCGCCGCCCTCCCACTCGTGCCGCAACTCGGCGCCGAGATGGCCTTCGTATGCGCCGCGCTGCACCGACGCGGCGGAGTGGACCTGGTCACGGGCACCGGGGTGGCCGGACTGCGCGGCACCGTCTCCGTCACGGGCGTCGAACTCGCCGACGGTCGGACTGTGCCCGCCGACGTTGTGATCGTCGGCATCGGGACCACCCCCAACACGGGCTGGCTGGCGGGCTCGACACTCGCCCTCCACGACGGTGTGCTTTGCGACGACGGCTGCGCGACGGCGCTGCCGCAGGTGGTCGCCGTCGGCGACGTCGCCCGCGTCGGCGGCACCCGGGCCGAACACTGGACCTCCGCGACCGAGCAGCCCCGCGTCGCCGTGGCCAACCTGCTCGCCGGGCGCACGCTGGACACCGTGCGGTCGCTGCCCTACTTCTGGTCGGACCAGTACGGCGCGCGCATCCAGTTCGCCGGCCGTCGACAGGACGGCGACACCGTCCGCCTCACCGAGGGCGAACTGACCGACGGAGCACCGGCCGAAGGCGGTTTCCTGGCCCGGTACGAGCGGGACGGCCGCACGACCGCGGTGCTCTCCGTGGACCGCCCGCGCCCCTTCATGAGGGCGCGGCGCGAAATCGCACGGGAGGAGGGCCGGATGCGGTCGGCCGCACTCTGAGAACCACCGGGTCCGCCGGCGGGCCCGGTCGGCGCGCGGTCCCGGCATCGGCACTGGCACCCGGCAGACGGTTCATCGGGCGGCCGCCTCCTCCTCGCGCGGGTCCTACGGGTCCTACGGGTCCCTTGGGTCCTGCGGGTCTCCTACGGGTGCGCCACCTGCCCGGCACCCTCCCGCCGGCGTATCCGCTCCTGGGTCCGCTCGGTGGCCCGCGCCTGGCGTCGGGCCTTGCGCCGCTCCCGGCGCAGGGCGCGCGCGGTGCTGCTGGGTGTGGACACCACGCCGTTGCGCTGGTACCACACCTGCCGGGTCACCCAGACGTCGAGCGCGCCCCAGGTGGCCAGCACGGTGCTGGCCACAGCGCTCAGCACCATCGGGAACGCCGGCCAGGAACCCGCCATGGTGCACAGGAACGCCACCATCGCCTGGATCAGCGTCACCGCGATGATCAGTACCGCCCGGACCGCCGACGTCCGCACCGGATCGGGCAACCGGCGATGTCGCGCCGGCTCCTCGACCCACAACGGCTGGTAGTACGGCTGCTCCTCGGCCACGCCGCTCGCCCCGGACGGGGCTTCGGCGGCCGTAGCGGCCGCGCTCTCCCGCGCTGCCGAACCGCCCTCCGAGGCCGTTCTGACTCCGCGTCCGCCCCTGGTCCCGGGTCCGTCCGTCGGAATGTCGTGATCCGACGCCTCGGGTGCCTTTCGTGTCGTCGGATGCGTCACCACGTCATCCGCCCCGCCGTCCGACGGCGCCTCGTGCCGCTCCGCCGTGCCCATCAACATGTCACTCCCCACCGCCAGCAGACCACTTGCCCGTGTCCGAAGACCCGGTTCTCCAGTGGCTGCCCGGCTTGCGCTGCTTTACGCCGCCCGTTTGCGGGATGCGGCTCCTGTGGCCGATTCCGCCCCCAACTCCCATAGAGAAGGACGAACAACGTGCCTCCAAGATTCCCAAGGAACGTAAAAATCCAGCCAACTGGCCAGCCGACCCGCTCCGTCCGTCCCGGCGGTTGCCGGGCAAGGGCAGGAGGCAATCTCCCCCAATGAGCGGACAACTCCGCATGTCTCGCCGCTGGTGCGGAAGTTCAGACTCCGGACCGGTCTTCGAGTTAAGTGCGTGTCGGTAGTAGGCTCGCGCCGTTTGTTGACGCACATGTGTACCCCCTGTCGAAAGGGGGTCGAGCTGGGGGAGGCCATGCGCTTTCGCGGGAAATCGATCCGCCGGAAGATCGTGGCGCTGCTTCTCGTGCCGCTGGTGTCCCTGATGGCGATCTGGGGCTTCACCACGGTACTCACGGGCCGGGAAGTGGCCCAGCTGTTCCATGTCTCGTCCATCATCGAGAAGGTCGGCTACCCCACCGAGGACACCGTCCGTGTCCTGCAGCAGGAACGCCGCCAGACGCTCGTCTACCTCGCGGATCCCCGGGCGTCGGACGCGCTGTCCGCGCTCCGCACCACCCGGGACGCCACCGACGACGCCGTCACCAAGCTCCGCGCGAACGCGACGAACCCCGATCTCCGCGACGACCTGGACGCCGACGACGACGAACGCGTCACTGCCGTCCTGGACGCCTTCGACGGCATCGACTCGCTGCGGCGCAGCGTCGAGGACGGCACCGTGACCCGGTCCCAGGCCCTCGACCTCTACAACCGGCTCGTCGACCCCTGCTACGCCCTGCTGGCCTCGCTCGACGGCGTCGACAGCGTGGAGCTGGACAAGCAGGCCCGCGCCCTGGTGAACATCACCCGCGCCCGTGAACTGCTGTCCCGTGAGGACGCCCTGCTCGGTTCCGCCCTCGTGGTCGGGAAACTCTCCCGCGAGGAGATCCGGGACGTCTCCGACCTCGTCGCCCAGCGCAGCCTGCTGTACGACGTCAGCCTGCCGGTGCTGCCCCCGACGGAGCGCGAGCGCTACGAGACCTTCTGGAAGAACGCGAACTCCGCCCCTCTGCGGTCCGCCGAACAGTCGGTCATCTCCTCCGACCCCGGCACCGCTCGTGCCGTCAGCGCCAAGAGCTGGGACGCGGCCGCCGGCAGCGTGCTCGACGACCTCGCCACCCTCAACGATCAGGCGGGCGACCGATATCAGGACCGGGTCCGCCCGGACGCCATCGGTGTCATCGTCAAGGCGTCCGTCGCCGGTGTTCTCGGTCTGGTCGCCCTGCTCGCCTCGCTCCTGCTGTCCGTGCGCGTCGGCCGCACCCTCATCCGCGACCTGCGGCTGCTGCGCCTGGAGGCCCACGAGGCGTCCGGCGTACGGCTGCCCAGCGTGATGCGCCGCCTCTCCGCGGGCGAACAGGTGGACGTGGAGACCGAGGTCCCGCGACTGGAATACGACAAGAACGAGATGGGTGAGGTCGGCCAGGCCCTCAACACCCTGCAGCGTGCGGCTGTCGAAGCGGCCGTCAAGCAGGCCGAACTCCGGGCCGGCGTCTCCGAAGTCTTCGTGAACCTCGCCCGCCGCAGCCAGGTCCTGCTCCACAAGCAGCTCACCCTGCTCGACAGCATGGAACGCAGGACCGAGGACACCGACGAACTCGCCGACCTGTTCCGCCTCGACCACCTGACCACCCGGATGCGCCGACACGCCGAGGGCCTGGTGATCCTCTCCGGCGCCTCCCCCTCCCGGCAGTGGCGCAAGCCGGTGCAGCTCATGGACGTCGTCCGGGCCGCCGTGGCCGAGGTCGAGGACTACGAGCGCATCGAGGTCCGTCGGCTTCCCAGGGTCGCCGTCACCGGCCCGGCCGTGGCGGACCTCACGCACCTCGTCGCCGAACTCCTGGAGAACGCCACGGTGTTCTCCCCGCCGCACACCGCCGTTCAGGTCCTGGGCGAGCGTGTCGCCAACGGCTTCACCCTGGAGATTCACGACCGCGGCCTCGGCATGGCGGCCGACGCGCTCCTGGACGCCAACCTCCGGCTCGCCGAGACACCGGAATTCGAACTGTCCGACACCGACCGGCTGGGTCTGTTCGTGGTCAGCCGGCTCGCCCAGCGACAGAACGTCCGGGTCTCCCTGCAGCCGTCGCCGTACGGCGGTACGACAGCCGTCGTCTTCATCCCGGACACCCTGCTCACGGACGACGTCCCGGACACCAACGGCATCGGCTTCCGCCTCGACCGGCCCCAGCCGCCCAAGGCAGCCGAACGGGAAGAGGCCCGTCGCGCCCCGCTCTCCGCGGCGCCGGCGCAGATGCCGGGGTTGGCTCCCGCGGTTCTGGACGGCCCGGTCGAGTTGGAGGCCCCAGTCGACCTGGACGCTCTCGACGACTTCCCGGGTGCTCTCGACGACGAGGGAAGCGAACGCGGCGGGCTGTTCCGCCCACGCCGTTCCACCACTCGTACGGACGACACCACGGTGGGCCGCCAGGGTGGGGAACACGAGCAATCGCACGACGCTCCCGGCATCGGCGGTACGCGAGCGGCCGACACGAACGATGTGAACGCCCCGGTCCCACTGCCCCGTCGAGGGGCCCCCAAGCTGGTCAGCTCGCACGGGCGCCCGGTCACAGAGCAGCGGTCGCGCCGTGAGGAGGCCGACGCGGAGGCCCCGGTGGGCCCGAGCAGGTCGCGCTCGCAGGCGCCGCCGCTGCCCGCCCGCCGTCGCGGAGCAGGCCAGCAACACCGTGCGACCGGTGTCGCCGACCGCCTCGACGAACAGCGCACCGAGGCCTCGACATCTCCGGCGTCCTCGAGCCGTGAGCGCGGGGAGTCGCCCGAGGCGCCCGCGCTCCCCAAGCGCACCCGTCGCGCCGAGATCGCGTCGAGCGGCCCGAGCGGCCTGGGCGCACCGGGCGAGCCCTCCCGCGACCCCGGCGGCCGCTCGGCGACACGGGAACTCGGCTCCGGACCCGCCGGGCAAGGGTTCGGCTCCGGCCCGGCGAGAATCGGCTCCGGTTCCGCGAGGCGCGACGCGGCTCCCGCGGACCGGGACGCCCCGTCCGGCACGGCCCCCCTGCCTCGCCGCGTACGGCAGGCCAACCTGGCTCCGCAGCTGAGGAAGGGCCCCGAGCCGCGCAACGACGCCTCGTCCGGGCTCGACGAACGGGACGCCGACGAGGTACGCAGCCGCATGGGCTCGCTCCAGCGTGGCTGGCAGCGGGGCCGTGAGGAGAACGCCGCGGGTGACGACACCCAGAGCGGCACAGCACCACAACGAACGACAAAGGGGGACGGTCGATGACCGCACCGAAGCCGACCGGCCACACCGCGATCGAGAAGTCCGGCGAGCTCAATTGGCTTCTCGACGACCTGGTGGACCGCGTCGCGAGCATCCGCAAGGCCCTCGTGCTGTCCGGCGACGGGCTGCCGATCGGGCTCTCCGCCGACCTGACCCGCGAGGACAGCGAGCACCTGGCCGCCGTCGCCTCCGGGTTCCACAGCCTCGCCAAGGGCGTGGGCCGCCACTTCGAGGCGGGCAGCGTCCGCCAGACGGTCGTGGAACTTGACGACGCCTTCCTGTTCGTCACAGCCGCCGGCGACGGCAGCTGCCTGGCCGTGCTCTCGGACGCCGACTCGGACGTGGGTCTGGTCGCCTACGAGATGACGCTCCTGGTGAAGCGGGTCGGCGCACATCTGAGTGCCGCTCCGCGCACCGATCTGCCTCAGGGCGGGTAGTGGGATGACATGAGCGCAGACGGTCAGGGAAGCAGCCACTGGTTCGACGACGAGGCCGGACCGGTCGTCCGTCCGTACGCCATGACACGGGGCCGCACCACCAGTGCGGCCCAGCACCGCCTCGATGTCATCGCGGTGGTCGTCACGGAGAGCCAGGCGGACGACCCGGAAGGTGACCACACGCTCTCCCCGGAGCAGGTGGACATCGTCGACCTGTGCCGTGAGGCCCCGCAGTCGGTCGCCGAACTGTCCGCCGAACTCGATTTGCCCATCGGAGTGATACGGGTCCTCATAGGGGACCTGGTGGACGCGGAGTTCGTCCATGTGAACCGGCCCGTGCCCCCGGCGGAACTGCCGGACGAGAGCATCCTGCGCGATGTGATCAACGGACTCAGGGCGCTGTGACCTTGCTCCCCGTCCCGAAGGAGGCGGTTCTGTGGGCGCCGTGAGGCGCTCACGGAAGGCGGTCGGGGAGATCGTGTGCAGGGCGGAAGGCAGCTGGTCCGGGGCGGCCCCGCCGAGCGGAATGCGCCGGTCCGGACCAGGCGCCGAACCAGCCCTCCCGATATGATCTGACCGATCGTCGACGACCATCCGCGGCAGGCCGACCGGCAGCCCGCGGACATGGTCCCCACCAGCGCGATCGGGGAGACGGACGTGAGGACAGGCTGGCAGTTCTGGGTCGACCGGGGCGGCACCTTCACCGACATCGTCGCGCGACGCCCTGACGGTCGGCTGCTGACCCACAAGCTGCTGTCGGACAATCCGGCGCGGTACTCCGACGCGGCGGTCGCGGGAGTCCGCGCGCTGCTGGGCGACTCCCCGGACCCTGTCGAGGCCGTCCGTATGGGCACCACGGTCGCGACCAACGCCCTCCTGGAGCGCAAGGGCGAGCGGACTCTCCTGGTCATCACCCGCGGCTTCCGGGACGCCCTGCGCATCGCCTACCAGAACCGCCCGCACATCTTCGCCCGCCGTATCGAACTGCCCGAGCTGCTCCACGAACGGGTCGTCGAGGTCGACGAGCGCATCGTCGCCGACGGCACCGTCCTGCGCGCCCCCGATCTCGACGCCCTCACCGGTCCCCTCGAACGGGCGTACGCCGACGGGATCCGGGCCCTCGCCGTGGTCTGCATGCACAGCCACCTCCACCCCGCCCACGAACAGGCGATCGGGCAACTCGCCGCCCGTATCGGCTTCCCGCAGGTCTCGCTGTCCAGCGAGGTCAGCCCGCTGATGAAACTCGTCCCGCGCGGGGACACCGCCGTCGTCGACGCCTACCTGTCGCCGGTGCTGCGCCGCTACGTCCGCCGCGTGGCCGACGAACTCGAAGGCGTGCGGCTGATGTTCATGCAGTCCAACGGAGGGCTCACCGAGGCCGGGCAGTTCCGCGGCAAGGACGCCATCCTGTCCGGCCCCGCCGGCGGCATCGTCGGGATGGCACGCATGTCGCAGCTGGCCGGCTTCGACCGCGTCATCGGCTTCGACATGGGCGGCACCTCCACCGACGTCTCGCACTTCGCCGGCGAGTACGAACGTGTCTTCACCACACAGATCGCAGGGGTCCGGCTGCGCGCCCCCATGCTGGACATCCACACCGTCGCGGCCGGCGGCGGCTCGGTCCTGCATTTCGACGGCTCCCGCTACCGCGTAGGGCCGGACTCGGCGGGTGCGGTCCCGGGGCCCGCCTGCTACCGGGGCGGCGGCCCGCTCGCCGTCACCGACGCCAACGTCATGCTCGGCCGGATCCAGCCCGCACACTTCCCCAAGGTGTTCGGGCCCGACGGGGACCAGCCCCTCGACGACACGCTTGTCCGCGACCGCTTCGCCGCCCTCGCGCGCGAGATCCACGAGCGGGCCGGAGACGAGCGCACCCCCGAACAGGTCGCCGAGGGCTACCTGCAGATCGCCGTCGCCAACATCGCCAACGCCGTCAAGCGGATCTCCGTCCAGAAGGGCCACGACGTCACCCGCTACGCCCTCACCACCTTCGGTGGCGCGGGAGGCCAGCACGCCTGCTTGGTCGCCGACTCGCTCGGCATCCGAACCGTCCTCGTGCCGCCCATGGCCGGTGTCCTGTCCGCCCTCGGAATCGGCCTCGCCGACACCACGGCGATGCGCGAACAGTCCGTCGAGACCACCCTCGAGACCTCCTCGATGGCCGGAGTCCTCAAGACCGCCGACGACCTGGAGAGCGCCGCCCGGGCCGAACTCCTCGCCGAGGACGTCCCGCAGGAACGCGTCCAGGTCACCCGACGCGCCCAACTCCGCTACGACGGAACCGACACCACCCTCACCGTCGAGCTCACCGAGCCCGCCGCGATGCGGCACGCATTCGAAGAACGTCATCGCGCCACGTACTCCTTCACCCTCGACCGCCCGATCGTCGTCGAGGCCCTCTCCGTCGAAGCCACCGGCATCACCGAACCCCCCGATCTCTCCGCCCTGGCCACCCACCAGGACCGCGCCACCACCTCCGGCACCGTCCGCCTCCACACGGGCGGCACCTGGCGCGACGTGCCCCTCCATCGCCGCGAGGATCTGCCCCCCGGCGAAACCGTCACCGGTCCGGCGATCATCACCGAGGCCAGTGCGACGACCGTCGTCGACGACGGCTGGCGGGCCGCGACGACCGACGACGGGCATCTGGTCATGGAACGCGCGGCGATTACGCAGAGTTCCGAACTCGACACACAAGCCGACCCGGTTCTGCTTGAGGTCTTCAACAACCTCTTCATGTCCATCGCCGAACAGATGGGCGCTCGCCTGGAGTCCACCGCCCAGTCCGTCAACATCAAGGAACGCCTGGACTTCTCCTGCGCCCTCTTCGACCCCGACGGAAACCTGGTGGCCAACGCCCCGCACATCCCCGTCCACTTGGGCTCGATGGGCACGAGCGTCAAGGAGGTCATCCGGCGACGCGGCACACGGATGCGGCCGGGGGACACCTACGCGGTCAACGACCCGTACCACGGCGGCACCCACCTGCCCGATGTCACCGTGATCACCCCCGTGTTCGACTCCAGGAGCCCCAAGAACACGGAGAGTCACCGGATCCTCTTCTACGTCGCCTCCCGCGGCCATCACGCCGAGATCGGCGGTGTCGCCCCCGGCTCGATGCCGGCGAACAGCCGCACGATCGAGGAAGAAGGCGTCCTCTTCGACAACTGGCTGCTCGCCGAGAACGGGCGCTTCCGGGAGGCTGAGACCCTCAGCCTGCTCACCGAGGCGCCCTACCCCTCCCGCAACCCGACGACCAACCTCGCCGACCTGCGTGCCCAGATCGCCGCCAACCAGAAGGGTGTCGACGAAGTCGCCCGCATGATCGGGAACTTCGGCCTCGACGTCGTCCAGGCGTACATGAAGCACGTCCAGGACAACGCCGAGGAGGCCGTCCGACGGGTCATCGACGCACTTGACGACGGCGAGTACGCCTACGAGACCGACTCGGGCGCCGTCATCCACGTCTGCGTGCGCGTGGACCGCGAGAAACGCTCGGCGACCGTCGACTTCACGGGCACCTCGCCCCAACTGGGCACCAACTTCAACGCGCCCTACGCGGTGGTCAACGCGGCCGTCCTGTACGTCTTCCGCACCCTGGTCGCCGACGACATCCCACTCAACGACGGCTGTCTGCGCCCCGTCGACATCGTCGTACCGCCCGGCTCGCTGCTCGCGCCGCGACCACCGGCCGCGGTCGTCGCCGGCAACGTCGAGACCTCACAGGCCATCACCGGTGCCCTGTACGCGGCACTCGGCGTGCAGGCCGAGGGGTCCGGCACCATGAACAACGTCACCTTCGGCAACGACCGCCACCAGTACTACGAGACCGTCGCCTCCGGATCCGGCGCGGGCGACGGCTTCCGCGGCGCACCCGTCGTCCAGACCCATATGACCAACTCGCGACTCACCGACCCCGAGGTCCTGGAGTGGCGACTGCCCGTACAGGTCGACGAGTTCGCCGTCCGGTACGGCAGCGGCGGCGCCGGACGGTGGCCCGGCGGCGACGGAGCGGTGCGCCGGATCCGCTTCCACGAGCCGATGACCGTCTCGACGCTGTCCCAGCACCGCAGGGTGCCGCCGTACGGCATGGCGGGCGGCGAACCCGGAGCGCTGGGCGCCAACCGTGTGGAGCGCGCGGACGGCACGGTCACCGAACTCGGCGGCAGCGACGCGGCGGACGTCGGTCCCGGTGACGTACTCGTCATCGAAACCCCTGGCGGCGGAGGCTACGGCCCGTCGTCCCACCACCCCCATCAAGCAGGAGAAGAGATCGATGATCTTCGGGCGTTCTGAGCGCGGCAAGCCCCCGGTCGAGCCCGTCACGTTCAAGATCCTGGTGGCCGGAGGCTTCGGCGTGGGCAAGACCACCCTCGTCGGAGCGGTCAGCGAGATCAGGCCGTTGCGCACCGAGGAGTACCTCACCGAGGCCGGGCGCCCGGTCGACGACATCAGCGGCGTGGAAGGCAAACACACCACCACCGTGGCGATGGACTTCGGGCGCATCACGCTGCGCGAGGACCTGGTGCTGTACCTCTTCGGCACTCCCGGACAGGAGCGGTTCTGGTTCATGTGGGACGAGCTGTCGGAGGGCGCGCTCGGCGCTGTCGTGCTCGCCGACACCCGCCGTCTGGAGGACTGCTTCGCCGCGGTCGACTACTTCGAACGGCGTTCCATACCCTTCGTCGTCGGCGTCAACTGCTTCGAGGGATCCATCCGTTACCCGGAGGACGACGTACGCCAGGCTCTCGACCTAGACGACGACGTACCGGTGCTGCTGTGCGACGCCCGTGACCGGGAGTCCGTCAAGGAAGTCCTCATCGGTGTCGTCCGGCACGCGATGGCCTACACGGCGCGGCACCGCCAGACCGTCAAGACGTGAGGTGACCGCGGCCCGTACCCCCGCCGACCGGGGTACGGGCCGCGCTGTGTGTGGAAGCGCCGACAACGCGCCCCGACAAGGCGCCGTCAGCCGGTCCAGCCGGCGCTCAGTTGTCGCCGTCCTCCAGCCAACCGAAGCTCTTCTCCACGGCCTTGCGCCAGTTGTGGTACTCCCGGTCGCGCACCGAAGCCTCCATGGCCGGTGTCCACTCCACGTCCTTCTGCCAGTGCGTCTTGAGCTCGTCCAGGTCGTTCCACACACCGGTGGCGAGGCCGGCCGCGTACGCGGCGCCCAGGCAGGTCGTCTCGGAGACCTTGGGCCGGATCACCGGCACGTCGAGTACATCCGCCTGGTGCTGCATGAGCAGGTTGTTCTTCGTCATGCCGCCGTCCACCTTCAGGGTGGTGATCCGCACCCCGGAGTCCTGGAACATGGCGTCCACGACCTCCCGCGTCTGCCAGCTCGTCGCCTCCAGCACCGCGCGCGCGAGGTGTGCCTTCGTGACGTAGCGGGTGAGGCCGGTGACGACACCGCGCGCGTCGGAGCGCCAGTACGGCGCGAACAGACCGGAGAAGGCGGGCACGATGTACGCGCCGCCGTTGTCGTCGACGCTCGCGGCCAGGGGCTCGATCTCGTCGGCGGTGCGGATGATGCCCAGTTGGTCCCGGAACCACTGGACCAGCGCGCCCGTTATGGCAATTGACCCCTCCAGGCAGTACACGGGAGCCTCACTGCCGATCTTGTAGCCCATTGTCGTCAGCAGCCCGTTCTTCGACGCCACCGGCCGGTTTCCGGTGTTGAGCAGCAGAAAGCTGCCGGTGCCATACGTGTTTTTAGCCGTGCCCACGTCATAGCACGCCTGCCCGAACACCGCCGCCTGCTGGTCGCCCAGCGCGGAGGCGACCGGCACGCCCGCGAGTTGCCCGACCGCCGTGCCGTACACCTCGGCGGACGACCTGATCTCGGGCAGTACGGACTCGGGCACGTTCATCGCGGCCAGGATGGACTGGTCCCACTGGAGCGTCTCCAGGTTCATCAGCATGGTGCGTCCGGCGTTGGTCACGTCGGTGACGTGCCGTCCGCCGTCGGTGCCGCCGGTGAGGTTCCAGATGAGCCAGGAGTCGATCGTGCCGAAGGCGATCTCACCGTTCTCGGCCCGAGCGCGCAACCCCGGTACGTTGTCCAGCAGCCAGGCCGCCTTGGGCCCGGAGAAGTAGCTGGCCAGTGGCAGCCCGGTCTCTTCCCGGAACCGGTCCTGTCCGTCCGAGCCGCCCAGTTGGTTGCACAGCGCCGCGGTGCGCGTGTCCTGCCACACGATCGCGTTGTGTACGGGCTTGCCGGTGGCGCGGTCCCACAGGACCGTCGTCTCGCGCTGGTTGGTGATGCCGAGCGCGCTGAGCTGGTCGGCGCGCAGTCCGGCCTTGGCGATCGCGCCGGCGACCACCGCCTGGACCTTGGACCAGATCTCGGTGGCGTCGTGCTCCACCCACCCCGGCTTGGGGAAGATCTGGCGGTGCTCACGCTGGTCGACGGCGACGATCGCGCCGCTGTGGTCGAAGACGATGCAGCGGCTCGAGGTGGTGCCCTGGTCGATTGCGGCGACGTACTTCTCGGCGTTGTCCGTCATGGCTACCCCTTGGGCTGGGTTCAGAAGGCTGCGTTGTAGAGGAGACCCGCGAGCGCTCCGCCGATCAGCGGGCCGACGACCGGGATCCACGCGTAGCCCCAGTGGGAGCCGCCCTTGTTCGGGATCGGCAGGAAGGTGTGCACGATGCGTGGGCCGAGGTCACGCGCCGGGTTGATGGCATATCCGGTGGGGCCGCCGAGGGAGAGGCCGATACCGACGACCAGCAGCGAGACGATCAGCACGAGAGTTCCGGACTCGCCGAGTCCCTTGGTCAGCCCGAAGGCGAGGACCGGCAGCACGAGCGCGATGGTCGCGATGATCTCCGTGATCAGGTTGGCGACCGGGTTCCGGATCTCCGGGATGGTCGAGAAGATGCCAAGAGTGGGCAGTGGCTCCTCCGCCGTGCCCTCCGTGGTGCCCGTCTCCCGTACGTTGGCCTGGAACTGGGCGAAATACGTGAGATAGCACAGCACGGCACCGAGCATGGCGCCGACCATCTGACCCAGCAGATAGACCCAGACCTTGTCCCACTCGCCCGTGTCGACGGCGATGCCGAGCGTGACGGCCGGGTTGAGATGTCCGCCGGAGAGGGGCGCGGCGGTGTACGCACCCGCCAGCACGCCGAATCCCCAGCCGAACGCGATCACGATCCACCCCGAGGCTCGCGCCTTGGAGTATCTGAGGGTGACGGCGGCGCATACGCCGGCACCGAAAAGGATCAGGATCGCGGTACCGATGACCTCGCCGACGAATATGTCTCCGCTGCTCATGGCGGCTCCTAGGCCCTGGCCCGGGACGCTCGGCCCCGGTCCTCCGTGCAGGGTGCGGTTCCTTGGCGAAGCGCCGAGGGCAGGGAGAGTCCCACGCCCTGCCCGGCGTCCGCGACGAGCGTGCCGTCGCAGCCGAAATCGCCCGTGGGAAGGCCTCGGCTCAGGTGGGCCTACGCGGCGCAGTGCCTGATTACGCCGAGAATGTACGGCGATGTCGACTGACACCGGAAGTGTTCACCGACGTCAGGGGAGCGTCAAGGTCGCCGACGACAACGGTTGAGAGCCAGGTGGTCGAGCCCGCCGGACACCCACTCCCCAACCCGGCACGGCCCACCCATCCGGTCACTCGACCTCCACCCCGACGCCACCGACCCACCGTGCGCTAGAAGATCCAGCCGGGCACGGTCGGGTCGAGAGCTGCGCGATCGGCAGGCACGCCCCGGCAGGCACGCCCCGGCAGGCACGCCCCGGCGGGCACCACCCGAGCCCGACCGGACACCCGACGCGACCGGCCGTCCCTGACCCGTCTCTCACCGCACCGCGACCACCGCCGATCCGTGCCCGAACAGTCCCTGGTTCGCCGTGATCCCCACGCGCGCGCCCTCGACCTGCCGGTCGCCCGCGGCTCCCCGCAACTGCCAGGTCAGTTCGCAGACCTGGGCGATCGCCTGAGCCGGAACGGCCTCTCCGAAGGAGGCGAGTCCCCCGCTCGTGTTGACGGGTATTCGCCCACCGAGGGTCGTCGCGCCCTCTCGCAGCAACTTCACGCCCTCGCCCGCCCCGCACAGCCCCAGGTCCTCGTACCACTGCAACTCCAGGGCGGTGGACAGGTCGTAGACCTCGGCGAGGGAGAGATCCTCGGGCCCGATGCCGGCCTCCTCGTAGGCCGACCGCGCGACGGACACCCGGAACGTCTCCGCGGTGGGCTCGACCGCGACCGCGGAGTCCGTCGCGATGTCCGGCAGGTCCAGCACCGTGTTGGGGTAGCGCGGCGTCACCGTGGACACGGCCCGGATCCGCACCGGCTCCGCCACCCCCCGCCCACGCGCGAACTCCATGCTCGACAGCACCAGGGCCGCTCCTCCGTCCGAGGTCGCGCAGATGTCGAGAAGCCGCAGCGGATCGGCGACCACGGCGGAGGCGGCGACCTCCTCGGCGCTGACCCGCTTGCGGTAGCGGGCGTACGGATTCAGCGTGCCCAGGGCCGCGTTCTTCACCTTGACCTGCGCGAAGTCCTCCGTGGTGTCCCCGTGCAGGGCCATCCGCCGACGCGCGTACAGCCCGAAGTACGTCGGATTGGTGGCCCCCAGCGCCCGGAAGCGCAGCCAGTCCGGGTCGTCGGGCCGGTCCCCGCCCGAGGGCCGGAAGAAGCCCTTGGGCGCGGCGTCCGCCCCGACCACGAGTACCACGTCCGTGAGACCCGAAAGGATCTGCACGCGCGCGGTGTCGATGGCCTGTGCCCCCGACGCGCACGCCGCGTACACGCTGGTGACCCGGGCTCCCTGCCAGCCCAGTGCCTTCGCGAAGGTCGCCCCGGCCACATACCCCGGATAGCCGCCGCGCACGGTGTCCGCGCCGACGATCGAACCGATCTCCCGCCAGTCCAGTCCGGCGTCGGCGAGCGCCGCGCGGGCCGCCGCGAGGCCGTACTCGACGAAACCGCGCCCCCACTTGCCCCATGGATGCATGCCCGCGCCGAGCACCGCCACCTCTCGCGTCACGCCGTCACCCCCGTCGGCCGCCACTGCCATGTCGTCCAGATCGTCTCCGCGTCCTCATGGAGCACGCCGGGCACGACCTCCACCTCCATGCCCACCGCCAGATCGGCGACGGTGACTCCGGGAACCGCCTGTCCCAGCACCACCATCCGCTCTGCCTCCAGCTCCACAGCGATCAACGCGTACGGCTCCCACGGAAGTTCCGGGTCGGTCACATAGGGTGACGGCGGCCGGTAGCGCGCATCCGTGTACGACCAGACCCGCCCGCGCCGGGAGAGGGGCACTTCTTCCAAGTGGCCGCCGAGGCACCCTGGATTACGGCAATGGGTGTCCTCGCGAGGGAAGAACACTGATGAGCAGGCGCGGCAGCGGGTGCCGAGGAGCCGGAAGTCGTTCCCGTCGCCGGTGAACCATCCGGCGACCACGGGTGTCGGTGTGCGCGGCAAGGTACCTCCCCACCAAGAGATCTGACGGAACGTCAGAAGTGTGCCACGGTCGCCGCTCCATGGGCAGGCCCACCGTCGGGGCGCCTCTCGTGAGGGGGGATCTTCGAGGGGAACCGCACCAGATCACTTCCCCGACGGAACGTGTTCCTGATAAATGCAGGAACCATGACACGACTCTCCAGCGCATTACGCGGTCTCGTCACCGCGTTCGCCGCCGCCCTGCTGACCGCCACCGCCGTCTCCGTCCCGGCTCGCGCGAGCACCGAGCCGAAGGCGCCGGCGGACTTCGTCGCCCTGAGAACGGTGGACCCGACGATCATCCAGGAGATGCGCTACCTCACCCCGCACAACTTCGTCGGTGAGCGCATCGACGGCTACCAGCAGCCTGTCTGCATCCTCACCCGGCCCGCCGCGGAAGCGCTCCACAAGGCGCAGAGTGAGCTCCTGCGCAAGGGGTACACCCTCAAGGTCTATGACTGTTACCGACCGCAGCGCGCCGTGGACCACTTCGTCCGCTGGGCCGAGGACCTCGACGACCACGCGATGAAGAGCGAGTTCTACCCGGACGTCGACAAGACCCGTCTGTTCGAGGACGGTTACATCGCCGCGAAGTCGGGCCACAGCCGCGGCTCGACCATGGACCTCACGTTGGTGAAGCTCCCCGCGGAACCGACCAGGCCGTATGTGCCCGGAGAGTCCCTGGTCCCCTGCTACGCGCCCAAGAGCGAGCGTTTCCCGGACAACTCCGTCGACATGGGCACCGGGTTCGACTGCTTCGACATGCTCTCCCACACCCTCGACCCTCGCGTCCAGGGCGAGCAGCGAGCCAACCGTATGCTCCTGAAGAACGCCCTGGAGGACCGCGGCTTCGTCAACCTCGCCGAGGAGTGGTGGCACTACACGTTCAAGCCCGAGTCCTACCCCGACACCTATTTCGACTTCCCGGTGTCCGAGAAGTCGCTGACCAGCGGTAAGTGAGCCGCCCCGGAAGACGCCCTTCCGATGATCGGATACAGTCCGCCGCGTGTCCGAAACTCAGCGCTCCATCCCCAACTCCACGCCCGGCTCGCACTGTTCGAGCTGTGGAACTCCTTACGGAGAGGGCGTCTCCGGCTGGCCCCGCACCTGCCCGGCCTGCCACACCGTGGCCTACCGCAATCCACTCCCCGTGGCGGTGGCCCTCCAGCCCGTCTACGACACACAGGGCACCGCCCTCGTGGTCATCACCCGAACCGTCGCCCCCGCGCGCGGAGGCGTCGCGTTGCCCGGCGGCTACGTCGACGACCGCGAGGACTGGCGGCAGGCTCTCATCCGTGAGCTCAAGGAAGAGACCGGCATCGAAGCGGCGAGCCGTGACATACGGCTCGTCGACGCGGTGAGCTCACTCGACGGACACCTCCTGCTGTTCGGGGTCCTGCCGGAGCGGCCCGCCGAGGGCCTTCCGCCCTCCCTGGTCACCGACGAGACGGAGGGCTGGCAGCTCCTGCGCAGGCCGCAGGAGCTCGCCTTCCCCCTGCACACCCTGGTCGTACGGGCATGGTTCGAAGGCCGGTACGTCTGACGTCAGCTCGCCCCGAGCCCCCGTACCCGGACCGGATGAGGCGACTCGCTCCGACCGTCCTCACCCTCCCGCTCCACGACCACCCGTCCGCCCTCCCAACGGGCGAGGTAGCGCTCGATCTCCGGCTCGGCCCGGCCGTCGCCCGAGTCCCGCACGACCAGCCCGCCCCCGGTCCGTCCGCGGGCGGGCGCCCAGACCTCCAGTTCCAGCCCGCCGTCCTGCCCGTGCACCGGAATGACGGCGCCCGCGCGCGCGAACACCGGAACGCGTGCCAGGGGCGCGTCCACGAGGACCTGTCCCGGCCCTTCGTGGACCCGCTCCGTGGCAGTGTCGTACCAGCGGCCCTGGGGGAGCTGCACCGCCCGCCGGTCCGTCCCCGGATGCAGCACCGGCGCCACCAGCAGGCAGTCGCCCAGCAGAAACGCGTCCTCGCAGTCGCGCAGCGCGCGGTCCTCGGGCGCGGCCCACCACAGCGGCCGCACATAGGGCGCCCCCGTACGCCGGGCCACATGCGCCAGGGTCACGAAGTACGGCAGCAGCCGTCGGCGTTCGACGAGCGCCACGCGCGCGTGCTCCAGCACCTCGGGACCGAACTCCCAGGGCTCCCTGCGCCCGGCTCGCAGACTCGCGTGCGTACGGAACAGCGGCAGATAGGAGCCCAGTTGGAACCAGCGCAGGTAGAGCTCGGGCGACGGCCTCCCGTCGAAGCCGCCCACGTCCGGCCCCGAGTACGGCACCCCGCACAGCCCGAGGCCCATGACCAGCGACAGCGACGCCCGCAGCCCGGGCCAGCCCGTGGCGACGTCACCGGACCACGTACCGCCGTAGCGCTGCATGCCCGCCCAGCCGGAGCGTGAGAAGACGAAAGGGCGCTCCTGGGGAGTCAGACCGGACAGCGCCTCATAGGCGGCCCGGGCCATGCAGAGGGCGTACACGTTGTGCGCCTCACGATGGTCTCCGCCCCTTCCCTCCAGGGAGTGTCGGGCCGAGCGGGGCAGGGTCGACTCCCCGAACGCCGCGAACGAGGTCGGTTCGTTCAGGTCGTGCCAGAATCCCGAGAACCCCTGAGCGAGTCGCTCCTCGTAGAGGCGGCCCCACCACTCCCGCACCCGCGCGCGCGTGAAGTCCGGGTAAGCGGCTTCCCCGGGCCAGACGACTCCGCGCACGAGCCGTCCCGACGCGTCCCGTACGAACGCGTCCTCGGCCGTCCCGCTGTCGAACACGTCGCTGCCCGGTGCGGCCTTCACCGCCGGATCGACGATCGACACCAGGCGGATCCCGTCCCGCCGCAGGTCCTCGGCGAGCTGAGGCAGCTTCGGGAAGCGCTCGGTGTCCACCGTGAACACCTGGTGGGCGTCGTAGTGGTCGATGTCCAGATGGACCGCGTCGAGCGGAAGATCGCGCTCCAGGTAGCCCGAAACGATCCGCCGCACCTCCTGCTCACCACCGAAGCCCCACCGGGCGTGATGGTGGCCGAGCGCCCAGGCGGGCGGCAGGGCGGGCGCCCCGGTCAGCGAGGCCCAGGCGAGCAGCACGCGCGCGGGAGTGCCCACCATGACCCAGCAGCGCAGTGGACCGCCGTCCATCCGCAGCTCGGACGTGCCCTCACGGTCGTGGCCGGACCCGGCGCCCTCCTCGCCCTCCCGCAGGGTCACCGTGCCGTCCCACGAGGTGTCGTGGAACACCAGATGCGTCGCAGCGTCGGCGACCACCAACTGCACCGGCATCGTGATGTACAGCGGATCGTCCCCGGGGCCGAAGGGCCGTCCGGGATCGGTGTTCCACAGCCGATACGTCCCGTCACGCAGTCGAGGACCCGAAGCCCGCCCGCCGAGCCCGAAGAACCGCGCGTCGGCAGCCACCTCGGAGCGTTGCATCCAACGCGCCGGGCCACCCCCCACCGGCTCCCACCAGCGCGGCGGCAGATCCCGGCGCAGGGGCACCCCGCCGGGCGTGAGCACCTCGATCGCGCCGTGCCGCGAGACGACGACCGTCACCCGCTCGGCCACCACCCGCCAGCCGCCGTCCTTGTCCGGCTCCAGCACCGCCCGAGGGTCGGGCTCCGGGCCACGGCCGGCGAGCGCGTACGACGGCTCCGGAGCGGCCCCGTCCCAGCCCCAGAACACGGCACCGTTCACCGCCACGGTGATCCGCAGCTCGGAGCGGCTGAACCGGACTACACCGCCTCCGGGCCCCGGCTCCACGTCCCGCACGGGCCCGGGCACCCGCGCCCGCTCGGCCCCCCGCTGTGGCAGCCCGGAGGCATCGGCACGCCTTCTGCGCCACGCGGCCCGTACGGTACGCACCCTCTGGGCCGCCCCCGCCGAGCCGACCGCCTTCACCGAACGCACCAGGTCACGACCGTCCATGCTGCTCAGCCTGCCATTGACCGGTCCCCATGTGCGTGTCGTTCAACTTCCGTTCACCCGTGCCAGGACCACATCTTCACGACACCGACTATGTGGGGCACGCCCTGGTGCAGGAGTCGATCACATGGCATCGTCCGTGTCAGCCGCGTCACGCGCACACCCCAGCCCGTGCGCGGAGGACGCACACGACGCGCAGAGTCCGGGAGCCGCCCCATGCCGACCGAAAACCCCCAGCCGCTCTGGCAGCCCGATCCGGAACGCATCGCCCAGGCACAGATCACCAGATTCCAGGCCTGGGCCGCACACCACCACGGAGCCCCTGCCGAGGGCGGCTATCCCGCACTGCACCGCTGGTCCGTCGACGAACTGGACACGTTCTGGAAGGCCGTCGCGGAGTGGTTCGACGTTCGGTTCTCGACTCCCTACGCGCGCGTGCTCGGCGACCGTTCCATGCCCGGCGCCCAGTGGTTCCCCGGATCGACCCTGAACTACGCCGAGCACGCCTTGCGCGCGAGCGCCACCCGCACGGACGAACCTGCCCTCCTGTATGTCGACGAGGCCCACGAGCTCAGCCCCGTGAGCTGGTCCGAGCTGCGCCGCCAGGTCGGCTCCCTGGCCGCCGAGCTGCGCGCCCTCGGCGTACGTCCCGGAGACCGCGTCAGCGGCTACCTTCCGAACATTCCCCAGGCCGTCGTCGCCCTGCTCGCCACAGCCGCCGTGGGCGGCGTCTGGACGTCCTGCGCCCCGGACTTCGGCGCCCGCGGCGTCCTGGACCGCTTCCAGCAGGTGGAACCGGTCGTCCTGTTCGCCGTCGACGGCTACCGCTACGGCGGCAAGGAGCACGACCGTCGCGACACCGTCGCCGAACTGCGCCGCGAACTGCCCACCCTGCGCGCGGTCGTCCACATCCCCCTACTGGGCACCGAGGCTCCCGAAGGCGCCCTGGAGTGGTCGGCCCTGACGAGCGCCGACACGGAGCCCGTCTTCGAACAGGTGCCCTTCGACCACCCCCTGTGGGTGCTCTATTCCTCAGGCACGACCGGCCTGCCCAAGGCCATCGTCCAGTCCCAGGGGGGCATCCTCGTCGAGCACCTCAAACAACTCGGGCTGCACTGCGACCTCGGTCCCCAGGACCGTTTCCTCTGGTACACGTCCACCGGCTGGATGATGTGGAACTTCCTCGTCTCCGGCCTCCTCACGGGCACGACGATCGTCCTCTACGACGGCAGCCCCGGATACCCGGACACCGGCGCCCAGTGGCGGATCGCCGAACGCACCGAGGCCACCCTCTTCGGCACCTCCGCCGCCTATGTCATGGCGTGCCGCAAGGCCGGCGTGCACCCCGGCCGCGACCATGACCTCTCCCGGGTGCGGTGCGTCGCCACCACGGGGTCGCCCCTGCCGCCCGACGGGTTCCGCTGGCTGCACGACGAGGTCCGGGACGATCTGTGGATCGCGTCCGTCAGCGGCGGCACCGACGTGTGCTCCTGCTTCGCGGGAGCCGTACCGACCCTCCCGGTCCACGTCGGCGAACTCCAGGCGCCCGGCCTGGGCACGGATCTCCAGTCCTGGGACCCGAGCGGCAACCCCCTCGTCGACGAGGTCGGCGAGCTCGTGGTCACCAACCCCATGCCGTCGATGCCGGTCCACTTCTGGAACGATCCCGACGGCAGCCGCTACCAGGAGAGTTACTTCGACACGTATCCCGGCGTGTGGCGGCACGGCGACTGGATCACCGTCACCTCGCGCGGCTCGGTCGTCATCCACGGCCGCTCCGACTCGACGCTCAACCGCCAGGGTGTGCGCATGGGGTCGGCCGACATCTACGAAGCGGTCGAACGCCTCCCGGAGATCAGGGAATCCCTCGTCATCGGCATCGAACAGCCCGACGGCGGCTACTGGATGCCCCTCTTCGTCCACCTCGCCCCCGGAGCCGTCCTCGATGAGGCCCTCCTGAACCGCATCAAGCAGACCATCCGCGAACAACTCTCCCCACGCCACGTCCCCGACGAGGTCATCGAGGTGCCCGGCGTTCCTCACACCCTCACCGGAAAGCGGATCGAGGTTCCCGTGAAGCGCCTTCTCCAAGGCACCCCCTGGGAGAAGGCGGTCAACCCGGGCTCCGTAGACAACCTCGACCTGCTGCGCTTCTACGAGGACCTGGCCCGCAAGCGCGCCTGACCGCCCCTCCAGGGGCGGTCAACCGCCATAGGTGGCCTCGGACTCGCCGAGCACCACGGCGAAGTCCGAGGCCAGCCGCACCGCGTCGGCCGGTTCGAGATCCGCCACGGTGATCCGCACGCCGGGGCCGGCCGCCATCCGGAACCGGGCGCCCGCCGCGACCCACCAGCCGTGCGACCGCAGCCCGTTCATCACCGCAGACTCGTCCCGCACGGGCACCCAGAGGTTCATCCCACTCGCCCCGTGGGCCTCGATGCCACGCTCTCGGAGCTCCAGAAGGAGAGCGCTCCGGCGTACCCCGTACTGCTCCTCGGCGCGCGCCGCCAACGCGCGCGTGCCCTCGTCCGTCAGCAGCCCGAGCACGGTCTCCTGGAGCAGATGACTGACCCAGCCGGAGGTCAGCAGCAACCGCCCGTCGTGCCGCGCCAGCGTGGCCGCATCGCAGGCCGCCGCCGCCCACCTCAGGTCGGTCCCCAGGAACTTGCTGACCGTCCGCACATGCACCCAGCGCATCAGCCCGTGGCCGGTCAAGGACCGCAAGGGCGCCTGGGCCACGGCGGACGCGTGGTCGTTCTCCACGACCAGCACATCGGGCTGGTCCCGCAGCAGGGCGACGAGTTGGTCGCGGCGCGCGGGGGAGAAGCGACCGCCGTACGGGTTCTGCGCCCGCGGACTGCACACCAGCGCGCGCACACCCGCGTGCAGCGCTTTTCGTACCGCGTCGGGGCGCATGCCCTCGTCGTCGACGGCCACCGGAACGACACGCAGCCCCAGGGCCGCGACCAGATCCAGCAGATGGTGGTATCCGGGATCCTCCATGGCCACGGCGTCGCCGGGCCGCAGCTCCACGGACAGCAGCCGTCCGATCAGATCCAGGGCCCCGTGCGCGAACGTCACGTGTTCCACGGGCACGCCGTCGGGCCGCAACCAGTCGCGCACGGCGTCCTCCAACCGCGTCAACCGCGGAGTCGAACGATGCGATCGGACCCCGGGGGACAGCCGGGAGGGCGACACCAGGCTGGGCAGCAGTCGAGGATCGGGGTGCCCGCCGGACAAGTCCCGCAGCCCTTCCGGGACTTTGGGCGGCCGTCGTGACGCCACCGCCGGAGCGGGCGCCACCACCGTTCCAGCGCGCCCGCGCGTGACGACGATTCCGCGTTGCCGCAGTTCCCTGTAGGCCGTGGCGACCGTCCCCGGACTCACCGCGAGCTCGTCCGCGAGCCGCCGCACCGGCGGCAGCGCGGCGCCCGGCCCCAACGCCCCTTGCGCTACGCCCCGTTCGACAGAGGCGGCAATGCCCTTGGCTGTCGAACCACTGATCCCATATTGTATTGCCACGTTACCGAGTATGTATCAGTACATAACTGGGAGCAAGGGGGAGCAGTGCATCCGATTCGCCGCGCAACCACATGGTCGAGAGGGATACCCGGCGGGCGTGACGGACGCAGAATGCTCGGGGTGGCCTTCGTCGACCGCGTCGGCAGCGGTCTGTGGGCAACCGTGTCGGTCCTCTACTTCACCTACGTCTCCGGCCTCTCCCTCGCCCAGGTCGGCACACTCGTCGCCGTCGCCGGGGCCGTCGGAATCGCCGGCGCACCGATCGGCGGCCACATCGCCGACCGCGTCCCGCTCACCCGCGTCCTGCCCGCACTCCAACTCCTGCGCGCCCTGGCCTCCATCGCCCTGATCACCACGGACAACTACGTTCTGCTCCTCGTCTTCTCGGCAGTCGGCAGCCTCGGCGACCGCGCAGCGAACGTCCTCACCAAGCTCTACGCCACCCGGGCCGCCGGACCGGAACGCGTCCGCTACCAGGCCCTCCAACGAACCGTCGCCAACGCCGGCTGGGCCCTGGGCGGCCTCGCCGCCGCAGCCGCGCTCACCCTCGACACCACGGCCGCATACCAATGGCTCCTCGTCGGCGACGCCCTGTCCTTCCTCGCCACCGCACTCCTCACGCTGCGCTGCGGCGAACCCACGTCCTCGTCCCGCACCGTCGCCGCATCGAAGGACCTCGAACCTCCGGCCGCACCGACGGGCCCCTGGCGCGACCGCACCTACCTCGCATACGTCGCCACCGAGACCGTCCTCTTCCTGGACGACGCGGTCTTCAAGGTCGGACTACCCCTGTGGATCGCCCACGCGAGCAACGCACCGCACGGCCTCGCACCCCTGCTGCTCGTCCTCAACAACGTGATGGTGGTGGCCCTGCTGGTCCCCCTGGCCCGCTTCGGCACCACCACGGCAGCCGCACGCAACCTGCTCGTCCCGCACTCCGCCGCCGTCGCTCTGGGCGGTGTCACCATGGCACTCTCGGCCACCGGCGGCCCCCTCACGGCCACGCTGCTCCTCACCGCCGCGGCTGCCGCCTTCACCATGGCCGAGATGCTGCACGCCACCGCGTCCTGGGAACTCTCCGTCGCCCTCGCCCCCGACACCTCCCTGGGCTCCTACCTCGGCGTCCACGGCCTCGCCCAGTCCGTCCAGCGCAGCATCGGGCCACTCGCCGTCACCGCGGCCATCGTCACAGGTCCGATCGGCTGGACCGCCTTCGGCTCCACCATCGCTGTGACCTGCCTGATTCAACGCAGACTCGTCCGGGATCGCCTCGCCCAAGCCCCGTTGTCAGTGCCACCGGTTACTGTGAGTGAGCATTGATCGACCGTGCACAGGGGGAAACATGGCGCACACCGACCACCAGACCATGCGGCGCGTCCTGCGCCGCGAAATCGCCGGCACCATCGGCCTGCTCACCGACGAGCACGACTTCCGGGCGATGCGGCGCTACCGCACCTTCACCTTCGACGACCACACGACCTACCTCCGGCAGGTCGAAGACCTCCTCAGGACCCGCGCCGCACAAGGCAGCCACACCACCGTCGCCCTCTTCGACCCGCAGGAGTTCGCCGAGTTCTGCGCGGACGCGGGCCTGGACCCCGACATCCCGTCCAGCCGCACACGCTTCACAGCGGAACTCGCCGGCACAGGCCCGACCATCCCGTACGACGGCCAGCCCCTGACCGACCTGGTGCCGGCCCTCGTGGACGAAGCCGTACGACAGGCCACCTGGGAGTACGCGAGCACCTTGCTGGCCCGCCTCGGCGGGTGTGCCTCCTGCGGTGAGGACGTCGGCCGCGCGGCCTTCGTACGCGCCTCGCAGCTGCTCGTCCGCGTCCTGGACACGGCCCATCCGGGCAACCGTCACCTTGTCTGCAGTGTCACGGGCACCCCGGAGACCCTCGTCTCCGTGCTCCACGCCGACGAGGACACCGACGGCGCCACCCAACTCGACGAGGCCGAAGCTCTCGAATTCACCACTGTCCTGGCTCTGGGCCTCGCCACCCACAGCCCCGGCGGCCTCGTCATGCGCACAAGCGCTCCCGGCACTCCGGACCGCATCTACGGCTGGCGCCTGCGCGAAGGCCTCGAACCACTCACCGCCGGAGAGGTCTTCGACGCCTACTGCACCGACATCGACTCCGGTGACCTCATCTCTCCCGAATCGGACGTCGACTACTGCGTGCCCCCCGACCTCGGAGACACAGGACAACCGAGGGGACACCACCACTGAAACGCCTGAGGGGCGCCCCACGCACAGGTGGCGCGCCCCTCAGGGACAGCGGAGAGCCGCTTCGGACCGGCTACTCGCCGGACAGCACGGCCTGAACGGCGTCGCGTGCCGCCTCGGCGCTGTCCGCGGCCCGCGCGGCAGCCGCGGCCCGCTCACACTGCGCCAGGGTGAACTTCGCCAGTGTCGCCCGGACATACGGAATCGAAGCCGCCCCCATGGAAAGCGAGGTGACACCCAGACCGGTCAGCACACACGCGAGCAGCGGGTCGGACGCGGCCTCACCACAGACACCACAGCTCTTGCCCTCGGCCTTGGCAGCGTCGGCGGACAGCGCCACCAGGTCGAGCAGCGCGGGCTGCCACGGATCCTGCAGACGGGACACCGCACCCACCTGACGGTCCGCGGCGAAGGTGTACTGCGCGAGGTCGTTGGTCCCCAGCGACAGGAACTCGACCTCCTGCAGGATCGAGCGCGCCCGCAACGCGGCCGACGGAATCTCCACCATCGCGCCGAACTTCGCCCGCAGCCCCGCCTCACGGCACGCGTCGGCGAACGCCTTGGCGTCAGCGCGGTCCGCCACCATCGGAGCCATGACTTCCAGGTGGACCGGCAGCCCCTCCGCGGCCTTGGCCAGCGCGGTCAGCTGAGTGCGCAGCACCTCCGGATGGTCGAGCAGCGTCCGCAGACCACGCACGCCCAGAGCCGGGTTGGGCTCATCGCCCGGGGAGAGGAAGTCCAGCGGTTTGTCGGCACCGGCATCGAGTACCCGCACCACGACACGCCCCTCGGGGAACGCCTCGAGGACCTTGCGGTAGGCCTCGACCTGCTTCTCCTCCGACGGAGCGTTCTTGCTGTCGTCGAGGAACAGGAACTCGGTACGGAACAGACCGACACCCTCGGCCCCGGCCTCGACGGCCGCGGGTACGTCCGCCGGACCGCCGACATTGGCGAGCAGCGGCACCTTGTGACCGTCGGACGTGGCGCCGGGCCCCGTCGATCCGGCCAGCGCAGCCTTGCGCTCGGCCGCCGCGGCCGCCATCCGCGTCTTCTTCTCCGCGCTGGGGTTCACGAAGATCTCGCCGGTGCTGCCGTCCACGGCGATCACCGTGCCCTCGGCCAGCTCCCCGGCACCGGGGAGCGCCACCACAGCCGGCACACCCAGCGCCCGCGCCAGAATCGCGCTGTGGCTGGTCGGCCCGCCCTCCTCGGTGACGAACCCGAGCACGAGAGTCGGGTCCAGCAGCGCCGTGTCGGCCGGCGCGAGGTCACGCGCGATGAGGACGTACGGCTCGTCGCTGTCCGGCACACCCGGCATCGGAACCCCGAGCAACCGGGCGACGATACGGTTCCGCACGTCATCGAGGTCGGCCACGCGACCGGCGAGATACTCACCCGCACCGGCCAGCAGGGCGCGGTAGGCGGCGAAGGCGTCGTACACCGCTCGCTCGGCCGTGCTTCCCACAGCGATACGTCGTTCGACGTCCGCCATCAGCTCGGGGTCCTGGGCCATCATGGCCTGCGCCTCGAGCACCGCCTGGGCTTCGCCTCCCGCCAGGTTGCCGCGCGCCATCAGGTCGGCCGCCACAGCGTCCACGGCCTTGCGGGCGCGCCCCTGTTCACGCTCCGCGTCCTCCACCGGTATCTGCTTGGCAGGCGGCTCGAGCACCGCCGTTCCCATATGCCGAACCTCGCCGATCGCCACACCGTGGCTCACACCGACGCCTCGCAGGGTTGTCTCCATCTGACCCGTCTCCGATAGTGCGGCGGGTCCCGCCGCCGCGATGGTTGTCCCTAGTTGCCGTCATCCGACGGCGCAGAAGTCACTTCCAGACGAAGAGAATGTCGCCTGCCTTCACATCGCCGTCCTCACGGAGCTCGTCGAGAGCCTCGGCCGTTGCTTCGAGCGCCACGACCGGGCAGACCGGCGACTTGCCGGCGGCTTCGACCGCGGCGGGATCCCACCGCACCACGCTCTGACCGCGTGTAACGGTGTCGCCCTTGTTCACGAGCAGCTCGAAGCCCTCGCCGTTGAGCTGCACCGTGTCGATGCCCAGGTGAGTGAGTACACCGTGGCCCTCCTCGTCGACCACGACAAAGGCGTGCGGATGCAGCGAGACGATGACTCCGTCGACGGGCGCCACCGCCTCGGAGGGCTCACGCACGGGGTCGATGGCCGTGCCCGGGCCGACCATGGCCCCGGAGAAGACCGGATCCGGCACTGCGGCCAGTCCGATGGCGCGCCCGGCAAGAGGGGACTGGACGGTGGTCATGGGAAGCCTCCCAGGGGTGGAGATCTATTAGGGGCCGTCACTGCCTGTCCCGGACGGCGCACTGTTCAGCAGGGTATGTCACGTGTAGTAACGGTCCCCGCGAGAGCCTACGGATTAGTGGTCTAGACCACAACCTCAATCGATTTGCACCCGTCTCACGGCCGCGTGTACAGTCGTACTCCTGCTCGGGGCCGAGCGGCGCATCTGTGCCCTTGCCTGGCAGCATCCGACTTGTCAGATCCTATCTCGGGGTCACTTTCTGCATGCCTGCAGGATGGTGGTCAGGGGGCCGGAAAAACACTGATAGAGTTTGGAACACCGAAGGGAAGCCCGGAGGAAAGCCGCGAGAGAGTATCTCGGGTGAGTACAAAGGAAGCGTCCGTTCCTTGAGAACTCAACAGCGTGCCAAAAGTCAACGCCAGA
>NZ_JBFAGK010000033.1:0-65248 GCF_040660135.1 Streptomyces sp. NPDC050997
TCTCTGGGGCCGGCAACTGAGGAAATCCCATACCCTCATGTCCGTCCTCGGTCTGGCGCGGAATCGGTTTCTCACCGAGTGAGCGGTGTTGACGCGCCAGACGCTGCGGGCGGACACCCCCGTCCCCTTGCCGCCGTGGGCGGGTGCGGCGGGGGTCTGGGGGCGGAGCCCCCAGGGCAAGGCCCGCTTCTTGCCCCACCGAGTCGGGTGGGTGTGGTGGGCGAGAACCGGGGGTCTGGGGGCGGAGCCCCCAGGGGCGTTCGCAGCAGCGTGGGGTGCCTGGAAAGTGGGCAGTCAGGTCGTGGACTCCAGTTCCCTTACCGACGTGGGGGACGTGGGGGACGTGGTCTCCTGGGCGGAGCCCTTCGTACGGGGGTGTCCGGGGATCAGCAGGGCCGCGACTCCTGCGAGAGCGACCAGCGCCGCGCCGGTGACCAGCGCCGGGCGCAATCCGTCGACGAAGGTCTGCCCGGTCTCGTAGCCGCCCTGGGCCGAGAAGATCGACGCCATGATGGCGATACCGAGGGCGCCGCCGACCTCGCGGAGGGCGTTGTTCGCCCCGGAGGCGATGCCCTGTTCGTGGGTGTGGACGCTGGACATCACCAGGCTGGCGGCGGGGGCGAAGAACAGTGCCATGCCGATGCCGCTGATGATGAGGCCGGGCAGCTGGATGGCGTAGGAGGCGTCGGCGGTGACGACGGAAGCCATGTAGCCGAGGCCGGCGGCCTGGAGGAAAAGGCCCGCGGCGACGACCGGACGTCCGCCTATGCGGTCGGAGAGGATGCCGGCGACGGGGGCGACGAGCATCGGCATGCCGGTCCAGGGGAGCATGCGCAGGCCCGCCTCGGTGGGCGAGTAGCCGAGCACGCCCTGCATGTACTGGCTGAGCAGGAAGATCGAGCCGAACATGCCGAGGAACATCAGCAGACTCGCCGCGTTGATCCCGGAGAAGGCGCGGGAGCGGAACAGCCGCATCGGGAGCATGGGGTTCTTGGCGCGCAGACTGTAGACGACGAACCCGACGAGCAGCGCGGTTCCGGCGAACAGACCTGTCAGCACCAGGGAGCTCGTCCAGCCCACGGCGGGCCCGCGGACAAGGCCGTAGACGATGCCGAACAGGCCGCCGCTGGCGAGCAGCGTGCCGGGGATGTCGAGCCGGGCGCCGGCTCCGCGGGACTCGGCAAGGCGGAGGCGGGCGAGCGGCAGCACTATGACGCCGAGCGGCACGTTCAGCCAGAAGATCCACTGCCAGGAGATGTGTTCGGTGAGGCTGCCGCCGATCAGCGGTCCGGAGGCGACCGCGAGTCCGTTGACGGCGCCCCAGATGCCGTACGCCATCCCGCGTTTGGCGGCGGGGACAGCGGCCGTGAGCAGGGTCAGAGTCAGCGGCATCATGATCGCCGCTCCGACGCCCTGGAGTGCGCGGGCGGCGATGAGGGAGTCGATGCCGGGTGCCAGGGCCGCGGCGGCGGACGCGGCCGTGAAGACGGCGGTGCCGACGAGGAAGAGCCGGCGGCGGCCGAAGCGGTCACCGAGAGCCGCGCCGAACATGAGGAGGACGGCGAAGGTGAGGGTGTACGCGCTCACCGTCCACTCCAGGTCGGGCAGTGCTCCGCCGAGGTCCTCGCGGATGGACGGCAGGGCGGTGGTGACGACGAGGTTGTCGAGGGCCGCCATGAATCCGGCGACGCTGGTGATGACGAGGGCCCAGACGGCTCCCCCGCGACGTGCTGTCTGCTGTGACATCGCTCCCCCAGAGGGTGTTCGATCATTGGTTAGTTATTGATGACTAACTTTTGTGCTCATGAACATGCTCATGAAAAGGCGTTACTGATGGGTGGCCCCTGCTTCCCCTACTTCTCCAGCCGGCCGCTCAGCCGCGCCGACGGGTAGAGCCCCTCCCAGACCCGGTGCTCGGGCGGGAAGCCCATGGCCACCAGGCAGTTGATGAGCATGCCGTACGCCATGAACGTGGCCGTCTCGTCGATGTCGGCCCCTAGGGGCAGGTGGACGGTGTCCCACAGCCGCATCCAGCCGGCTCGCACCGCCTCGCCGAACTCGTGGTCGCCGGCCTGCTCGGCGGCGGCCACCGCCACATACATCTGCATCTGCATCATCAGCCGCTCGGGCCGCTCTTCGATGACCGTGATGTACGCGCCGGCCATGGCATGCAGGGCCTCTTCGCCCTCAAGCCCCTTGGAGGCCTCCGCGAATGTGCGGATGGTGTCCTCCATGCACCGCTCGGCCACCGCGAGGAAGATCGCCTTCTTGCCCGGGAAGAGCCGGAAGAGATACGGCTGCGAGACACCGACACGCTTGGCGATCGCCTCGGTCGACGTGCCGTAGTACCCACCGTGGGCGAACTCGGTTGTCGCCGCGCGGATGACGCTCTCGCGCCTCTCCTCTGCGCTCATCCTGACCATGAAAGAAAGTTAGTACTCAATCACTAACTTAGTCAAGCCCTACGGAACCTCAAGCCCTACGGAAGCTCTCGACTTCCAGACCTGCTCGTGCACGTAGGGGGCTCACTGCGGGTAAGGGGCGCCCGCCTTTGCGAGCGCCCCTTACCCCGGTCTTCTTCCGCGTCCGCGTTCGACGAGCGCCTCAGGCCAGTCGTACGACCACCCTCGACATCCCCAGCACCTTCTGTCCCGCGCTGGTCACCGTGAGGTCCACGCGGACGGTGTTGTCGTCGAGCTTGGCCGCGACCTTGCCGCTGACCTCGATCGTGGCGCCCTGGTCGTCGTTCGGGACGACGACGGGCCTGGTGAAGCGGACGCCGTACTCGACGACCACACCGGGGTCGCCGGTCCAGTCGGTGACCACACGGATCGCCTCGGCCATGGTGAACATGCCGTGCGCGATGACGTCCGGCAGTCCGACCTCCTTGGCGAACTTCTCGTTCCAGTGGATCGGGTTGAAGTCCCCGGACGCGCCCGCGTACCGGACGAGGGTGTCGCGGGTCACCGGGAAGGACCGGGCGGGCAGTTCGGTGCCGACCTCGACGTCGTCGTAAGCGATCTTCGCCGTCATCGAATGCTCACGCCTCCTCGGCCGCGCGGGCGACCAGCTTGGTCCAGGCGGTCACGACGTGCTCGCCGGCCTCGTCGTGGACCTCGCCGCGGATGTCCAGGATGTCGTTGCCCGCCATGGACTTGACGGCCTCGATGGTCGACGTGACGGTGAGCCGGTCGCCGGCCCGCACCGGGCGGACGTAGGCGAACTTCTGGTCGCCGTGCACCACGCGGCTGTAGTCCAGGCCGAGCTGGGGGTCCTGGACGACCTGGCCAGCGGCCCTGAAGGTGATCGAGAACACGAAGGTCGGCGGGGCGATCACATCGGAGTGCCCGAGCGCCTTGGCGGCCTCCGGGTCCGTGTACGCCGGGTTGGACTCCCCCACGGCCTCGGCGAACTCACGGATCTTCTCCCGGCCCACCTCGTAGGGCTCGGTGGGCGGATAGGTCCGCCCCACGAAGGACTGATCGAGCGCCATGGCCCGGCACCTCCTGATGTCTGCTGCGGTTGACCGGCCGGTAACCGGGACCGGAACGACGCGAGGCCGCCCCCAGACTGCGGGGGCGGCCTCGTGTACGAGCCTGAATTTATCGCGTTTCGCGGTGCGCGGTGTGCGCGTTGCAACGCGGGCAGTGCTTCTTCATCTCCATTCGATCCGGGTTGTTACGCCGGTTCTTCTTGGTGATGTAGTTCCGCTCCTTGCACTCCACGCAGGCCAGCGTGATCTTCGGGCGGACGTCGGTGGCAGCCACAGGAGTGCTCCTTGACGAACGGATGGGACGAATAATGCATTAACGCATAGAAGAGTAGCCGATCGAAGGACCGACCCCACAATCGGCTACTGTCAGTAGCGGTGACCGGACTTGAACCGGTGACACAGCGATTATGAGCCGCTTGCTCTACCGACTGAGCTACACCGCTGAGATGCGATCGGCCCCGCCTTGCGACGGGAACCTTTCACACCAGAGCCCCAATACGGAATCGAACCGTAGACCTTCTCCTTACCATGGAGACGCTCTGCCGACTGAGCTATTGGGGCGAGCGATGAAGACATTACACGGTCGGCAGCCGTTCGCCCAAATCCGTTTCGCGGCCCCTGTCACGGCCTGTTCCGCGCTCCTCCCAGGAGCCTCTGAGGCCTCTCCGGCACGGCGGACCACACCGGTACGACTATTGCGCTCCTCCCCGTCGGGAGCGGGTCGCCACCCTAGGCTCGACTCACTCTGAGTGATCTTGCGTCCCCTTGCGCAGTCCCCGAGCTTGCGCAGCCCGACCCCCTGGAGCGCGATGCCCGACAGCCAGCCGCAGCCGCCCCACTCGTCGTCGGGTTCCGCGTCCGGTTCGGCTGGTTCCGTGTCCGGTTCGTCAGGTTCCGCGTCAGGGGCCTGGTCCGGTTACGGATCGGCCGAGGGAGCCGCCCTCCTGCTCTGCGGAGCGCGACTCTCCGACGGCCGGACCGTGGACGTACGGCTGGTCGGCGGGCGTATCGAGGCGGTCGGCACGGTCGGGAGCCTCACGGCGGGCGGCACGCGCGCGTTCGGCACGCGAGTGGACCTCGACGGCTATCTGCTCCTGCCGGCCCCGGCAGAGCCGCACGCCCACGGCGACACCGCGCTGTCGGCCGACGACGAGGGACCGGTCTCGTACGACACCGAGGACGTTCAGCGCCGGGCCACGGAGGCGGCGCTGCTGCAACTGGGGCACGGGGCGACCGCCGTACGGGCGCACGTGCGCGTGGGTGACGTCCAGGGTCTCGGCGCGCTGACCGCCGTACTGCGGGCACGGCGTTCGCTGCGCGGGCTGACCGAGCTGACGACGGTGGCGATGCCGAGGCTGCTGACCGGGGTGGCCGGTGCCGACGGGCTCGCGATGCTGCGGGACGCGTTGAAGATGGGCGCCTCCGTGGTGGGCGGCTGTCCGGATCTGGACCCCGATCCGACGGGCTATGTGGAGGCGGTCCTGGAGGTGGCTTCCGAGCACGGCTGCCCGGTCGACCTGCACACCGACGCCACCGACCCGGCCCGGCTGGCCCGGATCTCGGCGATGGCCGGCGGGTTGCGCCCCGGGGTGACCCTCACCCCGTGCGGCGGGCTGGACCGGCTGCCCGCCGAGGTGGCCTCCCGGACCGCCGACCAGCTGGCGGCCGCCGGCGTGGCCGTGGTGTGTCTGCCGCAGGGCGGCTGCGGGGGTGTGGAACGGCGGGGCACGGCTCCGGTACGGCTGTTGCGTGCGGCCGGGGTGCGGGTGGCCGCCGGAAGCGGCGCCCTGAGGGACGTGTCGAATCCGGTGGGGCGCGGCGATCCCCTGGAGGCCGCGTATCTGCTGGCGTCCCGCCATGGTCTGCGGCCCGAGGACGCGTACGACGCGGTGAGCGCGTCCGCCCGCGCGGTGCTGGGCCTCCCGGAGGTACGGGTGGAGGCGGGCTTCCCGGCCGAGCTGCTGGCGCTGCGGGGCGACCGGCTGGCGGGGGCGTTGTCCCTGGCGTACAGCCGGATCGTGATCCATGGGGGGCGCGTGGTGGCGCGGACCAGCGCGGTACGGGAGTACTGCCACTCGGCCGCGGGGACGGAGTCGGGGCTGCCGAGGCAGGGGCGCGGGGAGTTGCCGTAGGGGCGTGGAGGTCGCTCGTGCGTCTTGCTCGTGCGCCTGTATGTGTGTCTCGTACGTGTGTCTCGTGTGTGCGCCCCTGAGGCGTGGCCGAAGTTGTGCGGCAAATGAGGGCGGGCGGGCGTACGGTCGGAAACATGCGCATTGTCATCGCTGGTGGTCATGGTCAGATCGCGCTGCGGCTGGAGCGGTTGCTCGCCGCGCGCGGGGACGAGGTCGCGGGGATCATCCGCCGCGCCGAACAGGGCGACGACCTGCGGCAGGCCGGCGCTGAACCGGTGCTGCTGGACCTGGAGTCGGCCTCGGTCGAGGAGGTCGCGGAGCGCCTGCGGGGCGCGGACGCGGCGGTCTTCGCGGCGGGCGCCGGCCCGGGCAGCGACGTGGGCCGCAAGGACACGGTGGACCGGGGTGCGGCGGTGCTGTTCGCGGACGCGGCGGTTCGGGCGGGTGTACGACGCCATGTCGTCGTGTCGTCCATGGGCGCGGATCCGGCGCACCAGGGCGACGAGGTGTTCGACGTGTACCTGCGGGCCAAGGGCGAGGCCGACGCGTACGTGACCGGTCTGGACGGCCTGGACTGGACGATCCTGCGCCCCGGTTCGCTGACGAACGACGCCGGTACCGGACTCGTGCGGCTGGAGGCGCACACCGGGCGGGGCGCCGTGCCGCGCGACGACGTCGCCGCCGTACTGGCTGAGTTGTTGGATACGTCGGCGACGGCCGGGCTGGTCCTGGAGCTGGTCGGCGGATCGACGCCGGTGTCGGTGGCGGTCAAGTCGGTGGCGGGCAACTGACGTTGGCCGCCGAAGGGGTGCCTGCGGCGCGGGAGGCGCTGTAGTGGCGTGAACCCCGCCTAGAACAGGGGGAGTTGACCGGGGAACTCGGGGACGGTGTAGCCGTCCAAGGTGGGCTGCGCCGCCCCGAGTTCGGCCTGCCGCCTGGAGCCGGGGCAGGAGACGAGCTCGCCGTTCTCGCGTGCGCCGGGCGGGTCGTGCCGGGCGTAGCGTCCGGCGACGACGGCGATCTCACGACGGCATTCGGGGCAGTGTCTGCGGCGCGTGGACATGGGATCAGTGTGCCCCGCTCGCGGTGGGGGCTTGCGGCTCCGGTGCGGGCGGGCGGCTCTGCGGGTTCGGTGGGGGCGGTCCCGCGGTTTCGGTGGGGGAAGCTCTGCGGCTTCGGTGCGGGCGGCCACGGCTTTCCGGGCGTCTCGGCGGGTCCCGCTTTCGGCGGCGCCGGGATTACGCCGGCGGCGATCGCGCTGCGTCCCGGGGCGCAGGTACGGCGGACCGTGCGCGGGTCCGGCGCCCCGCTTGGCGACGCGCTGGTGGCCCTGGTGGACGCGGCAGGCAACGTGGTCGCCACGGCCACGACCGGTCTCGACGGCGCGTACTACTTCTCCGACCTGGACAGCGGCGCGTACGAACTGGCCCACGCGCCCGAGTAGTTCACGCGGGGCCATCCGAACCGCGGCCCGCAGGTCCCGTGGCGGGAGGGTGCCTCGGGCTCCGGCGCCTCGGGAAGCTCACAGTCCCCCCGCTTCGTTTCGATGATCTTCGCCATGACGTCGGCTTTGGTGGAGTGGAACTGGATGCTGCGATCCAAGTGGTTCGGGGCATGACAGAGCCCCGCAGCAGCCTCCGAGCACTGCCAGGCCGCACACCCCCCCATAACCCTGCAAAAGCGACGAATAGGTCGATGGATGTGAGGAACACGGTCACAGAACCCCCTCACGAACGGAGCACGCCATGATCATCAAGAGAATGCACGACATGGGCATCCGCAGTGAGCACGCCTACACCGCAGCCATGGCATCCATCGGCATCTCCATCTTCACCTGGCTCACCAGCCTCAACGCCGAACCCGGCTCCCACGCAGACCTCGCCCGCGCCGACAGGTGGGGCATCTTCATCGGTGAATGGGCGCCGACTTTCTTCGGCCTCGGCGTCGCCCTCTCCCAGCACGAACAACAAGACGGCACCCTTACTGCCAGCGTCCACGAGCTGCGGGAACAGAAAGCCGGCTGACCACGCGCGAACGCCCGGCCGGACACGTACGTCGATCGCTGGGCGCATGGCAAAGAGCCCGTGACCTGCGGTGTTCGCAGGTCACGGGCCCTTTGTTCCCGTGTGGCGGCGCCAGGGTTCGAACCTGGGTAGGCTGAGCCGGCAGATTTACAGTCTGCTCCCTTTGGCCGCTCGGGCACACCGCCGGGGTCGCTGCCTTTCGAACCGCTTTTCGGCGGTCCTCCGTGGCAACGACGTAAACAATACCCGATGCGGTGGGGTGCTTCGCCACCCGATTGATCTGCGCTCGAACGCCGGTGGGTGACTAGGCTTGTCCGGATGCGGCCCGGGAATGCCGGGCTCGGCGCCCGCCCCCACGTACGCCGATACGCACCAGTACGCACCCCGATACGCACCCCGATACAAGGAGCCACAGGACATGGCCGACTCCAGTTTCGACATCGTCTCGAAGGTCGAGCGGCAGG
This sequence comes from Streptomyces sp. NPDC050997, assembly GCF_040660135.1. Lineage (NCBI taxonomy): Bacteria > Bacillati > Actinomycetota > Actinomycetes > Kitasatosporales > Streptomycetaceae > Streptomyces > Streptomyces sp. NPDC050997. The sequence goes on from NZ_JBFAGK010000033.1 coordinate 8,114, forward strand.
AGGTCGACAACGCCCTCAACCAGGCCGCCAAGGAGATCTCGCAGCGCTACGACTTCAAGGGCGTGGGTGCCTCGATCGCGTGGTCCGGTGACAAGATCCTGATGGAGGCGAACTCCGAGGACCGGGTCAACGCTATCCTCGACGTCTTCCAGTCCAAGCTGATCAAGCGCGGGATCTCGCTGAAGGCGCTGGACGCGGGTGAGCCTCAGCTCTCCGGCAAGGAGTACAAGATCTTCGCGTCGATCGAGGAGGGCATCTCCCAGGACAACGCGAAGAAGGTGGCGAAGATCATCCGGGATGAGGGCCCGAAGGGCATCAAGGCCCAGGTGCAGGGTGAGGAGCTGCGGGTCAGCTCGAAGAACCGCGACGATCTGCAGACCGTCATCGCCCTCCTGAAGGGCAAGGACTTCGACTTCGCGCTGCAGTTCGTGAACTACCGGTAACCAGCGGTCACCGGCGGTCACCGGCGGTCACCAGCCATGGGCCATCGCCGGAGGGTGTGACCTGGGCAGCTCGCCCTCGTCGCACCCTCATCGTGCTTCCTCGTCAACTCCCGCGGGAACGTCAGCAATTGTCACGACTCGATGGTCTGTCGTCGATCGTGGTGCCACGCTGGTGGCGAACCGGTTTCCGCGGCCCCTCCGGGGGCTTGGGAGGTAGATGTGGCAAGAGATTCGGTCGGCGCGTCAGGGGCCACGCAGGCGGCGGCGCGGAGCGAAGCGGGGGCGGTCACGCTCGAGTTGGCGCTGCACGGGCCCGATCCGGCAACGGAAACCCTCGACGACCTGTATCGGGCACTGTCGGCCGCGGGGGCCGCCCGTGTCGAGCGGGTCTATCTCACCGCACCGGAGTCGGACCAGCGGGTCGCAGATCTGGTCGAGGTGACGACGCTGCTGGTCGGTGCGACCGGCAATGTGGTGGCGATCGTCGAGACGGTCCGCGCATGGCTCGCCCGCCGGCGTGACGCCGCCGCACACGGGCCCACCGCCTCCGCCGCGGAGGCGTCCACGCCACGTGTCATCGTGACGCTGGACGGCGAGACGCTGGAGCTCGTCGATCCTCCCGAACGGGCGATGAACGAGGCGATCGCCCGCTTCTACGACCGCCACCGGCAGGACTGAGCGATGACGGTCCTGCAGGTCCGGGTGTCCGAGCCCCGGCCGGGGCGCACTCAGTACTCGTACGAGCTGAAGTCCGGCGACGGGGCGCTCGTCGGCCCTCTGGAGCAGGAGCACACCGTCCATGTGAGTCAGGACCTGGTCAAGGGCCTGTGCATGGAGATCGACAAGGTCCTGAAGAACGCCCACACCATCGACGGGGCGGAGCTGCGCGAGACCCTCGCCCGGTCGGGCCGGCTGCTCTACGACACGTTGTTCCCGCAGTCCGGTCAGCCCGAGCTGGTACGCCGGCTGAGCGAGTCGACCGGGTCGCTGCTGGTGCAGAGCAACGAGGCGCTGGTGCCGTGGGAACTCCTCCACGACGAGAGCGACTTCCTCGGGCTCAGACACGACCTGGGCCGCCGGACGAAGGTCGACCGGCCGGTGGTGACCGGACGCACCATCGGCCAGATCCGCCGGGCGCTGGTCGTCGGGGACACCCTGGGCGATCTGACGTCCGCTCGGGAGGAGGCCGAACGCATCAGCGCCTGGCTGACCGAACGCGGGGTGACATGCACGGTGCTGACCGGGCGCGACGCCACGCTGCTGCGGGTCATCGGGGAACTGGCCCGGGAGCATGAGCCGTACGACCTCTTCCACTATTCCGGGCATGTCTCCGGGGTGCCGGACGCCGCGGGGTTGATGGTGCACGACCGCAAGTTCATCGGTTTGGACGCGTTGCAGCCGCTGGCCCGCAGGGGCGCGCCGCCCGTGGTGTTCATCAACGGCTGTGCGTCGGCGGACCCGTTGCTCGACTCGGCGTCCCGGGCGCAGGCGGAGGCGGCGCAGACCATGAACGCCTGTATGGCCTTCATGGTCGTGGGGGCGAAGACGGTCGTCGGCACCCGGACAGCGGTCGGTGACGCGGGCGCGCTGCGCTTCGCGGAGGCGCTCTACGGGCAGTTGCGCGTCCATGTGGAGGCCGGCGCGGCCGTACGCAAGGCGCGGGCCGAGCTGGCGGAGCAGTCGGACGGGGCCTGGGCGTCCTTCGTCCTGTACGGCGATCCGGGCGTCCGGATCTCCACGGCGGCGGAGCCCGAACCCGAGCCGGTCGCCCCTGAGGCCGAGCGGCCGGGCTACACCACTGAGGCTGCCGGACTGCTGCGGCGGACCGTGCAGGTCGCCTCGCTGCGAGGGTTCGTCACGTCGGTCGACCTGCTGACCGCGCTGCTGGAGACGGAGCGGATCCGGCAGCGGGCCTCGGCACGGATCGGTGCGAAGCGGCTGCGGTTGCTTACCGAGGTACTGAGGCAGTTGCAGAGCCACACGCCCGGCAGCAGCGAGACGGGGGCGCGGGACACAGCGGCGCGGGATGCGAGGGCGCGGGACACAGGGTCGTACAGCACCAAGGGAATGAACGGGAACGGCGGCGGCCTGAACGGCACCAGAAGCTCCAACGGCTACAACAGCTCCCACGGATCTCAGGGATCCCACGGTACGGATCCGAACGGCACGCGCCTGAACGATGACGGCGGGATCGGACTGTCCGACACGATCGCTCGCGTGCTGGACGGGGCCGAGGAAGCCGTACTGCGGGACGGGCGCGAGCGGGTCGAGGTGGACGACATCTCGGCGGCGTTCCTGGAGGCGGGCTGCGGCAGCTGTGCCGAGTTGCTCCAGCTCTTCGGGATCCGGCCGGAGCGGCTGCTGTCCCCCACGTCCGAGCGGCAGGGGTCGGACGAGGACGACGACACCGTCGGTCTGGACGGGCTCGGAGCGCAGGCGGCGACGGCGGTGCGCTGCGCGCGGCTGCTGGCGGCGGTCAAGGGCGAGAAGATCAGCACCTATCTGTTGCTGCAGGCCTTCGCGATGACCGGCAGCGAGGCACTGCGCGACGCGTTGGCCGAGCAGGGCGAGGAGGGCGCGAACGCGTACCGTGCGTTGGCACCGCTCGGCAGGCCTCGGCCCCGGGAGTTCTCCCGGCGCACCCTCGCCCGGCTGGAACGCACGATCGCCGACGCGGACGGCCCCGTCGGCGAGGAAGCGCTCCTGATCGCGCTCCTCGCCGAGGAGGACGCCTCCGCCCGGCGCCTGATGCAGAAACTGGGCGTCGAGCCGGAATTACTCATTCAGGCGCTACGGGACTCCGAGGAGTCCGGGGTGTCCGGGGTGTCCGGGGTGTCCGGTGAGCCCACAGAGCGGGAGTCCGAGGAGTCCGGGGAGACCGGGGGATCCGGAGGCTGAGGCGTCTCTACCGAAGTCCCGCCCGCCGCCAGACACGCCAACCCCCGCCGCGCCGTTTCGTCGTCCGGGCGGCGGGTCAGGGTGAGGCGCCAGTGGTGCTGGGCCTCGGTCCGGGCGTCGAGGTGGTAGCAGGCCAGGGCCAGGGCGTTGTGGGCCTCCGTGTCGGAGGGGTACCAGTGGACGATCGCGGCGAAGCGGTCGCGGGCGGCCGTGTAGTCATGGCCGCGGGCGGCCGCCAGGCCCTCGTTGAAGAGGCGGGCGGCATGGGCCGACAGCCTCACGTAGGCCTGCAACGGTGTGCCGCAGCGCCGACACGCGTCGGCCGTGGGCTCGTTGGGCGTGCGGCACCGTGCGAGGGGGCAGACCACCGTCACCGCAGCCCCCCGCCCAGGACGATCGGGATGCCCACCTTGTCCGCGCCGCCGTCACCGAGCAGCAGACGCGCGAGGTGACGTAGCCGGGCCATCAGCTTCCCGGCCTCCTGCACCACGCGTTCCGGGTCCGTGGACGTCAGGGGCGCCAACTGCTCCAGCCGGGCCTCGATCTCCTTCAGCTCCCTGTGCTCGGTCTCCCGGCCCGTGCCGGCGGCCACTCGCGTCAGCTCCTGCGTGCCGCTCAGGCCGGCCTGTACCAGCGCCTCCGCCCTCGTCGCGGGAGACACCTCCGTGGCCCCCTCGGTCCGGTTCAGTCCGCGCAGGTATTCGTACATCCGGTGCAGTTGTTCGATGACCTCGCCGTAAGCCCGCTGGTCGCTGTTCGACCAGGCCCGCTCACCGCGTTGCCGCTGGTCCTCGATGGTCCGGGACGCCTCGGGCGCGTCGAAGGTCTTGCCCTGCGGTACGCCGTACTGGACGAGGTGGGCGTGCAGTCTCACGCACTCCTCCACCAGGGCGTCGAAGTCCCGCTTGGGCGGTTTCAGGCCTTGGGAGTGCCGTGTCATGGAGTCCGCGAGGTGCTTCAGCTCCTGGAACTCGTGGACGGCCTTGGCCACCTCCCCGCGTTCGCGGGCCTCTTCGAAGGCCTTGCCCACCATCGCCCACTTGGTGCGCGCGATGGTCTGGGGGCCGGCCGGGAGGTAGCCGACGTTCTCCTCGAAGGTCCGGTACAGCGCCTCCGTCTCCGACTGGTCGGGCATCGGCAGCTCGTCGGGCAGCTCCACCGGCGCGTCGAAGGAGACCTCGCCGATGGTGCCGCGCACGGTGATCGCGGCGTTCTCGTGCATCGCGACGTTCAGCCGGATGGCGGTGCCGCGCGCAGTGGAGGAAGGCACTTCCACGGTGATCACCTGGATCGGCACGCTCTGCTGGAACAGCCGCAGTTCGACCTTCTCGTCGCCGGGGTGCATGAGATCGAAGTCCCGTTCGTACGGCAGCTGTTGCATCGCGGGCACCAGCTCCATGGGGGCCGTGCTGCCGTCCCCGAGGTCGACCTCCATCTCCACGGCTTTTGCGTTGATCGCGCGTCCGCCCGCGCCGCCGGTGGGCCGCTGCTCGCCCGAGCTGTGCGCCAGCGGGCGGCCGGCGACGGCACGCAGTTCGCCGTCGGCGTCGTACACCTCGAACGTGAGCTGGGTCTCGGCGTCGGGCTGCAGGGGTACGTCCCGGAAGGCGAAGGCGCCCTGCGGGGACAGGTCGGTCTCGTCCTCGAAGCCGGTGGTGGTCAGGCGGACCTGTCCGTCGGTGAGGTCGAGCCCGTCGGCGAGCGGCTGGACGGTGCCGCCGACGGAGGTGGCCGAGCGGCCGGTGGCCGCGCTGCCGTGGAAGGCGACGCGTACCGTGCGCTGCTCGTCGTAGACGGCGAGTCCGCCGACGGCGGCGGCCCGCACCGCCGCGCCCAGCGCGACCACGGTGTCGACCTGCTCGTAGACCGGCTCCGCGCAGGCGGCCCGGATCTGGCGCGGGGAGCCGGGGGCGGCCGGGCCGCACAGCTCGCGGGTCACCAGTTCCCGGACCAGCGGCATGTGGGTCGAGCCGCCGGCCAGGATGATGTGGTCGACGTCGGCGAGGGTGATGCCGGCGCGTTCCTCGGCGCGGCTGATGGCCTCGTCGCAGTAGGTGAAGGTGCGCTCGATGAGCGGAAGGGCGAGGTCGTCGAGTTCGGCCCGCTCCAGGAGGGCCTCGATGACGACCGGGTCGCCCTGCTGGTCCATGAGCCGGCCCGCGTCGCGCAGCACGTACTCGGTGCGTTCCGTGAGCGCCTTCTTGGCGCCCTCGGCGAGCATCTGCAGCTGGCTGAAGCGCAGCGCGTCCTCGGGGTCCTTGCGCGGGTCGAGGTCCAGGGCGTAGCCGTCGCGGCGCAGCATGTCCTGGAGGTGGAGGGCGAGGGCCTTGTCGATGTCGTCGCCGCCGAGCAGGTTGTTGCCGCTGATGCCGAGCACCTCGAAGGTGCCCGCGGTGCAGCGCAGCACGCTGACGTCGAAGGTGCCGCCGCCGAGGTCGTAGACGAGGAAGGTGCCGTTCTGGGTGGCCGTGCGCCAGCAGTAGTGGCTGGCGGCTGCGGTCGGTTCGTGGAGCAGGCCGAGGACTTCGAGACCGGCCTGTTCGGCGGCCTCCCGGGTGGCGTCGATCTGCGGCTGGTCGAAGTACGCCGGTACGGTCACCACGGCGCGGTCGACGATCCAGCGGGCGGTCGGTGTGTCGAAGGCGGCGACGTCGGCCTCGATCTGGCGCTTCATCTCGCGCAGGGTCGCGGCCGACACCTGCTGCGGGGTGAGTCGCTCGTTGCCCAGGCCGACTGTCTCTCGGGTGCCCATCAGCCGTTTCACCGAGGTGATCGGTTCCGGTGAGCTGCCCCTTCTGGCGAACGCCTTACGGCCGACGACCAGTTCACCGCCGCTCGGTGCACGCCAGACGCAACTGGGGGTGGTGGCGGACTTGGTGACGGGGTCGCGGTGGATGACGATCTCGCTGTCGGAGGGATTCATCACCGCCACCGCGCTGTTGGTGGTACCCAGGTCGATCCCGACGGCCTTGCTGACGATCTGCTGCGTCATGCGCTCGTGTCCGTTTCTTCGCGTTCTTCGCGTTCTTCACGGCATTGCCTAGTGCGTCGCGTTGTACGTCGCATCGCGTTGTGCGTCGCGTCGCGTTGTACGTCGCATCGCGTTGTGCGTCGCGTCGCGTTGTGCGTCGCATCGCGTTGTGCGTCGCATCGCGTTGTGCGTCCTTATGTCTGGTCCGGCTCCGGGCAGCCCATGACCACCCGGGCGCGGCGGACGACCTTCTCGTGATCATCCGTGGCCTCGTCCCGGCCGCCGCCCTCGCGGTGGAACACCGCCGGTTCCAGGGTCTGCGCCACCACCTCGCCGGTGAACTGGGGGCCGCGGCGCCAGTGGACGACATCCGCCCACTCCGCCACCTCGTCGTGGCCGTGGCCGAGCGGGTCGCGGACCTCGACCCCGCGGTCCCGCAGCGAGTCGAGCATCTGGTCCTTGAGGACGCGCAGTGTGTCGTAGAGCTTCTTGTTGCCGCCCTCCACCAGCGGGGCCTCGGCCCTGTCGAGGTGCTGCTCCAACCGGCCGATGAAGGAGGCGAGTTCGTAGAGGGCGTGCCGGTTGTCCGTGGTCTCCTGCGCCGTCCTGCCGCGATCCCTGGCGAGGTCGTCACGGCCGCGCTGGAGCATGCCGGCCAGCTCGACCTCCAAGTGGACATCCCGGCCGAGGCCGTCGGGAACGGGGCGCTCGGCGAAGACGTCCCAGCCGGGGGCTTCGGCGGGGGCGGCCGGTACGGGGGCGGCCGATTCTGGGGCGGCCGGTACGGGGGCTGTCGGTGCGGGTTCGGACAGCGCGGGCTCGGCCGGTACGGGCTCGGCCGGTACCGGCTCGGACAGTGTGGGCTCGGACAGGGTGGGGTCCGGCGGCCCGTGTGGGGTCGGGTCTGGGTCAGCCGAAGAGGACATCGTGTACCTCCAGTTCGGGTTCCGGGTCGTCGGCCGCGGGCGACGGATCCTCCAGGACCGCGTGGGCGCCGTCCGGAAGGGGCCGCAGCAGTTCTCGTACGACTTGGCGGACGATCTCGGCGACGTCGAAGTCGTCCGGGACGAGGCCGGGGGCTCCCAGGTCGACCGGGGCGGTGCGGTACGGGCGGGCGAACCGTCGCCAGCGGGCGTCGCGGTAGTCGGTGCGCGGCGGTTCGGTGAGGGCGTGCCGTAGTCGGGTGTGGGGATGGCCGATGAGTTCGCGCATCGCCCAGTCGTAGAGGTCGCGTTCCTCGTCCGAGCCGGTCTTGATGCCGTCCTCGCCGTGCTCGACGACGGTCTGCTGGTCGGCGTCCACCGGCAGACCGAGCACGTGGTAGGGGTTGGGCCGGCCCGGTGCCGCAGTCATGGCCGCGCCTTTCGGTGGACGTTTTCGGGTAAGGCCCGGTCCACGGGCCGGACTTCAGTGGTGGCCATAGGCGCGAAGCCTCCTGATGAACTCCTCGGCGGACGTCAGGTTGGACCTGGCCGCAGGATGGGCGGGGTTGACGCGCAGGGCCTCGCGGAACAGCTTCGCGGAGGCCTCGGCTTCCTTGATCGCGTCCAGGACGGTCGTCGTGAAGCCCGTTCCGGCGAACGACTCCAGTCGGGCCGCCGCCTGTTCGAAGACGGTGACCCCGCGGCCGTTGAGCGCGCCGGCGACGTTCGTGAGAGCCTTCTGGGCGTCCTCGAGCAACTTGGTGTCGGACGAGGCCATTTCTTGGGCGACGCGCAGGCCCTGGCGCATGCAGGTCTCCGCCGTCTCGAAGCGGTACCCGTCCAGTTCCTGGTAGCCCTTGTTGATGAGGCTGCTGATCCGCAGGGTGTCGAGGAGACTTCGGGTGGACGCGTTCCTGGGGACCCTGTCCAGCTCCTTCAGGGCCCGGTCGTACCGCTTTGCGCGTACGTGCTCCAGGGCCTTGCCGAACAGGGCTTCCTCGCGCCGCCGTTCGAGCAGCTTGTCCACGCTCGGGTTGCTGGGGTCCCAGGCGCGGGCCCGCTCCAGGAAGCGGACGCCCTGCTCGGCGGAGGTGTCCAGGAGGCCCCGGTCGACGAAGTGCATGCCCAGCGCCTGGTTCTCCGGCAGGTACGGGCGTCCCTCGGCGCACTGTTCGGCGAGCAGGTCGGCGAAGCGGGCCGCCGATCCGACCACCTCGCGCATCCGCTCCCGCTCACCCAGTTCGTACAGGCGGGTCTGCCAGGTGTTGTGCCACTCCAGGGCGGTGCACAGCACGGACGTAGGGGTGAAGCCCTGGCGTACGGCGGCGTCCAGGATGTCGATGCCGGCCTCGTAGTCGCGGTCGATGCCCCGCGGGAGCCGGTCCAGGGCCGCGGGGTCGTCGACGCTTTGGGTCGCGGTGCGCACCAGGTCGGTGGCCCATTCGTCCAGCAGCGAGGTGGCTCGGGCGGAGAACGCGGCGAAGACGCCCCCGTCCACTCCGTCCGGGACGGCGCCCGCGAGCGGGCCGTCGGCGAGCAGTTCGCCGGTGGCGCCGGGGCCGGCCTGCACGGCCTCCAGGCAGCGCAGGTGCGTCCGGGCGGCTGTCTCCTGTCGCTGGTCCAGCGCGCGGGCGCCGTGGGTCCGGTGTGCTTGGAGCAGTTCGCCGGACAGTTCCTCGCGCAGCCGGGCGGCATCCTTGTCGGGTGTTCCGGTCTCCTGCCAGAAGCCCGGATGGGCCAGCAGCAGGGTCCACAGAGCGGTCGCGGTGGTCAGTTCGGGGCCGGGGGTGCCGGTGCGGGCCAGGCTCGCGAAGGTTTCCTCCCGGTAGAGCACCGCGAGGGTGTGCAGCAGGGGAATGTTCGCGGCGTGGCCGTACAGGCAGCGGGCCAACGCCCGGATCGTACGGTCCGCGTCATCGGCCGCCAGGGCGCTCCACAGGTCGGGGTGGCCGGCCGCCGCGTCCTCCAGGACCCGGTAACGGCCGCGGCGTTCCAGGCCGGGGGCCCCGTCGGGCAGCAGCACGGCGAGCAGCGTGTCGACGCGGTCATCCCGTTCCAGGTCGGCCGCCTCGCGGTGCACGGGGTGCGCGGCGGGCAGCAGTCGCGCCGCCTCACGCAGCAACTCCAGGGCGGCCTCCCGGTCACCGCCGGCGTACGCGCTCACCGCCCGGTGGCACAGATAGGCGCCGTACTCCTCGCCCGCCTCGGGTGTCTCCCGCAGCACCCGCCGCCAGAGGGCCTCGGCGGTGTCGTGGTCGCCGACGGCGGTGGCGCAGCGGGCGAGGGTGAGCAGGGCTGGACCACCGCTGCCCGCCGCGCCGAGCGCCTGCCGTCGTACGGCGACCGCCAGTGCCTTGGCCGGGCCCTCGCGTCGCTTGCCCCGGGCGGCCCGGGCACACAGGGCGGGCAGGGCGCGGCCCACGTCCACGAGCCCCGCCAGGTCGTGCTCCGCCAGGGTCCCGGTGAGCGCGGCGGCGGCCTTGGACGGGTCGGTGCGGACGAGCCCGGCGGCCTGGGCGACGAGCAGGGGCGCCGTCAGTCCCGGGGTACCGGCATCGGGCGGCTCCTTGTCGTGCGGGCGCCCGTCCAACGCGTCGGCGAGGAATGCGGCGACACGGCGGGCATCCGCCCGGACGGCTCCGTCGGTCGCTGCCCGGCTGTTCCCCGGGGGCGTGCTGTCGGGGGGCGTGGTGCTCGGGGTGGCCAGGGCATCGGAGGCACGTGGGGCATGGAGGGCGTGTGATGCACGTGGGGCACCCGGGGCGAGGGTCGGCATGGACTGCCCGCCGGTCGACGGCAGTTCCTTCGCGGCCTGCCTCAGCAGCTGTACGGCCGTCTCGTGCCGGCCCGACGCCAGTGCGGACATGGCCGCTTCCAGGGCGAGGAGCGGATTCTCCACGGCCACGTCGGCGGCCGGCTCCGCCCCGTTCGTCAGCGCCGTGAGACGGGCCGCGTCGAGGGCCGGGCGGCGTACGTCGGGGAGCGGGTGCCGGTCGGCGAGATGGGCGAGGGCCTCGGTCAACTCGGCGCGGTCGTCCGGGTCGCTGGTCAGAGCGCGGGCACGGGCCAGGGTCGCGGCCAGCGGACCTGCCTGAGGAAGCCCGGTCCAGTCGGTCAGCGCCTCCGCCAGTACGGGATCACTGTGCTCGGGCTCGGCCAGCAGCTGGGCGAACCCCAGCAGGCGGGCCGTGCGCGCCCGGTGTCGTACGGCCCGCCACGGTGAGCGCCCGGTGCCGGGTCGGGCGGCGCGCTCGGCCACCAGTCGGGCGGCGCGGGACAGCGAACGGGCCTCGGCGGGGACGGGTGGCAGGACGTCCGGCGGGGCGAGCGCCGCGTCCGTGAGCCGGGCCGCCGCCTGCTCCGCGCACCGCACGGCCTCGTCCGGCCGGCCGGACGCCCAGTGCACGGCGGCCTGCCGCAGCCCGAGCGCCCCCAGGGCGTGGCGGGCCCGGGGCAGACCGCGACTCATCAGACCGGTCAGGCGTATCTCGGCGGTGTCGGTCCGCCCCAGCCGCAGCTCCGCGAGCGCCCGCAACAGCTCCGCCTTACGTCCCCGTACGCCGTCGAGCAGTTCCCCCACCACCGCGGCGCGCCCGGCCCGCAGCTCCAGCACGGCGAGGACCACCGCGGCCCGGTCGCGGCCCAGGGAGCGTGCCCGGTCGAGCAGGTCCCGGCCACGCGGGAGGTCGGCGGGCAGGGCCAGCACGCCATGCCACACCAGCTGTTCGGCGTACGGAAGCCGCATGAACAACGGCAGTCCGGTGAGCCGGGCGGCCGCCTGCGGACGCCCGCGGGCCACTTCGACACCGAGCACGGTACGCAGCGCTTCCAAGAGCTCCGGCAGCTCGGCGCCGCGCAGGTCCAGGCCCTCCCACTCCGGCAGCGCCGGCGGACCCTGACCGTCGGCCAGCAGCAGCCGCGCCCGCATGACTGGGGCGAGCCCCTGGGTCTCGTCGGCGGACGGGTTCTGGCGCTGCGGATCCTCTGATTGCCGGGGCTGTGGCTGTCGCTGTCGCTGTCGCTGCCGGTCCGGGTCGGCGTCGGTCAGCAGGCAGGCGAAGGCCCGGGTCACGCTCCGGTCGGGCCGCTCGGCGGCGAGCCGCTCCGCGCAGCGGTCCGCGGCCCCGTCCCGGTCTCCGGCGAGGAGTTGTGCCCAGGCGGCGTGATAGGCGAGGTCGGCCCGGTCGGGCAGGGCGTCCGAGACCGGCACCAGCTGCTCCCGGGCACGGTCCTGGTCGCCCTCCAGCAGATACGTCCGTCCCAGCGCGTAACGCTGCCAGGGACCGGTGTCGGGGCCGGACTCGATCGCGGCGATCCGCACCGAGTCCAGTGGACGCGGCACCTGGTCGCTCACCCCGAGGGGCACTTCCTCCAGCCAGGCCAGCATCCGGCACAGGTCGAGGAGTTGGGCCGCGCGCGCGGTGAGCGACCCTTCCCTCCCGGCCACCTCACCGATCGCCCGTGTGTACTGCCCGGCATGCAGCCGGGCGGCCAGCAGGCCGTGCAGCGCCGATGTGTCGCCGGGGTCGGCGCGCACGGCGCTCTCGAAGTGGTGCGCGGCCGGGACCGGCCTGTGGTGCAGCAGCAGTTCGCCGTAGCCGAGCGCCCGGTCGACGCCCGGGACGCCGGGACAGGAGTCGGCCAGCCTCCGGGCCAGTCCGGCCGCCCGCGACACACGGGTGAGGGCTCCGTCGCCAGAGTCGGCGAAGCCCACCGTGAGCACCCGTCCGACGTGGTCGAGCACCTCTTGCGGCACCCGCGCAGGCCGGCCCAGCAGATGGGCGTACACCTCGCAGTGGGCGTCGTCGTCCGCGCCCCAGCGAGCGAGGGTGGCCGCGGCGTCGAAGCGGGCCTCCTCGGTGGCGAGGGCGGCGTGGTAGAGGCGGGTGAGCAGGTCGAACGCCCGCTGTCGGTCACCGAGCGCGCTGCGGGCGGCCAAGGCGTGGACCAGCTGGAGCCAGGACCCGTGCAGCCCGGTACGGCCGGTGCCGGCCATCTGTTCGCCGAGGTCCCGCAGCCGGTCGAGGTCCGCTTCCTCCAGCAGCGGCAGGAAACGGGCGCCCAGCAGGGACTCCTGGAACGGCGGCCACAGCGACGCCGTCTCCTCGGGCCGTTCCTCGAAGCGGCGCAGCACCTCCCGAAGGCGCGTCAGGCCCTGCCCCGGGTCATTGTCGGCGAGGCCCGCCGCCCAGGCGTTCTCCAGCCGCCCCAGGGGGGAGAAGGTGTTGCGGACCGATCGCTGCGGCTGCATCCGTCACCTCCGGCCCTGCTCGCCGCCGCGACCTTGCTTGCCGCGGGCCAGCGCGGCAAAGCGCTCTGCCTGGAACCGGTTCCCCGTCCGCCGGAAGGCCTCTGCCGCCCGGCCGGCCAGATCGGCTTGACGCGTCCCGTCGGACATCCGTGCTCCGGCCTGGACGAGGTCGTGGGCCCGTGCCCAGTGCGGGGCCGCCTGTTTGTACTCACCCTGCTGTTCGTACGCTTCCGCCAGTTCGGACAGCGCGGCCGGCATCACATCGCGTCCCGGGCGGCCGTGTTCGACCAACGGAAGCAGCAGCGACACGGCAGCGGCCGCGTCGCCCGCCTCGCGCAGCCGCCGCGCCTCGGCCAGTTCGGCCGCTCCGGGGTCCTGCGGCGCCCCAGGCACCGACGGTCGCGGGGTGATCGGGCCAGGCGGCCGAGGCGGGGCGCTCGGGCCGTCCGGGAGTGCGTCCAGCGCCGCCAACACCTCGTGCGCGCTGCGGAAGCGGCGGCCCGGCCGCACCTCCAGACAGCGCAGAACCAGCGCGTCGAGCTCGGGCGGGACGGAGTTGTTGAGGGCGGACGGCGGTACGGGCGGGGCCTTGAGTTTCTGTTCCTGCAGCCAGTCCCCGTGCGCCCGCTCGGGCAGCGACAGCGGTGGGAAAAGGTGCTCGTAGGCGTGCCGGCCGGTGAGGCCCTCGTACATCAACAGGCCCAGCGAGTACAGGTCGGAGGCCGGCACGCTCGCCCCGTCGGCGGTTTCCGGCGCCATGTATTGAATGGTCCCGGCGGTGCCGGGGACCAGGCCGCTCTCCAGCATCCGGGCTGCGAGCCCGAAGTCGATGAGGCGGACCGAACGGTCCGTGCCCAGCAGGACGTTGTCCGGTTTGAGGTCGCGGTGCAGCAGCGGCGGGACCAGGCCGTGCAGTCCGCGCAGCGCGAGGCAGATCTGCCGGGACCACTTCACCATCAGGTGCGCGGACACCTGCCCCATCGCGGTGAACTCGGCGGCGAGCGTGGTCCCCTGGACGTACTCCATGACCAGGAAGGCCCTGCCGTCCAGGTCCCGGGCCAGCCCGCCGTCGTAGACATGCACGAGGTGGTGGCGGGCCTCGATGTCGGCCATGGTGCCCATCGCCTCGGCGAGCAACAGCACGTCGGCGAAGAGTTCGGCGGCGGTCTCCTCGGTGATGCCGGTGCGCCGGGACAGCTTGCACGCCACACTGCGCACCGGCCTGCCCAGGATGTACTGCTCACTGCGGAAGACCGCGCCGAAGCCGCCCCCGCCGAGCCAGTCGCGCAGGACGTAGCGACGGTCGACCGTTCTGCCAGTCAGTCCCCGCATGCCGGACTCATCGGTCGGAATCACGCCTCACGCACTCCTGTCCGGTCCACGATCGGGTGACTCCCCTGGTCCGTTCGACGCAGGTCCCTTCGATCCAGGTCCCGTAAGCCCAGGTCCCTTCGACCCAGGACCTTTCGACCCAGGTCCGTTCTCCGCCGGCCCATACGACTCTCCGGCGCCGGAGCGCGGTTCCGGCGGCACGAATCGGACCTCTGTCCCGGGGATGCCCGGATCGAGGAGACCGGTCGCGGGGGCGGGCGACCCGGCGGGCGACCCACCGGGCGATCCACCGGGCGATCCACCGGGCAAGGTGAAACCGACTTCGATCCGCGCACACGTCCGGAACTCCTCCGGATGCCGTTCGGCCGCCGCCAGCACCGGGTTCTCCACCAGGTCGGTGAGGATCCGGAACATGACGCGTCCGCCCTCGCGCCCCTCCGCCTTACGGTCGAGGCGGTAGCCCAACTGTGCGGCGTGGTCGAGCAGTTCCTCCGGTACGACCAGTTCCTTCTCCCTCCGCTCCCGCCACCACTCCTGCCGCTGGCGCAGGATCTTGCGGCCGATACCGTGCATGGCCTCCAGGTCGAGCGGGCGGAAGACCACGATCCGGCGGATACGCGCGAGGAACTCCGGTGTGAAGACCAGCTCGCCGTGCCGGTGCCGCACCGTCGCGAGACGTTCCCGCACGGCGGCGGAGATCTCCTCGTCGGTGTGCCCCGGACCCATCCGGGAGATCACCTCGTGTCCGGCGTTGGTGGTGAGGATGAAGATCGCCCGGTCTCCGTGTGCCTTCACGCCGCGCTGGTCGGTGATCCAGCCCTCGTCGAAGAGGTTGAGAAAGGGGCGCAGCACCTCGGGGTGTGCCTTCTCCGCCTCGTCGAGCAGGAACACGCAGTACGGGTCGGCGTTGAGTTCGTTGATCAGCCGGCCACCACGGTCGAAGCCCACATAGCCGGGCGGCGAGCCGAGGATCCCGGCCACACTGTGCGGCTCGGTGAAGTTCTCCATGGGGTAGGTCTGCAACCGCTTGGACGCCGAGTAGAGATCCGCGACCGCCTTGGCCAACTCCGTCTTGCCGACCCCGGTCAGCCCGGCGAACAGCAGCACGGACGCCGGACCGGGACTCGCGTCCGCCAGCCCGGCCTTGATGCGCCGCAGTTCCTCGGAGACGGTCCGTACCGCCCGTTTCTGGCCCACCACCCGTGCGGTGAGCGCGGCCTCGTGATCGATGCCGTCCTCGCTGGTCCCGGCGATCTGACCGCGCGGCACCCTCGACAGCTCCGCGACCACGTCGACGACCTCGGCGTGGGTGACCGCGTCGCGCTGGTCGCCCTGCTGGGTCCGGGCGTAGTGCAGGTCCTCGAAGGACCGCCGCAGCACCCGGACCGCGGACAGCGGCAGCTTCTGCTGCGGGATGAACTCCCCGGCCAGCAGCACCGCCCTGGCGACCGCGTGGTCCTCGGCCCGGATGCCGAACTCCTCCCCCAGCTCGTCCGCCGCCAGGCGCACCATGTCACGTGCCGTGTCCTGGTCCGGCTCGGTCACGTCGATCCGGGTGGTGAGCTCCTGCAGGGCGTGGTCGGCGGCGACCAGGTCGTCGTAGTCGTGCGCGGACAGCACGCCGACCATGTGGAGACGGCGTTCCTTGAGCGCGCGGCGCAGCTGGAGAAGGTGGTCGGTGCCGTGTGTGCCGCGCAGCAGTCCGCCGAGGCCGTCCAGGCAGACGACCAGGTCCGTGCGGCCGGCGACCTGCGCGACCAGCGCGGCGAGTTGCTCGGCGCTCTTCTCGGCGGCGACGTCCCGGCAGTCCACCCGCAGGAAACGCTTCCGCCGCAGGAACGGGATCTCTCCCGACGCCGCCCGCCGCGCCAGCTCACGCAGCAGCGTGGTGGTGCCGACGCCCCGCAGACCGGTGATCAGCACATGGTTGTTCTCGCTGCGGTGCAGTGCCCTGCACAACGGGTCGAAGTAGTGGTCGAGGTGGCAGGCCGCCGTGATGCCCCCGTTCCTGGCCAGGCAGGTGAGGTCCTCGGAAGGCGGCAGGAAGGAGGGCAGCGTGTACGCCGTCTCACGCGGCTCGGCGCTGCGCGACTCCTGCAGTGCTTCCCGTACGTGGGCCCGCAGCCGGTCCGGGTCGAGGCGCAGGGGGTCCGCGCGCAGGACGCCGGCCAGGCGGGGCGGGAGGTCGTCCAGGAGCGCGGCGAGCAGATGCGGGGTGTCGATCCGGTCCGCTCCCCACAGCGCGGCGGTACGGCGGGACACGTTCAGCAGGGTGTGCAGGGCCTCGCCGGCTTCGTCGCGGTGCAGCCGTGGAGGCGTGCCGCGGCCGCGCTCCGAGAGCCGGAAGGCGGCACTGATGATCTCGTTGGCCTTCACCAGGCCCACCTGCGGGGGGAGTTGGAGCCTGAGGAGCCGTTCGGCCAGGCCCTCGGTCTCGGCCAGCAGGGCGAGCAGGCAGTGCGGGGGCAGCAGCCGGTCGTAACCGAGCTCCGCGGCCCGCTCCGCGGCCTGCTCCAGCACCGCCCAGGCGTCGGCGGTGAACTCCTCCGACCGCAGCCGCCCCGAACTCTCGTCGTACAGCTCCGGCAGCTCTTTCAGCCGGCCCCGTACCCGCTGCCGTAACGCCTCGGCCGCTCGCGCCAGATCCAGCACACCGCCCAGGAACCGCCGGTCCTGCTCATCGGGATGCTCCAGAACACAGGCCAGGAGCAGTTCGAGGGTCACCTCTTGGAGGTGAGGCTGGGGCTTGGTCTGGGTCTGGGTCTGGGTCTGGGTCTCGGGTGTGGGCTGGGGCTGGGACTCGGCGAACTCCGCGTACTCCGCGTCGAAATCGGCGAACGCCGCCAGCAGTTCCGGCGCGATCCGCTCGGGCGTACCGTCGAAGCCATACGCGCTGCCCGGCGGGTCGTAGACGTCGATGGCCTCCATGAGGTGCTGCGGCGCGGCGCCCTCGGCCAGCGCCGACTCCACCGCGGCCAGCACCGCAGGATCCGCCCCGGCGAGCACGGCGTACAGCACGTCGCCGGGCCGTAACCGATCGGCCGCGCGTCCGGCCGCCGTCGTCAGGATCTCGTGGATACGCCGGTCCCCGCACGCTTGCGGATCGAGGACACCGTCGGTGAACAGCAGCGTGGACAGCGCGGTCCGCTGCGTGCCGGCCGGTGCGGCGGACGCCTCTCCCGACACCGATGTGCGCGATGCCGAGACGAATGGCTCATGCCGAGCCGAGTCTTCTGTTTCCATAACTCCGCGGCCCGCGACTCCACCCTCCGACGAGCCCGCGAAACCACCTCCCCCGTGGACAGAATGCTTGCACAACGCCCCCCACGTGACCCCCCTTATCCGTCAAAAACCACATGCCCTACAGGCCTGTTGGGAATTGTGAACGAACCGAGGCGCCACCACTCCGCGTCCCGGGCGAGACGGGCGCCGGGGCGACCGCCCGCCCTTCCGTACTGCCGACCGCGGTGCGGGGGTGTTGCGGCGCGCTCAGTCGCGCGAGTTGCCGAACAGAAGGCGGTAGACGACGAGGAGGACGAGCGAGCCGCCGATCGCCGCCGCCCACGTGGTGCCGTCGTAGAAGTCCTTGCTGATCGGGTGGTCGAGCCAACGGGCCGATATCCAGCCGCCGAGGAAGGCGCCCACGATGCCGATGATCGTCGTACCGATGAAGCCGCCCGGGTCACGGCCCGGCAGCAGGAACTTGGCGATGGCTCCGGCCAACAGGCCGAGGATGATCCAGCTGATGATGCTCATGCCCTGAACCTGCCCTTCCGTTCTGTGCCCGTACTGTCCCCGGCGCTGTGATCTGGGTCGCTACGGGCTGTGTTCGCGCGCTCTGCTCGTCGCGCGAGTCTTCATTCCGTGTTGGTGAGCAGGACGACACGGCCGCACTCGCTGGTTGCAGCGGTCAGTAGGGTGCGGCTCATGACACCTTCCGATGCTGAACTGCGGCGCACCCTGGGCGTGGGCGACGCGGTCGTCATCGGACTGGGTTCGATGATCGGCGCCGGGATCTTCGCCGCCCTCGCGCCCGCGGCACGCGCGGCCGGCTCCGGGCTGTTGCTCGGGCTGGCCGTCGCCGCCGTGGTCGCGTACTGCAACGCCACCTCGTCGGCACGGCTGGCCGCCCTGTACCCGGCGTCCGGCGGCACCTACGTGTACGGGCGCGAGCGGCTCGGGGAGTTCTGGGGTTATCTCGCGGGTTGGTCGTTCGTGGTCGGCAAGACCTCCTCGTGTGCGGCGATGGCGCTCACCGTGGGCGCGTACGTCTGGCCGGGACAGGCGCACGCGGTCGCGGTCGCGGCTGTACTGGCGTTGACCGCGGTGAACTACGGCGGCATCCAGAAGTCCGCCTGGCTGACCCGGGCGATCGTGGCGGTGGTGCTGGCTGTCCTCGCTTCCGTGGTGGTCGTGTCTCTGGGGTCGGGAGCCTTTGATGCCGGGCGGCTGGACATCGGGGCGTCGGGCGGTGTGGGCGGGATCCTTCAGGCGGCCGGTCTGCTGTTCTTCGCCTTCGCGGGGTACGCGCGCATCGCGACCCTCGGCGAGGAGGTGCGGGATCCGGCGCGCACCATCCCCCGCGCGATCCCGCTGGCCCTGGGTATCGCGCTGGTGGTGTACGCGTGTGTGGCGGTGGCTGTCCTTTCCGTGCTGGGGTCGGGTGGCCTCGGACGCGCGGACGCTCCGCTGACGGACGCGGTGCGTGCGGCCGGAGTGCCGGGGCTGGTGCCGGTGGTACGGGTGGGCGCAGCCGTGGCCGCGCTGGGCTCCCTGCTCGCTCTGATCCTGGGCGTCTCACGGACGACCCTGGCCATGGCCCGGGACCGGCATCTGCCCGGCGCGCTGGCCACCGTGCATCCGCGCTTCCAGGTCCCGCACCGGGCCGAGCTGGCCGTGGGCGCGGTGGTCGCCGTCCTGGCCGCCACGGTGGACGTTCGGGGTGCGATCGGCTTCTCCTCCTTCGGTGTGCTGGCGTACTACGCGGTGGCCAACGCGTCGGCCTGGACGCTCTCCTCGGCTCCGGCGGCCCGGGTGACGCCGGCGGCAGGCCTGCTCGGCTGCGTGGTACTGGCGTTCGCGCTTCCGGTGGTCTCGGTGGTGGTGGGGGCGGGAGTGCTGGCGGTCGGTGCGGTGGCGTACGGGGTGCGGCGGTGGGTGGTGAGGCGGGGGTAGTGGGGGCTCAGGGCTCAGGGTCCACCTGTGTCAGCAACTGCTCGCTCTCGGTCATGGATTCATGATGCAAGGCGGCACTGACAACCGCTCGGGCCTGTGGACAACTCGGGCCTGTGGACAGCCGACCGGCTGGACAACCGATCGGCTGTGGAAAACCGTGGGTCAGGCGAGCCGGATGCCGACGTGTTCTTCGGCGAGCAGGGCGAGGAGCTCCTCGTAGACCGGTCAGTTACGGCGAACGCTGCCTGTTGGCCGCACGCCAACAGGGGGTACCTCGGCTCCCACTTCCGGCTTCCCCGGCTTCCCCGCCCCGGGGTCCGGGGTTCAGGTCCGCCCGTCAGCGGCCAGCGAAAGGCTGGTCCGTGGGCACGATCTCGCGTCCCAGCGGGAGCAGTGACACGGGGATCAGCTTGAAGTTGGCGATGCCGAACGGGATGCCGATGATCGTGAGGCACAGGGCGATGCCGGTGACGATGTGGGCGAGGGCCAGCCACCAGCCCGCGAGGATCAGCCACAGGACGTTGCCGACACACGAGGGCGCCCCGGCATCACGGTCCTCGATGGTGGTGTACCCGAAGGGCCACAGGGCGTACACGCCGATACGGAACGACGCGATGCCGAACGGGATACCGATCACGGTGATGCACAACAGCACGCCCGCGGCCAGGTATCCGAGGAAGAGCCAGAAGCCGCTCAGGACGAGCCAAATGACGTTCAGGATGGTTTTCATTGGGGGCGACCTGCCATCTTCTCGAGACGGGCGATGCGCTCCGCCATGGGCGGATGTGTCGAGAACATCTTGGATAGTCCCTGACCTGCACGAAAGGGGTTCGCGATCATCATGTGGCTTGCCGTCTCGATGCGGGGCTCCGGGGGCAACGGGAGCTGCTTGGTGCCCGCTTCGAGCTTGTTCAGGGCGCTGGCGAGGGCGAGCGGGTCGCCGGTGAGCTGGGCACCGGAGGCGTCGGCCTCGTACTCCCTGGAGCGGCTGATGGCCAGTTGGATGACGGTGGCGGCGAGCGGGCCCAGAACCATGATCAGCAGCATGCCGAGGAGGCCGGGGCCGTCGTCGTCGTCGGAACGGCCGATCGGGATCAGCCAGGCGAAGTTGACCAGGAACATGATCACGGAGGCGAGGGCGCCGGCGACCGATGAGATCAGGATGTCGCGGTTGTAGACGTGACTGAGCTCGTGGCCGATGACGCCGCGCAGTTCGCGCTCGTCCAGGAGGCGCAGGATGCCGTCGGTGCAGCACACGGCCGCGTTGCGCGGATTGCGGCCTGTCGCGAAGGCGTTGGGTGCCTCGGTCGGGGAGATGTACAGCCGGGGCATGGGCTGGCGGGCTTGAGTGGAGAGGTCGCGGACCATGCGGTACAGGGCAGGGGCCTCGAACTCGCTGACCGGGCGGGCGCGCATCGCGCGTAGAGCCAGCTTGTCGCTGTTCCAGTACGCGTACGCGTTGGTGCCGAGGGCGATGACGACCGCGATGACGAGCCCCATACGGCCGAAGAAGCTGCCGATGACGATGATGAGTGCGGACAGTCCCCCGAGGAGGACGGCGGTCCTGAGCCCGTTGTGCCGGCGGTGCACGGTACGCCCTCCAAGTCGTACAGCAGGGGAACCCTTTGCTTGGTGATCTTCTTGGTTGATCAGCTGCGCCACTGGTGTCGCGGTGTCACGTCCAGTGGACCCTCCCGTTTTGGTGAACGCCAGGCGAGGGCCACTAGTTCCCTTGTGCGTCCGGCGGCCCACGTCGGCCGTCCGGGTGACGGCTCAGAAAAGACCGGTGTCGGCGAAGCGCAGAACCAGCTCGGGTGCCCCGGAGAGGGCCACGGCGAGGACGCCGGTGAGGGCGATCGCGACGGTGAGGGGAGCGGGCATCCGGTGCTTGTCGGGCTCGCCCTCGGGGGCGCGGAACAGCAGGGTCGTCCACTGGAGGTAGTAGAACAGCGCGATCACGACGTTGACGGCCATGACCACGGCGAGCCAGCCGAGGCCCGCGTCGACGGCCGCGGAGAAGACCGTGACCTTCGCGAAGAGGCCGATGATGCCCGGCGGCAGCCCGGCCAGGCAGAGCAGGAAGAAGGCCAGGAGGAGCGCCGCGAAGGGGTTCGACGCGTACAGGCCGCGGTAGTCGGAGACCCGGTTGAGGGACTTCGTACGGCCGACGAGTGCGGCCACCGCGAAGGCGCCCAGGTTCACGGCGGCGTACATGAGGGCGTACGCGACGGTGGAGCCGATCGAGTGCTCGGCGTCGTCGGAGTACGCGGCGGCGGCGATCGGGACGAGGAGGTAGCCGGCCTGGCCTACGGAGGACCAGGCGAGCAGGCGTACCGCGCTGTACGCGCGCGTGGCCTGCTGGCGGAGGGCGCCGACGTTGCCGACAGTCATGGTGAGGGCGGCCAGCGCGGCGAGGGCCGGGCCCCAGACGTCGGCGTACGACGGGAGGGCGACGACCGTGATGAGGATGAGGCCGGAGAAGCCGACCGCCTTGCCGACGACCGACAGGTAGGCGGCGATCGGGAGGGGCGCTCCTACGTAGGTGTCGGGCACCCAGAAGTGGAAGGGCACGGCGGCCATCTTGAAGGCGAAGCCGATGAGGGTGAGGACGACGCCGGTCTGGGTGAGGGTGTGCAGTTGTCCGTCGACGTTCTGGATGCGCTCGGCGACCTGAGTCAGGTAGAGGGTGCCGGTGGCGGCGTACACGAAGCTGATGCCCATGAGGCTGACCGCGGTGGCGGTGACCGAGGACAGGAAGAACTTCAGGGCCGCTTCGGAGGACTTCCTGTCGCCGTGCCGGATGCCGACGAGGGCGAAGGCGGGCAGGGAGGCGACCTCCAGGGCGACGATCAGGGTCGCGAGATCGCGGGAGGCGGGCAGGAGGGCTGCTCCGGCCGCGGAGGACAGCAGCAGGAACCAGTACTCCCCTTCGGGGAGTCCCTTGTCGGCGTCCTTGAGGGCGGTGACCGACAGGAGGGCGGCGAGGAGCGCGCCCCCGAGGACCAGGAGCTGGAGGACGAGGGTAAAGCGGTCGGCGGTGTAGCTGCAGAGGCCGGCGTCCGCGGTCAGGCAGAAGGTGGAACGGTCGCCGTCCAGGAGGGGCAGCAGCATGAGGGCCGAGGCGGCGAGGCCCGCGACCGACAGCCAGCCGAGCAGCGCCTTCCGGTGGTCGCCGACGAACAGGTCCGCGACGAGGACGACGAGCCCGACCACGGCCGTGATGGTGGGCGGGGCGATGGCGAGCCAGTCGACGGACTGGACGAGAGGCGCGGCCAGCGGCTGGGCCAGGGAGCTCATCGGGTGCCTCCTGCGAGGAGCTGCTGCACGGCCGGGTCGGTCAGGCCGAGGAGGGCCTTGGGCCATAGACCGGCGGCGACGGTGAGGGCGACGAGCGGGGTCCAGGCCGCGAACTCGTATGTGCGCACGTCGGTGAGTTTCGGGGCTTCCTGCGGTACGACGCCCATGCAGACACGGCGGACCACGATGAGCATGTACGCGGCCGTCAGCAGGGTGCCGAAGGCGCCGATCGACATGAAGGTGAGGAAGGCGGGGCGGCTGAGGCCGTCGGCGGGCTCGAACGCGCCGAACAGCGCCAGCATCTCGCCCCAGAACCCCGCGAGGCCGGGCAGGCCGAGCGAGGCGACCGCGGCGAAGGCGAGCAGTCCCCCGAGGCGGGGGGCCTTGCCGTAGAGCGCGGCGCCGGTCTCCTCGGCCAGGGTGTCGAGGTCGGTGCTGCCGGTTCGGTCCTTCAGCGCGCCGACCAGGAAGAAGAGGAGGCCGGTGATGAGGCCGTGGGCGATGTTGGCGAACAGTGCGCCGTTCACGCCGGTCGGGGTCATGGTCGAGATGCCGAGGAGCACGAAGCCCATGTGGCCGACGGAGGAGTAGGCGATGAGGCGTTTGAGGTCGCCCTTCGCGCCCTGCTTGGCGAGAGCCAGGCAGGCCAGGGATCCGTAGATGATGCCGACGACGGCGAAGGCGGCGAGGTAGGGCGCGAAGGTGCGGAAGCCGTCCGGCGCGACAGGCAGCAGAATGCGAACGAACCCGTACGTGCCCATCTTCAGCAGGACGCCGGCCAGCAGGACCGAGCCGACGGTCGGGGCGGCGGTGTGGGCGTCGGGCAGCCAGCTGTGCAGCGGCCACATCGGCGTCTTGACCGCGAGCCCGATTCCGATCGCCAGAAC
Source organism: Streptomyces sp. NPDC050997 (assembly GCF_040660135.1). NCBI lineage: Bacteria > Bacillati > Actinomycetota > Actinomycetes > Kitasatosporales > Streptomycetaceae > Streptomyces > Streptomyces sp. NPDC050997. The sequence goes on from NZ_JBFAGK010000033.1 coordinate 31,291, forward strand.
GGCGATGACCTGCACGGATGTGGTCAGCGACCGGCCGTTGTCAGTGGCGAGTGCCACCATGTCGAATGTGCCGGCCCTGATTCCGATCAGGAGCAGGCCGAGCAGCATGACGACGGAGCCGAGCAGTGTGTAGAGGATGAACTTCCAAGCTGCCTGGGTCCGTTGCTCACCGCCCCAGCGGGCGATGAGGAAGTACATCGGGATGAGGACCATCTCGAAGGCGAGGAAGAAGAGCAGCAGGTCGAGGACGGCGAAGGTCGCGAGGGTGCCGGACTCCAGGACGAGCAGCAGGGCGACGAACGCCTTCGGGGCCGGTCCCGCGGCCCGCGGCGTCAGCCGCTGATGTTGCTGCTTGAAATAGGAGTAGAGCGCGCAGAGGAAGGTCAGCAGCGCGGTCAGGACCAGAAGGGGGAGGGAGATGCCGTCGATGCCGAGGTGGATCCGCACGTCGAGTGCGGGGATCCAGCTGATGTCGGTCGTGGCCTGCATCTTCGACGGGTGGTCGTGGTCGAAGCCGAGTGCGAGGACGATCGCGGCGGCGAGGATCACGCCGGTGACCGTCACACCGTGCCGCAGCACGGCCTGCTCGGGTGACTTCCCCTTCAGTCCGGGCGGGGCGGGCAGGAGAGCGGCGACGGCGCCGAGGAGCGGGCCGACCACGATCAATGCCAGAAGGAACTGCATCACGGACTCGTTGATATCGATCACGCCTGCTCACGCTCCGGTGGCGACGAGGACGGCGGCGACCACCAGGACGACGGTGCCGGCGAGCAGCGCGCTCACATAGGTCTGCAGATTGCCGGTCTGGGCACGTCGTACGGCGGCCCCGAGCAGTCGGGGCAGCGCTCCCGCGCCGCGTACGTAGGTCTCGACGACCTCGCGGTCGAGGAACCGGACGAGGGTGGCTCCGGCCTGGACCGGGCGGACGAAGAGGGCCGAGTACACGGCATCGAGATGGAAGCCGACGGCCGCGTGGCGGTGCAGCGGGCCGAGCAGGAGCCGTGCCGGGTCCGACGGGTCGGGTGCGCGGGCCACGTCTCCGTAGGCGGGCTGGTGGCTGGCGATGGCCTCGGCCTCCACCTGCCCGGCGTCGCCTTCGGGGTGGGCGGCGACCGCGCCCAGCGGGACTCCGGCCGCGAGTGTGGTGGTGTGCCGCCAGGCCGCGTAGGTGACGAGGCCGCCGACCAGGGCCACTCCCGTGCCGAGGACGGAGGTGGTGAGGGTCGGGGTGAGGTCACGGCCGTCGAACCAGTCGGGCAGCGTGCGGTAGGCGAACGCACCGACGGCGAGGGACGGGACGGCGAGGACCCACAGCACCACGGTCATGGAGATCGGTTGCCTGCCGTGGTCGGGGGCCTCGGTGCCTCGGCCGCGGAAGGCGAGCAGCCACAGGCGGGTCGCGTAGGCGGCGGTGAGCAGGGCGGTGAGGAGCCCGGCTACGAGGACGGTCCAGCCGGCGGCGCCGGGGGCGTGCTCGGTGTGGCCGGTGGCCACGTGCTCGGCGGCTACGAGGACGGACTCCTTGGAGAAGAAGCCGCTGAAGGGCGGGATCGCGGCGAGCGCGAGGAGCGCCACGGTCATCGTCCAGAAGGCGTCGGGGACGCGGTGGCGCAGGTTGCTCATGCGGGACATGGCGGCCAGCGAGTTGGTGCCGGCGGCGTGGATGATCACGCCCGCCGCGAGGAACAGCAGGGCCTTGAAGGCGCCGTGCGTCAGGAGGTGGAAGACGGCGGCTCCGCGGTCGCCGACGGCGAGGGCGCCGGTCATGTAGCCGAGTTGGCCGATCGTCGAGTAGGCGAGGACGCGTTTGATGTCGTCCTGGGCGAGCGCGGCGAGGGCCGAGCCGGCCATGGTGACGGCGGCCATGACGGCGAGGACGACCATCGCGGCCCGGGAGGCCTCGAAGACGGGGAGGAGCCGGGCGATGAAGTAGACACCGGCGGCGACCATCGTCGCGGCGTGGATCAGCGCGGAGACGGGTGTGGGGCCCGCCATCGCGTCGGGGAGCCAGGTGTGCAGCGGGAACTGCGCCGACTTGCCGGCCACACCGGCCAGGAGCAGCAGGGCGATGAGTGTCGGGTGGTCGAGTCCACCGTGTGCGACGGCGCCGAGGACTTTCGTGATCTGGAAGGAACCGGCGTCGGTGGCGAGCGCGAACAGGCCGATGAGGAAGGGGACATCACCGAGCTTGGTCACGAGGAAGGCCTTGAGGGAGGCGGCGCGGGCCTCCGGGGTCTCCCAGTAGTGGCCGACCAGGAAGTACGAGCAGATGCCCATGATCTCCCAGCCGACCAGCAGCAGCATCAGGTCGCCTGAGTAGACGACGAGCAGCATCGCGGAGGTGAAGAGGGAGACGAGGGCGGCGTACGAGGGGTAGCGCGGGTCGTCGTGCAGATAGCCCGTCGAGTAGATCTGCACGCAGGTGGCCACGAAGGCGACCAGGACGGCGACGAGGGCGGCGAAGCCGTCGATGTGCAGGGCGAGTTCGATCGGGACCGAGCCGGTGGGGGTGAGTTCGGTGGCGGCGTCGATGGCGTGGTCGCCGCCCTGGCGTACGGCGACGGTCGCGGCGAGAGCGAGAGAGGCGAGTACCGGCAGAACGGCGAGCGGGCGGACGAAGCCGGGGGCGGTGCGTCCCAGGAGCAGACCGGCCGCGGCGCCGAGGAACGGAAGGAGGGGGACGAGGACGGCGAGGGTGGTCGTGGTCACGCGGTGGCCTCAGCCTTCTCGCCGGCCGTCCCGGTCGTGGGGGCGTCACTGTCGGAGCCGTCGGCCGGGTCGCTCTCGTGGCCCTCGGCGGTGTCGCGAAGCTTGTCGATGTCCGCGGTGCCGCGGTTGCGGTGGACGGTGAGGACGATCGCCAGGCCGATGCCGATCTCGGCTGCGGCGATGGCGATGGTGAACAGGGTCAGGGCCTGGCCGGAGTGCAGGGACTCCTCGGCTGCCCGGCTGAGCCAGACGTCGAAGGCGACAAGGTTGAGGTTGACGGCGTTGAGCATCAGCTCGACCGACATCAGGACCAGGATCGCGTTGCGGCGGGCGAGGACGCCGTACAGGCCGGTGCAGAAGAGGAGAGCGGAGAGGACGGCGGGATAGGCGAGGTGCATCAGAGGGCGCCTTCCTGGGCGGCCGGGTTTTCCCGGGCATCCAGGGCAGATGGGGAACTCTCCGTGACGGGTCGGGAACTCTTGGTGGTGGATCGGGAGTTCACAGGGGGAGAGCTCGCCTCCGCCCTCGTCTTGCGGGACAGGACGATCGCGCCGACCAGGGCCGCGAGGAGGAGGACGGAGAGGGCTTCGAAGGGGAGGACCCAGTTCTGGAAGAGGCTGGCGCCGGTGGCCTCGGTGGAGCCGGCGGCGGGCCCGTCCAGGTCGATCCAGGTCGCGCGGAAGGCATCGACGACGACCCAGACCAGGGCGGCGGCCGCGGCGACGGCCACGGTGAGGGCGGCCCAGCGGTTGCCGGAGTCGGCGTCCGGGGAGCGGCCGATCGGGGCCCTGGTGAGCATCAGACCGAACAGAAGGAGGACCACGACGGAACCGACGTAGATGAGGACCTGTACCCAGGCGATGAACTCCGCGGTGAGCAGAAGGTACTCGACGGCGAGGCCGCCGAGGGCGACCACCAGCCACAGGGCGGCGTGCACCAGCTGCTTGGTGGTGACCGTGACCAGCGCGGCGCCGAAGGTGGCCAGGCCGACCAGGAGGAAGGCGATCTCGACGCCGGTCGGGGAGAGGAAGCCGTGGGTTTCGGTGGCGGCCGAGGTCAGCGGGGTGAAGGCCGGGCTCACTCGTCTCCCTCCTGTGGCTGTGCGGCAGGACCGGTCCGCGGCCCGGTCGTGGGCCCGGGCTGTGGCTCGGTCGTCGGCTCGGGCTGCGTGGCCGCGAGCTTCTCCGCCGTCTTGCGGGCGGCGGCGATCTCCTTGGGTTCCTCCGCGCCGGGGTCGAGGGCGGGCGGGGCCGGCACGGTCCACATCCACTCGCGGAGCTTGTCGCGTTCGTGGGTGAGTTCGCGGATGTCGGTCTCGGCGTACTCGAACTCCGGGGACCAGAACAGGGCGTCGAAAGGGCAGACCTCGATGCAGATACCGCAGTACATGCACAGGGAGAAGTCGATGGCGAAGCGGTCGAGGACATTGCGGCTGCGTTCGCGGCCGCCCGGCGCCGCCGGCGGGACCGTCTCCTTGTGGGAGTCGATGTAGATGCACCAGTCCGGGCACTCACGGGCGCACAGCATGCAGACCGTGCAGTTCTCCTCGAACAGGCCGATGACGCCGCGGGTGCGGGGCGGAAGGTCGGGCTGGGTGTCCGGGTACTGCTCGGTGACGGTCTTCCTCGTCATCGTGCGGAGGGTGACGGCCAGGCCCTTGACCAGGCCTGAGCCGGGGATGCGGGGCCGGGTGGGCGGGAGAGGCTCAACCATGGTTACTGGATCACCACCTTGACGATGCCGGTGAGGGCGATCTGGGCGAGGGACAGGGGGACCAGGAGGGTCCAGGAGAGCTTCTGAAGCTGGTCCTCACGCAGGCGGGGGTAGGTGACGCGGAGCCAGATCACGAGAAAGGCGAGGACGGCGGCCTTCAGCAGGGTCCAGACCCAGCCGAGGCCGTCGGCACCCCAGGGACCATGCCAGCCGCCCAGGAAGAGGACGGTGGTCAGGCCGCACAGGACGACGATTCCGGCGTACTCGGCGAGGAGGAACAGGGCGAAGCGGAGACCGGTGTACTCGGTGTAGGCGCCGAAGATGATCTCCGAGTCGGCGACCGGCATGTCGAAGGGAGGCCGCTGGAGTTCGGCGAGGCCGGCGACGAAGAAGACGATCGCGCCGACGATCTGCCAGGGCAGCCACCACCAGTGGAAGGCGTCGAGGATCCCGGGGAGCGACACCGTGCCGGCGGCCATCGCCACCGAGGCGGCGGTGAGCAGCATCGGGAGTTCGTAGGCGAGGAGCTGGGCGGCGGTGCGGAGGCCGCCGAGGAGGGAGAACTTGTTGGCGGAGGCCCAGCCGGCCATGAGTGAGCCGAGGACGCCTATGCCCATCACGGCCAGGACGAAGAAGACACCCGCGTCGACGACCTCGCCGACGGCGCCCTCGCCGGGGCCGATCGGGATGGCCAGGAGGACCAGGAGGTACGGGAGGAGGGCCACAGCCGGGGCGAGTTGGAAGATACGGCGGTCCGCGCCCGCGGGGACGATGTCTTCCTTCTGCGCGAACTTCACGCCGTCCGCGACGAGTTGGGCCCAGCCGTGGAAGCCGCCGGCGTACATCGGGCCGAGGCGGCCCTGCATGTGGGCCATCACCTTGTGCTCGGTCTGACCGATGATCAGAGGGAAGGTGAGGAAGACGACGAAGACGATCAGGAGTCGCGAGGCGACGTCGAGAGCGTCGTTCACTGCGGGCCTCCTGTGGGGTCTTCGGGGGTCTCGGCCTGGCGGTCGGGGTCGGCGGCGGGGGCTTCGGGGTCAGCGGTGTCTTTGGGGTCGGAGGTCGTGGGCTCGGGAGCCGAGGGCTCGGAGGACTCGGTGGGGCCGCTCGGTTCCGGTTCGTCGAAAGTCGGGCGGGCGTGGTGCCAGGGGGCGTCCGAGCTGCGGGGGCCGCTGGACGGACGGGCAGGTGGGTCCTCGGCCGGGGTCTGCGCGCGCTGCGACGCGGAGCCCTCACCCGCACCGGTGCCGGTCCCCCCTTGCTGACTGGCCGAGCCTTCCGATGCCGAGCGCGCCCGACGCGGACGGGCCGGTGCGGCCGGATCGACCGGCGCGTCTGGTGCAGCAGGTGCAGCCGGAGCAGCCGGAGCAGCCGGAGCAGCCGCAGTGTCCACGGTCGGCGGCGCCCCCTCCTGGCCCTCCACCGACGGCTCCCCCGTCTGAGGCGTCGATCCCTCGGTCTGACTCGCCGACCCCTCCGACACCGAACGCGCCCGGCGTACCGGACGGTCGCCGGCCGCACGTGCCGGGCGTTCGCCCGCCCCGCGAGCCGGGCGTTCCGTCGCCGCGCGTCCCGCACCCCGGGCCGGGCGGGCCGGGGCAGGGGGGAGCTGGCCCTTCTGCGGGCCCCACTCGTTCGGGTCGGGGACGCCGGGCGGAAGCATCTGGCGGCGTTTGGGGGCGCCGTGCGCCGCACCCTCCCCCGGCTCCTTCGCGCCGGGCCAGGCCTTGGCGACGCGGGCGGCGAGGACGAAGTCCTTGCGGAGGGGGTGGCCTTCGAAACCCTCGGGAAGCAGGAGGTGGTCCAGGGACGGGTGGCCCTGGAAGTCGACGCCGAACATTTCGTGCGTCTCACGTTCGTGCCAGGCTGCACCCGCGAAGACGTCCACCGCGCTCGGCAGGACAGGGGCCTCGTGCGGGACCGTCGTACGCAGCAGAAGTCGCCGTACCGGGGAGAGCGCCACGACGTGCGCCGCGACGCGGAAACCCGCGCCCGGTTCGTCGACCGCGCTCAGCCAGTCGAAGTAGGTGCATGTCAGACGGTCGCGGGCCACCTCCAGCGCGGCGAGCCAGGACGCCGGCGGTACGTCGACCGTCAGCACCTCGTACGACTCCTCGGCCGTGGCCTCCGTGCCGAACAGATCCTCGACGGGAGCGGGCAGCCAACCGACCTCGGTCATCGCCCCTCCCCCGAACCCGAACCCGAACCGGAGCCCGAACCCGAACCCGGTCCCCGCACCAGCCCGCTCGTAAGGGCCGCCGCCGAAGGGCGTCCCGTGTCGGCCCCGTACCGCTCCCCCAACGACTCCCGCGCGATCTTCTCCTGGAGCTTGAGGATCCCCTGGAGCAGCGCCTCGGGGCGGGGCGGGCAGCCGGGGACGTAGACGTCCACCGGGATGATCTGGTCGACGCCCTTGGTGACGGAGTACGAGTCCCAGTAAGGGCCGCCGCAGTTGCTGCACGCGCCGAACGAGATCACATACTTCGGCTCGGGCATCTGCTCGTACAGGCGCTTCACGGCCGGCGCCATCTTGTCCGTGACCGTGCCGGAGACCACCATCAGGTCGGCCTGGCGAGGGCCGGGCGCGAACGGGATCACGCCGAGGCGGATGAAGTCGTGGCGGGCCATCGACGCGGCGATGAACTCGATCGCACAGCAGGCGAGGCCGAAGTTGAAGACCCAGAGGGAGTAACGGCGGCCCCAGTTCAGGACCACCTTCATCGGCTCGGGCGCGAGGCGGGCGAGGGCGCCCAGCCGCTTCGGCTCGGGAAGGAGAACGGGCTCCGGAAGGAGAACAGGTTCCGAGGGGGTGGGGGTCACGTCCATGTCAGGACGCCCTTCTTGTATGCGTACAGCAGGCCCACGGCGAGGAAGCCCAGGAAGATGAACATCTCCACGAGGGTGGTCGCGCCGTAGCCGGGAGCGGCGAACACCGTGGCCCAGGGAAAAAGGAAGATCGAGTCGACGGCGAAGATGACGTAGAGGAAGGCGTAGACGTAGTAGCGGACCTGGGTGTGCGCCCAGCCCTCGCCGACGGGGTCGACCCCGCACTCGTATGTCAGGAGCTTCTCGGGAGTGGGGACCACGGGCCGCAGCAGGCGTCCGGCGCCGAAGGCGACCGCGACGAACAGCACGCCGACGACGGCGAGCAGTCCGACGACCGAGTACGACTGGAAGTAGTCCGCCGCGACAGCGGTCGGTTCCCGCACGGTCCGTTCCTCGCTCCCTGTGAACGCTGCTGTTCGACGATCTGTACGCACCGGAGTCTAGGCCCTGCTAAAGAGAGCGTAAGCAGCCCGTCACGCCTGAGGAAAGCCGCGGGTGGCCGGGGTGGGGTTTTCCCCAGTGCGCCGCGGCGGTCCACCTCATGGCGCGGCGGGCCGACGCACGGCACGCTGACCCGTATGACCCAACGTCTACCGGCCTCGAACCCCTCCGGGGAAGCGGACAGCGACCGCCTGCCACCGGCCCGTTCAGCCTTCTCCGGGCACACCTGGAAGGAGATCGCGCACCTTCTGGCGAACCTTCCGATGGCCCTGATCGGATTCATCTACGTCGTGACGGTGCTCGCCACCGGAATCGGGCTGACCGTCACGGTGATCGGACTGCCGCTGCTCGCGGTCGGACTGATGGGCGCCCGTCGGCTGGGCAGGCTGGAGCGGGCGCGGGCCAGGGCGCTGCTCGGGGTGCGGGTGGACGAGCCGAGCCCGCTGCCGTGGGGCAAGAGGGGCGGCGGGTTCCTCCAGCGGCTGTGGATGGGGCTGAAGGATCCGGTCGGCTGGCGGACGATGCTGTACGACTTCATCCGGCTGCCCTGGGGCATTTTCACCTTCGCCTTCACACTGGTCTCGTTGTTCGTGCTGTGGCCGGTGCTGCCGCTGATCGCGCGGGGGCTGACCAATGTCGACCGGGCGATGGTGCGCGGTCTGCTGTCGCCCTCCGACGAACTGGAGCAGCGGATCGCCGAGCTGGAGTCCGACCGGGGTGTCGTGGTCGACACGGCCGCGGCCGATCTGCGGCGCATCGAGCGCGATCTGCACGACGGCGCGCAGGCCCGGCTGGTCAATCTGGCGATGGGGCTGGGCATGGCCAAGGAGAGGCTGCTGGAGGGGCAGGCCGATGACAAGGTCGTGGCGGCGATGGTCGAGGAGGCCCACGGCGAGGTGAAGCTCGCGCTGCAGGAGTTGCGGGACCTCGCCCGGCGCATCCATCCGGCCGTACTGACGGACCGGGGTCTGGATGCCGCCCTGTCCTCCGTCGCCTCGCGGTGCACGGTGCCGGTGAAGGTGACGGCGGACCTGGATGCCAGACCGGTCGCGGCCATCGAGGGCATCGCCTACTTCACCGTCTCGGAGTTGCTGCAGAACGTCAGCAAGCACAGCGGGGCGAAGTCGGCGTCGGTGGACGTGTGGCGGTCGGACGACCGGCTGCTGATCCAGGTGTGGGACGACGGCCGCGGCGGTGCCCGCCTCGACGGCGGTACGGGCATGCGCGGCCTCGCCGACCGCCTGGACGCCGTGGACGGCCTCTTCGTCATCGACTCGCCCCCGGGCGGCCCGACGGTCGTCACCGCGGAACTTCCCTGGCGGGACCGCACCGAGACCTCCTGAGGCAGCGGGGCCGCCACGCACGGTGGGCACGGTGGGCACGGCGGCAAGGGGTAGGGAAAACCCCCCGTCCGAGACGCCGACGGACTCCATGGTCCACAGGCCCGCGGCACAGCACAGTGAAGGTACGACGGGACAGCCGCAGGACGAGGAGAAGGACGAGCCGATGGCCACGGACTACGGACAGAGCTACGGGCACGACAGCGAGCTCGGGTTCCCCGAGGGGGTACGACGGCATCGTCTGCCGGCCGGGCTGCGGGCACCGTTCGAGGCGCGCAGCTGGCGCGAACTGACGTATGTGCTGCTGGGCCTGCCGATCGGCGTCCTGATGTTCGTGTACGCCGTCACGATGGTCTCGCTCGGCATGGGGCTGCTCGTGACGTTCCTCGGGATTCCGGTGCTGGCCGCGGGGCTGGCCGGCTGCCGGGGTGTCGGGGCGCTGGAGCGGGCCCGCGCGCGGGTGCTGCTCGGACTGGACGTGGCCGACCCGGAGCCGCTGCGGATCAGGAAGCGGGGCGCGCTGGCCTGGATGGGCGCCGTCCTGAAGAGCGGCACCTCGTGGCGGAGCGTGCTGTACACGCTGCTGTACCTGCCGTGGTCGGTGTTCTCCTTCGCCGTCGCGGTGAACTTCTTCGCCCTCGGCTGGACGCTGATGACGTACCCGCTGTGGTTCTGGCTCTTCCCGCTGTACGGCGGACAGGACGGGATACAGCTGTACGGCGACGAGAGTCACCACGTCTACCTCGACAACCCGTTCGAGATCACCGTGACCGCGCTGGTGGGGCTGTTGATCACGCTGGCCACGCCGTGGATCCTGCGGGCGCTGACGATGGTGGACCGGATGCTGGTGCACGGGCTGCTCGGGCCGTCGCGGCTGTCGGCGCGGGTGGTGGAGCTGGAGTCGGACCGGGGGGTCGTGGTCGACACGGCCGCCGCGGACCTGCGGCGCATCGAGCGGGACCTGCACGACGGGGCGCAGGCCCGGCTGGTTGCGCTGGCGATGGATCTGGGACTGGCGAAGGAGAAGCTGACGGAGGATCCGCAGGAGGCGGCGCGGATGGTGGGTGACGCGCACGGTGAGGTGAAGACGGCGTTGCAGGAGCTGCGGGACCTCGCCCGGGGCATCCATCCGGCCGTACTGACGGACCGCGGTCTGGACGCCGCTCTGTCCTCCGTCGCCTCGCGCTGCACGGTGCCGGTGCAGGTGGAGGTGGACCTGCCGGCGCGGCCGGCGCCGGCGATCGAGGGGATCGCGTATTTCACCGTGTCGGAGCTGCTGCAGAACATCAGCAAGCACGCGCGGGCCACGTGGGCGTCGGTGGACGTGTGGCGGGTGGAGAACCGTCTGATGCTCCAGGTCGTGGACGACGGGGTCGGCGGCGCGGACACCTCCACCGGTTCGGGGCTGGCCGGGCTGGCCGAGCGGCTGGACGCGGTGGACGGCATCCTGGTGGTGGACTCGCCGGCCGGCGGCCCGACACGGATCACTGCGGAACTGCCCTGGCGGACGGTGTAGCCCCCGGTCGCTCGTGACAGCCCCCTGATCTGCGGTTTCCAGGCGGATCAGGGGGCTGAAGCACGCCTCCCCGCCTCCCCACCCCACTCCCCCAGCTCCACAAGGTCTCCTCTCACGCCCCCGAAATCCGAACACGCGCCGCCAGTCTGTCCACAGGCCCGGTGCGGAAGGTCAGATCGCGGGATACTGACGGCCAAGTGACGGGGACGGGGCCGGGTTCGGCCCGATACAGGGGCACGGGGGCCGAGAATCGTGGAGGACAGGGTGCAGGTGGTCATCGCCGAGGATTCGGTGCTGCTGAGGGAGGGCCTGACCCGGCTGTTGACCGACCGTGGACATGACGTGGTCGCCGGGGTCGGGGACGGCGAGGCGTTGATCAAGACCATCACCGAGCTGGACGCGCAGGGCGAGCTGCCGGACGTCGTGGTGGCGGACGTACGGATGCCGCCGACGCACACCGACGAGGGCGTACGGGCCGCGGTCCAGCTGCGCAAGGCGCATCCGGGACTCGGGGTGCTCGTGCTGTCGCAGTACGTGGAGGAGCGCTACGCCACCGAACTGCTGGCCGGTTCCAGTCGCGGCGTCGGCTATCTGCTCAAGGACCGGGTGGCCGAGGTGCGTGAGTTCGTGGACGCGGTGGTACGGGTGGCCGGGGGCGGTACGGCCCTCGACCCGGAGGTGGTCGCGCAGCTGCTGGGCCGCTCCCGCAAGCAGGACGTGCTCGCGGGGCTCACCCCGAGAGAGCGCGAGGTGCTGGGCCTGATGGCCGAGGGCCGGACCAACTCCGCGATCGCGCGGCAACTGGTGGTGAGCGACGGAGCCGTGGAGAAGCACGTCAGCAACATCTTCCTGAAGCTCGGGCTGTCCCCGAGCGACGGGGACCACCGACGCGTGCTGGCGGTCCTCACCTACCTGAACTCCTGACTCTCTGACACTGTGTCAGACAAGCCGGACCGACCGTGCGACGGGCGAGAACCGGGGACCGCGCGAGAGCGTCTTCAAGGTAGGCGCCGGGGGGCGAGTAAATCGTGACAAGTCGGGGTGCTCAACCGTCTCAAAAGCGTGTCCATCATGCGAATGACCCAGGGAAGGGGACCCTTACGGTCGTAGGGTTGCTCCTGGGAGGCCAGCGGGAACGGCTGCTCCCAGACAGCCGCCTCTAGGGAGGTCCAGTTCAGTGACCAGCGAGGTCAGTAGCCCAGCGGAGCAGGCCGACGGAACCGTCGTGGGAGAGCAGCGCAAAGCGGCAGGCGTGAAGGACGTCCGCCGTCTGGACCGGGTGATCATCCGTTTCGCCGGCGACTCGGGTGACGGCATGCAACTCACCGGCGACCGCTTCACCTCGGAGACGGCGTCCTTCGGCAACGACCTGTCGACGCTGCCGAACTTCCCCGCCGAGATCCGCGCCCCCGCCGGCACCCTGCCCGGCGTCTCGTCCTTCCAGTTGCACTTCGCCGACCACGACATCCTCACGCCGGGCGACGCGCCCAACGTGCTGGTGGCGATGAACCCGGCCGCCCTCAAGGCCAACGTCGACGACCTGCCGCGGGGCGCGGAGATCATCGTCAACACGGACGAGTTCACGAAACGGGCGATGCAGAAAGTGGGGTACGGCAGTTCCCCACTGGAAGATGGTTCCCTCGACGGTTACCACCTCCACCCGGTCCCACTGACCACCCTGACCGTCGAGGCACTCAAGGAATTCGACCTCAGTCGCAAAGAGGCCGAGCGCAGCAAGAACATGTTCGCGCTCGGCCTCTTGTCATGGATGTACAACCGGCCCACCGAGGGCACGGAGAAGTTCCTGACGTCGAAGTTCGCCAAGAAGCCCGAGATCGCGGCCGCGAACATCGCCGCCTTCCGCGCGGGCTGGAACTTCGGTGAGACCACCGAGGATTTCGCGGTCTCCTACGAGATCGCCCCGGCGACCACGGCCTTCCCGGTCGGTACGTACCGGAACATCTCCGGCAACCTGGCTCTGTCGTACGGCCTGGTCGCGGCCTCCCGCCAGGCGGACCTGCCACTGTTCCTGGGCTCGTACCCGATCACGCCGGCCAGCGACATCCTGCACGAGCTGAGCAGACACAAGAACTTCGGCGTACGGACCTTCCAGGCCGAGGACGAGATCGCGGGCATCGGCGCCGCGCTGGGCGCGGCCTTCGGCGGCTCGCTGGCGGTGACCACGACAAGCGGTCCCGGAGTCGCGCTCAAGAGCGAGACCATCGGCCTCGCGGTCTCCCTCGAACTACCGCTGCTGGTGATCGACATCCAGCGCGGCGGCCCGTCGACCGGTCTGCCCACCAAGACCGAGCAGGCGGATCTCCTGCAGGCGATGTACGGCCGCAACGGCGAGGCCCCGGTCCCGGTGATCGCCCCGCGCACCCCGGCCGACTGCTTCGACGCGGCCGTGGAGGCGGCGCGCATCGCGCTGACGTACCGCACGCCGGTGATGCTGCTGTCCGACGGTTACCTGGCCAACGGCTCCGAGCCCTGGCGCATCCCGGAACTGGACGAACTGCCGGACCTGCGGGTGCAGTTCGCGCAGGGACCGAACCACACCCTGGACGACGGCACCGAGACGTTCTGGCCGTACAAGCGCGACCCGCAGACCCTCGCCCGCCCGTGGGCCATCCCCGGCACACCGGGCCTGGAGCACCGCATCGGCGGCATCGAGAAGCAGGACGGCACCGGCAACATCTCCTACGACCCCGCGAACCACGAGTTCATGGTCCGCACCCGCCAGGCCAAGATCGACGGCATCGATGTACCGGACATCGAGGTCGACGATCCGCATGGGGCACGGACCCTGGTTCTGGGCTGGGGCTCGACGTACGGACCGATCACGGCGGCGGTACGGCGGCTGCGGACGGCCGGCGAGTCGATCGCGCAGGCCCATCTGCGTCACCTCAACCCGTTCCCGCGGAATCTCGGCGAGGTGCTGAAGGCGTACGACAAGGTGGTGATCCCCGAGATGAACCTCGGCCAGCTCGCCACGCTGGTGCGGGCGAAGTACCTGGTCGACGCCCGCTCGTACAACCAGGTCAACGGTATGCCGTTCAAGGCGGAGCAGCTCGCCACGGCACTCAAGGAGGCCATCGATGGCTGAGACGTCCACGGAAGGCACGGGCACGGTCGAGGCACTTTCGCTCGTTCCCAAGGCCGAGGCCCGGCAGTCCATGAAGGACTTCAAGTCCGATCAGGAAGTGCGCTGGTGCCCCGGTTGCGGTGACTACGCGATCCTCGCCGCGGTGCAGGGCTTCATGCCCGAGCTGGGTCTGGCCAAGGAGAACATCGTCTTCGTCTCGGGCATCGGCTGTTCCTCCCGCTTCCCGTACTACATGAACACGTACGGCATGCACTCCATCCACGGCCGCGCACCGGCCATCGCGACGGGGCTCGCCACGAGCAGGCGTGACCTGTCGGTGTGGGTGGTCACCGGTGACGGCGACGCGCTGTCCATCGGCGGCAACCACCTGATCCACGCCCTGCGGCGGAACGTGAACCTGAAGATCCTCCTCTTCAACAACCGGATCTACGGGCTCACGAAGGGCCAGTACTCGCCCACCTCCGAGGTCGGCAAGATCACCAAGTCGACGCCGATGGGGTCGCTGGACGCCCCCTTCAACCCGGTGTCCCTCGCCCTCGGCGCGGAGGCGTCGTTCGTGGCGCGGACCATCGACTCGGACCGCAAGCACCTGACGGGGGTACTGCGGCAGGCGGCCGCCCATCAGGGCACCGCGCTGATCGAGATCTACCAGAACTGCAACATCTTCAACGACGGCGCCTTCGAAGCGCTGAAGGACAATCAGCAGGCCGAGGAGGCGGTGATCCGGCTGGAACACGGCCGGCCGATCCGCTTCGGCGCCGACAGTTCGCGGGGCGTGGTCCGGGACCCGGCGACCGGTGATCTGAGAGTCGTGCAGGTCACCCCGGACAACGAGTCGGACATCCTGGTCCACGACGCCCACGCCGCCTCCCCCACCACCGCCTTCGCCCTGTCCCGCCTGGCCGACCCGGACACCCTGCACCACACCCCGATCGGTGTGCTGCGGTCGGTGGAACGGCCCGTCTACGACACGCAGATGGCGGATCAGCTGGACACGGCGATCGAGCAGAACGGCAAGGGAGATCTGGGGGCGTTGCTGGCGGGCGGGGACACCTGGACCGTCGTCGGCTGATCGGGGACCGAACGGCTCGGGAGGGCCTGGGGGCGTGGAGCGCCCGGGCCTCTCCCCGATGTCCCTGACGCTGACCACATGTCAGGAATGTCCCACTGAGCTCAGCTCGGCGTTTCGCGACTGATGGCAAAGGGGGCGCACGGATGCACCGCCCGTCGTCACACGTCGGGGATGTCCCTCTTGGCGCGGATCAAGGTCTCACGGCTGATGACCACGATCCGTTCGTGGTCGGCGCGAGCCGCGTCGGCGGGCAGCTGGGGGTCCAGCGCGGCCGTGGCCTCGGTGCCGATGACAGCGAAATTGCCGTCACTCAGCTCGAAGAGGTCCGGGCAGGTCTCCGAGGTCTGACTGCCCCTCAGCTTGGGCGGGTCCCCGATGCGACGGACGACGTAGGGGACAGGGAATTCGCGGGGCACTCGGAGCCTCTTTACCACCCGGTGACAGTCCGGTCACGCTATCAAGATCCTCTACGGCGAACCCCGCCTTCGACACTCTTGACGGGAAGAATTCCCTTCGTTCGCCCCGCGCCGGCCTTCACCGTTGACGCACTTGGCGGCAGCGCGGCGGCACCCGTCAGGCAGGCGGTTCGACGATGGCCGACGGCCCCACGATCCACCACTCCTCGGGGTCCTCGGCAAGCTCCTCCATCATGACGTCGACCGCCGCGCCGACCTGCGCCTCCACCGAGTCGGCGGGGATGCTTCGCCGATGCTCGACCGTACGGTCCCAGTACTCCGCGAAGACGGCGTTGCGGCACAGAACGCGCAGATGGCCGAGGAGTTCGTCCCAGCCGCACGCCCCGATGCGATGGGCCAGCAGCAGGGATCCGTACTGCCGGTTGGCGAAGAGCAGTTGGCGTCGCTTGCCCTCGCTCAGGCCGGTCAGGGTGCTCGACGCGTCGGCCAGGGAGGGGTCGTCGATCGTCCGGTTCATCTGGTCCACCGTGAGGCGGTACTGCTGAATCAGGTTCGCCCGGTGAATCTCCTCGGTCATCACTTCGAGCTGCCGCAGCAGCGCCAGAAGGACGTCCTGCCGGCGCCTGCGGCGAGTTCCCCAGGCGAGAGGTGTCCGTAAGAAGCCCAGCCCCGCCACTACCGCAGAACCGATACTGCGCGCGGCCAGATTCCGTGTGGCCATGTCAAGGCATCCCCCTGGATCCGGTATCCGTGCGCCGAACGGTGGCTCGCGAGCCGGTCGCACAGTGGGCGTAGAACTCCACATCTCAGCATGCCCGGGGACTCAGGTCGGCACGGGAGGCGGAGAGGGGGCGCATGGATGGACGTGAGGCTTGGGCCGACCCGCGGCCTGACATACGTGTGCCCCACAGGCGCCACCCGCGGGGCGCGCGAAGGGTGCACGGAGGGGGCGCGGAGGGGGCGCACGGAGGGGTACTTACTTCAAAGTGGGTACTTTCGAAGAGTTAGCGCACACCCTAGGGTTAGCGACAACGCACCCCATAAGGAGTCTTCATCATGAGCATCGTCGTCACCGGAGCCACCGGCCACCTGGGCCGTCATGTCGTGGAGCAACTGCTGGAGAAGGTTCCGGCAGACCAGATCACCGCGGTCGTCCGCACCCCCGAGAAGGCCGCCGACCTCGCGGCGCGCGGTGTGAAGATCGCGCTCGCCGACTACAACACCCCCGCCTCCTTCGACGGGCTGTTCGCGGCCGGCGACAAGGTACTGCTCGTCTCGGGCAACGAGTTCGACAAGGGCCGCGTCCAGCAGCACCAGGTCGTCATAGCCGCCGCGAAGTCGGCCGGTGTGGCGCTGCTCGCGTACACCAGCGCCCCCGGCACCCTGACCGCCGCGCTGGCCGACGACCACCACGGCACCGAGGAGGCGCTCACGGCCTCCGGCGTGCCGTACGCGCTGCTGCGCAACGGCTGGTACCACGAGAACTACACCGAGAGCCTCGCCCCGGTGCTGGAGCACGACGCGGTCGTGGCCGCGGCCGGAGAGGGCCGGGTCTCCTCCGCCTCGCGCGCCGACTACGCGGCCGCGGCGGTCGCCGTACTGACCGGCGAGGGGCACGAGAACAAGACGTACGAGCTGGGCGGCGACGAGGCGTGGAGCTTCGCCGAGTACGCGGCCGAGCTGAGCCGGCAGACCGGCAGGGAGATCGCCTACAACTCCGTCTCCGTCGAGGCCCTCACCGGGATCCTGACCGGCGCCGGGCTGCCCGAGCCGCTCGCCGCGGTCATCGCCGCCGTGGACGCGTCCATCGAGAAGGGCGAGCTGGTCGTGTCCACGGGCGACCTCTCCCGGCTGACCGGCCGTCCGACCACCCCGTTCTCCGAGGCGATCGCGGCCGCACTCAAGGGCTGACGGTCACCACTTCCCGGCAGGGCCCGGCGCGTCGGTCCGGGCCACACCCGCGTCCCTCCCGTCCATGCCCACCCGCCCCCGTTCGTCATGACCGTATGCCGATACGGGCATGACAGGCGGAGGCCCCCGGCGCTACCTTCTTGCAGGCGAGGTTGTCCGCGAGAGGGAGGGTCCGTGGCCGGGACGTCGAAGGGTGAGCAGCGGATAGGTCTGCTGAACGGCATCGCGGCGTACGGGATGTGGGGGCTCGTGCCCCTCTTCTGGCCCCTGCTGAAGCCGGCCGGAGCGGTCGAGATCCTCGCCCACCGGATGGTGTGGTCCCTGGCCTTCGTCGCCGTCGCACTGGTCGTGGTGCGGCGCTGGGCATGGGTCGGTGAGCTGCTGCGGCAGCCGCGCAGGCTGGGGCTGATCGCGGTGGCCGCGGCCGTCATCACCGTGAACTGGGGCGTCTACATCTGGGCTGTGAACGCGGGTCACGTGGTCGAGGCCTCGCTCGGGTACTTCATCAACCCCCTCGTCACCATCGCGATGGGCGTCCTCATCCTGAAGGAACGGCTGCGGCCCGTGCAGTGGGCGGCGGTCGGCATCGGTTTCGCCGCCGTCCTCGTGCTCGCCGTCGGGTACGGGCAGCCGCCGTGGATCTCCCTGACCCTCGCCTTCTCCTTCGCCACGTACGGCCTGGTGAAGAAGAAGGTCAATCTGGGGGGCGTGGAATCGCTGGCCGCGGAGACCGCGATCCAGTTCCTGCCCGCGCTCGCCTACCTGCTGTGGCTGGGCTCGCGGGGGGACGCCACCTTCGCCTCCGAGGGCGCGGGGCACGCGGCCCTACTCGCCGCGACCGGCATCGTCACCGCGATCCCCCTCGTCTGCTTCGGCGCCGCCGCGATCCGTGTCCCGCTGTCCACGCTGGGGCTGCTGCAGTACCTCGCGCCGGCCTTCCAGTTCCTGCTCGGCATCCTCTATTTCCACGAGGCCATGCCGCCCGAGCGCTGGGCCGGGTTCGCGCTGGTCTGGCTGGCGCTGACGCTGCTCACATGGGATGCCCTGCGCACCGCCCGCCGCGCCGCCCGCACGCTCAGGGCCGAGACCGGCGGGCCCGGCACCACCATGCCGACAGCGACAGGCACGGCAGGTGCCGCCCGGAACGCGGACAGCGTCATCTCCGGACGCAAGCCGCGGGCCGTGGAACCGGCGGCCCCGGAACGGTTGGACTCGACGCCGCTGGACTCGGTGCCGATGAACTCAACGCCGCTGGACTCGACGCCGCCGGCTCCAGAACCGTTGGGCTCGGAGCCGCTGGGCCCCTCCGCCGCCAAGCCGTAGACGGCGGTCACCGCCGAGAGTCCGATCGATCGCCGAGACGAACCACGCGGCGCTGGGCGGCAGCCCGCCCGGCCACGCCCGCCCAGCCACGCCCGCCCGCCCGGCCAGGCCCCGCGTCGGCCACCCCGTCCGCTCGCGGCGAGCGTCAGTGACCCGCACGCCGACGCGAGCCTCTCGTGCGCGCTGCTCCTGCCTGCCGGACGGCCGTCGGTCAGCTCTCCTGGGCGGGCTGCCGCGACCGGAACGCCCGCGCCTTCGCCCGGTTCCCGCAGTGCTCCATCGCGCACCAGCGGCGGCGGCCCGGGCGGGAGGTGTCGACGAACAGCAGAGAGCAGTTGTGGGAGCCGCATTCCCTGACGCGGTCGGCGTACGGGCCGGTGAAGAGGTCGATCGCGTCCCGGGCGACCGTCGACAGGAGCTGGGTGCCCGTGGCGCCCGGGGCCCAGCCGCGGGTGCCGTCCGGGACGATACGGGGGGCCAGCGGGGGCTCGGCGGCGGCCGCGTTGACGGTGTCGAGGTGGGACGGCTGGAGCGGGCGGCCGTGGGCGCGGTCCGCGGCGAGTTGGAAGAGGGTGTCGCGAAGCTCGCGCGCCCGTACCAACTCCCCTTCTGTGACGGCGAGTTCAAGCCCGAGTTCATGCCGGTCCGATAGTCGGCTCCGGCCCGCCCAGGTCACCAGGTCGGCCGGCGTGTGCAGTACCTCGAACCGCGCGAACTCACCCGGTCCGCCTGTCGTCACCAGTTCCAGGCAGAGGGCGCCCGGATCGAAGTGGAAGGCCTTGCCGCCGGACGAGACCAGGGTCAGGCCCGGAGGATCGACGGGGGTGGCCGGTCGTCGCCGTCCCGGCGTTTCCGTTGCGCGCTCGCTCACGTAACCAGTATAAGTGGTTATATGACTCAGACCACACCCAGCCCCGTGCACTGGAAGCTCGTCATCGACGCCGGTGATCCGCACGCGCAGGCCGACTTCTGGGCCGCCGCGCTCGGCTACCAGGTCGAGGACAACGGCGCGCTCATCGAGAAGCTGCTGAACCTCGGGGCCGCGCCGGCCGAGCTGACCGTCGAGTCACACGGCCGCCGCGCCTGGCGGGACCTGATCGCCGTACGGCATCCCGACGACCCGTACGACAAGGAGAGCGGGACCGGGCTGGGGCGGCGGCTGCTGTTCCAGCGGGTGCCGGAGGCGAAGACGGTCAAGAACCGGCTCCATCTCGACCTGCACCCCGGCGAGGGACGGCGCGCGGGCGAGGTCGAGCGGCTGACGGGACTCGGGGCGAGTGTGCTGCGGGAGGTGAAGGAACCAGGGGGCGAATGGGTGGTGATGGCGGATCCGGAAGGGAACGAGTTCTGCGTGCACTGAGCGCACAAAACGATCAGCACTGACCGGAATTGCTCCGCTTGTGATCCGCTATACGAACAGCGCTGACCAAATTGTGCTCTTGACGGAACATCAGCCTCAGCTTCACCATCGGGCACCCATTCCCTCAGGAATACGGAGCCCCCCACATGAAGCTCTCGGTTCCCGGACGCGCCGCGGCCACCGCAGTCGTCACCGCCGTCTCGCTCCTGGCCGGCGGATCGATCGCCGGCGCGGCCCCCGCGGCCGGACCGGCGCTAGCCGCCGCGCCCGACATCTCCGTGGCCAACGTCAAGGCACATCTCACGCAGTTGCAGTCCATCGCCACCGCCAACGGCGGCAATCGCGCACACGGCCGCGCCGGCTACAAGGCCTCCCTCGACTATGTGAAGGCCAGACTGGACGCCGCCGGATTCACCACGACGATCCAGCAGTTCACGTCCTCCGGCCGGGTCGGCTACAACCTGATCGCCGACTGGCCGGGCGGGGACACCAACCAGGTCGTCATGGCGGGCTCGCACCTGGACAGCGTCACGGCCGGCGCGGGCATCAACGACAACGGGTCCGGATCGGCGGGGATCCTGGAGACCGCGCTCGCGGTCTCCCGGGCGAACTTCCAGCCCACCAAGCACCTGCGGTTCGCCTGGTGGGGCGCCGAGGAGCTGGGGATGGTGGGCTCCCGGTACTACGTCAACAGCCTTGCCACCGCTGACCGTTCACGGATCAGCGGATACCTGAACTTCGACATGATCGGCTCGCCGAACCCCGGGTACTTCGTCTACGACGACGACCCGGCCATCGAGAAGACGTTCAAGACGTACTTCACCGGGCTCGGTGTGCCGACGGAGGTCGAGACCGAGGGCGACGGCCGCTCCGACCACGCGCCCTTCAAGAACGTGGGCGTGCCGGTGGGCGGGCTGTTCAGCGGCGCCGACTACATCAAGACGGCGGCGCAGGCGGCCAAGTGGGGCGGGACCTCGGGGCTGGCGTTCGACCGCTGCTACCACTCGTCGTGCGACACGACGGCCAACATCAACGACACGGCGCTGGACCGCAACAGCGACGCGATCGCGTACGCGGTGTGGGAGTTGTCGGCGTAGCTGTGCGTTCGTGCTGGTGCCGTGGCAGGCAAGGCAACATCGCCTGCCGCGGCACCAGCGGCCCCGGATGGGCGGTCAGTCGCTGTCGCGGGCGCGGTCGGTGAGGCGGCCCATACGGGCCTGGGCCTTCTCCAACTGCTCGATGTCGTCGGCGGCGGGGCCCTCCTCGGATGTGAGCTCGGTCCACAGGGCGATCAGGGCGTGACCCAGGTCCAGCCCCTCGCGCGGGTCGCGTACGGCACGCCAGGCCGTGAAGGCGCTCTGCACATTGCCGTACGCGGCCTCCTCGTCCCGTGCGCGATGGTGGACATGGGCCAGGTCCAGGGAGAGGTGGAAGGCTCGGACCGGGTCGTCGGCCAAGTAGGCGATGTAGGCGGTCAGTTCACGCAGCCGCAGCACTTCGAGGTGCTCCGGCCCCAAGGTCTCCGAGGCCTGCGCCACGGTCTGCTCCGCCAACTCCGCCGCGGCCTCTGTGCGCCCCGCCTTCACCTCCTCGTTGATGCGTCCCATCGGCTCGGCGAGCAACGCGGGCATGGCGTCGTCACCGGGCGCGGTGAGGGGGCCGTCCCCGAGAACGGCCTCGGCCACGGCGTCGAAGCCGCGGGGCGGGGTGGGTTTGGGGGCGGGGTCGTCGGCGGGGTCGGGGGCGAGGAGCGGTGCGGGTGTGCGGGCAGGCGTTCGCACGGGCGCGGGGGCGGAGATGGGGGCGGGCGGGGCAATGCGCGGGCGCTCCGGCTCGCGCCCGGGGGCCGACAGGGGGCCGCTCTCCGGTGCCGACGCGGGGGGTGTGTCCATCACGGGCGGCGGGCCGAACACCCCTGTCGGGGCGGCGGCCGTCCCGGGGGCCGAGGTCTGGGGCGGCTGCGGTAGCGATTGCGGCTGCGGTAGCGCGCGTAGGGCGAACGTCGGTGGGGCCTCGTCGTCGGGCGTTGTCTCGTCGAGAACTGCCTGGTCGGGAACAGCCCCCTCGGGCACGGCCCCCTCGGGCGCGGCATCGCCCGGCAGGGTCCGCATCCGAAACGTGGGCGCCTCGTCCCCCACGGGCTCCGCCGCCTCCCGCGGCAGATCCGTGGGACTGTCGTACTGCGCCCACTGCGGCCGTACGGTGGCCGCGGGCGGGTCGGACGGCAGCGGCGGGGCGGGCACGTCGGACGCCGGCGCGGGCCAGTCGGTGTCCTCCGCCGCGGGTGCCTCCGGCCAGACGGGTGACCGCAGCGGCGCCGGCCCTGACGCCGCCGACTCCCCCGGAACCTCCCGCTCGCCCCGCTCGCCCGCCGGATCCATCCGCACCGGATCCGCACTGAAGTCGCTCGCCCCGTTCGGGGTGACCCGGAGGGGGACGACGTAGCCGATGCGGGTGTCGTGGACGGTGGCCAGGACGGTGTGACCGGTGGCGAGGGCGATGCGGTGGAGGTGGTTCAGGACGGCCTGCTGGATCTCCTCGCCGGGAGCCGCGACGACCCGGACGCCGCCGACGGAGGCGCAGCCGGGGCCGCCGTCGCCGGGGACGCGGACCTCGATCGGCACCGCCGAGGCGGCCGGGCGCCCGGCCCGCTGATGGTCCCCCTGGTAGTCCCGCTGGTGGTCCCGCTGGCGGTCCCACTGCTGGTCCCCCCGGTGGTCCCGCTTCTTGTCACGGCTGAGTCGAGACATCGGTTCCCTCACTCGGATGCGTCGGAGAGTCGCCGGACAGCGCGTTCGGGTTCAATGGTGCTCCCTACTGCCGTCGGACTCCGTCCCCATCGGCAAGATCCGGTCGTACACGTACTGTCGAGTCTCTCCGCTCGCCCACGATTCTCACGTCACTGTGCCGTCACAGCCTCGTTCCAGGAACTCACACCTCGTCAGAGGCCGTCCCGGATGCCGTGCGCGCCGTCGGGTAGGAACGGGTGACCAGGAAGGATCATGCAGATGGGGACAGGTATGCGGACGGACGCAGCACTCGGACCGGAGATCTGGATCCGCGGGCCCGTGCCCGCACCGGAGCCGGTCCCGCCGGAGCTCGCCCACGCCTCCGCCTCCCCCCGACGCTACTCCTTCGTCGGCACCCACGGCGGCGCCGGCACCTCCACCCTCGCGACCGTCTACGGCGGTGACGACTGCGGACGCGACTGGCCGGGCCCCGCCGCCCCGAGGTCCGTCCTGCTCGTCGCGCGTACCCATGCGGCCGGCCTGCGCTCCGCGCTGCGCACCCTGGAGGCCTTCCGGCACGGCGAGGCCCCGCCCGGCCTCGATCTCGACGCGGTCGTGCTGGTCGCGGACGCGCCCGGACGGCTGCCGCGTCCACTCGCCCAGCGGATCAAGGTGATCGAGTCGGCGATCGACGTGTATCGCGTGCCCTGGGTGTCCGCCTGGCGCCTGGGCGACCTGACCGGACCTCCGCCCCGCGAGACGGCTGCGCTGGCCCGCCTCACCGCCGCCACCGCGTGACCCACGCCCGTCGCGTCTCCCCGTCCGGCTCCTATTCCGGCTCCGCGTCCCTCTTCGTCGAGCGGATCGTCTCCGCCGAGCGGATCGCCGCCGCCGTACGGTCGCGCGCCCTGTCCGCGGTCGATGTGGTCGCCGTGACACTGGAGCGGATCCGGCGGGCCGAGCCGGTCCTCTGCGCGTTCGCCGAGGTGTGGGAGGAGGCCGCCCCGGGGTGGGCGCGTGAGGTGGACGCCCGGGTCGCCGCGGGGGAGATGCTTCCGCTGGCCGGCGTTCCGATCGGAGTGAAGGGGCGGCACGGGCTGCGTACGGCGGGCCCGCTGCTCGCGGCCGGGTGCGTGGCCGTGGGTGCCACCTCCGTCCCCGGACCCGGAACTCCCTGGCAGACCTGGGGACTCGGCGCTCACGGCCGTACTGTCAACCCCTGGCGGGCCGACCGCACCCCGGGCGGTTCCTCGGCCGGGTCCGCGGCGGCGGTGGCGGCGGGGCTGGTGCCGCTGGCGACCGGCAGCGACGGGGCGGGCTCGGTGCGGATCCCAGCGGCATGGTGCGGTGTGATCGGGCTGAAGGTCACCAACGGCCGGTTGCCCACGGCCGACCGTACGGGACTCACCGCCCCCGGCGTCCTGACCCGGCACGCGGCGGACGCGGCGGCGTACTGGCGGGTGATGGACGGGGCGGCGCCACATCCGGGCACCCACTCTGCCGCGCCACCCCCGTCCGCTGTCTGGTCCCCCGCCCTCGGCTTCGCCGACCCCGACCCCGACCCCGACATCGTGGCGATCGCCCACGCCGCGGCCGTACGTCTCGCGGACTCCGGCGCCGTACGCCTCGTCCCACCACGCACCGAGCTTCGTCTCGAAGACCCGGCGCCCGCCTGGCTCGCGCTGCGCACGGCCGGTGCGGATCTCGCCGTCGCTCACCGCGTCCGGGCGGCGAACGACCGGAGTCTGGACGCGTTCTTCGCCGACGCGGAGTTGCTGCTGACGCCGACCACCCCCATCCCACCGCACGGGCACGAAGGGCCGGGCGAGCGTTTCTCCACAGCTCTGACCTGGGCGTTCAACCTGAGTGGGCATCCGGCGGTCAGTGTTCCCGCGGGGTTCGGGGCGGACGGCTGCCCGGTCGGGCTGCAGCTTGTGGCACCGCGTGGGCGGGAGGATCTGCTGCTTCGGACACTCGACGGCACGACGACTGATTGCGCTTATTGATTGCACGCACATAAGATGCGTACGCATGCAAGCTCCGGAAGCATGCGCGATGCGAGCGCGATGCGAGCGCACACAGCTGACGACCGTCGATCGCTGGGGGACCCCTATGACACGCCGTTTCCTGTTCGTCCTGGGCAGCGCCCGCCAGGACGGCAACACCGAGCTGCTGGCCCGCCGGGCCGCCGAACAGCTCCCCGCGGACGTCGAGCAACGGTGGATCGACCTCGCCGGGCATCCCCTCCCCGACTTCGAGGACCTGCGGCACGACAGCGACCACACCCGCCCCACCGAGGGCAACCTGGCGCTGCTGCTCGACGCCACGCTCGCGGCGACGGACCTCGTGATCGCGTCCCCGCTGTACTGGTACGCCGTCTCCGCCCACACCAAGCGCTACCTGGACCACTGGTCGGGCTGGCTGCGCACCCCCGGCCTGGATTTCAAGGCCACGCTGGCCGGGCGCACCCTCTGGGGCGTCACCGCGCTCGCACACGAGGAGGGCGAGGTGGCCGACCCGCTGGTCGGCACGCTCAGCAACTCGGCCGCGTACATGGGGATGCGGTTCGGCGGAGTCCTGCTCGGCAACGGCAGCAAGCCCGGTGACGTACTGAACGACGCCGAGGCACTGGCCCGAGCCAAGACCTTCTTCGCCCAGGAGCCGCCTCTCGCACGCTTCCCGTACGAGGCCGAATGACCCCGAGGGCCGGTCTGACACGGGAATTGCCAGACAGGCCTAGGACGTCACGTCCTTCGCCGTGAAGCGGGCCCAGGCCGCCGAGCCGAACACCGCCGCGTACAGGGCCTGGAGGCCGAGGTTCTTCACCAGGTCGTCCCAGTACACCGGGTCGCGCATGAGGTCGGCGAAGGACAGCCAGTAGTGGGAGAAGAAGTACGGCTGGAGCGCGTGGAGTTGGGGGATCTGGTCGAGGATCTGGATGGTGATCAGCAGACCCACGGTGGTCGCCATCGCCGCGATGCCGCTGCTGGTCAGGGTGGAGACGAACAGGCCCAGGGCGGCCACGCCGATCAGTGACGCGGCGACGACCAGGGCGATCAGCAGGGCCCTGCCGAGGCCGTCGGCGAAGCCGATCCGGGTGCCGGAGATCGTGATCAGGTCGCCGAGCGGGAAGAGCAGCGCCCCGACCGTCAACGCCGAGACCGCGACCACCAGGGTGGCGACCAGACAGAAGACCATCACCGTCGCGTACTTGGTGAGGAGGAGGCGGCTGCGGCCGGCGGGGGCGACCAGGAGGTAGCGCAGGGTGCCCGCGTTGGCCTCGCCGGCGATCGCGTCGCCCGCGATGACGCCGATCGCCATCGGCAGGAAGAACGGGAGTGTCGCCGCGAGCGCGGTGAAGACCAGGAACAGACCGTTGTTGGTGATCTGCGCGATGAACGCCGGACCTCCGCCGCCGCCCGGACCGGTCGACGAGCCGTCACTGGTCTCCATCTTCACGGCGATCCCGACCAGGATCGGCACGGCCGCCAGCACCCCGAGCAGCGCGAGCGTGCGCCAGCGCCGGAAGGTGGTCAGCAGTTCGTTGCGGAAGAGCCCCAGGGTCCACAGCGCACGAGGAGTGCGTACGGCCGCGGTCGGCGCGGTGTCGGACCGTCCGATCCCCGCCCGCTCCGCCCCCGGCCTCTCGGCTTCAGCCCGCTCCACCTCAGCGCGCTGAACCTCAGCCCGCTCGACCTCAGCCCGCTCGACCTCAGCCCGCGACATCGAAGCCCTCCCCCGTCAGTGCCACGAACGCGTCCTCCAGGGAGGCCCGTTCGAGGCCGAAGCCGCGGACCCGGACGCCCGCCGTCACCAGCGCCGCGTTCACGTCGGCGAGATCGCGGTCCGGTGGCTCGGCGGTCACCCGGTCGTCCGTGACGACCACGTCCGAGGCCCCCTGTTCCTTCAGTACCCGTGCCGCCTCTCCCGTGTCCGGGGTGGTCACGGCCAGCCGGCCGCGGGTGCCCGCCGCCAGGTCCGCCACCAGGCCCTGGATGATCAGGCGGCCCTGCGCCATCACGGCCGCGTGGGTGCAGACCTGCTCGATCTCGTCGAGCAGGTGCGAGGAGAGGAAGACGGTCGTGCCGTCGGAGGCCAGCTCCCGGATCAGGGAGCGGATCTCGCGCATGCCCTGCGGGTCGAGGCCGTTGGTCGGCTCGTCGAGGACGAGCAGCTTGCGCGGCTGGAGCAGGGCGGCCGCGAGACCGAGGCGCTGTTTCATGCCCAGCGAGTACGCCTTCGCCTTCTTGCCGGCGGCGGCCGCGAGCCCCACCCGGTCCAGTGCCGCCGCGACACGGGTCGCCCGGGTGCGCGGGTCGGCGGTCGGGTCGGCGGCGTCGTACCGCGTCAGGTTCTGGCGGCCGGAGAGGAAGCCGTAGAGAGCCGGGCCTTCGATGAGGGCGCCGACGTGCGGGAGTACGGCGCGCGAGGAGCGCGGCATCGGGCGGCCCAGGACCCTGGCCGCACCCGAGGTGGGCTCGATGAGGCCCATCAGCATGCGGATGGTGGTGGTCTTGCCGGAGCCGTTCGGACCGAGGAAGCCGAAGACGCTGCCCGCCGGGACGGTCAGGTCGAGACCGTCGACGGCGAGTTGTCCGCCGCGATAGCGCTTGGTGAGCGCGCGGGTGTGGATGACGCTGTCATCCACACCCGGGGGATCCGGCTCGGACTCCGGTTCCGTGGCGGACGTTTCGCCCATCGGCTCCCTCGATTCGTCGTGCGCGTACGGTACTGGCCGCGTGCGCGTACGGTACTGACCCGCGTGCGCGTACGGTACTCACTTCGTACGCGTACGGGCCTTACCGCCCCGCGTCGGCCGCCTTCACCAGGGCGGCCTTGTCGACCGCGCCGACGTAGACCTTGCCGTCGTCGGTGATCAGGGCGTTGACCAGGCGGGTCGAGAAGACCGTGCCCGAGCCGAACTTGCCGGTGACCTTGTCGCCGAGCGAGCCGAGGAAGCCGCCGAGGTCGCCGCCCGCGGAGCCGCTGGGCATGCCCTCGCCGCCGGTCTCGAAGACGGCGACGGAGTTCCAGCCCTTGCCGATGACCTTGAGGCCGTCGAGGCCCTTGCCGAGGTCCTCCTCGGGCTTGGCGCCCGCCGAGTCGTGCGCGCCCTTCTCTATGGTGTCGCCCTCGGTCACCTTCGCGCCCTTGGGCGGGGTGAAGTCGAAGGTGGAGGCGGCCGGCTCGGTGAAGCCGACCTGGGTGAAGCCCGCGTCCACGACGGCGGCGCCGCCGCTCGACGGGGTCAGTGTGAACTTCAGCGGCAGCCCGGTCTTCGAGTCCACGGCCACGGTGATCTGGCCGACGGTGGAGCCGGAGTCCTTGGGCTTGATGACGAGGCGGTAGGCGTCGCGGCCCGCGACCTGCGCGGTGCCGTCGACGGTCACCGCGGTGGTGTCGTCGACCGCCTTGAGGGCCTCCTCGGTGAGGTCCTTGGGCGTGGCCGGGACGTCCCGCTCCTTCTCGGCCGCCGCGTCGTCGGACGCGGTGGAGTGGTAGACCTCGTTCGACTTGCTGTCGTAGCCCCAGACGTCCTTGCCGTTGTGGATCAGGCTGTACTCGGAGCCGCTCTCCAGCAGCGACAGCTTCTGCCGGTCCGGGCCATCGGCCGCGACGCGCAGCGTGTGAGTGCCGGACGCGAGCTCGGTGAGCTTGGTCGACGGGTCGGCGGAGGAGCCGTCGCCCTTGCCCGACTCCATCGCGCCGGAGGCCAGACCGCTCTCCAGGCCGCCGAGGTCGGGCAGTCCGAGATCCGTGGTGATCTTCACCGTCCCGGACAGCTGCTGTACGTCCGACGCGGCGATCTTCTCGATGAGTTCCTGTGCGCTGATCTTCGGCAGGTCGGGATCGCCGGAGTCGGCGAGTGCGGGGACGAGGCCGATGGTCGCCGCCGCCACCCCCACCACCGCGACCGGGACGACGTACCGCGCGGCCTTGCGCCGCCGCGGGTACCTGTCGTCGACCTCCGCGGCAGTCGTGCTGTCGTCGGACTCATACGGTGCCATGTGTGCCTTACCTCCGTCGTCGGCGGCGGCTGTGCGACTCCCCTGTGTCCACCCCGTAGCCGCCATTCTCACCCGAATCGGTGAGGAGTGGTGTTTTTCCGTGGTGTCCATCTGACCAAATCGACGGGGATGATGCGTCAACCCGCGGGCTCAACTCCACGTACACCTCCGGTATGACACACGGAGGCGGCGCCTCCCCATGACCCCTAGGGGTTGTGGGGAGGCGCCGCCTCGGGGTGGGTCCGAATCAGCGGCCCGCGAACGACGTACGTCACCATCCGCGGTTGGGCCGATGGTGCGTCACTAACCCGCTCGGTGGACCACCGCGTCGCACATCTCCATGAGCGCCAGCTTCGCGTCGCACTCCCGCAGCGGGGCCAGCGCGGAGCGGGCGTCCTCCGCGTAGCGGACCGTGTCACGGCGGGCCTGTTCCAGCGCCGGGTGCGCGCGCAGGCCGGCCAGCGCCTCCGCGTGCCGTTCGTCGTCGGTGAGGTCGGAGTCCAGCAGCTCGCTCAGGGCGATGTCCTCGGCCAGGCCCAGCCGGGCCGCCCGTTCACGCAGCCGCAGGACCGGCAGGGTCGGGATGCCCTCGCGCAGGTCGGTGCCCGGGGTCTTGCCGGACTCGTGGGAGTCGGACGCGATGTCCAGGACGTCGTCCGAGAGCTGGAAGGCGACGCCCAGCCGCTCGCCGTACTGCGTCAGCACGTCGACCACCGTCTCGTCGGCGCCCGACATCATCGCCCCGAAGCGGCACGACACCGCCACCAGCGATCCCGTCTTGCCGCCGAGGACGTCGAGGTAGTGCTCGACCGGGTCCCGGCCGTCCTGGGGGCCGGCGGTCTCCAGGATCTGCCCGGTGACCAGGCGTTCGAACGCCTCGGCCTGGACCCGGACCGCCTCGGGCCCGAGGTCGGCCAGGATGTGCGAGGCGCGCGCGAACAGGAAGTCACCGGTGAGGACGGCGACCGAGTTGCCCCAGCGGGTGTTCGCGCTGTCCACCCCGCGCCGCACGTCGGCCTCGTCCATCACGTCGTCGTGGTACAGCGTCGCCAGGTGGGTCAGCTCCACCACCACCGCCGACGGCACGATGCCCGGCGCATAGGGATCCCCGAACTGGGCGGCGAGCATCACGAGCAACGGCCGGAACCGCTTTCCGCCCGCCCGCACCAGATGCTGGGCGGCCTCCGTGATGAAGGGGACCTCACTCTTGGTGGCTTCGAGCAGTCCCGCCTCGACAGCCGCCAATCCGGCCTGGACATCGGCTTCCAGAGCCTTGTCCCGCACGCTCAGCCCGAACGGCCCGACGACGGTCACGAGGGGTCTCCTGTCTGCTGGTGTCTACTGGCGATACACGGTTTGTCGATAGGTCGCTGACATCACTCAAGTCAGCGTATCCGGTCATGTTTCGATCACCGATAGCGCCCACCGGTCCAGGCCAGGCGGTATTGGATCATGCCCGGTATGTTTTTGATCACTTGAAAAGAACGGATACCTATCGATTTACATGGAAGTAGTGAAGCGTGCCCCGAACCACCGTCGACGTCGCGTCCGGCGATAAACCGTCGCCCGAGGACGACCACGCCTTCTTCGGCCAGCCCAAGGGCCTGCTCACCCTCTCCGGTCTCGAGGTCTGGGAACGCTTCTCGTTCCTCGGCATGCAGGCCATCCTCGTCCTCTACTTCGCGGACACGGTCGCACATGGCGGCCTGGGCATGTCGGCCGGGACGGCCGCCTCCGTCTCCGCCGCCTACGGGACGCTCGTCTACCTCGTCTCCGTCGCCGGCGGCTGGCTCGCCGACCGCATCCTCGGCTCGTACCGTGCGGTGCTGTGGGGCGGCGTCCTGATCGCCTGCGGCCACTACGCCATGGCCGTGCCCACGGCCGCCATGACCTGGGTGGGTCTGGGTCTGATCAGCGCCGGCACGGGTCTGCTGAAGCCCAACGCGGCCACCCTGGTCGGCAAGCTCTACGCCACCGACGACGACCGCCGTGACGCCGGCTTCGCGCTCTACTACATGGCGATCAACATCGGCGCCTTCGCGGGCCCGCTGATCACCGGCTGGCTCGGCGACCACCAGGGCTGGCACTGGGGCTTCTCGGCGGCGGCGATCGGCATGACGTTCGGGCTGATCCAGTACGTCCTGGGACGCCGCCACCTGGCCGGACGCCGGAAGGCGGCCGCGTTCGCCCTCGCGCCCGACGCGCTGCGCCGCGCGGTCCGGCTGATCGTGGCCGGGGTCGTGGCCGTCGCGGTGCTCGCGACCGCCCTCGCCATGGCCGGCCTGCTCACCATGGCCGGCTTCGTCGACCTGCTCACCCTGGTCTCGGTGATCGCCCCGGTCGTGTACTTCGCGGTGATGTTCAAAAGCCCCCGCGTGACTGACGGGGAACGCGGCCGACTGCGCCCGTACGTCGTGCTCTTCCTCGCCTCCACCGCCTTCAACTTCATCCTGTTCCAGGCGTACTCGACGATGATGCTGCTGGCCGCGTCGAACGCCGAGACGACCATCCTCGGCTTCGACTTCCCCGCCAGTTGGTACGCTTCCGCGCTCGGCGCCTTCGAGGTCGCTCTGGCGCCCGTGGTCGCCGCGCTCTGGGTCCGCATGGGCCGCGGCCAGCCGCACGCCTCCAACAAGATCGCGATCGGGGTCGTGCTGGGCGGAGTGTCCTTCCTGCTGATGGCCCTGCCCACCTCCGGACACGCCTCCGACGACTACCTGATGTCCGCCTGGTGGATCGTCGGCTCGTACCTGCTGCTCGGCCTCGGCGACATCCTGCTGGAGACCTCCGGCATGTCGGCCACCAGCAAGCTCGCCCCGGCCGCCTTCTCCAGCCAGACCATGTCGCTCTGGATGCTGTCCCTCGCGCTCGCCAACGGCATCCAGGCCCAGACGGTGAAGCTCTACGACGACATATCCAAGCAGGCCTACTTCGGCGTCAACGGCGCGATCGCGGTGGCCGCGGGCCTGGCCGTGATGGCCGCCGCGCCCTGGCTGCGCCGCACCATGCACCCAGTCCACTGAACTCACGAGGTCACCCTCATGCACATCCGTACGTCCTTCCCCTACGAGACGACCCACGAGGACCTCCGCATCCCACTGGCGGACGGGACCCTCCTCTACGCGCGCGTGTGGCGTCCCCTGACGGACGAACCAGTACCCGCGATCCTCGAATACCTGCCCTACCGGCTGACCGACTGGACCGCGCCCCGCGACTGGCAACGCCATCCCTGGTACGCGGGCCACGGTTACGCCTCCGTACGAGTGGACGTCCGCGGCCACGGCAACAGCGAGGGCATTCCAGGCGACGAGTACTCCGCCACCGAGCTGGCCGACGGCGTCGAGGTCGTCAACTGGCTGGCGGCGCAGCCCTGGTGCGACGGTGGGGTCGGCATGTTCGGCATCTCCTGGGGCGGCTTCAACTCCCTCCAGATCGCGGCCCTCGCGCCCGAGCCGCTCAAGGCGGTCGTCACCGTCTGCTCCACCGACGACCGCTATGACAACGACGTGCACTACATGGGAGGTTCCGTCCTCGCGGTGGACATGCACGCCTGGGCGGCCACCATGCTCGCCTTCGTGTCACGGCCACCGGACCCGCGGTACGCCGGGGAGGCATGGCGTCAGATGTGGCTGGAGCGCCTGGAGGAGGTCGACCCCTTCATCCACACCTGGCTCGACCACCAGACCCGGGACCGCTACTGGCGCCACGGCAGCGTCTGCGAGGACTACGGCGCGATCGACGCGGCCGTGCTGGCGGTGGGCGGCTGGCACGACCCGTACCGCGACACCGTGCTCAGGCTCGTCGAACACCTGCCGCCCGACCGGGTGCGCGGCCTGATCGGCCCCTGGTCCCACCAGTATCCCGACCGCGGTCTGCCGCCCGGCCCCGCGATCGGCTTCCTCCAGGAGACCCTGCGCTGGTGGGACCACTGGCTGAAGGGAAAGCACACGGGCGTACTTGACGAGCCCCTCCTGCGTGCCTACGTCAGCGACTCGCACCCCCCTGCCACGGTCTACGACACCCTGCCCGGCCGCTGGGTCGGCGAGCCCGCCTGGCCCTCCCCGCACGTCACGCCCGTGTCATACGTCCTTCAGGGCGTCCCGCGTCTGGTCCGCTCCCCGCAGCACACCGGCATCGACGCCGGCCGTTTCTTTCCGTTCGGGAACGACGCCGACCTGCCGCCGGACCAGCGGGAGGAGGACGCGCGGTCGGTGTGCTTCGAGTTCGAGGTGGGCGAGGAGACCTGGGTGCTGGGGCGGCCGAGGGTGCGGCTCAGGCTGAGCTCCGAGGTGCCGCGCGGCCAGGTGATCGCCCGGGTCTGCGATGTCGCCCCGGACGGCTCCTCGACCCTGGTCACCCGGGGCGTGCTGAACCTGTCCGCACGCCAGGGGCGGGACCGGGCGGTGCCGTGGGAGCCGGGTGCCACGGAGGACGTCGAGTTCGAGCTGAACGGCATCGGCCACGTCTTCCCGGTCGGCCACCGCATCCGGCTGGCCGTCTCCTCCGCGTACTGGCCGTGGATCTGGCCGCAGCCGGAATCGGCGGCGGGCTTCACCCTGGACCCGGCCGGCAGCGTGCTCGAACTGCCGGTGCGTGAGCGCGAGACCGACGGATCGGTCGTCTTCGAGGAACCGGAGCAGTCCGAGCCGCTCGGCGTCGCCCACCCCGTCACCCTGGACGAGCCGCGCCCGGAGCGGCTGGTCGTGCGGGACGTGGCCAAGGGCGAGTGGCGGCTGGAGGTCGATCCGCGCTACGGCGGCACCCGGGTGTATCCCGACGGGCTGGAGTTCTCCGAGGACGCCCTGGAGACGTACACGATCGACGAGGCGGACCCCCTGTCGGCCCGCGCCCGCTCCAACTGGTCGGTCCGGCTGCACCGGCCGGAGCTCGGCTGGGAGGCCACGGTGCGCACCCGCTCGGAGCTCACCTGTGACGGCGAGGACTTCCACACCTCGAACGAGGTGATCTGCACGGACGGCGGCGAGGTGGTCTTCCACCGGACCTGGGAGAAGCGGATCCCACGGACTGCCGGTTGACTATGAGTTGGGCTCATTGCCCTATTTGCCGCTCTTGCGCTCGACCGTGAGTTGGGTCACTCGCGGCCGAGCACGCTCCGGCTGGCACATCTTCACGCTTTCCTTACGCTTCACGCCAGTTGAGTGTTGGCAAGAGCAAAGGATCAAGCACCCCATACGCCTCAGGCCAAGGTCAATAGGGATGATGTGTGAATCCACTACTTGTTTCGGACATGTGCTCTCGCATACGTTCCCGGCCTGTCGGGCGGACGCCGAATCCTGCCGCCGCCCATAGACACACCCATCGACGAACACCGCACGGCAGGAGCGGGGGACCCAGGTAAGCTGCCGATCCGGATGTTTCAGGACATTCCGGTACGGGCGGCCCCGTGCCCGACACGTTCCGCTCCGTGCCCATCGAGGACCGGGTCATGTACCACTACCGCGACAACCGTGAGCGGATCGCGAAC
>NZ_JBFAGK010000034.1:0-25475 GCF_040660135.1 Streptomyces sp. NPDC050997
GAATCGGTTTCTTGAGGAGCGGGCGGTGTTGACGCGCCAACCGCTGCGGGCGGACACCCCCCGGCCCGTCCCCTTGGCGCCGTGGGCGGGTGCGGCCGCCGGTGCCCGTGCGTCGACGTCTGCGGGCCAGTTCCCGGGGATGTCCGGAAGTCGCCCGTCCGGATAGTCGTCCAGCCGGTCCACGAACTCGTCGGGCCCGGGGGGGGTGAGGTGCGGGACGAGGATGAAGTCGTCGGCGGCGTCCCGCCGTGCGAACTCGTGGGGTAAGGGGCTGGTCTCAGAGGACCTTGGAGATGAACGCGCGTGTGCGGTCGTGCTGTGGGTGGTCCAGTACGTCGGCGGGCGGGCCCTGCTCGATGATCCGTCCGTCGTCCATGAACACCACCGTGTCGGCGACCTCTCGGGCGAAGCCGATCTCGTGGGTGACGACGATCATCGTGGTGCCCTGGTGGGCCAGGTCTCTGATGACGTCGAGGACCTCGCCGACCAGCTCGGGGTCGAGCGCGGAGGTCGGTTCGTCGAAGAGCAGCAGCCTGGGCTCCAGGGCCAACGCCCGGGCGATCGCCACCCGCTGCTGCTGTCCGCCGGAGAGTTGCTTCGGGTAGGCGTCCACCTTGTCGGCGAGGCCGACCCGGTCGAGCAGCCGGCGCGCGCTCTCGACAGCCTCCTTGCGGGGTCGCTTCAGCGCGAACACCGGGGCCTCGATGATGTTGTCCAGCACGGTGAGGTGTGGGAAGAGGTTGAAGTTCTGGAAGACGAAGCCGATGCGCGTGCGCTGCCTCAGCACCTCGCGCTCGGGCAGTTCGTGCAGTTTGTCGCCGTTGCGCCGGTAGCCGACCAGCTTTCCGTCCACGCTGATCGCGCCCCGGTCCACCTTCTCCAGGTGGTTGATGGTCCGCAGCAGTGTGGACTTGCCGGACCCGGACGGGCCCAGGATCACGGTGACCTCGCCGGCGCGCACGGCGAGGTCGACGCCCTTGAGCACTTCCAGCGGGCCGAAGCTCTTGTGTACGGACCTGATGTCGACCATGACGCTCATCGCGGAAATCCTTCGGGTAGACGTGGGTGTGTCATGCGGCCGCACGCCCGGAGAGCGCGGTCAGGAACGTCAGCGCGGCCCGGGCCGTCGCGTCGTTCTGCCGGAACGCAGGCCCGCCGGTGCGCGGCCGGGTGAACGCGCCCGGAGTACGGCCGTCGGTGTAGGGCCCGAGCGCGAAGCGCCGGGGGTGCGGCCGTCCGTCCCGGTCGACGAGCCGCCCGTCGGCGGGATCCACCCGGAGCAGCCCTTCCGGTGTCTCGGCCGCGCCGTCGGCGTGCAGTGCGCGCAGTAGGGGATCGCGGGCACGCTCGACCGTCGGCTCGGGCAGCCGTGCCTCGACCAGCGCGCGGGCCTCGACGGAGAACCCGGGCACGGTGGGGCTCGACGCCCGGAACACCCCGCCCTCGGCGGCGACGGTCATGTCGGCACCTACGAACCGTAGGACGCCCGCGCGGGAGAGGGCGAGCAGCTGTCTGAGCCGGGGGCCGGGCGGTCCGGAGGCCAGATAGCTGAAGAAGCCGTGCCACCAGGGGCCCACGTCCCCGAGCCGGACCAACTGACCGTAGACGGACAGCAGTCCGAGGAAAACCGCCAGGTCGGGGCTGTGCGCGGGATCGTGACGGCGGCCCAGGTCCCGCTCGACATAAGCCCGCAGTCCATCCTGGAACTCCTCGGAGGAGTCGTACCGCACCCCCTCCAGCGGGCGGTCCAGTGCGGCGAGGTCGAGCCGGTCGGCGGGGTCGGGTACGGCGGCGGCGACCAGGGCGGCACGCCCCGCCGGATCGTCGACGGTCGCGTACTTCTCCTCGAAGACGCTCCATGTCACGCCGGTCCGCTCGGGATGGACGGTGAACAGCCGGTGGTAGTGCGCGAAGCCCAGCTCCTTCTCCACCAGCGGCCACACGTCCCGCCGGAAGTCGAAGCCGTCCGGCCTGGCAAGCAGCCCGTTCACCTCGGCGGGGCCGAAGAACCGGGGCAGCGGCGGCCGTTCGCCGGTCCAGTCGTAGCCGATCTTCGAGTGGTACGGCACTCCACGCCGCGAACCGACGTACAGGACCGGCTCCCGTCCGGAGGGCACATAGGTGTCTCCGTCGTACCGCCCGCCCCGGCCCTCGGTGAGCAGCACCATCAGGTCGACGAAGGCGAGCCCGAAGCCGCGGACCAGGACGGGTTCGCCGGGTGCGAGTGGGGACAGGTCGCTGTCGGCGGTGAAGTCCGGCGGCAGGTGGACCAAACCGTGGTCGCGCGCGTGGGCGGCCAACTCGCTCTGCTGATCGTCCAGTTCGGCGTCGAGGTGGCCGAGGGCCAGGACGACGAGGTCGGCGAGCAGCGGGCGGGGGCGGCCCTCCAGCCACACCTGCTGGCGCCCCTCGGACGGTCCGTCGACGCGCAGGGCTCGGCGCGGATGGTGGTGGACGGTGACGCCCGGCGGCAGGGAGGCCACCGCCCGCTCGTGCACCCAGCGCAGATAGGCGCCCTGGATCCGCCGGTCGGCGAAGGTGCGGCCGTCGATGCCGGCCCACTCGTGCAGCGTGGGCCCCTCGGTGACGGGGCCGGCCATGTCGACCGTCTCGTCGGTGAACATGGTGACGTCCTCGGCGTGCGAGTTCATCCACAGCAGCGACGACTGGGCCTCGCGCCAGATGCGTCCGGCGCCCGGCGGATGCGGGTCGACCAGGTGGATGTCGAGGCCCGAACCGGCGTACAGCTCGGGCGCGTTGGCGGCGATCCGCTCTATCAGACCGGTTCCCCGCGGCCCGCCCCCGACGATCACCAGGGAGGGTCGGTCAGCGCTCATCGGGTGCGCTCCGAGCCGCGCGCGTAGTGCTTCTCGACGTAGTGCTGGCCGAGGCTGAGCACCGAGGTGACCACGGTGTACCAGACGGTGGCCACCATCAGCAGCGGGATGATCTGGTAAGTGCGGTGGTAGACGAGCTGCACCGAGTAGAGCAGGTCCTGGACCGCGATGACGCTGACGATGGAGGTGCCCTTGAGGGTGCCGATCAGCATGTTGCCGGCCGGCGGCACGATGGAGCGCATCGCCTGCGGGAGCACGATCCGCCACCAGCGGCGCCACCGGCTCAGGCCGAGTGCCTGTGCGGCCTCGACCTGCCCGCGGTCGACGGAGAGGATGCCGCCCCGGACGACCTCGGCGGCGTACGCGGCCTCGTGCAGGGTGAGGCCGATGATGGCGACGGTGACCGGTCCCAGCAGGTTCACGGTCTTCACGCCGAGGATCTGCGGGTACAGCGCCCCGATGTTGAACCACAGCAGCAGCTGCACCAGGATCGGGATCGACCGGAACAGCCAGACATACCCCCAACTGACGCTTCTCAGCACGGGGTTGGCGGACAGCCGGAAGGCGGCGAGCAGGGTGCCCAGCGCGAAACCGAGCACCATCACGACCGCGGTCAGCCACAGGGTGAGCCACAGGCCGCGCAGCACGGCGTCCGAGGTGAAGTAGTCGGCGACGACGTCCCACTGGAACGCCTCGTTGCGCAGCACGGAGTTGACGGCGAGCGCCAGCAGCACCAGCACGGCGACGGCGGCCGTCCACTGGCCGAACCGGCGTTGCGGGACGATCCGCAGGGAATCCGCGTGGTCCGGGATGTCCGGTGGGGCGGGGGTTTTGGCGAGGGTGTCGGAGGACATGCGAGGGCTCCGTGGCATCGAGTTGTCGAACTCGGGTGATGCCTTCACACGGCGGTGCGCACGGACGCGATACAGCGCCGGCGCGGAACACGGCCGAGCCCCTCAGCAAGGTCGCATCCTGAGAGTACGGGGCCGTTTCCGGTCGCTGTCAAGGCTGTCCAGAGTGTGAGCAGTACGTCTCAAGTCGGTTGACGCACAACCGGATGCCTGTTCCACTTACCCCATGCATCCACAGCAGTGGCTGGTCAAGCGCTCCCACATCGACTTCGGTCGCGTGTGGTCCTCTTCCTGTTGAGCTGACCCACTGCACGCCCCGACCCTCTGAACTCGCGGGCGTTTTCGCGTTCTCCCTTTCGTTTCGCCTTCACACGCGCTCCCCTCCCCTCACCCAGCGCTTTCTTCGCCTTCCGCTTTTTTCAGGAGACCGCACACGATGCGTACGCCCCTGCATGCCCGTAAAAACCTTTTTGCCGCTTTTTCCCTGATCACTTCGGCGACCCTGTTCCTCACCGCGTGCGGCTCCGGTGCGGGCGACTCCACCGGGGGAACCGCGAACGCCGCGGCCCAGTCCGACGAGATCCCCACCAAGGACGTCGTCTCCGCCATCAAGAAGGACGAGGCGGCCGCCAAGCTGCTGCCGTCCGGTGCGCGGAGCCTCACCCTCGCCGTCAGCGTCTCCGGTCAACCGCCCGGCACGTCGATCCTGGACGACGGAAAGACCCTGGCCGGCCAGGACGTCGACTTCGCGAACGCCGTCGCCAAGGTCCTCGGCATCAAGCTCACGACCGAACAGGCCAGCTTCGAGGCGATCCTGCCGGCCCTCGACAGCGGCAAGTACGACCTCGGCGTCGGCAACTTCGGTGTGACCGACGAGCGCCGCAAGACCATCGACTTCGTCACCTACATCAATGACGGCCAGGGCTTCGCCACCCGCAAGGACAGCGACCTGTCCAAGGTCACCGACCTGCGGCAGCTGTGCGGCCTGAACATCGCGACCGGCGCGGGCACCACCTTCGAGGCCACCCTGGAGGACAGTCGGCACCTGTGCACCGACGCCGGCAAGAAGGCGTACAAGGTGCAGACCTACAGCGAACAGGGGGCGATCTGGTCCTCGCTCCAGCAGGGCCGCAGCGATGTCGTGATGTCCACGATCAACGGCCTGCGCTACGCGGTCGCCCGCCAGGAAGGCGTGAAGTTCCTCAACGAGTTCCACCGTCTCGACGTCGGCTTCGCCTTCAAGAAGGGCACCAAGCTGGCGCCCGCGTTCCGGGCCGCGGTGAACAAGCTCATCGCGGACGGGACGTACGACAGGATCCTGAAGAAGTGGGGTACGACGGGCTCGGCGCTCACCACGTCACGGATCTCACCTCCGGAACTGAAGAACTAACGCCGTGGCGGGCAATGTGGCAGGCAATAGCGCCGGCTGCTGTCGCCCGACCGCGGTGTGGGGCGCGGCGCCCAATAGTTGCAGCCGCGATCTCACCAGTGACGCCCCGGCCTCAGCAGTCGCAGCCGCAGTCACAGCCGTCGCAACCGCAGTCGCACCCGTCACCGCAGCAGTTCGCGCAGCAGTCGCAACCCTCACAGCAGTCGGTGGGGTCGCACAGTCCCTCCCGGCGCTCCCGGCTCCAGGGGTCCTCGAACTCCCCGCAGCACATCTGGCAGGTGCAGGCCAGCCCCAGCCACACCGCGCACCCGGCGAGGAGCCCGCGCCGGTCGCGGTGCGGCGGTTCCGGGGGCGGGGCGCCGGGACCACCGGGCGGGGCGTACGGCCCGGACGGCTGAGGTCCGTGCGGCTCGGGCCGGTGCGCGCAGGACGCGGTGCCGAACGCCCGGTCCACAGAGGTGCGCAGTTCGTGCACGAGCAGTCTGTGCGCGAGCTTCGCGTCCGTGAACTCGGCCTCGCGCAACGCGAGCCGTATGCCGTGTACGGCGTCGTCCGCGAGCCGCCGGGCCTCCGTCAGGGACGTTCCGGTCGCGGTGAGGGGGTTCCAGGCACCTAGAGCAGCGTCCGTCTCCCTGTCCTCCACGGCGTCCAGCAGGTGCGCGAGCCGGCCGAAGAGGCGGCCGGCCTCGGCGAGCGGCCCGGCGTTGCCGGGACGGTCGGCCAGGATCGCGGTGTGCGCGAAGGCGGCGGCGGTGGCGGTCTCCGTGGGTTCGGTGACCGTCAGCAGGGGCGTGCCGAGCCCCGCCAGGGCCTCCACACCGACCTGCCGGTCCACGGCGTCGACGAGTACGGCGGTGTCGAACCCGACGTCAAAACCCGTCCGTCCCCCCGCCCGGCCCCAGCTCACGGCGACTCGGCGCGCGGCGAGCGCCACCGGTTTCCGGGCCAGCAGCCCGTCCCTGTCGGCGACATGGTCGCGCACCTTGGCCGAGGCGAGCACCAGCGAGACGGCGGCCGCGAGCCGCGCCCCCTCACCGTGCGCGACGGAAGCGGTCCGCATTCCGCGCAGCGGGCAGGGTCCCGCCTTACGCCGTCCTCCCCCGCTTCGTTCGGCCTGAGCTTCCGTCAAAACGGATATCAGCAGCCCGTCGTAGTTGGTCACGACCCGGGCGAACTGTCCGTGGTCCTTACGCAGTGCGAGGCACAGCCCGCACAAATGCGCCATCCACTGGGTTTTGAGGCTTTCACCGAGCCGGTGACGGCAGGGCCTGACGATTCCGAACACAACGATCCCCCGAGGTGCGTACGGCGTTGAACTGCGAAGAGCTGCGGCATCGTACCGATCTCGCCGTTCACCCGTACGCACCGCCCATCACCCGTACGCCGTGAAGAATCATATTTCACTCACAGTCAGCAGCTGTTTGCGGAACGACCCTTGGGACACTTGGACTCTCGACGGATTCGCTGTGCACCAGTACCGTCACAAACCCCCCGCTCGGCGTCTATCCACATGGCGCACCGTCCGCATCATGGATGACCATAGGGATGCGGAAAGCAAGAAAGACCGCTGTGAGAGGAGGCGTCCATGGGATCGGTTCGCAAGGCGAGTGCCTGGCTCGGCCTCGTTGACGACAACGACGACGAGCGTTACTACGACGACGACTACTCCGAAGGGACCGAGCAGCCCGGGGATGCCTGGGTGACGGACCCGCGGGTCAAGGTGGCGTCCGACGTCGCCGAGGAGAAGGGCCGCCGGATCGGCACGGTCACCCCGGACAGCTTCCGGGACGCCCGCGCCATCGGCGAGCTGTTCCGCGAAGGCGTCCCGGTCATCATGAACCTCACGGCCATGGAGGCGGGCGACGCCAAGCGTGTCGTCGACTTCGCGGCCGGGCTGATCTTCGGCCTGCGCGGTTCGATCGACCGGGTGTCCAGCCGGGTGTTCCTGCTGACGCCCGCCGACACGGAGATCATCAGCGGAGAGGCTGCCGCGCACCGGACGGACGGTTTCTTCAACCAGAGCTGAGGCAGGGCCGCTCGCCGGCCCTGCCTCCCGCGGGGTCAGATCCGCCGCTACCGGAAGGCGTCGAGTCCGGTGAGCGCCTTGCCCAGCACGAGCTGGTGCATCTCGACGGTGCCCTCATAGGTGAGCACCGACTCGAGATTGGTCGCGTGCCGCATCACGGGGTACTCCAGCGAGATCCCGTTGGCACCGAGGATGGTACGGGCGGTCCGGCAGATCTCGATCGCCTCCCGTACGTTGTTGAGCTTGCCGAAGCTGACCTGCTCGGGACGCAGGCGGCCGGCGTCCATGCGCCGCCCCAGGTGATGGGCGAGCAGAATCCCCTTGTGCAGTTCGACCGCCATGTCGGCGAGCTTGGCCTGGGTCAGCTGGAACCCGCCGATGGGCCGCCCGAACTGCTCCCGCGTCTTGGCGTAGTCGACAGCCGTCTCGAAGCACGACCGCGCCGCGCCCATGGCCCCCCAGACGATGCCGTAGCGGGCGTGCGACAGACAGCTGAGCGGCCCGCGCAGCCCCGCACCCTGAGGCAGTACGGCGTCGGCGGGCAGTCGTACGTCGTCGAGCACGAGTTCGCTGGTGACGGAGGCGCGCAGGGACCACTTGTGCTTGATCTCCGGGGCGGCGAACCCGGGACTGTCGGTGGGGACGACGAACCCGCGAATCCCGTCGTCGGTCTGCGCCCACACCACGGCGACACCCGCGACGGACCCGTTGGTGATCCACATCTTCCGGCCGTTGAGGACCCAGTCGCCGCCGTCCCGTTTGGCGTACGTCCGCATGGAGGCGGGGTCGGAGCCGTGGTCGGGTTCGGTGAGCCCGAAGCAGCCGATGACCTCCCCGGCTGCCATGCGCGGAAGCCAGCCCTGCTTCTGCTCCTCGGAGCCGAACCGATGGATGGCGTACATGGCGAGGGAGCCCTGAACGGAGACGAGGGACCGGATCCCGGAGTCGGCGGCCTCCAGCTCCAGACAGGCGAGCCCGTACTGCACGGCACTCGCCCCGGCGCACCCGTACCCGCTGAGCGACATCCCGAGCGCCCCGATCCCGCCCAGTTCCCGGGCGAGCTCCCGCATCCCGGGCAGTTCCCCGCTCTCGTACCACTGCGCGACATGGGGCAGGACCCGGTCCGCGGCCCAGTCCCGCACGGTGGCCCTGATCGCCAGGTCCTCCGGATCGAGCAGGTCGTCGATACCGAGGGGGTCGGCGGGGTCGAACGGGGGCATGAGCACGTCCTCTCGCAAACTAGCACCGCTAGTTACACGTCCGCTCCCGACGGTACGACGGAGCGTCCCGCACGTCCAGGACCTGGCGCACGTGGAGGGGAGCGTCGCGTCAAGCGGAGACGCGGGACTCCGCGACCTCCCGAGGCGCGGGGATCCCCGCCTCCACCGCGGGAGCCTCGCACTGCATCACTCGTGGCAAGCGCAGCGCCATCACCGCGCCCAGCACCAACAACCCCGCGCTCACCAGCAACGTCACATGCAGCCCGTGCACGAAACAGTCCCGAGCCGTGCGCCGCAGGGCCACCCCGGCAGGGCCCCCGAGCTGCCCGGCGACGTCGTACGCCTCGCCCAGCGAATGCCCCGCCGACGCCGACGCCGACGCCGGAACACCGGGCACCGACGACAAGCCGGGGGTGTACGCCGCGTTCATCACACTGCCGAGCAGCGCGATCCCGATCCCCGCACCCAGCTGGTACGAGGTCTCGCCGATCGCCGCCGCCCC
The DNA here is from genome assembly GCF_040660135.1 of Streptomyces sp. NPDC050997. Classification (NCBI taxonomy): domain Bacteria; kingdom Bacillati; phylum Actinomycetota; class Actinomycetes; order Kitasatosporales; family Streptomycetaceae; genus Streptomyces; species Streptomyces sp. NPDC050997. Next base: position 8,827 of record NZ_JBFAGK010000034.1, read on the forward strand.
GCCCGCCTGCTCCGGCGGAGCCTCGCTCAGCATCGACTCGTACGCCCCGAACAGCGTCGTCTCCAGCCCGAAGCCGAGCAGCACGAACCCGGACAGCATCAGGCCGGGGTTGTCCTCGCCGCCCATCGCCGTCATCAGCAGGACAGCCACCGCCGTCAGGCAGAACCCGAGGCTCACCATCCGCCGGGGCCCGAACCGCCGTAGCATCCGCGCCCCGGCCAGCCCCGCCGCCATCGCGGCGACGGTCAGCGGCAGCAGCCGTAGCCCGGTCTCCAGCGGGGACAGCCCCAGCACCAACTGGAGATACTGCGCCGCGATCAGTTCGAGGCCCACCAGCGCGAGCATCGCCAGCACGATGCAGCCCACCGACGTACTGAACGCCGGCCGAGCGAACATCCGCAGGTCCACCAGCGGATGCGCCCGGCGCCGCTGACGCCGTACGAACAGAACGATCAGAGTCGTCCCCACGGCCAGCGGCACCACCGTGAACGCGTCCAGCTCCCCGCTGCCGAGCCGCTTCACACCCAGCACCAGGCCGAACAGCCCGGCCGCCGCCATCAGCGCGCCGACCACGTCCCAGGGCCCGCGTCCGTCCCCCTTCGACTCGGGCAGCAGCAACCGCCCGACGGGCAGGCTGACCAGCATCAACGGAATGTTGACGAGGAACACCGAGCCCCACCAGAAGTGCTCCAGGAGGAAGCCGCCGAGCAGCGGACCGACCGCCGCGCCGACCGCCGCCACCGCACTCCAGATACCGATCGCGAGCGCCCGCTCCCGCCGGTCCGGAAAGACCTGGCGCAGGATCGACAGCGTCGCGGGCATGATCATCGCGCCGCCGACCCCGAGCAGCGCCCGCGCCGCGATCAGTACCTGGGCGGTCTCGGCGAGGGCGGCCATGGCGGAGGCGACGCCGAACAGGCCGTATCCGAGCAGCAGGATCCTTCTGCGGCCGACGCGGTCGCCGAGCGTGCCGAAGAGGATCAGCAGCGAGGCGCAGACGAGCGGATAGATGTCGACGATCCAGAGCAGCTCGATCGCGCCGGGCCTGAGGTCCTCGGTGACGGCGGGCACCGCCACGTGCAGCACGGTGGCGTCGACAGCGACCAGGAGCAGGCTGACGCACAGGACGACGAGAACGACCCAGCGGTTGGCACCGGCCCCGGCCGCCCGCCGGCGCAGCGCAGCGGCGGCCGTGGTCGTCCCGGACATGCGCGTACCTCCCAGATGTTCCTCGCGTTCGGCGGGCTCACGGGTGGGACTCCCGTGACTCGGCCGGAGAGAAGCGGTGGTCTCCGGCCCGCGCAGCGAACGGCGAGTGACACGTCAGAGTACGCGAGTCCGCGCCGGGGCCGAGTGGCGGACCTCTCAGAGGAGTACGGAACAGGTGTGGCTTACACCACTTCTCCTCCCTCTCCTCATTTCTCTCACCGAGACCCCACGGACCGCCCGGTTCGGTCCGCGGTCGATAATCGGGCCCGTGACCGATCTTGAGACGCGCGGGGCCCGGCCCGGCGCCGCGACCCTGCGCCGGGCGGCCCCGGCTCTGCTCGGGTACGCGGCCGTGCGCGCCCTGGGGCTGCTGACGCTGGCCCTGTGGAGCGCCGCCCGTGACAAGAGCGGGTACACGCTGCTGACCGCCCGCTGGGACTCGCTGTGGTACACGCGGGTCGCCGAGCTGGGATACGGCTACGAGGTGCGCCTGCCGAACGGCGACGTGCACTCCAACCTCGCGTTCTTCCCGCTGCTGCCGTGGCTGGAGCGGCTGCTGGCCGCCGTGACCCCGCTGTCGTACGCCGACGCGGGCTTCGTCGTCGCACTGCTCACCTCGCTCGCGGCGGCCTGGGGGATCTTCGCCGTCACGGACCATGTGTACGGCCGTACGGAGAACGGCGCGGGGCGTGGCCTCGGCGGGGTGGCGGCGGAAGACGGGCGGGTCGGCGTCTGCGCGGTCCTGCTGTGGGCCGTGCTGCCCGTCGGGATCGTGCAGTCGATGGCGTACAGCGAGTCGCTGTTCACCGCGCTGGCCGCCTGGTCGCTGTACGCGGTCCTGACCGGCCGGTGGGTGACGGCGGGCGCGCTGGCCTCGCTGGCGGGCCTGACCCGGCCGGTGGGGCTCGCGGTGGTCGCGGCGGTGTGGGTGGCGGCGATCGCCTCGTTCGCCCGGGACCGAAGCGCGGGCCGCGCGGCCCCGGGCGGCACACGCGTCACGACGCGCGCCCTCGGCATGCTGCTCGCCCCCCTGGGAGCCGCCGCCTACGTCCTGTGGGTCGGCCACCGCACCGGCAAGGGCACGCTCGGCTATCTCGACGTGCAGGCCGGCTGGCGCAACGGCTTCGACGGCGGCTACGCCTTCGCCCGCTTCGTCGCCGACAAGTTCACGTCGTTCCCCTCGGCCCTGGCGGGCATGGGGCTGATCGTCGGGGTCGGGCTGATCGTCTGGCTGTACGTCGTCTGCGTCCGCCAGGGCCAGCCGCTGCCCCTCCTGGTGTACTCGGGGGTCGTCACCGCCCTCGCCCTGTGCGCGTCGAGCTACTTCGGCTCGAAACCGCGTCTGCTGCTGCCGGCCTTCCCCCTGCTGCTGCCGCTGGCCCGGACCCTGGCCCGCGCGCGTCCTCGCAGGTCGGCGCTGGTTCTGGGCGCGGTCGCGGTGGCCTCGGCGGTGTACGGGGCGTTCTGGCTGAACGGCTCCGGTCCGCCATGATCGACCACGAGGCGTGCACGAGCGTCAGTGAGCGTCCGGATAATTCCACCCCATGATTCGGTGAACGAATTCATAAGGGCCATAAAACCCCCACCCAAAACGATCAAAGGAATTGAAGGGGGCGCCCGTCCGGCATTGCGGATTCCTCGGAAATAAACCTCGCCCTGAGATGAATCCCACATCACATGGTCATCACAAAGCCGTGGATTCGACCGGGACCTGAGCTCACTCGCTGTAACGTCGATTGGGTGCGTACCGAACGAAACCTCACCCGTCTGGACCGGGTGTTCGCCAGGCTCGACCGTGAGCCGGAACGACCGGCCCACCTCGATGTGCCGAAGATGAGCCGGCACCGAGTCGCGCTGCTCGCCGGAACCCTCGCGTTCTATCTGGCGATGGTGTGGCTCGTGGTGATCACCTCATGGCTGGTCCGTCTCGACTGGCAGGTCATGTTCTTCCGCCCGTACCAGCAGTGGGCGGGCATCCACTGGTTCGTCGACTACTACGTGGTGCTCGGCCAGCGCGGCCCCACCGCGGTGATGGTCGCCGCCTGGCTGGGCTGGCGTTCCTGGCGGCAGCACACGCTGCGCCCGCTGCTGACCCTGGGCGCCTCGCTGCTGCTGCTGAACATCACGGTCGGCGCCGCCAAGCTCGGCATGGGCAGGCTCGGTCCGCACTACGCGACCAGCATCGGCTCGAACGAGATGGGTCTGGGCGGCGATATATTTCCCAGCGGCCATACCGCCAACGCCGTGGTGACCTGGGGCATCCTGGCGTATCTGGCCTCCACCCCGGGAGCGCGCCGCTGGCTGTCCGCCGTGTCCGCGGTGGTGTCGCTCGGCGTCGGCATGGCCACCGTCTACCTCGGTACGCACTGGCTCAGCGATGTGCTGCTCGGCTGGACCGCCGGCCTGCTGGTGCTGCTGGCGCTGCCCTGGTGCGAGCCGCTGATCGCCCGCGCCGAGGCCGAGATCTTCGACCTGCGCGACCGCCGACGCGCCCGCCGTGGCAGCCCGGCCCCCGTGCCGCTCTCGCCCGTCGAGACGCCCGTGCGGCTCAAGCCGCGTGCCGTTCCCCAGAACGAGACCGCGGCCCGTTCCCCCCGGGCACCCGTCTACCTGGCCCCGGGGCCGCACACGGCCCGCTCGGAGCGCACGCCGGTCACCCCGGTCGGCAGCCGCCGGCCACCGCACCCGGACCGCGTCATGCGGGGCGCCAACCCGGCGGCCCGCCCCGTGACCGGCGGCTGACCTCCCCCACCGCCGAACACCTGGGAGTACCCCCGTCCGGACAGCGAGCGGGTCCGGTACGCACAGCCCAGCCCCGCCCGGCATACGGCATACGGCGACGGCCCCCGCTCCTCTACCGGAGCGGGGGCCGTCGCCGTGTGCCGTGCTCAGCCCTTCCAGGCCCGGGCCACCTGACCGTCCTTCACCTCGAAGTTCAGGCGACCGCTCCGGTATTCCATCGTGATGATGGCCCCCGGCGGCAGCGAGCGGACCGTCGACCACCCCCGCTCGCGGGCGAGCCGTTCGGCCCCGTCGGCGTCGAGGCCGACATAGGTGTCCGGGCTGTCGTCGGGTTCGGCGGGAGGTGTCGGAATCGGTGCCATACGGCCACGCTAGGCGTTGTCCGCCGACCGGGGAAGTCCGGGCTTGTGCCGCAGGTCACTCGTCCGTCCCCGGTCACGCTTCTGTCACAGAACAACGACACTCGTTTCGGCCTAACTCCGTCACACGTACGAGCGGTTTCGTACGCCTTCCGCTGGTATTCGAACGCAATTCCCGCGTGTCGCGCGGGCCGCGGGAAAAGCCCGGCGGAAAGTTCCGGAAGAAACGTCCCGGCTCCCTTTCCCCCCACCGATTCGGAACGGGTCCACGGGAACTGACCCCGCATAGGAAATACACGGTCGCGGCACAGAACCCCCCGTATCCCCCTGTCGGAGCACATGCCGACGCGAGCACCTCGGCGGCAGCTCGCGGGTACGCGTGGCGGGGGCTTCAGCGGGCCCTGGGCGCGACGAGCGAAGGGCGAGCGAGCGATGGGGACGCAGACCGTACAGGCGACGGCCCGACCCGAGCCACGGCAGACGCGCGGGCGCGTGATCGTCGACTGGCTGACCACCACCGACCACAAGACGATCGGCCACCTCTACCTGATCACGTCGTTCCTGTTCTTCCTGATCGCCGGTGTCATGGCGCTGCTGATGCGCGCCGAGCTCGCCCGCCCCGGGCTGCAGATCATGGACAACCAGCAGTTCAACCAGCTGTTCACGATGCACGGCACGATCATGCTGCTGCTGTTCGCGACACCGAGTTTCGCGGGCTTCGCCAATGAGCTGATGCCGCTGCAGATCGGCTCCCCGGACGTCGCCTTCCCCCGGCTGAACATGCTGTCGTACTGGCTGTTCCTCTTCGGCGGCCTGATCGTGCTGGGCTCGCTGCTGGTGCCGTCCGGACCGGCCGCGTACGGCTGGTTCGCCTACGCGCCGCTGAACGACTCCGTGCACTCCCCCGGGGTCGGCCCCGACCTGTGGATCATGGGCCTGGCGCTGGCCGGCTTCGGCACGATCCTCGGCGCCGTCAACTTCGTCACCACGATCATCGGGATGCGCGCGCCCGGCATGACGATGTTCCGGATGCCGATCTTCGTCTGGAACACCCTGTTCACGTCGATCATGGTCCTGATGGCGTTCCCGGTGCTCGCGGCGGACCTGCTGGTCCTGGAGGCGGACCGGCGGTTCGGCGCGCAGGTCTTCCAGGCGGCCAACGGCGGGGCGCTGCTGTGGCAGCACCTGTTCTGGTTCTTCGGCCATCCCGAGGTGTACATCATCGCGCTGCCGTTCTTCGGCATCATCACGGAGATCATCCCGGTCTTCAGCCGCAAGCCGATCTTCGGCTATCTGACGCTGGTCGGGGCGACGATGGCGATCACCGGTCTGTCGATGGTGGTGTGGGCGCACCACATGTTCGCGACCGGCGCGGTGCTGCTGCCGTTCTTCTCGTTCATGAGCTTCCTGATCGCGGTGCCGACGGGCGTGAAGTTCTTCAACTGGACCGGCACCATGATCAAGGGCTCACTGTCCTTCGAGACGCCGATGCTGTGGGCGGTGGGCTTCCTGGTGACGTTCCTCCTCGGCGGTCTGACCGGGGTGATCCTGGCGTCGCCGCCGATGGACTTCCATGTCACGGACTCGTACTTCGTGGTCGCCCACTTCCACTACGTCGTCTTCGGCACCGTCGTCTTCGCGGTCTTCGCCGGCTTCTTCTTCTGGTGGCCGAAGTTCACCGGGAAGATGCTCGACGAGCGGCTCGGCAAGATCCAGTTCTGGACGCTGTTCGTCGGCTTCCACATGACCTTCCTGGTGCAGCACTGGCTGGGCGCGGAGGGCATGCCGCGGCGCTACGCGGACTACCTCGCCGCCGACGGCTTCACCGCGCTCAACACCCTCTCGACGGTCGGCGCGTTCCTGCTGGGCCTCTCCACGCTGCCGTTCCTCTACAACGTCTGGAAGACCTCCCAGTACGGCGAGAAGGTCGGCGTCGACGACCCGTGGGGCTACGGCCGCTCGCTGGAGTGGGCGACCTCCTGCCCGCCGCCCCGGCACAACTTCCTCACCCTGCCCCGGGTCCGCTCCGACGCCCCGGCGTTCGATCTGCACCATCCCGAGTACGCGGCCCAGATCCCCCAGCCCGAGCCAAAGAGCGAGCAAGCCGGTCCCGAGCGCTCCTGATCGCCTCGGTCAGCTCGGCCGGCTCCAGCACCTCGAACTCGAGGCCCAGCATCATCACGTGGATCACCATCACGTCGAGGTTCGCGGCGCCCGTGCGCAGGACACAGGTGTCCGGCCCGTCGGGCTCCAGCGTCCCGGCGGACGGCGACACGCGCTCGGCGGCCTCCTCCAGCGGCACCAGCAGCCGGACGGCCGCGTGCGAGGCGTACGCGCGCGTGGAGACCCCCTGGGAGACATACGCGGCGAGATCGTCTGCGGGCGGTCTGCGGGGGGCGAAGCGCGGGCCGTGCGGGGGCGTGGGCGTGACGCGGTCGACACGGAACGTTCGCCAGTCGTCGCGGTCGACGTCCCAGGCGACCAGGTACCAGCGGCGCTCGCTGCACACCAGGCGGTGCGGTTCGACGGTACGGCGGCTGGTGGCGCCACCGTGATCGCGGTACTCGAAGCGGAGGCGCTCCGCGTCCCGGCAGAGGTGGGCGAGCTCGGTGAGGACGGCCGGATCCACGGTGGAGGGAGCGGGACCGCGCAGCATCGGCACGGTGAAGGCGTTCAGGGCGCTCACGCGGCGGCGCAGCCGGCCCGGCAGCACCTGCTCCAGCTTGGCGAGCGCCCGCACCGAGGTCTCGCCGATACCGTCGATGCCCTGCCCGGCGGCCGTGCGCAGCCCCACGGCGATCGCGACGGCCTCGTCGTCGTCCAGCAGCAGCGGGGGCAGCTCGGCGCCCACACCCAGCTGGTAGCCGCCGCCGGTGCCGGGGCTTGCATTGACGGGATAGCCCAGTTCGCGCAGCCGGTCCACGTCCCGGCGGACCGTGCGCGGGGTGACACCGAGACGGTCGGCCAGATCGGCACCGGACCAGTCGCGGTGGGCCTGGAGCAGCGAGAGCAGACGCAGCAGACGTGCCGAGGTCTCCAACATGCGGCCGAGTCTGCCAGCGATCGCGGACAGCCACTGTCCGCGATGGACGTCAGGAGCCGGTCCGGTCCACGGACACCGTGAGGTCGTTGTCGCGCGACCCTCTGGTTTGCCTGTCACGGCTGATACGGCAGCTGCGGGACGTCGAAGCAGGTGCTGTTCATGTCTCCTTGCGAGACCCATCCCCGGCCGTCCGTCCAACGGGCCACGGACAGACAGGTCCGGCGGCTCTTCGGCGGTGTCGCCAGCCGCTCGAACACGACCGGAACGAGCAGACCGTCGGCGGTGTATCCCTCGCTGCGGTTCATGAAGGCGTCCACGCACGCGCGCGTGACACCGGACGCGGCACACGACCTCGCCGCGTTCGTGAACCACCGCGCGGCCGCCCAGCCCTCCAACTGCCACTGCGTGTGCGTCTTCAGCGTCCTGGTGGCGTCCCGGAACTCCCGTACGGCCTCGTGCCCGGTGTCCTCGTAGTTGCGGCTGGAGGCGGTCGCCCACAGGGAGTTGCGGCAGCGCGGGGCGTCCTTGTAGTCGTCGGGCACGGTGGACGTCCAGTTCTGCACGTTCGTGACCTTGGCGGTGACCTCGACGCCGGCGTCGTCCATCGCCTCGCACAGGCGGGCGTTGCCGTGCGTGTCGATGGCGTCGAGGACGAGGTCGACGCCCTGCTCCTTCAGGTCGGCCGCCACGGCACGGAAGTTGGGCAGCGCGAAGTCGACCTGCTCGGTGACCACCCGGTATCCCTCGGCCTTCAGTCCCCGCTCGATGAGCGAGGCGTAGGCGGCGGACGCGGCCTGGTTGTAGGAGACGACGGCGGCGGTACGGGCCCCGTGCTCGCGCTTGAAGTACCGGTACACCTCCGTTCCGCCGTACTGCCTGCCGGACCAGCCGGTGGTGCCGTCGCGGGGTGCGAGGCTGCCGTAGATGCCGTAGAGGTGCGGGTAGGTGTCGTAGGCGGGCCCGATCGGCTGGCCGCCGATGTCGGGCACGCGCGCGCGGGAGACGCGGGAGGCGCCCGCGTAGTCGAGGGCGGTGGTGGCGACCAGGGCGACCACCTTGTCCTCGTCGATCAGCCGGTGCACGCAGGTGTTGTCGCCGACGCCGCTGCCGCCGTCGTCGCACTCGCGCACCTCGACCCGGCGGCCGTCGACGCCCCCGCGCGCGTTGAGACGCTCGAAGTAGGCCTTGGCGCCGTCGCGCGGGCCGGTGAAGGTGTCGCCGCCCACGGGGCTGGTGGCGCTGGTGATGATGCCGACGCGGATCGGGGTGCTGTCCTGGGCGGGGGTGGCCCGGTCACGGTCCTCGAAGTCGCTCTCCGGCAGGCGGCTGCCGCACGCCGTGCCCACCGCGACCAGCAGGACGGCGACGACGGCCTCAGCAGCCCGGGAGCGCCGACGCCGAGGCATTGCCGCTCAGTTGGACGAGCGCGCACAGCGTGGAGACGGACACCTTCCAGGTGCCGTCCTGTGCGACCGCCGTTCCGGAGGCGTTCGGCAGGGCGGTGGCCCCGTTCAGGAGCAGCGTGTACGTCACCCTCGCCCCGGTGGGCCCGGTGAACTCCACCTTGGTGACGTCCGCCCGGACCTGCCCGCCGCGCTGGTCACCGCTGAAGGCCGCCAGTACGGGAGCCATCCGCTCGCCGTTCTCCAGGACGGCCTGCTTGTCCTTCGCGGGGGTCTTCGGGTCGAAGAACTTCTGCCAGTTCTGTCTGATCTCCCGCTGGGCCGCCGCCTTGTCGGCGGGTGCGGTCGCCGCCGGTGCGCTCGTCGTCTGCTCGACCGAGGGCGACGGGGGCGTACTCTCGTCGCCGCCGCCGCTGTCGTCGCCGCATGCCGTGAGGGCCGAGGCGAGGACGAACACCACCGCCACCAGCCCTCGGCCGCCTTTCCCCCGCCTGAGGTCGCTCCCGAGAACCATCTGGCTCACCACCGGGTGTCGGTCCGGGCCATGCGCGCCCGGTGCTTTCAGGGTCAGCTTCCAGAAGGCATAGTGCAAGTCATCGGCTGACATGGACAGACACATGCGCGGACACATGACGTGTGGGAGCCAGAGATGCGGACAGCCCGACTGCGGACCGTTCACCCCGTCCTGTGGGCCGGCTGGGCAGCGCTCGCCGCGGGCGCGGTGCTGTGCGTCCTCGGCTGGTACGGCGTCTCGGGCGAGCGGTACGCCGAGCGTCAGCTGCCCTACCTCGCGTCCTGCACGGTCCCCGGCGCGGCCCTGATCATCGCCGGGGCGGTCCTGCTCACCCACGGCCGCACCGCGCTGGCCGCCGCCCGCGTGGAGGAGCTGTACGGCCTTCTGGTGGCCGCCGAGCCCGTCGACACGGAGGAGACCGGGCAGGCGGCGAACGCGCCCCTCGCGGTCAGCGGGGATCTGCTGATGGTGCCGGGCGGCACCCTGTGGCACCGCGCGGACTGTCCGCTGGTCGCGGGGAAGGCGGAGGCCGTGCCGGTGGACTCCAAGCTGGTGGCGAGTGGTGAGCTGGGCCCCTGCCCGATCTGCGAGCCCGTCGAAGAAACCGACTGATGTCCTCGCTCACCTACGACCTCACGCTCGCGGGGCTGTCGGTCGGCAGCGCCGCCGCGCTCACCGGGATCGGCCTGGTCGTGACGTACCGGGCGACCGGGGTGCTCAACTTCGCGCACGGGGCGGTCGCGATGGTGTGCGCGTACGTGCTGCGGCAGTGCGTGGTCGAGTGGGGCTGGCCTCTGTGGGCGGGGGCGACGGTGACGCTGGTGGTCCTCGCCCCCGGCCTGGGCCTGGTGCTGGAGCGGTTCGTTTTCCGGCCGCTGTCCGTCCTGGGCCAGGACCCCGCGCAGACACTGGTCGCCGCCATCGGTGTGTTCGTGCTGCTGGTCGGCGGGGCCGCGCTGGTGTGGGGGCAGGGGGCCCGGGACGACGCGCCGGAGCTGGTGTCGGCGGACCCCTGGGGGCAGCTCGCCGTGGTCCTGGTGCTGGCCGCGGGGGTCGGTGTGGTGATCCGCCGGACCCGTTTCGGGCGGGAGCTGCGGGCGGTGGTGGACGACCGGAGGCTGGCCGTGCTCGGCGGGATCGACGCCGACCGGGTGGCCGCGGCGGGCTGGGCGTTCGGCTCGTTCACGGCGGGTCTGACGGGGGTTCTGCTGGCGCCGTACGTGCGCCTCGACCCGTACGGTCTGCCGCTGCTCGTCATGGAGGTGGTGGCGGTCGCGGTGGCCGCGCGGATGCGGAGTGTTCCGGTCGCGGTGGTGGTGGCGCTGGGCATCGGGGTGGCGCAGAGTCAGCTGACGCGGCTGCATCCGGCGGGCTGGGGCGAGCCGTTGCTCCAGGCGATCGGCGCGAACCTCTTTGTGGTGGCTCTGCTGGTCGCGGCCCTGGCGCTGCCGCGGATCGGCACCCGGGACGCGCTGCCGCGCACGGCCACCGCGCGGGTGCCGACGCCGTCCGGCGTCTGGATCGTGGCCGTCGTGCTGTTCCTGCTGCCGCTCGGTTTCGCCGGCTCGGACCTGCACACGGCGATCCAGGTGCCCGCGCTCGGTGTGGTGCTGCTGTCCCTGGTGGTGGTCACCGGGCGCGGCGGGCAGATCTCGCTCGGACAGGCGGCGTACGCCGGTCTGGGCGCCCTGTTCACCGCGCTGCTCGCGGCGGGCCGCTTCCCGGGCCTGCCGCGCCTGCCGGAGCTGGCGGCACTGGCGGTGGCGGTGGTCCTGGTGGCTCCGCTCGGCGTCCTGACGGGCTGGCCGGCGATCAGCCGCCAGGGGCTGGCCCTCGCGCTGGCGACCTTCGCGGTCGGCGTCGGGGTGAGCCGTTTCGTCTTCGCGCAGCCGTACGCCGTCTCCGGGCTGTCGCTGGGCCGCCCGGCGGGCTTCGACGGGGACCGCGCCTACTACGTCCTGGAGTTGTCCCTGCTGGCGGCCGCGCTGCTGGCGACGCACACCCTGCGCGGAGGCCGCACCGGCCGGGCCCTCGCCGCCATGCGCGACCACGAGGCGGGCGCGTCGGCGTCCGGTGTCCAGGTCCCGTCCCTGAAGCTCCTGGCCTTCGTCGCGGGCGCCGCCCTGGCCGCCCTCGGCGGCGGCATGCTCGGCATGGGCCTGCGTGCCTTCGACCCCGGCGCGTACGACCCCGTCCGCGGCCTCTTCTGGTTCGCCGCGGTGGTGGTCCTGGGCGCCGACAGCACCCTGGGCGCCCTGGCCGCCGCGGCCCTCCTCGTGGGTCTGGACGCGGGCGCGCGGGGCGGGGTCGCGGCGGCCCTGATCGGAGTGCTGGCCGTCCTCGTGGGACGCTTCCCCGGCGGACCGTACGAGGCTCTGCGCACGGCGACGGGGTGGCTGCGGCGACGGGCCGCGCTGACGCCGTTGGGCGCGCGGGTACGGCGGACGCTGCGGCCGGTGCGGCAGCGGGCCGCACCCCGATCCGCGCCGACGGGCGCGACCGCGTCGGCACCCGGGGGTGTGACCTCGCGGGCCCCCGCGTCCGGTCCCGAACCGGCCCCACCGCCCTCGCGCCGGGAGCCTCCACCCCGCCCGGACCACCCCGTCCTCACCGCCCGTCACCTCCACGCCCGCTACGACCACTTCACCGCCGTCGACGGGGTCGACCTCGACGTCCCGCCCGGGAAGGTCACCGCGATCGTCGGCCCCAACGGAGCCGGAAAGAGCACGCTGTTCCACTGCCTGGCCGGGACGCACCGCCCCTCGGGCGGGCAGGTCCTCTTCGGCGGACGGGACGTCACACGGCTGGCCGCGCATGCCCGGACCCGGCTCGGAATCGCCCGCACCTTCCAACAACTGGCCGTTTTCCCGTCGCTGACCGTGGCCGAGAACGTTCGGGTCGGTGCGGAGCAGGGGCGTGCGGGGCGTGTCGCCGATCCGGGCGCCGTGGAGCGGGAGTTGCGGCTGCTCGGGCTCGACGGACCGGTGCGCGCGCTGCCCGCCGCCGGGCTGCCCACGGGCACGCTGCGCCGCGTAGAGCTGGCCCGGGCCCTGGCCGGCGGGCCGCGCGTACTGCTGCTCGACGAGCCCGCGGCCGGTCTGGACACCGCCGAAGTCGCCGCGCTCACCAAGCTTCTGAAGGCCCTGGCCGCCGACGGCACCGCCCTGCTCGTCGTCGAGCACGACCTCGACCTGGTCGCCGATCTCGCCGACGTCGTCCATGTCATGGCCGCGGGCCGCATCGTCGCCTCCGGCCCGCCCGACCGCGTCCTCGACCTCCTCGGCTCCCGGGAGGCCCCGGTATGACCGCCACCCTGGAACTGCGCCACGCGCGCGTGCGCTACGGCCCCTTGGAAGCCCTGCACGGCGTCACCCTGGCCGCCCCCGGCCCCGGCCTCACCGTCCTGCTCGGCCGCAACGGCTCCGGTCGTACGACCGTCCTGCGGGCGCTGGCCGGGACCGTGCCGTTGTCCGGCGGCGCGGTCATCTGGGACGGCACCGACGTCACCCGCCTGCCCGCGTTCCAGCGCGCCCGGCGCGGACTGTGCATGGTCCCCGAGCGCCGGGCGGTGTTCGCCTCCCTCACCGTGCGCGAGAACCTCGAACTCGCCGCACTGGCCCGCGACACCGCCCCGATCCAGGACGCCGGACCGATCCGCACCACCACCCCCGCCGCCCCCTCGTACGACCTCGCCCTGGACGCCTATCCCCAGCTGCGTCCCCTGCTCGCCCGCCGCGCCGGCACGCTCTCCGGTGGCGAGCAGCGCATGCTCGCCCTCTCCCGGGCCCTGCTGGCACACGCGCGCGTGGTGCTCGTCGACGAGCCCGCGCAGGGCATGTCACCGACGGTGGCGGCCCACACGTACGACCTGCTGGGCGGGCTCGACGCGTGCGTGGTCGTCGCCGAGCAGCGGCTGCCGCCCGGACTGCGCGGCCGGGCGGCACTGGTGTACGAACTGCGCCGCGGCACCGTCGCCTTCAGCGGCGAGGCGGGCGAGTTCCAGCGGCGGGGAGCGGTGGACCGGACACCGCCTAGTAACGGGCGAAGGACCGGGCCGAGCCCTTCGGGATGACCAGCAGCGTGTCCGGGTACAGGAGCTCCGGACGAGAGCCGATCGTCTTCCTGTTCTCTTCGTAGAGCTTCTTCCAGCCGCCCTTGACGCCGTACTTGTGGGCGATCGAGGACAGCGTGTCGCCGGTTTTCACGGTGTGCATACGGCCCTTGAGCCCGTAGCGCGCGGAGCAGGCCGGCCAGGCCTTCCAGCCCTGCACGGCCAGCAGCTTCTGGGCGACGGCGATCTGTTCCTTGCGGGTGGCCAGGTCCGCGCGCGGGGCGTACTTCAGGCCGCCGAACTCCCTCCAGGTGGGCTGCCAGAACTGCAGCCCCCCGTAGTAGCCGTTCCCGGTGTTCGCGTGCCAGCGCCCGCTGCTCTCGCACTCGGCGACACAGCCCCAGGGCCACTGGTCCTTCGCGCACTCGTGGAGCACGCGCGTGTGCGGCGGTCCGGAAACCGGCGGTGACGGTGCCGCGTACGCCGCGCCGGGGGCGAGGATGAGCAGGGCGGCGGCCAGGGCGAGTTCGATCGGCTTGGGGAACATTCGCTCACGCTAAGCAGCCGGTGCCACGGGGCCGCCCCGGCGCGTCCTAGAAGCCCGAGGGCCCCACCCGGTCGGCGGACCGGATGGGGCCCCGTGCCCGGGACGACGGGGAGCGCGACGCTCAGATGTCGAGGCGCTGTCCGGGCACGATCACGTCGGGGTCCCCGCCGATGGCGGCCTTGTTGGCGGCGTACAGCCGCTGCCAGGTGGTCCCGTGCCCGGCGGCGATACCGCTCAGCGTGTCGCCCGCACGGACGGTGTAGTCACCTCGGGACGAACCCCGGGCCACGTGCTGGGTCGAACGCTCCGGTGCGTTGGTGGAACGCTCCGATGCCCTGGTGGAACGTTCCGGCGTGCTGGTCGAGCGCTCCGGCGCCTTGTAGGTCTTCGACGGAGCGGAGTTCGTGGTCCCCGTACCGGAGGAGGAGACCCCGGGTGCGCTCCCGGACGCTCCGGCCCGTGCCGAGCAGGTGGGCCAGGCGCCCCATCCCTGGGCCCGCTGGACCTTGGTGGCCACGGCGATCTGCTGGTCCCTGCCGGCCTGGTCGGCGGTCGCCGCGTAGGCCGTCCCGCCGTACGCCCGCCAGGTGGAGGCGGAGAACTGGAGTCCTCCGTAGTAGCCGTTGCCGGTGTTGATGTGCCAGTTGCCGCCGCTCTCGCACTGGGCGATGCGGTCCCACACCCCGCCGTCCGCCGCCGTGGCGTTGCCGGTCGCGGCCAGCACTCCCAGCGGGGCGAGCAGTGCCGCCCCGGCGAGGACCGCCGCGGTACGGGCCTGGCTCCTGCCGGGAGCCTTCTGCGCCTGACGAACGTTGTCGCGAGTGGTATCGGCACATTCGGACATGTAGTTCCCTCTCCAAGGACTCGGGGTCCCCCAAGGCCATTCGCCACGGCCCGGGTTCGTACCCGGTCGTCGCGCTCCGCCCCCGTCCGCCGGAAGGTGGTGCTCAAAGCCTGTGCGGTGCTGGTCGGCGGACGTACCCGAGCGGTGCTCGCTGCACACGGCGAGGAATGTATGAGGGCGATCGGTCAAGATCAAGCAACCGCTTGTCCTCCCAGGCCAGTTCACCGTTACCGCGAGTACAGACGACTTCCGGTCACCCACTTCATTCGCTGATTTCCGGATTTGTCGACCAGCAGCCGTGACGACCTGTGACCCAGTTCACCGTCCCAACCTCCTTGCGCTTCCGTGGAGTTGACGATGAGTGCCACCTTCCACACACTCTGTGACCTCGCACGTTGGATGGTTCGATTCCATTCGCCGTGGGGCCGTGACTCCCGCCACAGGTCACCCGTTGTCTCCTTCATGAGCCCGGGACTCACCCGGTTTCACGGGCCGGGAGCCACCCGGTCCCGCCACGCACCACATCCCGAGGGAGCCACCCGTGCCGCGCATGCTCGACGTCAGCGACGAGGTACGTGCCGAGATCGGCGACGAAGAAGCAGACCGGCTGCTCGCCGGAGAGAACGCCCCCGGCAGTTACGACTGCACGTCGTGCCGCACCCCGGGCGACTCCGCACAGGAGCGCACCAGCACCGTCCTGTTCATCGGCGACGAGACCGCCGTCCTGGCCTTCGCCCACTCCAGCTGCCTGCCGTCCCAGGTCGTACAGGTCACCGAGGAGCAGCTCCAGGGCGCGGTGAGGTCCATCACCGGTGACACCGTCGACCTGGAGCCGGACAAGATCGCGCCCGAGCAGGCCGTACTCGGGGTGACCAGCGGACTCGTCCTGATCGCCGGGGAGTTGCACCCCGCGCTGGTCGTCGAGCCGACGGCGCCGATCGCGCGGCCCGGTGCGACGGGCGCCGGCGACGACTTCCTGCCGCTCCTGATCGAGCAGGGGTTCATGCCGCTGACGGCCATCGAGTCCGCGCCGTCCGTGCTGCACGGCTGGTCGGTGCTGCTGGCCGTGGGCCAGCTGCACGCGGTGCTGCAGCCGTCGCCGAACGGCGGACAGCCGATCGCCTGGTGGCAGGCGCATCAGCCGCTTCAGGTGACGGAGAGCTGGCGGGCCGCGGCGAACAAGCACCAGCAAGTGCTCATGTTCGCCGCGCCGGTGGGGTCGATCGGCCGGCAGCCGCGTGAGGACCTGCTGCGGGACGCGCTGGACAAGGCCGCGGCGAGCGGGAAGTTGGTCGCGGCGGCGCTGCCGCTCGCGGGGACCTGAGCACCGTCGGTTCCGGGGCCGCCACGGCGCCCCTAAAGGGCGCTCCCCAGCCGCATCCCCGATGGCTCGGGGTCGTTTGGACATAACGTGCACACCTACGACGTTCCCCGCCGCCAGCCCTACCACCCGGTTCCGTCCGCGCGGCCGACTCAGGACCTCCTGGGAGGCCCATCGGCCACGCCGATCTACGACGCGCTCTACGCCGAGTACGTCAGGTCGTTCCGTTCGCTGCCGGGGGACCGCAGCGGCGAGGAGGAGCTGGGCTTCACCGCCTTCGGGAACACGCCGCACAGTACGGGCACGTTCAGCAACTCCTACAGTGCCTACAGCGCGGGGGCGTACAGCGCACGACAGCAGTCGCAGTGGCAGCGGGTGGGGCAGATCGGGCATCAGCCCAGCACGCACGGCACCGGAATGCACCATGTTCCGGCGGCGCTGCCGCCCGGGCCTCGCAGGGGCGTCTGAAACGGTCCGAGGTGTTCCACGTATGAGGAGGGGCGGGGCCGGCCGGGGCCGCCCCCCCCACAACAACCCGCACAAAGAATTAGCGCCCCGAGAACCCCACCCCCCCCCCCACGGGGAGGGCGGGGCGGAGGACAACCAAAACACAACC
>NZ_JBFAGK010000034.1:25485-63494 GCF_040660135.1 Streptomyces sp. NPDC050997
GCCCGGCCCTCGCCGGGGCGTCTGACCCGGTCCGTGGTTTACCACGTAGGCGGCGGGGCGGCCCCGGCCGGCCCCGCCCCTCCTCATACCCGGGTCACTTCTTCTTGCCGCGCTTCTCGCGCACCCGCACCGAGATGTGGATCGGCGTGCCGTCGAACGAGAACTCCTCGCGCAGGCGGCGCTCGATGAAGCGCCGGTAGCCCGCCTCGATGAAGCCGGAGGCGAACAGCACGAACCGCGGGGGCTTGGTGCCGGCCTGGGTGCCGAAGAGGATGCGGGGCTGCTTGCCGCCCCGGACGGGGTGCGGGTGGCCGGCGACCAGTTCGCCGAGGAAGGCGTTCAGGCGTCCCGTCGGGACCCGGGTCTCCCAGCCGGCGAGGGCCGTCTGGATGGCCGGGACCAGCTTCTCCATGTGCCGACCGGTCTGCGCCGATACGTTCACCCGGGGCGCCCAGGCGACCTGGGCGAACTCGGTCTCGATCTCCCGCTCCAGGTAGTAGCGGCGCTCCTCGTCGAGGGTGTCCCACTTGTTGTAGGCGATCACCATCGCGCGGCCCGCGTCCACGGCCATGCTGACGATCCGCTGGTCCTGCACCGAGATGGGCTCGGAGGCGTCGATCAGGATGACCGCCACCTCGGCCTTCTCGACGGCGGCCGCGGTGCGCAACGAGGCGTAGTAGTCGGCGCCCTGCTGGAGGTGGACGCGCTTGCGGATGCCCGCCGTGTCGACGAACTTCCAGGTCACGCCGCCGAGTTCGATGAGCTCGTCGACCGGGTCGCGGGTGGTGCCCGCGATTTCGTTGACGACGACACGCTCCTCGCCGGCCACCTTGTTCAGCAGCGAGGACTTGCCGACGTTCGGGCGGCCGATCAGAGCGATACGGCGCGGGCCGCCGACCCCGGTGCCGAAGGTCTGCTCGGGGGCGTCCGGCAAGGCCTCCAGGACGGCGTCCAGCATGTCGCCGGTGCCGCGGCCGTGCAGCGCGGAGATGGGGTGCGGCTCGCCGAGGCCCAGGGCCCACAGGTAGGCCGCGTCGGCCTCGCCGCTCTGGCCGTCGACCTTGTTGGCGGCCAGGACCACGGGCTTGCCGGCCTTGCGCAGCAGTCGTACGACCGCCTCGTCGGTGTCGGTGGCGCCGACCTTGGCGTCGACGACGAACACCACGGCGTCGGCGGCCTCGATCGCGTACTCGGCCTGGGCTGCCACGGAGGCGTCGATACCGAGGACGTCCTGCTCCCAGCCGCCGGTGTCGACGACCTTGAAGCGGCGGCCCGCCCACTCGGCCTCGTAGGTGACACGGTCGCGGGTGACGCCCGGCTTGTCCTCGACGACGGCCTCACGGCGGCCGATGATCCGGTTCACCAGAGTCGACTTGCCGACATTCGGGCGGCCGACGACGGCGAGGACGGGAAGCGGACCGTGGCCGGCCGCCTCGATCGCGCCCTCGACGTCCTCGACGTCGAAGCCCTCGTCCGCGGCGAGCTCCATGAACTCCGCGTACTCGGCGTCGCCAAGCGCTCCGTGGTCGTGCTCCTCGCCCGAGCCGTCGGAGTGGATGTGGTCGTTCATGAAGTCCGTACCTCGTTCATCGTGGTGATCGGTGGAGCATCCGGTTTCCTCCGGCTGATCCACTACTCAGTGTCGCCCGGCGCCCGCGTGGACGCCCGGCTTTTTACCGGCGGCCGGTCAGCCGCCTGGCGTTGTCCAGGTGCGCGGAAAGCTGCTTCTGGATGCGTTCGGTCGCCTCGTCGAGCGCCTTGCGGGTACGTCGTCCGCTGCCGTCGCCCGCCTCGAAGGGATCGCCGAAGACGACGTCGACGCGGCTGCGCAGCGGAGGCAGCATCTTCACCAACCGTCCTGGCCGGTCGGAACTTCCGAGGACGGCCACCGGGACGATCGGAGCCCCGCCGCGTACGGCGAAGTACGCGAGCCCGGCGCGCAGCGCGGCGAAGTCGCCCTCGCCCCGGGTGCCCTCCGGGAAGATCCCCAGGACACCGCCGTTGTCCAGTACGCCCAGCGCCTGCGTGATCGCCGTGCGGTCGGTGGTGTCACGGTCGACTTTGACCTGCCCGATGCCGAGCAGGAAGGGGTCGAGCGGTCCGATGAAGGCTTCCTTCTTGATCAGGAAGTGCGTCGGCCGCGGCGCCACGCCCATGACCATCGGGCCGTCGATGTTGTGGGAGTGATTGACGGCGAAGATCACCGGGCCGCTCACGGGGACCTTCCAGGCACCCAGCACCCGCGGCTTCCACAGGCCGTACATCAGGCCGACGCCGATGCGCCGTCCCACCTCGGCGCCCTTCTCGGAGGGCACGGTCGGACCACTCACGTCGCGTCCCGCTTCTCCTCGACGAGCGTGATGACGCACTCGATGACCTGCGCGAGGGTGAGCTCGGTGGTGTCCACCTCGGCCGCGTCGTCCGCCTTGGCGAGCGGCGAGGTCTTGCGGCTGGAGTCGGCCGTGTCCCGCTTGATCAGGGCCTCGCGGGTGGCGTTGACGTCGACGCCCTTGAGCTCGCCGCTGCGCCGGGCCGCACGGGCCTCCGGGGAGGCGGTCAGGAAGATCTTCAGGTCGGCGTCGGGCAGCACGGTCGTACCGATGTCGCGGCCCTCCACGACGATCCCCTTCTTGGCGCCGGCCGCGATGGAGCGCTGCAGGTCGGTGATCCGGGCCCGCACATCGGGCACCGCGCTGACCGCGCTGACCTTGGAGGTGACCTCCTGGGTGCGGATCGCGGCGGCCACGTCGATGCCGTCGACCGTGATCGTCGGGTTCGCCGGGTCGGTGCCGGAGACGATGTCCGCCTTGCCGGCCACGGCGGCGATCGCCGACGGGTCGTCGATGTCGATCCCGTTGGTCACCATCCACCAGGTGATCGCCCGGTACTGGGCCCCGGTGTCCAGGTAGCTCAGGTCGAGCTGCGCGGCGACGGCCTTGGACGTGCTCGACTTACCCGTGCCGGAGGGACCGTCGATGGCGACAATCACGGGCTGGGCGGCGCCGTTTTCCACGGGGGGACACCTTCCTGGTGCGGTGCGGTGAGGTGTGCGGGGCGCGATCGTGCCCCGCACAAGGTTACTGGCTCCCCGGACCCCCTCTTACAGGCGGATGACCGGGAGGGACCGGCCCGCGCGGGTGCGGGCGGTCACTGCCGGATGGCCCAGCCCCGTTCCTTCAGCGCCGCGGTCAGCACGGGCACCGCCTTCGGCTCCACCGTCAGCTGCACCAGGCCCGCCTGCTGCCCGGTCGCGTGCTCGATACGGACGTCCTCGATGTTGACCCCGGCCATCCCGGCGTCCGCGAAGATGCGGGCCAGCTGGCCCGGCTGGTCGTCGATGAGCACGGCCACGACCTCGTACGTCCGCGGGGCGGACCCGTGCTTGCCGGGCACGCGGACCTGGCCCGCGTTGCCGCGCCGCAGCACGCCCTCGATGCCGACGGTGCCCTCGCGGCGCTTGTCCTCGTCGGAGGACTGCAGGGCGCGCAGGGCCCGGACCGTCTCGTCGATGTCCGCGGAGACGTCCGTGAGGAGGTCGGCGACCGGCCCGGGGTTCGCGGACAGGATGTCGATCCACATCCGGGGGTCGGAGGCGGCGATCCGGGTCACGTCCCGGACGCCCTGTCCGCACAGTCGTACGGCGGCCTCCTCGGCGTGCTCCAGACGGGCCGCGACCATGCTGGAGACCAGGTGGGGCATGTGGGAGACGAGCGCGACGGCCCGGTCGTGGGCGTCGGCGTCCATCACCACCGGCACCGCGCGGCAGTACGAGACCAGCTCCAGCGCGAGGTTCAGGACCTCGGTGTCGGTGTCCCGGGTCGGGGTCAGCACCCAGGGGCGGCCTTCGAACAGGTCGCCGGTGGCCGCCAGCGGGCCCGACTTCTCGCGGCCGGACATCGGGTGGGTGCCGATGTACGGCGACAGGTCCAGGCTGAGCTCCTCCAGCTCGCGACGCGGACCGCCCTTGACGCTGGCCACGTCGATGTAGCCACGGGCGACACCCCGGCGCATGGCGTCCGCGAGCACCCCGGCCACATGAGCGGGCGGGGCAGCGATGATCGCGAGATCGACGGGTCCCTCGGGCGCCTCGTCGGTGCCGGCGCCGAGCGCGGCGGCGGTGCGGGCCTGCTCGCGGTCGTGGTCGGCGAGGTGGACGACGACGCCACGCTGGGTCAGCGCGAGCGCGGCGGACGTACCGATGAGGCCGGTTCCGATGACCAGTGCGGTCCTCACTGGGCGATGTCCTTGCGCAGGGCCGCCGCGGCGCCGAGGTAGACGTGCGCGAGGTCGGCGCGGGGCCGGGTGGACTCGATGTGCGCGAGGACCCGGACGACCCGGGGCATGGCGCCCTCGACGTCGAGTTCCTGGGCGCAGATCAGCGGAACGTCGGCGAAGCCGGTGCCGAGCTTGCGGGCCGCGGCCGCCGGGAAGTCGCTGTGCAGGTCCGGCGTGGCCGTGAACCAGATGCTGATCAGGTCGTCGGCGGTCAGACCGTTCCGCTCCATGATGGCGGTGAGCAGGGCTCCGACCTGCTCGTCCATGTGGCCGGCCTCGTCCTTGTCGAGTTGGACGGCGCCCCGGACCGCTCGTACCGCCACGGCGATGCTCCTTGCTGGTGTACGGCTCTTGCTGATGTACGGCTCTTACTGATGTGAGGCCGTCGTCTTGCTGGTGTACGGCTCTTGGTGCGTCCAGCGTAGTCAGCCCCCGCCGGACCGGTGCGCGGCGCCCGCCCCCTGAGACACCTCTCCATACTCCGACAAGGTGCCTGACATCGCCTTATTCCGATACTTGAGGGGAGAACGCCCCCGTGCGCCTCTGGACGCCGGGGCCCCGGTCCGCTCTCATGGCAGGACACTCGCCTCGGGGGAGGCCTGAAATGAAGCGTTCCGGACCCCTGCTCACCCTTCTCGCGGGACTGCTGTTCGGTCTGTTCATGCTGTCGCTCAACGCGACGACGGGGACGAAAGCCGCGTCCTCGGCCTACCAGGAGAAGCCACCGGCCGCCAAGGCGTCGCCGTCACCCTCACCGTCGGCCACCGGGACGACCCCGACGCCGTCCACGTCGAGAACGCCCGTCCCCGACGCCGACTACGCGGGCCGTACCGACGACGACTCGGCCGCCGTCGCCGTGACCCTGCGCGACGGCAGGGCGATCGCGTACTTCTGCGACGGCCACGCCAGGGAGTCCTGGCTGAAGGGCGATGTCGAGGACGACGGGAGGCTGCGGCTGACCGGCAAGCACGGCGCGAAGCTCAACGGCACGCTCGACCAGGGCAAGCGGATCCGCGGCACCGTGGACATCGACGGCGGGCACCACGCCTTCACCGCCGACAGAGCGAAGAAGCCCTCGGGGCTCTACCGGGCGACCGCCACCGTGCGCGGGGCGACATTCGACGGCGGCTGGATCGTCCTCAGGGACGGCACCCAGGTCGGCATCCTCAACCGCGACCGAAAGCCCTCCCCCGCCCCGCGGATCGACCCCGCGACCGGCACCGTGACGGTCGACGGAGAACGACTCACGGCCCGCCCCGTGACCCCCTGACACCCCGCAGCTCGGAGGAGCCGGCCATGACCGTCGACCCGAACGCCGCCACCCAGGGCTTCCCGTCCCCCGCACCCGACGAGCGCCCACCGCACCCCGCCCGCTATCTGGTCCCCGCGCTCGTGGCCGGCGCGGTCGCGGTCGGCCTGGGCGCGTACGGCAAGGTCCACGACCCGGCGGGAACCGCCTTCAACCTCGCCGGCTTCAGCAGCACCGGAGCGGTGAAGTCGTGGCTGGCGACGACCGCGTTCCTCTTCGCGCTGGTCCAGGTGGTCTCGGCGGCGATGGTCTACGGGAAGCTGCCGGGCCCGCGCTGGTCACCGGTGCTGCACCGCTGGTCGGGCCGTGCGGCGTTCCTGGTGGCGGTGCCCGTCGCGGTGCACTGCCTGTACGCGCTGGGCTACCAGACGTCCGAATCGCGGCTTCTGTGGCACTCGGTCCTGGGGTGCTTCTTCTTCGGTGCTTTCAGTGCCAAGATGCTGCTGCTCCGCTCGGAGCGGCTGCCCGGCTGGCTGCTACCGCTCGTCGGCGGGCTGGTCTTCACCGTTCTCACCCTCATCTGGCTGACCTCAGCCCTCTGGTTCTTCCGCACCTTCGGAGTGACGACATGACCGACAGCCCGACGCGGCGCACCATCCTTCTAGCGGCGGGCGCGACGGGTGCGGCGGCCCTGACCGCGGGGTGCGGCGAGTACGGCGGCGACAAGGACTCCTCGTCCTCGAACGCCTCCCCCGGCCAGGAACTGGCCAAGACGGCCGACATCCCGGTCGGCGGCGGCAAGATCTTCAAGGACGAGGAGATCGTCGTCACCCAGCCCAAGCAGGGCGAGTTCAAGGGCTTCTCGAACATCTGCACGCACGCCCAGTGTCCGGTGGCCAGTGTCTCGGACGGCACCATCAACTGCACCTGTCACGGCAGCAAGTTCAACATCACGGACGGCTCGGTGGCCCACCCTCCGGCGACGCGACCGCTGCCCGAGAAGAAGATCACGGTGCGGGGCGACTCGATCAGCCTGGCCTGAGGATCACCTCCGGCGCCCGACCGGCAGTTCACCCCCGGCCCGTCAGGCGTCCCAGAGGGCCCCGAACGTCGCCAGCTCGCTCTGGTACTCGATCCGGTCGGCCCACTGCCCGGGCCACACCTCGGCGCCCAGGTGCGCGCCCGCGAAAGCTCCCGCCAGGCAGGCGATCGAGTCGGAGTCGCCGGAGGTGCAGGCGGCGCGCCGCAGGGCCGTCAGCGGCTCGTCGACGAAGAGCAGGAAGGACAACAGGCCGGTCGCCAGCGCCTCTTCGGCGATCCAGCCCGCACCGGTGGCCAGGCACGGGTCGGTCTCGGGCGAGGGGGCCCGCAGTGCCTCCTGAAGGCGGTCCAGGACTCCCACGCACTCGTCCCATCCGCGGGCGATGAACTGCTCGGGCGAGGAGTCGTGGCTGCGCGTCCACAGATCGCCGAGCCAACGCTGGTGGTAGTGGCTGCGGTTCTCGTCCGCGTACGACCGCAGCAGCCCGGTCAGCGCGGCCGGCTCGGTCCCCTGCGAGAGCAGCCGTACGGCATGCGCGGTGAGGTCGGAGGCGGCCAGTGCCGTCGGATGGCCGTGGGTGAGCGCGGCCTGCAACTGGGCGGCGCCGGCGCGCTGTTCGTCGCTCAGTCCGGGGACGAGCCCGACGGGCGCGACCCGCATGTTGGCACCGCAGCCCTTGGAGCCGATCTGGCTGGCGTCCTGCCAGGCCCGGTCCGGACTCTCCAGCAGCTCGCAGGCCCTCAGACACGTGCCGCCCGGCGCCCGGTTGTTCTCCGGCGACCGGTTCCAGGCGATGAACTCCCGCCGCACGGGCTCGGCCAGGTCCGGTCCGAGCACCCCCCGGTCCATGGCCGTCCGCAGGCCCCGCGCCAGCGCCAACGTCATCTGCGTGTCGTCGGTGACGATCGCGGGCGTCGGCAGTGACATCTCCCGCCACGGCCCGAACTTGGCGAGGATCGACGGCACGTCGTTGAACTCGGTCGGAAAGCCGAGCGCGTCGCCGAGGGCGAGCCCCGTGAGCGCACCGGTGGCGGCGCGCTTCGTGGCGGTCATGGTCATGGGTGGGTGATGTCCTTCCCGGAGTGACTGGAAGAGCCACGAGGCCCCTTTAATCGTCACCTTGACAATAAGGGGCGGCGCCACGCGCGCGCAAGAAAGCGGCCGGCCCCGCCGCAACGGGAAACCGGCCGCCTGCACCTCGGCGGAACTCGCCTGCGCCTCGGCGGGACTCGCCCACGCCTCAGCTGGACTCGCCCACGCCTCGGCGTGGCCGCCTACAGATCCACTTCCTTCATCAGCATGCCGACCTCCGTGTTGGACAGCCGCCGCAGCCAGCCCGACTTCTGGTCGCCCAGGGTGATCGGTCCGAAGGAGACCCGGACCAGCTTGTCGACCGGGAAGCCCGCCTCGGCGAGCATGCGACGGACGATGTGCTTGCGGCCCTCGTGGAGGGTCACCTCGACCAGGTAGTTCTTGCCGGTCTGCTCGACGACCCGGAAGTGGTCCGCCTTCGCGTACCCGTCCTCCAGCTGGATGCCGTCCTTGAGCCGCTTGCCCAGGTCGCGCGGGATCGGACCCACGATGTGCGCGAGGTAGACCTTCTTCACGCCGTACTTGGGGTGGGTCAGCCGGTGCGCCAGCTCGCCGTGGTTGGTGAGCAGGATGACGCCCTCGGTCTCGGTGTCGAGCCGTCCGACGTGGAAGAGCCGGGTCTCACGGTTGGTGACGTAGTCGCCGAGGCACTGCCGGCCCTCGGTGTCCTCCATCGTCGAGACGACACCGGCGGGCTTGTTCAGCGAGAAGAACTGGTACGACTGCGTCGCCACCGTCAGGCCGTCGACCTTGACCTCGTCCTTCTCCGGGTCGACCCGCTTGCCCTGCTCCAGGACGATCTCGCCGTTGACCTCGACCCGCGCATGCTCGATCAGCTCCTCGCAGGCCCGCCGGGAGCCGTAGCCGGCGCGCGCGAGGACCTTCTGCAGCCGCTCGCCCTCCTGCTCGGCGCCCGGGAAGGTCTTGGGCAGCTTGACGTCCTTCTTGCCCGCGTACCGCTCGCGGTTGCGCTCCTCGGCGCGCGTCTCGTACTCGCGTGAGGTCGCAGGAGCCGTCCGCCTGGCCTGCTGAGGCTTCTTCGGGCCGCCCTTGGCGCCGCCGCGGGCCGCGCCGCCGCGCCCGGCCTTCGGGCCCTCATGAGAGGCGCTCGGGCCCACGTCGTAGCGGCGCTCCTCGGGGCGGGGCTTGCTGGGACGGCCCTGACCCTTGCTCTGGCCTTGGCTCTGGCCCTGGCCCTTGCTCTGGCCCTGGCCCTGCTTCTGGTCCCTGTTGTTGCCGGCCCCGCGGGGGTTACC
The DNA here is from genome assembly GCF_040660135.1 of Streptomyces sp. NPDC050997. NCBI lineage: Bacteria > Bacillati > Actinomycetota > Actinomycetes > Kitasatosporales > Streptomycetaceae > Streptomyces > Streptomyces sp. NPDC050997. Next base: position 34,400 of record NZ_JBFAGK010000034.1, read on the forward strand.
GCGCCCACCGCTCTTGCCGCTACCGCTGCTTCGCATCAAATTTCCGTCGTCGTCGGGTTCGTCGTGGGACCGTCGTCCGCATCCGGGGCGTCCGGATCGAACGACGGTACGCCTTCCTGTGTCTCGGCCTCGATCGCCTCCGCCTCCGGGAGGAAGGGCGCGAGCTCCGGGAGCTCGTCCAGACCGCGCAGGCCCATCCGCTCCAGGAAGTAGTTCGTCGTCACGTACAGGATCGCACCTGTTTCGGGTTCCGTGCCCGCCTCCTCGACCAGACCGCGCTGGAGAAGGGTGCGCATCACGCCGTCGCAGTTCACTCCGCGCACCGCGGAGACCCGGCTGCGGCTGACCGGCTGGCGGTAGGCGACCACCGCCAGGGTCTCCAGCGCCGCCTGGGTGAGCCGGGCCTGCTGGCCGTCGAGGACGAACCCCTCGACGGCCGGCGCGTACTCGGGGCGGCTGTAGAAACGCCAGCCGCCCGCGATCAGCCGCAGCTCGAAGCCGCGCCCCTGCACGGTGTACTCGTCGGCCAGCTCCCGCAGCGCGTCCCCGATCTGCCGCCTGGGCCGCTGGAGGATCTTGGCGAGATGCTCCTCGGTCGCGGGTTCGTCCACGACCATGAGGACGGCCTCCAGGGCCGGTTTGAGATCGAGGTCGGCGACGGTGTGCACCCCGGCCAGAACGTCGGTCGTCTCCTCGCTCACGCCTTCTTCTCCTTGGCTTCGTCCTTGGGTTCCTCGGGCGGCCGGTCGAACTCGTCGGTGACCTTCGGCGTATCGCCCCCGTCCCCGCCCATCCAGCGCACCAGCAGCTCCCCGAGGGCGGTCTCCTGCTCCAGGGTGACGGCCTTCTCCCGGTACAGCTCCAGCAGCGCCAGGAAGCGCGCCACGACGGTCAGCGTGTCGTCGGCGTCCTCGATCAGCGCCCGGAAGGTCGCCTCGCCCCGCTCCCTGAGCCGTGCGACCACGATCTGGGCCTGCTCCTGGACACTCACCAGCGGCGCGTGGATGTGGTCGACGTACACCTGCGGCCGGGGCCTGGGCTGCATCGCCTTGACCGCGAGCTTCGCGAACCCCTGAGCGCCGATGCTGATGACCACCTCGGGCAGCAGTTCGGCGTGGTGCGGTTCGAGTCCGACGGTACGGGGGTAGCGGCGGGCCTCGTCGTCGAGCCGGCCGCTGAAGATGTCGGCGATCCGCTTGTACGCGCGGTACTGGAGAAGCCGAGCGAACAGCAGGTCGCGGGCCTCCAGCAGCGCCAGGTCGGCCTCGTCCTCCACCTCGGCGGCGGGCAGCAGCCGGGCCGCCTTCAGGTCCAGCAGCGTGGCGGCGACGACCAGGAACTCGGTGGTCTGGTCGAGGTCCCAGTCCGGACCCATCGCCCGGATGTGCCCCATGAACTCGTCGGTCACCTTGGACAGGGCGACCTCCGTGACATCCAACTTGTGCTTGGAGATCAGCTGGAGGAGAAGGTCGAAGGGCCCCTCGAAGTTGGCGAGACGGACCTTGAAGACACCGTCGCCGGGGTCTGCGGGCTCCTCGGACTCCGCCGCCCCCTCGGGCTCCGCCGGCTCCGCAGGGGCGGGAATCTCCACTGGAGCGGGAGACTCGGCCGGAGCGGCGTGCTCCACAACCGGCGGTTCCGCCTGCGGAGCCGGGGCTTTTGCAGGAACGGGAACCGCCCCCGGCCCTCTCCCCAGCGCGCGCCGACGACCGGCGGCTGCGCCGGCGCCCGGGGGAACGTCGTTCGAGGTCATGGCCCCCGCAGGCTACCGCTACCGCCCGCGCAGCCGACGTACGAGGATGCTCGCGTCCCCGCGCGACTCCAGATCGGCCAGGACCACGGCGACGGCCTCGCGGACGATCCGACCGCGGTCGACCGCCAGCCCGTGCTCGCCCCGGAGCACCAGACGTGCGTGCTCCAGATCCATCAGCTCCTCGGCGGAGACATACACGGTGATCTTCTCGTCGTGCCGCTCGCGCCCGCTGGGGCGCCGCGAGGGCGCCCGTCCGCGCTTGCCGCGCGGCGCGGCCGCGTTGGCACCCGAGGCAGAACCTTCCTGCGTCGCCTGACGGCGTCCGGAGGGGTCCGCGCCCCGGCTGCGGGACTCACCGGCCCCGGCCGGATCCGAGTCGGCCGCAGCATGCTCCGCGCCGTCGCCGTCACCACCCTGGGCCGGCACCGACTGCGGGGCGTCCTCGGAAGAGGACGGCGGCGCCGTGGCCCCGTCGGACTCCCCCGCGGGCGCCGGCACCCGGGCCTCGCCGTTGACCGGGCGCCGGGGAGCGGACGGCTGGAGCGCCATTCCCCCTGTCGTACGGAACAGTTCGTCGGCCCCCGGCAGACTCACTCGGCGTGACACCGGGCGAGCACCTCCCTGGCAAGCTGGCGATAGGCGGCGGCACCGACGGAGTTGGACGCGTACGTGGTGATCGGCTCACCGGCGACCGTGGTCTCCGGGAAGCGGACCGTGCGCCCGATGACCGTGTGGTAGACGTGGTCGTCGAAGGCCTCGACGACCCGCGCGAGCACCTCACGGCTGTGCACGGTGCGCGAGTCGTACATCGTGGCGAGGATCCCGTCGAGCTCCAGTTCCGGATTGAGCCGCTCCTGGACCTTCTCGATGGTCTCCGTCAGCAGCGCGACACCGCGGAGGGCGAAGAACTCGCACTCCAGGGGCACTATCACCTTGTGCGCGGCCGTCAGGGCGTTCACCGTGAGCAGGCCGAGCGAGGGCTGACAGTCGATCACGATGTAGTCGTAGTCGGCCATGAGCGGCTTCAGGGCGCGTTGCAGCGTCGACTCGCGCGCGACCTCGGAGACCAGCTGGACCTCGGCGGCGGACAGGTCGATGTTGCTGGGCAGCAGGTCCATGTTGGGGACCGCTGTCTTCAGGAGCACCTCGTCGGCCGCCATGCCCCGCTCCATGAGCAGGTTGTAGACGGTGAGGTCGAGCTCCATCGGGTTGACACCGAGACCCACCGACAGCGCGCCCTGCGGGTCGAAGTCCACGAGCAGCACACGACGGCCGTACTCCGCGAGGGCGGCACCCAGATTGATGGTTGACGTCGTCTTGCCGACGCCGCCCTTCTGGTTGCACATCGCGATGATCGTCGCGGGGCCGTGACTGGTCAGCGGGCCCGGGATCGGGAAGTACGGCAGCGGGCGTCCGGTCGGACCGACGCGCTCACGGCGCTGCCGGGCAGCATCGGGCGCGAGCGTGGCCGCGTACTCGGGATCGGGCTCGTACTCGGCGTCGGGGTCGTAGAAGTGCCCGTCGGGCAGTTCGTCGTAGTCGGCGAAGTGGTTGTGGGGCGCGCCACTTCCGTCGCCGGCCATGGCGTTCACGTGATGGCCATCCATGCTCTGGTGTGTCCGAGTCACCTGCGGACTCTGGTGGGCTGCGTAGGTGCGCACCGCGACGGAGCCGACAGCCTCGAACCCCACGGGGCCCTGAGCCCCTGCAGGCATTCCTGGTTGACCACCCCCGGGAGAAAATGTCGACTCATTCACAAGTCGTCTTACCTCCTTGGTGACCAGGAAACTTCTAGACAGGTCGGCGTGGCACCATGCCGACGGTTGGCGACTCTATGGCGTGTCGGGCGTCCGCAGCAACACAATCCGCCGGACCCGGCAGGATGTGTCGGCAATGAAACATCCCTCTGTCAAGGGCGTACGGCCGTCGCACGGTGGGTTTCACCGGTGTACGAATCGGTTCAAGGGTTACGTTCGAGGCGAGTTGACCGAGAGCCGCAAAGTGACCATACACACACCTGGCCGGACCATGTCGGGCAAGGTCCGGCCGGGCGCGCGGTGTTGACGACCTCTGTTGACGTATCGACCTTTACCAAAGGGAGACTTAAGGTCGCCGCTCAGCCGATCAACGCGTCGAGCTCCACGTGCTCCAGGCCGTGTGCCTCCGCGACCTCGCGGTAAACGACCTTGCCGTCATGGGTGTTCAGCCCCTTGGCGAGCGCGGGATCCCGGCGCAGCGCCGCAGCCCAGCCATGGTCGGCGAGTTCGACGATGTACGGCAGCGTCGCGTTGGTGAGCGCGTAGGTGGAGGTGTTGGGCACCGCGCCGGGCATGTTGGCGACGCAGTAGAAGACCGAGTTGTGGACCGGGAAGGTCGGCTCGGCGTGGGTGGTCGGACGGGAGTCCTCGAAGCAGCCGCCCTGATCGATCGCGATGTCGACAAGGACACTTCCCGGCTTCATGCGTGACACAAGCTCGTTGGTGACCAGCTTCGGGGCCTTGGCGCCCGGGACGAGCACGGCGCCGATCACGAGGTCGGCCTCCAGGCAGGCCTTCTCCAGCTCGAAGGTGTTGGAGACGACGGTCTGGATCTTCGTACCGAAGATTTTGTCGGCCTCCTTGAGCTTGTTGATGTCCTTGTCGAGCAGGGTCACGTGGAAGCCCATACCGATGGCGATCTGCGCCGCGTTCCAGCCGGAGACACCGCCGCCGATGACGACGGCCCTGGCGGCCAGCACGCCGGGGACACCGCCGGGCAGTACCCCTCGGCCGCCGTTGGCGCGCATCAGGTGGTAGGCGCCGACCTGAGGGGCGAGGCGGCCCGCGACCTCGGACATGGGGGCGAGCAGCGGGAGCGCGCGACTGGGCAGCTCGACCGTCTCGTATGCGATCGCGGTGGTGCCGGACTCGACGAGGGCGTCGGTGCACTCCTTGGAGGCGGCCAGGTGCAGGTACGTGAAGAGCGTCTGGTCCTTGCGGAGGCGGTGGTACTCCTCGGCGATGGGTTCCTTGACCTTGAGCAGCAGGTCGGCGGTGGCCCACACCTCGTCGGCGGTCTCCAGGATCAGGGCGCCGGCCGCGACGTACTCCCCGTCCGTGATCGAGGAGCCGACACCGGCACCCCGCTCGACGACGACCTGGTGGCCGTGGCGCACCAGCTCGTGCACACCGGCGGGGGTCATCGCCACCCGGAACTCGTTGTTCTTGACCTCGCGGGGGATGCCGACCTTCACGTCGATCACGGTCCTTGGCTCAGAGAATGTGAGGCATTACAAGACATACCCAGGCATGCTCGGGCACACCAGGATGCACCGCAGGAGAGGGTGCGGCAGAGCCAGTCTAATGAAGGCGTTCCCGCTGTCTAGCCTTTCATTGCATCAATCTTCAGCGGATGTACTGCGGATTTCGCAGGCGTTAGCGTCGTGTTCCAGCTGATTGGACTGGCCAGGCGCCGGCTCGGCCGGCTTTTCGGGCTCCTGAAGCTCCTCGCCCAGCAGCCGCTCGGCCGTACCCCGGTGCAGCGAGGCGGCCGCCGGATCGCCGAGACGCTCCAGCGTGTCGGCGAGCCGCAGCTGGAGCGCGGCCTGGAGCCGGACGTCCTCGGCGCGGCGCGCCCACTCCAGCCCTTCGTGGCAGGTGCGCAGCGACTCCTCGGGGCGTCCGGCGTACTCCTGGACGCGTGCGAGTTCGCTCAACGCCCGTGCGTGGGCGGCCACGTCGCCGTCCTTGCGGTGTCCGGCCGCCGCTGCCCGCCAACCCCGCAACGCCTCGCCGTAGCGGCCCGCGAACGTGTGCGCGGCGGCGATACGGCCGTACAGCCGGGCGGCGTCCGCGCGCTCGTCCCGGGCCAGCCGCTGGGCGAGGGCGCGGCCGAACCAGTCGGCGGCCCGGTCGTAGTCCCCGAGCTCCTGGTGGGCGCCGCCTACGGATTCCATCGCGCGGCCGATCGCGTACGGGTCGTTCGCCTCCCGTCCGGCGTCCAGTGCCGCCCGATAGCGCGTCAGCGCCTCGTTCGTGCGGCCGGTCCGGGCGTCCAGGTCGGCGAGGTTCAGCAGCGCGGCGGCCTTCTCGCGGGGGAGCTTGCGACGCTCGGCCACGTCGAGGACGAGGGCGTGGACGCCGTACAGGTCGGGCGCGACCGCCCGGGTGCCGCAGTGGGCCACCAGGGCCCGCACGAGCTGGGACATCAGACGCCGGGCGAGGGTGTCCAGCTCCCCGTCGGCGACCGCGAGGCGGGCCGCGGCGAGCAGGGCGGGCTTGCGGAGGGTCAGCCACTCGGCGGCCGCCCGGGGGGTCGGGAAGCGCAGGGCGCGGGGCATGCCCAGGAGCTTCTCGCGGGCCTCGGGGCTGTCGGTCTCGGTGATCGCCCGGCAGGACTGCAGCAGTCGTACGGTCCGCTCCAGCATGCGGGCCCGGGCCAGCTGCAGCTCGGCGGGCCGGTCCTGGGTCTCCGTGAGGGCCTTCAGCAGAGGGTGCAGACAGCCGGGGACCTCGTACTGCGGAAGCGGCGAGTCCACCGCCTGGAGCAGGCCGAGGGCGACGAAGTCGTCCAGGGTGGTGCGGGCGCCGTTCACCGAGCAGCCGGCCAGCGCGGACGCGGTGTGCGGGTCGACCAGGCCGGCCGGGGCCAGGGCGAGCAGCCGCAGTATCCGGGCGGCGGAGCTGGGCAGGGACGCGTACACGAGCCGGAAGACCCGGCTGAGCGGAGAGCCCTCGTCGCCCTCCGCGTGCAGTTGCTTGGCGAGGTCGGAGACGGCCGCCTTGGGGCGGGCGGCGAGCCAGCCACCGGCCAGGGTCAGCGCGGCGGGCTGGGCCTGGCACGCCACGACCAGGCCCTCGGCGGCCCGCGGATCGACGGTGATGCGGACCGACCCGGTGTGCCGGGACAGCAACTCCACCGCCGACTTGGTGTCGAGGCCGCCCAGGGTGCAGGGGCGGACGTCCGCGATCCCGGTCAGCGGGCCCCTCGACACGGCGACGACCAGGCATTCCGGGGTGTCCGGCAGCAGGGCGTCGACCTGTTCGGCGGTGGCCGCGTCGTCGAGCAGGAGCAGCATCCGGCGGTCGGCGAGGGCCTCGCGAAGGAGCGCCGTGAGGTCGTCCTCGGCGGCTCCGGCCGGGGCCGGCACCTCAAGGGCGGCGAGCAGTTCCCGGGCGGTGCGCTCGACCGGGACGGGCGTGCCGTCGGGCTCGCCGAGACGGGCCCGCAGCACCCCGTCCTGGTAACGGTCCGCGACCTGTCGGGCGAGTTCCACGGCGAGGGCGGTGCGTCCCGAACCGGGCCTTCCCGCGATCAGGAGCACACGCGCGCGGGGGGCCTTGCGGCCGGAGATCGTGTCCAGTCCCGCGCGCTCGATGTCGGCGCGCAGTTCCTTCAATTCCCGTGTGCGGCCGAGGAATTGGTCGTCCGCGGAAGCCTGTGCCGACTGCCGTACACCGTCTGCGTCCACCGCCTGATCCGTCACGGGCCACACTCCCGTCCCACCGCACGCGCAAGCCCGCCGGGACTCCGGTTCGGGCGTTTCCAGAGCCTAGTTCACGCTCTGCTACGTTCCGGGCGGAGCGCGGCGGACACATCCCTCGATCGGATCAGCCGATGGTCACACCGGGTGGGAGGTGTGAAGGTTCCGGAATGAGGTGCGGGCGTTCAGGAGTCGAAGGGACGCGCGGGCCACGGCGCATCCGCCGGGCGCAGCGCGTCGAGCCCGTAGCCGCCCCGCGCGGCGACCAGGGAGAGCACGCCCACCACGAGGCAGTTGTTGTGCAGGTCCCCCTCGAGGACACCCCGGACCAGTTCGTCGACCGGCACGCGCGCGTGCTCCATGTCGGCCTCCTCGTCCTCCACCTCGAAGCGGTCCCCGTCGGCCTCGGACAGGTCGCGGGCGAGGAAGATCCGTACGGCTTCGTCACAGCCGCCGGGCGTGGTGTAGACGTCGGTCAGCACCCGCCAGTCCTCGGCCTTGACGTGCGCCTCCTCGTACAGCTCGCGCTGGGCGGCGTGCAGCGGGTTCTCGCCGGGCACGTCCAGCAGGCCGGCCGGGATCTCCCACAGCTTTCGCCGCACCGGGTGGCGGTACTGCTTGATGAGCAGGACCCGGTCCTCGTCGTCGAGGGCGAGAACGGCCACCGAACCGGGATGGACCTGGTAGTCACGGCCGACCACCGAGCCGTCGGGCATGACCACCTCGTCCGTGCGAACGGAGGTCTTGTTGCCCACGAAGGGGGTCTCCGTCGATCGGATCCGCCACTCCTCGGGGGTGTCCTTGATCGTCATGCCCTGTCCTTCCAGACGTACGGAAGCCACGCGATGTACAGCGGCCGGCAGCCATCTGACGCACAGCGGCCACGTGAGAAAAAGCAGCCGGGGTGCTCACCTTTTGAAGGATTGCACCCCGGCCACCGTACAACTGGTGTGTTACTTCGAATTCTGCCGCTCGACAGAGGCCTTCACGAGTCCGGCGAACAGCGGGTGCGGACGCGTCGGACGCGAGCGCAGCTCCGGGTGCGCCTGGGTGGCGACCAGGTAGGGGTGGACCTCACGCGGGTACTCGACGTACTCGACGAGCTTGCCGTCCGGCGAGGTGCCGGAGAACAGGATGCCCGCCTTCTTCTCCAGCTCCGCGCGGTAGGCGTTGTTCACCTCGTAGCGGTGCCGGTGGCGCTCCTCGACGTACTCCTTGCCGTCGTACACCTCACGCACGATCGAACCCTCGGCGAGCTTGGCCGGATACATGCCCAGCCGCATCGTGCCGCCCATGTCGCCCTCACCGGCGACGATGTCGAGCTGCTCGGCCATGGTGGAGATGACCGGGTGCGAGGTGGCCGCGTCGAACTCGGTGGAGTTGGCGTCCGGGATGTCGGCGAGGCTGCGCGCGGCCTCGATCACGATGCACTGGAGACCCAGGCACAGGCCGAGCAGCGGGATCTTGTGCTCGCGGGCGTAGCGGATGGCGCCGACCTTGCCGAGCACACCGCGGTCGCCGAAGCCGCCGGGGATGCAGACACCGTCCACGTCCGCAAGCTGTTCCGCGGCGCCGGCCGGGGTCTTGCAGTCGTCCGAGGTGACCCACTTGATCTTCACGCGGGCCTTGTTGGCGAAGCCGCCCGCGCGCAGCGCCTCGGTGACCGAGAGGTAGGCGTCGGGCAGGTCGATGTACTTGCCGACCAGGGCGAGGGTGATCTCGTGGTCGGGGTTGTGCACACGGTCGAGCAGGTCGTCCCAGGTCCGCCAGTCCACATCACGGAACGGCAGGTCCAGCTTGCGGACGACGTAGGCGTCCAGGCCCTCGCCGTGCACGGTCTTCGGGATGTCGTAGATCGAGCGGGCGTCGGGACAGGCGACCACGGCGTCCTCGTCGACGTCGCACATCAGCGAGATCTTGCGCTTGATCGCGGCCGGCACCTCGCGGTCGGAGCGCAGCACGATCGCGTCTGGCTGGATACCGATGTTCCTGAGGGCCGCAACCGAGTGCTGGGTCGGCTTCGTCTTCAGCTCACCCGAGGGACCGATGTACGGCAGGAGCGAGATGTGGACGACGAAGACGTTGTCACGGCCGACCTCGTGCCGGACCTGGCGGACCGTCTCCAGGAACGGCAGCGACTCGATGTCGCCGACCGTGCCGCCGACCTCCGTGATCACGACGTCGACCTCGTCGGTCGCCATACGGCGGATGCGGTGCTTGATCTCGTTGGTGATGTGCGGGATGACCTGGACCGTGTCGCCGAGGTACTCGCCGCGCCGCTCCTTGGCGATCACGGTGTTGTACACCTGGCCGGTGGTGACGTTGGCGGAGCCGTCCAGGTCACGGTCGAGGAAACGCTCGTAGTGGCCGATGTCCAGGTCGGTCTCGGCGCCGTCGTTGGTGACGAACACCTCACCGTGCTGGAAGGGGTTCATCGTGCCCGGGTCGACGTTCAGGTACGGGTCGAGCTTCTGCATCACGACGCGCAGGCCCCGCGCCTTGAGCAGCATGCCGAGGCTGGAGGCCGTCAGGCCCTTGCCGAGCGAGGAGGCGACACCCCCGGTGACGAAGATGTGCTTGGTCGTCGTGGATTTGGGCGGCATGGCCAAGACGGGGCTCCCGTGGTCGCGGTCTGGGGGTGCGGTGCGGCTGCCGAACCGGAGGCTCTCCGGGGGCGCCGTCGCTGCGGTTCGGGGGTTTCGTGCCCACCGGTCCACGGGCTACCAGGGTATCAGCGACCGGAGGAGGTGGCTTCCGGCCACGCTCCGCGCACAGATCGCCACAGACCCGCACGCAGTCGCGCGTTCCTCACCCCTTGCCCACCCGTTCGGCTCACCCGCGTTGCCCGGGGCGGCACGCAGATCATCTACGTGCGTCGTATCCTGCTCGGACACTCGCTGCAGAGCCCGGCCGGCAACACGGCACCACCCCCGCCCGTAACCACCGGAACAACGAGAGCTCGTCAGTTCGTTGAGCAACAGTTGTCGTTTTGCCTCACAGCGGCACGACTGTTTTGATTCACCGCTCAACGACGGATTACAAAAACCCCCTTGACCGCACCAGCGACAGCCCCCTGTTCCGGGGGGTGACGTGGCCGTTCGACTGGAGTTGCACGTGGCCGGGCGCATCGAAGATTACGCACTCATCGGAGACATGCAGACCGCTGCCCTGGTCTGCCGGGACGGCACGGTGGACTGGCTGTGCCTGCCCCGCTTCGACTCACACGCCATCTTCGCCGGGCTGCTCGGCACGGAGGAACACGGCTTCTGGCGGATCGGCCCGGCGCACCCGTCCGGCGCCGAGCCGCCCACCGCGGCCCGGCGCAGCTACCGCGGCGACTCCCTGATCCTGGAATCCGAGTGGGACACCCCACGCGGCACGGTCCGGGTGATCGACTTCATGCCTCCGCGTGACGGCGCTCCGCAGCTGATCAGGATCGTGGAGGGGGTCTCGGGCCGGGTCCCGATGCGCTCAGCGCTCCGGATGCGTTTCTCCTACGGCCGGATCGTGCCGTGGGTGCACAAGCACGAGGGCCGTACGGTGGCCGTCGCCGGCCCGGACTCCGTGTGGTTCGACACAGAGGCCGAGACGTACGGAAAGTCATTGACGACGTACGCGGACTTCACGGTCGCCCCCGGTGACCGGATCGCGTTCACCATCTCCTGGGAGCCCTCGCACAAGCAGCCGCCGCCGCTGCCGGAGCCGGAGCAGTCGCTGGAGGCGACCGAGGACTTCTGGCGCGACTGGGTCGAGCACTGCACGTACCACGGCCCCTACCGTGAGGCCGTGATCCGCTCGCTGATCACGCTGAAGGCGCTGACATACGGCCCGACGGGCGGCATCGTCGCCGCGCCCACCACGTCCCTGCCGGAGGAGATCGGCGGTGTCCGCAACTGGGACTACCGCTACACCTGGCTGCGGGACGCGGCCATCACCCTCTCCTCGCTGCTGCGCACCGGCTACCGCGAGGAGGCCCGCGCCTGGCGCGAGTGGCTGCTGCGGGCCGTCGCGGGCGACCCGGAGAACCTGCAGATCATGTACGGCATCGCGGGCGAGCGCGAGTTGGGCGAGGCCGAGCTGGACTGGCTGCCGGGCTACGAGAGCTCCGGGCCGGTCCGGGTCGGCAACGGCGCCGCGCACCAGCTCCAGCTGGACGTGTACGGCGAGGTCACCGAGGCCCTGCACCTGGCCCATATGACGGGCCTGGCCCGCAACGACTACGCCTCGCTGCTCCAGCTGAAGCTGATCCGGTACCTGGAGCAGCACTGGGACGAGCCGGACGAGGGCATCTGGGAGGTGCGCGGCCCGCGCCGCCACTTCGTGCACTCCAAGGTGATGGCCTGGGTCGCCGTCGACCGCACGATCAAGCTGATCGAGTCCGGGGACGCGGACGGCCCGCTGGAGAAGTGGCGTGAACTGCGCGACGACATCCACCGGGACGTGTGCGAGCGGGGCTACGACAAGGAGCGCAACACCTTCACGCAGTCGTACGGCTCGAAGGAGTTGGACGCCTCGCTGCTGCTGATTCCGCAGATGGGCTTCCTGCCTCCGGACGACAAGCGCGTGATCGGCACGATCGAGGCGATCCAGCGGGAGCTGTCCACCTCGGACGGCTTCATCCTGCGCTACCCGACCTCGGGCGGCAACGAGGGCGTCGACGGCCTGCCCGGCGACGAAGGAGCCTTCCTCGCCTGCTCGTTCTGGATGGCGGACGACCTCGCGATGATCGGCCGTGTGGACGAGGCCCGCAAGCTGTTCGAGAAGCTCCTGTCCCTGCGCAACGACCTCGGCCTCCTGGCCGAGGAGTGGGACCCGCGCCTGCAACGCCAGGTCGGCAACTTCCCGCAGGCCTTCAGCCACGTGCCCCTCATCGACACGGCGCTGCGTCTGACGGCGTCGGGGGCGTACGGCGGCTGAGCGAGCCCTCCGGGCCGTGCCCGCCTAGGCTGGAAGCAGACAATTGCCCCTTCTCGGAAGGGAGCGACCATGGCTTCCCCCTCGAAGGCGGGCGCGGCTCTCACCGCGTTGCGCGAGGATCTCGTCGGCGACGTGATCGCCCCGGACAATCCGGGGTACGACGACACCCGGGCCGTCTTCAACGCCATGATCGACCGGCGACCCGCCGTGATCGCGCAGTGTGTGGACGAGACCGATGTGGTGCGCACGGTGCGCTTCGCCCGGGATCTCGATCTGCCGATCGCGGTGCGCGGCGGCGGGCACAGCGTGGCGGGCATGGCGCTGGGCGACGGCGCGGTGGTGATCGACCTACGTCATATGAGGGCTGTCACCGTCGACCCAGCGGCCGAGGCGGTACGGGTCGCGGGCGGCGCCACGATGAGCGACATGGACCGGGCCACCCAGCCCCACGGTCTGGCCACCACCGGCGGCCGGGCGTCTACGACCGGCGTCGGAGGCTTCGTCCTGGGTGGCGGCACCGGCTGGCTGGACCGGTCCTGCGGACTGGCCGTCGACAATCTCCTGGGCGTGGAACTGGTCACAGCCGACGGCAGACGGCTCCACGCGAGCGCCGACGAGAACCCGGACCTGTTCTGGGCGCTGCACGGCGGCGGCGGCAACTTCGGCGTCGCGACCGCGATGACCCTGAAGCTGCACGAACTGCCCGAGTTCTCCATCGCGCTGCTGCTGTACCTCCCGGAGCACGGTCCCGAGGTCGTGCGTACCTACCGCGACGTGATCACGGCCGGTCCTGACGAGGCGAGCGGCGCCATCATCTACCTCACCGGCCCGCCCGAGGAGTTCGTACCGCCGCACCTGGTCGGCACGCTGCTGTGCGGGATGCTGCTGACGTACGCCGGATCCGAGGCGGACATGCGCAAGCTGGCCGAGCCGCTGCTGGCGCTGCCGCACGAGTCGGAGGTCGTCGGGGCGATGCCCTACGCCGACGTCCAGTGCATGATCGACGATCCGCCCGGAATGCGGAACTACTGGTCGGCGGAGTACCTGACGGGCGCGCCCGACGACTTCGTGGCCGCCTTCTGTGCCCGGGGGGAGGCCCTGCCCGTGCCGACCGGCACCATGCACGCGCTGTTCCCGCAGGGCGGCGCGATCGGCGCCGGCCCGCACGAATATCCCGTGCCCTACCGGGACGCGCCGTGGGGTGTGCACCCCTTCGGGCTCTGGGAGGACCCCGCGGACGACGAGCGATGCGTCCAGTGGGTCCGGGACGTCCGCGCCGACGTCCGGCCGTGGAGCACCGGCGCGGTCTATCTCAACTTCATCGGCGACGAGGGCGGCGACCGGGTGGTGGCCGGCGTGGGCGCCGAGAACGGTCGGCGGCTGGCGGAGGTGAAGCGGCGGTACGACCCCGACAACGTCTTCCGCTTCAACCACAACATCAGGCCGGCCTGAGAGTCTTCGGCGTCCTCGCGCGGGCGGGACAGCCGTCAGTGTCCGCTCGCCCCCGTGGCCGCCCTGACATGTCACCGCAACGAGTGCGCGGGTAGCGTCCGTCACATGGACAGCCGCACGGACCACCCATTCGAGACCCGGGAGGCCGGGATCACCGTCCAGCGCGCCCTGGAGCTGCCGGGCCTGCGCAGCGGCCTGCCCGAGGTCCTCGCGGGCGCCGACCGGCTGCACCGGACCGTCCGCTGGGTGCACGCGGGTGAGGTGCCCCACATCGCCTCGCTGCTCAAGGGCGGCGAACTGCTGCTGACCACGGGCTACGGCCTCGGAACCCGCCCGTCCGACCAGCGCGTGTTCGTGCGCACGCTCGCCGAGCGCGGCATCGCGGCCCTCGTCGTGGAACTCGGCCCGCGCTTCACCCGCCTGCCCTCGGCGCTGGTCGACACGGCACGCGCGGCCGGTCTGCCGCTGGTCCAACTGCATCGCGAGGTGCCGTTCGTCACGGTCACCGAGGAGATCCACACCGAGATCATCAACGGCCACTACGCCCTGCTCCAGCGGGCGGAGGAGGTGCACCGCCGCTGCACCGAGGCCCTGTTGGGCGGTGGCGGGATACCGCAGGTCCTCGGCATCCTGGCCGACTTCGTCGGCAACCCGGTGTTCCTGGAGACACCGGACGGCCGACTCCTGTTCGCGGCCGGGGCCGGACCCGAGGGCGCGGATCCGCTCCAGGTGTGGGAGGGGCTGCGCGGCCAGCACCAGGACACCCCGCCGGCCGGCTCGGTCCTGGTGGACGTGCCGGGTGGCGGGCCGGGGTCGGGGGCGGTGCGGGCCCGCCTCGTCCTGCTGCCCGTACGCGCGCCGCTCGCGCCCGTGCACCGCATGGCCGCCGAGCGAGCCGCGGGCATCCTGGCCGTGGTCCTGATGCAGGCCCGCCAGGAGGAGGAGTTGGCGGCGCGGGGGCGCGGGGATTTCCTGACCGACCTCGCCGAGGGCCGGGTCGCGGCGGAGGACGCACCCGCGCAGGCGCGCGTCCTTGGCTTCAAACCGGGTACCGGCCCGCTGCTGCCCGTGGTGATGCGGCTCGGGGACGCCCTGTCACCGGGCGGAGGCTGGGCGGTCCTGGCGCGCGCGGTCGCGGAGGAGCTGGCGTCCGTGGGGGTGCCGGTCCTGCTGGGCGTACGACCGGTCGAGGGCCGTGTCCCGCTGCTGCTGGGCCTGCGTTCGGAGTCGGAGAGGTCGGCCGTCGCGGACCGGGTCGCGGCGGCGCTGCGGGCGGGTGTGGAGCGGGCCGGGATGCAGCGGCCGGGGGCGCAGCCGCCGGTGGTGGTCGTCGGGGTGGCGGGCGGCTGGGCGGCGGCCTCGGCGGGTCTCAGGCACGCGGCGGAGACGGCGACGGCGGCCCAGGGCCTGTCGGACCGTCTCTGGTACGACGCCCGTCGCCTGGACATCGACCTGCTGCTGTGGCGGCTGCGCGACCACCCGGACCTGGCGGCCTTCGTGGACCGTGCGATCGGCCCCGTCCGGGACCACGACCACCGCTCCAAGCCGCCGTTGCTGCCCACCCTGGAGACGTTTCTGGCGCACGCGGGACGCAAGGCGGAGACGGCCCGCGAACTCCACCTCAACCGGCAGACGTTGTACAACCGGCTGGCGCGGATCGGGGAGTTGCTGGGGACCGACCTCGACGATCCGCAGACGGTACTGGCGTTGAGCCTGGCCCTGCGCGCGCGCCGGCTCCTGCCGTAGTCAAGGCATTAGATGAACGGCCTGATCTGGGTCAACTCGTCGTAGACGCTGAGGACTTGGGCGACGGTCTCGTCCTCGGACGGCCAGGTGGCCGCCTGCCGGGTGCCCTTGTCCCGGAGCGACTCCTGACGCTCGGGGTCGCCGAGGAGGCGTACGACGGTGTCGGCGAACGCCTCGGAGTTCCCGGGCGGGACCAGTTCGGCCGCGTCGCCCACGAGTTCCGGGACGGCGCCGGAGTCGGTGGCGACGAGCGGCACGCGCGCGTGGAGCGCTTCCTGGGCGAGGACGGACCGCGACTCCCCGCTGCTGGGCAGCAGAGCGAGGTCGGCGACGGCGAGCAACTCGGCGATGTCCTCCCGCCGTCCGAGGAGCCGGACCGGCAGCCCCTCGCTCTCGATCCGCCGCTGCAACTCGGCGCGCGACGGCCCCTCTCCCGCGATCACCACCAGCGGCACGGGGTCGAGGCGGCGCCACGCGCGCGCGGCGTCCAGCAGCGTGTCGTAACCCCGATGACGGTCGAGGGAGCCGACGGCCATCAGCAACGGGCGCCCGATGGCGCCGAGTTCGGCCCGGACCTTGGCCCGAGGCCGGTCGGGGTCCTCCGGTTCGACGGTCTCGCGCGGACCGGGCAGCGCCACAGCGGCGAGCCGCGCGTCCCGTGCTCCGGTACGGCGTGCCCGGTCCACGAGGGTGGAGGTGGTGCCGAGCACCACGGTGGCCGTCTTCACCACCCGTCGCTCCAGCAGCCGCAGGAAGTGGGCGCGCGCGCCCTCGGCGTACGCGCGGTCGTGCCAGGTGACGATGAGCGGGGTGTGCCGTCCGCTGAGCGCGAGGACGGCGCGGAAGGAGGCGTGCAGTCCGTGCGCGTGCACCAGGTCCGCGTTGGTGCACGCCTGCCGCAGCGCGGCCACGGACCCGGGGTCGCTGCTGCGCGGCACGTGCACGTGTTCGGCGCCGGCGCCGCTGAAGTCGTAGGCGCGATCGGCCTCGACGGGGGCGCACACCGTGACCCGCACGCCCCGCGCCACCAGCCCGGAGGCCAGGGAGCGCACATGCGCGCTGCTGCCGGCGTTGCCTCCGCCGAGCACCTGCACGGTGCGCAGCGGCGACTGGCCGGGCGGTGAGTGGCTGCTCACGGGGGTCACGTGGCCGGGGCTCCTGGTTCGGCGTCGGGCGGTCACGAGGAAACGTACAGAAGGTGCCGGGCGGAGGGGGATGTACCGCGCGCTTCCTACGCGTACTGCGTTCTGATCCAAGGATGCCAGTACGTACGAGTGTTCCGGGAACGCCGCCGGTCGTACGCCCCGGCAGCACGGCGACCCGAGTCACCCACACGAGTGAGGGAGGACATGATTCCGCACACACGTGCCCGCACTGTTCACCCAGGGGGACGCACGTGTGGGGCAGCGTCTTAGACCTGGCGCCCCGTCACCTCCCGGGCCGCCGAACGCGCCACCTCGCTCACCCTGTGGGTCTAACCATCCGCCCTGGCCGTGGCCAGCAGCTCCTCCGCGTGGGCCCGGGCCGTCTCCGAGTTCTCCTGGCCGGCGAGCATCCGGGACAGCTCCCGGACCCGCTCCTCCCCCTCCAGGACCTTCACTCCGGACCTGGTGACCGAGCCGTCGTTGGTCTTCTCCACCAGCAACTGCCGGTCGGCGAAAGCTGCGACCTGCGGCAGGTGCGTCACGACCACCACCTGCGCGGTCTTCGCGAGCCGGGCCAGCCGTCGCCCGATCTCCACCGCGGCCTTGCCGCCGACTCCCGCGTCGACCTCGTCGAAGAGATAGGTCGGCACCGGCTCGTTCCCCGCGAAGACCACCTCCACCGCCAGCATCACACGGGAGAGTTCACCCCCGGACGCGCCCTTGGCGATGGGCCGGGGCGGCGCCCCCGGATGCGGGGCCAGCAGCAGCTCGACCTCGTCGGCACCGGCCGGCCCGTACGCGACCGCACGCCCGCCGACCTCGACGCCCTCCGGGTCCTCGGTCTGCCGGATGTCGAAGGACACGCGCGCGTGCGGCATGGCCAGCGAGGCCAGCTCGGCGGTCACGGCGGCCGCGAACCGCTCGGCGGCCTCCGTCCGCGCGTCGGTCAACGCCTGTGCCAGCCCGCCCAGTTCGGCCCGCAGGGCGTCCCGTTCGGCGGTCAGCTCCTCGGTGCGCTCGTCGTCGCCGTCCAGTTCGGTGAGGCGCGCGGCGCTGTGCTCGGCCCACGCCAGCACCGAGGCGACGTCCTCGCCGTACTTCCGCGTCAGCGCGGTCAGCGCGGCCCGCCGCTCCTCGACGGCCGACAGTCGCAGCGGATCGGCGTCCAGGTCGTCGGCGTACCCGGCGAGTTCCCCCGCGACGTCACCCAGCAGGATCCCGATCTCCCCGATCCGGCCCGCGAGCGCGGCCAGCGACGGGTCGTGCGACCTTACGGCGTCCAGGGCCCGCTGCGCGCCCGCGACGAAGGTCGCCGCGTCGATGCCCTCGGGATCCTCCGGGTTGCCGGCGAGCGCGGCGTGCGCGGCCGTGGCGGCGGACGACAGCGCCTCGGCGTGCCCGAGCCGCTCCGCCTCCTCCGCCAGCTCCACGTCCTCCCCGGCGCGCGGTTCGACCCCGGCGATCTCGTCGAGCCCGTACCGCAGCAGGTCGGCTTCCTGAGCCCGCTCACGCCCGCGCGTGACGATCTCCTCCAGCTCGACGGACACCGCCCGCAGCCGCCGATAGGCCTCGGTGTACTTGGCCAGCGGCCCGGCTACGGCACCCCCCGCGTACCGGTCGAGGGCCTGCCGCTGCCGGGACAGCTTCAGCAGCCCCTGCTGGTCGGTCTGCCCGTGCACGGCCACCAGGTCGTCGGCGAGCTCGGCGAGCAGCCCCACCGGCACGGAACGCCCGCCCAGGTGCGCCCGGGACCGCCCCTCGGCGGAAACGGTACGGCTGATCAGCAGCGTCCCGTCGTCGAGCTCGGCCCCGGCCTCCTCGGCCCGCACGACGGCCGAGTCGCCGGCGGACACACTGATCCGCCCCTCGACGACAGCGTTCTTCGCCCCGATCCGCACGAGCGCCGCATCGGCACGCCCACCGAGCAACAACCCGAGGCTGGTGACGACCATGGTCTTGCCCGCGCCCGTCTCACCCGTGACGGCGGTGAAGCCGGGCGACAGCTCGACCACCGCGTCGTCGATGACTCCGAGCGACCGTATCCGCATCTCCTCCAACACGGACACGACCTTACGAGGTCGGAGAGGGGAAGTGCGACGGCCCCCGGTCCTGACATGTGAAGGTGCAGGTAACGAATGCGCACAGCGGGCACCTGTCACCCAGGCGAGTGGAGGTACCCGAGGAGCGCGGGCGGGCCGTATCGATGGCTAGTGCGGCGCCCCCCGCCACCCGGAAACCGGCAACGCGAACTTCGCCACAAGCCGGTCGGTGAACGAAGCGTGATGCAGCCGAGCCAACCGCACCGGCACAGCCCCCCGCCGCACCTCGACCCGCGCCCCGGGCGGCAACTCGACAGTCCGCCGCCCGTCACACCACAGGACCCCCGGCGGAATGTGAGGCAGCACCTCCACCGCCAGCACGGAATCCGGCGAGGTCACCAACGGCTTCGCGAACAGCGCGTGCGCACTGATCGGCACCATCAGCAACGCCTCGACCTCGGGCCACACCACCGGCCCACCCGCCGAGAAGGCATACGCGGTCGACCCGGTCGGAGTGGACAGCACGATCCCGTCGCACCCGAACCCGGTGACCGGCCGCCCGTCGATCTCAAGCACCACTTCGAGCAGCTTCTCGGCGGACACCTTCTGCACGGCCGCCTCGTTCAGCGCCCAGTCGGTGTGCACGATGTCCCCGTTGCGATGCACGACGACATCGACGGTCATCCGCTCCTCGACCTCGTACGCCCTGCTCGCCACCCGCTCGACGACCCTGTCGAGGTCGTCCCGCTCGGCCTCCGCGAGGAAGCCCACGCGGCCCAGGTTGACGCCGAGCATCGGCACGCCGGACGCCCGGGCGAACTCGGCGCCACGCAGCAAGGTCCCGTCACCCCCGAGCACGATCAACAACTCGCACCCGTCGAGGCACTGCGGAGTGGCCTCCTTGACCAGCTCCACCTCCTCGGGCAACGGGAGGTCGGCGGCCTCGTACTCCAGGACGCGCACGCCGATACCCTCGCGCAGCAGCCCCTTCACCACCAGTTCGGCGCTGCGGATCGCCGCGGGCCGCCCGGTGTGGGCGAGCAGGAAAACAGTACGAGCTCGGTTCTGGCTCAACGCGGCCCCTCCGCTACTGCACGGTCAACGTCGGCCGGGTCCAGTTCGGGTGCACCCGACCGCAGCCACAGAAAATACTCGACATTCCCGGACGGTCCGGGCAGCGGACTGGCGGTGACACCCTTCACACCGAGCCCCAGTCCCCAGGCCCGCCCAGCCACCGCGCGCACGGCCTCGGCGCGCAGCTGCGGACTCCGTACGACTCCCCCACTGCCCAGCCGCTCCTTCCCCACCTCGAACTGCGGCTTGACCATCATCACCAGGTCGGAGTCCGGCTTCACGCACCGCGCCAGGGCGGGCAGTACCAGTCCGAGCGGGATGAAGGACAGATCCCCCACGACAAGATCCACTGGTTCCCCATCAATCACTTCGAGCGTCAACTCGCGTACGTTCGTACGGTCCTTGACGGTGACGCGTTCATCGCTCCGAAGAGACCATGCGAGTTGTCCGTATCCGACGTCCACGGCGACCACGTGCGCGGCTCCCGCCCGCAGCAGCACATCCGTGAAACCACCGGTCGACGCGCCGGCGTCCAGCGCCCGCCGCCCCTCGACGACGAGCCCCTCCGGGACGAACGCCGTGAGCGCGCCGGCGAGCTTGTGACCGCCGCGCGACACGTAGTCGGGGTCGCTGTCGTCGGACGAGACCACGATCGGCGCCGCGGTCTCCACCTGGGTGGCGGACTTGGTCGCGACGGTCTTCCCGACGGTGACCCGCCCGGCGGCGATCAGCTGCCCGGCGTGCTCGCGCGAGCGCGCGAGCTTCCGGCGGACCAACTCCGCGTCGAGACGGCGACGTGCGACTCCTGCCACGTTCGGTTCAGCTCCTGTTTTCGTACTGACTGTTCGTACTGGCTGTTCGTACTGACTGTTCGTACTGGGTACTCGCACTGGCTGTTCGTACTGACTAGAAGGTGTGGCCCGAAGGGCCTCGTTGAGGGGCGGTGCCCGGATGACGGTCCGGCGGGGGCACCGGAGGTCCCGGGCGGGCGTCGAGCGCGGTGAGCGCGTCGCGCAGCCCCCGGTGTACATCCTCGTACACCTCGGCGTGTCCGTCCGTGGCGAGGTGGTCGGTGTCCCCGAGCCGAGCCAGCAGAGCGTCCACCTCGGCGTTCCCGGTGGGGGTGCGGGGCACGTCCAGCGGGGTGGGCGCGGCGGGGTCGTGGTCCGGTTCGGCCTGGCCGTCCGGTCCATCCGGCCCATCCGGTCGTCCGAGCACGTCAGGTGCCTCGGGCACGTCAGGAACGGCCGTCGGAGCCGGTACGTCCGACCCGATCGGTCCGTCCACCGCCGGAACCTCCGCTTCCGCCCGGGCCTCGACCTCGGGCACAGAGTCGCTCATGCCAAGACGCTACCGCGAAGCCCTGGGGTAACGTCGATCTCGATGGCCACGATCGAGGAGTGCCGCGCCGCACTCGAGAAGCTCTCGGACACCCTGCAGACCACCGAGGGGGACGTCCGCACCGCGGCGGCCCTGGACCGCTCGGTGAGCTGCCACATCACCGACCTGGACGTCACCTTCGTCGGCCGGCTCGTCGACGGCCGGATCGAGGTGGCGGACACGCTCCAGGGGTCGCCGCCGGAGAAGGCCCAGATCAGACTCGCCATGGCGGGCGACGACCTGGTGGCCCTGGTGAACGGCGAGCTGAACTTCGCGAAGGCCTGGGGATCGGGCCGGGTGAAGCTGGAGGCGGGCCTCAAGGACCTGTTCCGGCTCAGGAAGCTTCTGTAGCCACCGCGTCTGTCCGGGCCTTGCGCGCCGCCGGCACCACCAGCGGCGTGCCCGTCTCCGGGTCGTCGATGACCTGGCAGCGCAGTCCGAAGACCTCCTCGACCAGTTCCGCGGTGACGATGTCGTTCGGCGCGCCCTCGGCGATGATCGCGCCGCTCTTCAGGGCGATCAGGTGCGTGGCGTACCGCGCGGCGTGGTTGAGGTCGTGCAGGACGGCGACCAGGGTGCGGCCCTGCTCCTCGTGCAGTTCGGCGCACAGGTCGAGGACGTCGATCTGGTGCTGGATGTCCAGGTAGGTCGTCGGCTCGTCGAGCAGCAGCAACGGCGTCTGCTGGGCGAGCGCCATCGCGATCCACACGCGCTGGCGCTGGCCGCCTGACAACTCGTCGACATAGCGGTCGGCGAGTTCGGCGACCCCGGTCTGCGCCATCGACTCCTGGACGACCCGCTCGTCCTCGGTCGACCACTGCCGCAGGATCCCCTGGTGCGGATAGCGGCCGCGGCCGACCAGGTCGGCGACGGTGATCCCGTCGGGCGCGATCGACGACTGCGGCAGCAGCCCCAGGGTGCGGGCGACCTTCTTCGCCGGCATCGACTGGATGACCTGCCCGTCGAGGAGCACCCGGCCCCGACTCGGCTTGAGCATCCGTGACAGCGCCCGCAGCAGCGTGGACTTGCCGCACGCGTTCGGGCCGACGATCACGGTGAAGGAGTTGTCGGGTATCTCCACCGACAACTGTTCGGTGATGACCCGCTGGTCGTAGGCGAGGGTCACGCTCTCGGCGGACAGGCGGTTCACAGTGCTCCTTCGGTTGTTCAGTCCGTTGCCGGCGCTGCTGTCGACGCTCATATCCGGCCCGCCTTGCGCTCGATGACCAGAAGCCACAGCAGGTAGACCCCGCCGAGGACACCGGTGACCACGCCGACGGGCAGTTGGTCGGCTCCGAACGCGCGCTGCGAGAGCCAGTCGGCGGTCACCAGGAGGGTGGCGCCCATGCACAGGGACGGCAGCAGGTTCGGCCCGGGCGAGCGGGTCAGCCGACGGGCCAGTTGCGGCGCGGTGAGCGCCACGAAGCTGATCGGCCCGGCCGCCGCCGTGGCGGTCGCGGTGAGCAGGACGGCGACCACGAGCAGCATCATCCGGAGCCGCTCGACGCGCACTCCGAGGGCGTACGAGACGTCGTCGCCCATCTCCATCATCCGCAGCCCGCGCGCGTTGCCGAGGACGAGGGGTACGAACACGGCGCACAGCGCGAGCAGCGGCCAGACCTGGTCCCAGTCGCGGCCGTCGAGCGACCCGGTCATCCACACCACGGCACGGGTCGCGTCGGTGAGGTCGGACAGGGTGAGCAGATAGCTGTTGAACGCCGTGAGGATCGCGGACACACCGATGCCGACCAGTACCAGTCGATAGCCGTGCACGCCCCGCTTCCAGGCGAGCAGATAGATGGCGAGCCCGGTCACCAGACCACCCAGGAGCGCCCCGACGGTGACCTGGGTCGCGCTTCCCGACATCAGCACGATCACGATCAGCGCACCGGCCGCCGACCCCTGTGCGAGCCCGAGCACGTCCGGACTGCCCAGCGGATTGCGGGAGATGGCCTGGAACAGCGCACCCCCGCCTCCGAGCGAGGCACCTACCAGAAGTCCGACGAGGACCCGCGGCAGCCGCAGCTCGTTGATGATGAACTCCTGGCCCGCGTTGCCGTTGCCGACCAGCGACCTGAGCACGTCGGCGGGCGGGATCGGGAAGTCGCCGGTGCCGATCAGCACGACACTCGCGGTCAGCGCGGCGAGCGACAGGAGTACGACGACGACGACGGCACGGACGTCCAGCCGGATCGAGAGACCGCCGGGGGTCCTGAGGGCACGGGGGGTCTTCACAGCTGGGCCAGCCTCCGCCGACGTACGAGAAAGATGAACACGGGACCGCCGATGAGCGCGGTGACGATCCCGACCTGCACCTCCGCGGGGCGCGCGACGATCCGGCCGAGGACGTCGGCGCCCAGCAGCAGCACGGGCGACAGGATGGTCGCGTACGGCAGGATCCAGCGCAGGTCGGGTCCGGTGAAGGACCGTACGACGTGCGGGATCATCAGCCCCACGAACACGATCGGCCCGCAGGCGGCGGTCGCGGCCCCGCTCAGCACGGTCGCGGCGAGCATCGACAGCGCCCGGGTCCGGTTCAGGTTGGCGCCCAGCGCCTTGGCGGTGTCGTCACCCATGGCCACGGCGTTCAGCGGCCGCGCCAGGGCGAGCGCGAGGACCGATCCGACCAGCAGGAACGGCAGCACCTGCACGATGGTCGAGTCGGTCGCCGAGGACAGTGAACCGACGGTCCAGAAGCGCATCCTGTTCAGCGCCGCGTTGTCCAGGATCATCACGGCCTGGAGATAGCCGTAGAGCGCGGCGCTGATCGCGGTGCCGGCCAGCGCGAGCCGCACCGGCGTGGCCCCCCGGCTGCCGCCCAGGAACCAGACCATGGCCCCGACCGCGGCCGCTCCGAGGAAGGCGAACCACACATACCCGCTGAGTGAGGTGACCCCGAGGAACGAGATCGCGGTGACGACCGCGGCGGACGCCCCCGCGTTGATGCCGAGCAGCCCGGGGTCGGCCAGCGGATTGCGGGTGAGCGCCTGCAGCACCGCCCCGGACAGCCCGAGCGCGGCGCCGACGAGCAAGCCCAGCACGGTCCGCGACAGCCGGTCGGCGACGACGACGTCGGCGTACGTCCCCGAATCCTCGAACAGGCCGTGCCAGACCTCTCCCACGGAGAGCGCCTTGGCGCCGATCGCGATGCTCGCCACCGCGACGAGCACCAGCATCATGACCGAGACGAGCAATCCGACGACTCGTATCGCCCTGCGGTTCGGGGGCGCGGGGGCGGTCTCCGCGCGCTGTTCGGGGGGACTGTCGACCAACACGTAGTTAGGTTAGCCTACCCTCGCATTCAGCCACGATCCCGGTGGACAGGAATGTTCACGGGGTCATGGGTTCGGTTGATGGTTCGGGTCATGGGTTCGGGTCATGGGTTCGGGTCATGGGTTCGGGTCATGGGTTCGGGTCATGGGTTCACAAGCCCAGCCGTGCCAGCGCCTTCCCCCCGTCCAGCTCGCACACACCGTCACCGGCCGACGTCCAGGCCGCCGCGCACAGCGCCCGCAGCCCGTCCAAGGCCTCGCCGTCACCGTCGAGTTCCAGCCTCCCCTGCTTGGCCCCGGCCTTCGCCGTCCAGCCGCCGCACCTGAAGCCCTCCTCGTCCCCGGTGACTTCCGGCTGCCCTGTCAGCAACCCCCGCAGATCGGCGTCGACATACGTCGGCCGGTGCTGCGGCGGCGCGGCCAGCAGCTGCGGCCCGTCCGTGACGCCGGTCAGGACGAGCAGCGAGTCGACCTCCCCGTTGAACGCCCCCTCGATGTCCGTGTCCAGCCGGTCCCCCACCACCAGCGGCCGCTCGGCGCCGGTCCGCAGAATCGTCTCACGATGCATCGGCGGCAGCGGCTTGCCCGCCACCTGCGGATCGGCCCCGGTCGCGATCCGTACGACCTCCACCGCCGCGCCGTTGCCCGGCGCGATCCCGCGCGCGCTCGGAATCGTCAGGTCGGTGTTGGACGCGAACCACGGCACCCCGCGCGCGATGGCGTAGCAAGCCTCGGCGAAACGACTCCACTTCAGGTCGGGACCGCCGTATCCCTGCACGACCGCCACCGGATCGTCGTCCGCCGACTCCACCGGCTCGAGGCCGCGCTCGCGCAGCGCCACTCGCAGCCCCTCGCCGCCGATCACGAGCACGCGCGCACCGGCCGGCACCTGCTCGGCGATCAGCCGTGCGACCGCCTGCGCGGAGGTGATGACATCCGACGAACCCGTCGGTATGCCCAGCTCGGTGAGGTGCTCGGCCACGGTGTCCGGCGTGCGCAGCGCGTTGTTGGTGACATACGCGAGCCGCATCCCGCCCTCACGCGCGGTCGCCAGCGACTCGACGGCGTACGCGATCGCGTTCCCGCCCGCGTACACCACCCCGTCCAGATCGAGCAGCGCCGTGTCGTACGCCTCGCTCAGGGCCCGCCCACTGCCCTCGGGCCTCGTCCTGACACGCTGGCTCATTCCGCATCGCTCCTCGTTCGACGGCTTTCCCCCGATCATCCCGCATGCCACTGACACACGTACGATGCCGGGATGAACTCAGCAGGTCACTCGGAAGCAACGGCGCCCCGAGGCCTGGAACTCACCCCGTTCCGAGGCCTGCGCTACGACCCCGACCGGGTCGGCAACCTGGCCGCCGTGACGTCTCCTCCGTACGACGTCGTCGTACGTCCCGACGGAGTGCACCACCTGCAGTCCGCCGACCCGCACAACATCGTCCGGCTGATCCTCCCCCAGGCCACGACTCCCGCCGAACGCAACGCACAGGCGGCGCGCACCCTGCGCCGCTGGCTGTCCGAGGGAGTCCTGACCACCGACTCCCAACCGGGCCTGTACGTCTACGAACAGCGCGACGGCGCCGGCCTGCTCCAGCGCGGCGTCATCGGCGCCCTGCGCCTGTCCGAACCGTCGGAGGGCGTGGTCCTGCCCCACGAGGACGTCATACCGCATGTCGTCGCCGACCGCGCCGCCCTCATGCGCGCCACCTCCGCGAACCTGGAGCCACTGCTCCTGACCTACCGCGGCGACGGCGCCGCGTCCGCCACCACCGAGGTCGTCGAGCGGCTCGCCGAACAGCCCCCGCTTCTCGCGACGACCACGGAGGACGGCTACAGCCACCGCCTGTGGTCGGTCACCGATCCGGCCGACGTGGACCGCGTCCAGTCCGACCTGGCCCGCCATCAGGCCCTCATCGCCGACGGCCACCACCGCTGGGCCACCTATCGGCGTCTACGCGCGGAGCATCCCTCCCCCAGCCCCTGGGACTACGGCCTGGTCCTCCTCGTCGACACGGCCCGCTACCCCCTGCGCGTCCGCGCCATCCACCGCCTCCTGCACGGCCTGCCCGTCGCGGACGCGGTGACCGCCCTGGACGGCCTGTTCCGCGTACGCCGCCTCGAAGTCCCCTTGGCGCAGGGGCTGGAGAGCCTGGCGGACGCGGCCCGCGAGGGCAACGCGTTCCTGCTGGCCGGTGACGGTGCCTTCCATCTGATCGACCGCCCGGATCCGAACCTGCTGTCCCGCACGGTCCCCGCCGAGCATCCCGCCGCCTGGCGCACCCTCGACGCGACGGTCCTGCACGCCACTCTCCTCGACCACGTCTGGCACATCCCCGAGGACGACCCCGCCCGCATCACCTACATCCACGACACGGCGGCCACGGTCGAGAAGGCCGAGCGTGACAGCGGTACGGCCGTCCTGATGCACCCGGTCCGCGAGGAGGTCGTCCGCGACCTGGCCCGCCAAGGTGTCACGATGCCCCGTAAGTCGACGTCGTTCGGGCCGAAGCCGGCGTCGGGCCTGGTGCTGCGCGCGCTGGACCGCTAGCCGCCCGGACAGCCGAAAGGGCGGGACCCCGGCCCGGGATCCCGCCCTTCACACAAGGCGTCAGTCCTTGTCGCCGTCCTCGGCCTTCTCCACGGAGGGTTCCTGGAGCTCGACGTCGTGCGAGGGCTCGGGCTCGACCTCCGCTTCGACCTCGGGCTCGGTCTCGGTCTCGGCTTCGGGCTCGGTCTCGGGCTCGGGCTCGGCCTCGGCCTCGGCCTCGGTCTCAGGCTCGGTCTCGGGCTCGGTCTCGATCTCAGGCTCGGTCTCGGGCTCGACCTCGGTCTCGTCGAAGGCGTCGACGAATTCGACACCGTCCAGCTCGGCAAGCCGGTCCGAGGCGTCCGTGCTGCCGTCCTTGTCGGCCTCAATGGCCTTGGCGAACCACTCCCGCGCCTCGTCCTGCCGCTCGGCGGCAAGCAGGGCGTCGGCATACGCGTACCGCAGCCGCGCGGTCCACGGCTGTACGGAGTGGGAGGCCAGCTCGGGGCTCTGCAGCGTCACGATCGCCGCGTCCAACTGCCCCATGTCCCGCCGGGCGCCGGCCGCGACGAGCCGCATCTCCACCTGTCCGGGCTTGTCGAGCTTGCGCACCTCGGGGGCACCGGCCATGTCCAGCGCCTTCTCCGGCCGCCCGAGCCCACGCTCGCAGTCGGCCATGACGGGCCACAGGTCCACGCTGCCGGTCATCCGTCGCGCTGCCCGGAACTCGGCGAGCGCCTCGCTGTACTTCTGGTTCGCGTACGCCGCGAACCCGGCCGCCTCGCGTACGGCGGCAACCCGCGAGGCGAGCCGCAGGGCCACCTTGGAGTAGTCGTAGGCACCCTGGGGGTCCTCGTCGATGAGCCGGGCCACCATCACCAGGTTCTTGGCGACGTCCTCGGCGAGCCCCTTCGGCAGGCTCTGCAGCTCCTGCCGTACGTCCTTGTCGATCTCGTCACCTGTGACGTCCTCGGGGATCGGCAGCCGCCTGATCGGCTCCCGGTCCCGGTCACGCTCGTCACGGAAGCTACCGCCACCGCGCCGGTCATCGCGTCCACGGAAGCCCCCTTGGCGGTCACCTCGGTCGTCCCTGCGGGGCCCACGGGCATCACGGTCGTCCCGACCCCGGAATCCGCCCCCTTCACCGCGGTTGTCATCGCGACGGAAGCCACCGCGCTCGCCACCACGATCATCGCGACGGTCGCCACCGCGGTCACGGTCACGATCGTCACGGCGGAAACCACCCCGGTCGCCGCCCCGGTCGTCACTCCGGACCCCACGGTCCCGGTCTCGGTCGTCACGACGGAAACCACCACGGTCACCGTCACTACGGCGGTCGTCTCGACGGTCGTCACGCCGGAAACCACCGCGATCGCCACCACGGTCGTCACTCCGACGATCATCACGGCGGTCATCACGACGCCCATAACCAGCACGGTTGTCGTCGCGGCGGAATCCACCGCGGTCGTCGTCCCTGCGCTCCCCACGGTCATCGCGGCGGAAGGTCGGACGGTCTCCATCACGACGGGGACCGTGGTCACGGTCGTCACGCCGGGGTCCTGCGGGGCGATCGTCACGACGGGGCCCTGCGGAACGGTCATCACGACGCGGCCCCGCGGAACGGTCATCACGACGCGGCCCCGCGGAACGGTCATCACGACGCGGCCCCGCGGAACGGTCATCACGACGCGGCCCTGCAGAACGGTCATCACGCCGAGGCCCTGCAGAACGGTCATCACGCCGAGGCCCCGCAGAACGGTCATCACGCCGAGGCCCCGCAGAACGGTCATCACGCCGAGGCCCCGCAGAACGGTCATCACGACGCGGCCCCGCAGAACGGTCATCACGACGCGGCCCCGCAGAACGGTCATCACGACGCGGCCCCGCAGAACGGTCATCAGGTCGGAACGCCGGACGCGGTCCACGATCGCCTTCACGCCGATCATCCCGCCGGCCGTACCCGCCCCGGTTGTCGTCGCGACGGAAGCCGCCGCGCTCGCCACCACGGTCACCGCTGCGGTCGCCACCACGGTCGCCGCCGCGGTCGCCACGGTCACCACTGTCCCGTCGCCGCTGGTCGCGCTCCGGTCGATCGTCGGGAGAGTTGGTGGACATGGGTGACTCCTGTCTTCGGTACTGCAAGTCATTCTCGCGCAGCCGGGTACCCGGCGCGCACTGGAAAAACAAAAGGACCCCTGGCCCCAGCTGAACGCTGGGGACCAGGGGTCCTTCCAAAAATTGTTCGGCGGCGTCCTACTCTCCCACAGGGTCCCCCCTGCAGTACCATCGGCGCTGTAAGGCTTAGCTTCCGGGTTCGAAATGTAAC
>NZ_JBFAGK010000035.1:0-57583 GCF_040660135.1 Streptomyces sp. NPDC050997
CTGTCCGCGGGGGGGGGGGGGGGGGGCGCGCGCGGGGGGGGGGGGGGGGGGGGGGGGGGCCCCGCGCCGGGGGGGGGGCGGGGGGGGGGGGGCGGCCCCCCCCCCCCACCGAGGTGGAGCTGCTGTCGGTGAGACGGCGCCTGCACGGCGACGACGACTAGATTTTTTTCGGTCGACCAGATTTTTTGTACGTGGAACAGGAAGAACGGGAGACGACCAGTGGCCGACAACGCGCGGGCTAAGAGGCTGGCGGACCTCATCCGAGAGGTGGTGGCCCAGAAGCTGCAGCG
This sequence comes from Streptomyces sp. NPDC050997, assembly GCF_040660135.1. Classification (NCBI taxonomy): domain Bacteria; kingdom Bacillati; phylum Actinomycetota; class Actinomycetes; order Kitasatosporales; family Streptomycetaceae; genus Streptomyces; species Streptomyces sp. NPDC050997. The sequence continues at coordinate 291 of NZ_JBFAGK010000035.1, forward strand.
CGGGATCAAGGACCCGCGGCTCGGCTCGCACGTCACCATCACGGACACCCGGGTCACGGGTGACCTGCGGGAGGCGACCGTCTTCTACACGGTGTACGGCGACGACGAGGAGCGGGCGGCCGCGGCCGCCGGACTGGAGAGCGCCAAGGGCGTGCTCCGCTCCGCGGTGGGCGCCGCGGCGGGCGTGAAGTTCACGCCGACGCTGACCTTCGTGGCGGACGCGCTGCCCGACACCGCCAAGACCATCGAGGACCTTCTCGACAGGGCGCGCCAGTCCGACGAGAAGGTGCGCGAGGTCTCCGCCGGCGCCAACTACGCCGGTGAGGCGGACCCGTACAAGAAGCCGGGTGAAGACGAGGACGACACCGCCGAATGACCGAGAAGATCCAGACGCCCGATGGCCTTGTCATCGTCGACAAGCCGTCGGGCTTCACTTCGCACGACGTCGTCGCCAAGATGCGCGGGATCGCGAGGACGCGGCGCGTCGGGCATGCCGGCACGCTCGACCCGATGGCGACCGGCGTGCTCGTGCTCGGCATCGAGAGGGCGACCAAGCTGCTGGGGCATCTCGCGCTCACCGAGAAGGAGTACCTGGGCACCATCCGCCTGGGACAGACCACCCTCACCGACGACGCCGAGGGCGAGATCACGAGGTCGGTCGACGCCTCGAAGGTCACCCGCGAGGCCGTCGACGCGGGGATCGCCAAGCTGAGCGGCGCCATCATGCAGGTGCCGTCCAAGGTCAGCGCCATCAAGATCGACGGCGTTCGCTCCTACAAGCGGGCGCGTGAGGGCGAGGAGTTCGACATCCCCGCCCGGCCGGTCACCGTCTCGTCCTTCGCGGTGTACGACGTCCGCGACGCCGTCGCCGAGGACGGCACCCCGGTCCTCGACCTGGTGGTGTCGGTGGTCTGCTCGTCCGGCACGTACATCCGGGCCCTGGCCCGCGATCTCGGCGCCGACCTCGGCGTCGGCGGTCACCTCACAGCGCTGCGCAGGACCCGCGTGGGTCCGTACAAGCTGGACTCCGCCCGGACCCTCGACCAGCTCCAGCAGGAGCTGACGGTGATGCCGATCGCCGAGGCCGCCGTGGCCGCGTTCCCGCGCTGGGACGTGGACGCCCGGCGTGCCCGGCTGCTGATGAACGGCGTGCGGCTCGACATGCCCGACGAGTACGCGGGCCGGGGCGCCGTGGCCGTCTTCGACCCCGAGGGGGTCTTCCTCGCCCTCGTCGAGGAGCAGAAGGGCAAGGCCAAGAGCCTGGCCGTCTTCGGCTGACGTGCGCACGGTCTTTTCTCCGCCCGTGGAGCGGCGATCACGGGGTCGTCACTGACGCCGCTCCACGGTCCCCCTCGGTTCCCCCACCCCTAGGGTGTATCCAGCTGCCCCCGTCCATTCACCCGTCCGGGCAGGCGCTCGGAGTGAACCGGGGGAGCGGAAGGGGGCGCGTTCGCCACGGCATCTGTCCCGTTGATCACCTCCCGCCTACCGTCGAAAACAGGCACGTGCGTGCGTACGGAAGACACGCACACGCGTACGGCGGGGAGGGTCGAGCATGGTGGGACGGAGCCCGTGGGCCGGGGACGCCGACGACACAGCAAGGCCGCCCCGCACCGACGACACAGCACGGCCGCCCCGGACCGACGACACCGCACACGCATCCCGACCGGCGGACCGCTCCCGGCACGCGCGCGGCGGCTGCGACGAGGCGCTCGTGCGCATCCACGACCTCGCCGGGCGCCTTCGCGGCACCGGCTTCCCTGCCGACCACCACGGCACGGTCGTCACCAGCCACGAGACCGTCGACGGCCTGCCCCGGCTCGTGCTGTACGCCGCAGGGGACCGCAGTTGCGTCGTGACCGCCGACGCGGTGACCCCGCTGCCCGAGCTGGATCTGGCCCTCGTACGCACCGAGGGCCTCGGCCTGGACCCGCTTCCCGTGACCGTGCGGGACCGGGTCGAGACCGGCGCGTATGTGCGGATCCCGGCCGGGTGCTGGCGCGAGGCACGGGTCCTGGGAGCGGCCGGTGTGACGTACACGGCCACGGACCGCTGCCATCTCCTCGACGACGCACTGGAGTTGGCGATCGGCACGGCGGGGCGGGACGCGTTGCGGCCGGGCGGTGGAGCCACCGGTGGCCCGGTGCTCGACGCCGCGACCGGCGCGGTGATCGGTGTCCTCGGCACGGCCCTGCAGAGCGGCCACCGGGACGTCGGCTTCGCGGTCCCGCTGCGTCCGGCCCCCGACGGCCCCCTCACCGCCCTGCTCACCGAGAACGCGACCACCGTCCCCGCCTACGGCACCGACCTCAACCTCGCGGGCGTACTGGAACTGACGGCCGCCTCCGTGGAGCAGGACGGGCCGCAGCCGATCGCGCAGGCCGTCGAACGGGCCGCCACGGCGGCGGAGTTCGCCGCGTTCGTCCAGGGGCCGGCCGCGGTCCTCGGGCTCGTCGGCGATCCCGGGAGCGGGCGTACGACGGAACTCGCGGCCCTGGCCGCCCGGCGCCACCAGGGTGCGGAACCGGCCCCCACACTGTGGCTGCGCGGGGCCGACCTCGAGGACGGGGACCTCTCGGTCGAGGACGCCGTGCGCCGTGCGCTGACCCGGGCCGCCCGGATCGTCGCGGCATCGCGGTCCGGCCTCGCCGCCGATCTCGGCGACCTCACCCCGGGCCGCCTCGCCCGCCTCTCGCACACCGCCGGGCGCCCCCTTCTGCTCCTCCTCGACGGACCCGAGGAAATGCCGGCGGTGCTGGCCCACCGCCTTGCCGAGTGGACCGCCGGCACGGCGGAGTGGCTGCGGGAGACGGGCGCACGGCTGTTGGTGGCGTGCCGGGGAGAGTACTGGGAGGAAGCGGGGGCGCGGTTCCCGGCGGAGATGCTGTACGACCCGAGGGACGGCCAGGGACGGGGCGGCGGGGGCCAGGACGGCGGGGGCCGGGCCCGCGGGGGCGGGACTTCGCCCAGGGACGGCAACGACCGAAGCGGTCGCGGGGGCGGGGCCACGCCGCGGCTCGTCCCTCCCCGCGTGCGCCTGGGAGACCTCCGCGAGGAGGAGGCCCGCCAAGCACGCGCGCGCTACCGCGTCCCCGAGAACGCCCTCGCGGATCCCGACGCCCGCCACCCCCTCACCCTCCGGCTCCTCTCGGAGATCCACGCCGCCCTCCCCGACGCGCCCCAGGCACCGGCCCACGACCACGCGCACGCACACGCCCCCGTCGACAGAGACGACGTGTTCACGGCGTATCTCGACCTCATGTGCCTCCGCGTCGCCGTCCGCCTGGCCGCCGAACGCGGACTGCGCGGTGCCGCCGTGCGCCGGCTCGCCGCCAAGATCTCCGGACAGGTCCACGAGGCCGCCCGCCGCAGCCTCGGCCCCGGCCAGGGCGAACTGGACCGGGAGTCGTTCGAGGCGGTGTTCCCGTGGGGCCAGGCCCCCGCGCGGCTCGGCGGCGGCACCGGCTGGGCGTCCGCCGTCCTCACCGAGGGCCTCCTCGTCCCCGCCGGTACCGGCTACCGCTTCGCACACGAGGAACTCGCCGACTGGCTCCAGGGCACGCACCTCGACCTGGACGAGGCCCTGCGCGCCCTGGTCCACCGCCGCCGTCCCGACCCGCCAGGCACCGCACCCGGGGCGCCCGTACCGCACCACCGCATCGGACCCGTCGTCCAGGCCCTGCTGCTCCTCGCCCGCCAGCACGGCGCCCCCCAACTCTCCAGCCGGCTGGAGGAGTTGACCCACGCGCTCGACGCCGACCCGTACTCCTGGTGGGCCGCCCGGCTTCTCGCCGAGGTCCTACGACGCGTCCCCGACGCCACCCCGTACACGCCCGTCCTGCGCCTGCTCACCGACCGGCTCGTGAGCCGGCGGCGACAGGAACGGCCGCTGCCCGCGGACCTCGGGCCCGACTTCTGGACCGCCCTGCCGCTCCCGCAGGACACCCGCCTGGACCTCCTGCGCCGTCTCGTCCTGGCCGACGGCCCTCCGCACGAGGCCGGACCACGGTTCCTCGACGCCGTCGCCCGGCTGCTCACCGCGGACCCCACCGTCGTACAGACCCACCTCATCGGCTGGTTCGACGACGAACGGCCGCTGCCCGCCACCCCGGACGCGACCGTCGCGAAGGCCGCACAGGCCCTGCTGCACACCCACCGGCACCGCGCGTCGGACGACCTCACGGAGCTGCTCGTGGCCCGCGCGCACGGACGGGCCGATGAACTGCTCGCCGTCCTGGCGGAGGACGAGCCGTCGGCGATCTGCCGGGCCGTCGACCGGTGGGCCCGCGACGAGCGGCCCGCACGGCGGGTCGCGGCGGCGACGTACGGGCTGCGGGTCGCCCCGCACGTACGTACCGAGGCCAACCGTGAACTGCTGCGCCACGCCGCCCTCGCCCTGCTCGCCCGCCCCGACGACGGCACGCCGCACGGCGGTGCGCTCGCCCTGCTGGTCCGGGACCCGCGCACCCGCGCCCGCCATCTCCCGCAGGCACTCGGGCACTTCGCGGCCGGCGACCCGCAGCTCCCGCCGAGCGCCCTCGTCCCCGCCCTCGCGACCCACCCCGACCCGGTCCTCGACGCCTTCCGCGCGCGGCTGTGCCGCCCGGACGCAGGCCAAGCACTGCGCACCCTCGCCGACGTCACCACGCCCGCCCTGGCCCGCCGGGTCGCCGCCCTGCTGCGGGAGGCGGTGAAGCGGCGCCCGGAGACCGTCGTGTACCTGGCCGGGTACGTCGACCGGCGCCTGGACCACGGGCCCGCCGCCCGCGCGGTCCTCCTCCCGCTGGTCACCGGTCTTCTGGACGGCGGCCCCATGCAGGTGCGGGTGGCGCTCGCGGGCGTACTCGCCGCGTCCGGTACGCCTGACTCCCGCCCCCTTCGCCAGGAGCTCCTCGAACTCCTCCTGACCCAGGAACACGACCCGTCCGTCCTGATCGCCGTGCTGCACGCGGCTGCCTCCGACGACGACCCGCTGGTCGCCCGCGGCCTGGTCCACCGCACCGGTCTCCTTCTGCTCCGCACCCCGAAGGGAGCGACCTGCCTCGACCGAAGCCTCGTCGACCTGGGGCGGCGCGTTCCCGGATTCGCCGCGCTGCTGACCGGTTGGCTGACGGACGCCCCGCAGGAGTGGGCGGCGGTGGTGGGGCCCGGTGCCCGCCGGGCGATCGAGAACCTGGCCGGTGTGCGGGTGCCGGCGTGACGGGTGCGCGGGTGTAGGCGTGACGGGCTGATGTGGGAGTGCCCGCGTGGCTGGTGTCGGTGCGCAGGGTCACAGCTCCGATGCCGATGCGGAGCCGAGGCACGCGGCATGGCACCCTTAGACCTGCGTAAGAGGCAGAGCGACGGACACAGGTTCGGCGAGGATGCGACGAGGAGCGGTCACAGTGCAGCGCTGGCGTGGCTTGGAGGACATCCCTCAGGACTGGGGACGCAGCGTCGTCACCATCGGGTCCTACGACGGAGTTCACGGCGGACACCAGCTGATCATCCGGCATACCGTGGAACGCGCCCGTGAGCTGGGCGTTCCCTCCGTCGTCGTCACCTTCGACCCGCACCCCAGCGAGGTCGTCCGCCCGGGAAGCCATCCGCCGCTGCTGGCCCCGCACCACCGCCGCGCCGAACTCATGGCGGACCTCGGCGTGGACGCCGTTCTGGTCCTCCCTTTCACGACGGAGTTCTCGAAACTCTCGCCCGCCGAGTTCGTCGTCAAGGTCCTGGTCGACAAGCTGCGCGCGAAGGCGGTCGTCGAGGGCCCCAACTTCCGCTTCGGCCACAAGGCCGCGGGGAACGTGGAGTTCCTCGCCGGGCAGGGCAAGGTCTATGACTTCGAGGTCGACATCGTCGATCTGTACGTCCGCGGCGAGGCCGGCGGCGGCGAACCCTTCTCCTCGACCCTGACCCGGCGCCTGGTCGCCGAGGGCGACGTCGAGGGTGCCGCGGAGATCCTGGGCCGCCCGCACCGGGTGGAGGGCGTGGTCGTCCGCGGCGCGCAGCGTGGCCGCGAACTCGGTTTCCCGACCGCGAACGTCGAGACTCTCCCGCACACCGCGATCCCCGCCGACGGCGTCTACGCGGGCTGGCTGCACGTGAACGGCGAGGCGATGCCGGCGGCGATCTCCGTCGGCACGAACCCGCAGTTCGACGGCACCGAGCGCACGGTGGAGGCGTACGCCATCGACCGCGTCGGCCTCGACCTGTACGGGCTGCACGTCGCCGTCGACTTCCTGGCCTTCGTACGCGGGCAGGCCAAGTTCGACACGCTGGACGCGCTGCTGGAGCAGATGGCCGAGGACGTCAAGCGCTGCCGGGAGCTGGTGGCGGGGGCGGCGGCCGAGTAGGAGGTCTCCGCCTCCGTTTCTGTTTACGGCGTCGAAGGGCGGCCGGTGCCTCGGGCACCGGCCGCCCTTCGTTCATGCCGTGAGGCCTACCGCTGTGGCGGCGGGGGAGGGGGCGGGGTCTGCCCGTCCGGCGGCGGATAGCCGTACGACTGACCGGGCTGTCCCTGCTGCGGGGGGTAGGGCTGGGGGCCGGACTGCGGGTACGGGCCTGGCTGGGCGGGCTGCCCGGGGTGGGCGGGCGGCTGTCCCGGGTAACCCGGGTGTCCCGGCTGGCCCGGCTGGGGGTAAGGCTGGCCTGGCGCGAACTGCCCCGGTCCCGGTTGACCAGGCTGGCCGGGCTGCGGATGCGGCGGCTGCTGCGGGTACGGGCCCGGCTGACCGGGGTACTGCTGGCCTGGAACCGGCTGTCCCGGGTACGGCTGTCCCTGGTGACCCGGCATCGGCGGCGCGGCCACCGGCGGCGGGTTGCCGTCGTTCGTCCACAGACCGTGCGCCTGCTGATGCCGTACCAAGTCCTCGGCGACCATCGCGGCGAGGTTGAAGTACGCCTCCCGCACCTTCGGCCGCATCATGTCGAGGTCGACCTCGGCGCCGGCGGCGAGGTGCTCGTCGAACGGGACCACGATCACGCCACGGCACCGCGTTTCGAAGTGCGACACGATGTCTTCGACCTTGATCATCTTGCCGGTCTCGCGAACACCGGAGATGACGGTGAGGGACCGGGAGACCAGGTCGGCGTACCCGTGCGCGGAGAGCCAGTCCAGTGTCGTACTCGCGCTGCTCGCGCCGTCCACGGACGGCGTCGAGATGATGATCAGCTGGTCGGCGAGGTCCAGCACACCGCGCATGGCGCTGTAGAGCAGGCCGGTGCCGGAGTCGGTCAGGATGACCGGGTACTGCTTGCCCAGCACGTCGATCGCGCGCCGGTAGTCCTCGTCGTTGAACGTGGTCGACACGGCAGGGTCGACGTCGTTGGCGATGATCTCCAGACCGGAGGGGGACTGGGAGGTGAACCGCCGGATGTCCATGTACGAGTTGAGGTACGGGATCGCCTGGACGAGGTCACGGATGGTGGCCCCGGTCTCCCGGCGCACCCGGCGGCCGAGCGTACCGGCGTCCGGGTTGGCGTCGATCGCGAGGATCTTGTCCTGTCGCTCGGTCGCGAGGGTCGAGCCCAGTGCGGTGGTGGTCGTGGTCTTGCCGACGCCACCCTTGAGGCTGATCACGGCGATCCGGTAGCAGGACAGCACCGGGGTGCGGATGAGGTTCAACTTCCGCTGCCGCTCGGCCTCTTCCTTCTTCCCGCCCAGCTTGAAGCGGCTGCCGCCACCGGCCGCCGGACGGCTGCTCTTCGCCTTCTGCCGCTTGCTGTTGAGCAGTCGGTCCGAGGAAAGCTCCACGGCCGCGGTGTAACCGAGCGGCGCGGCACCGGCATGGGTCGGCTGCCGCTGGTCGTGCTGGATCGGCTGCGGCCAGGCGGCACCGGTGCGGGGGTCTACGGGCGGCTGGGGCTGCTGACCCTGCGGTTGCTGACCTTGGGGGCCGGGTTGTGGCTGGCCCGGCTGACCCGGCTGCCCGGGCTGCGCCGCGTTCGGCTGGGGCCGGCCCGGCTGGCCAGGCTGTGCGGGCTGCTGCGGGAAGCCGTATCCGCCTGGCTGGGCGGGCGAGTTGGGCGGGTTCGGCGCGGCCTGGGCGGGGGGTTGCGGGAAGCCGTACCCCGACGGCTGCGGGCCGGCCGGCGGTTGCGCGGGGGGCTGGGGGAAGCCGTAGCCGCCCTGGGTGTTCGGCGCGGGGGCAGGGGGTTGCGGGAAACCGTAACCGCCTTGGCCGCCCTGGGTGTTCGGCGCCGGAGCAGGGGCCTGGGGGAAGCCGTAGCCGCCCTGCGGGGGAGCCGGAGGGGTGGGCTGGGGTGCCGCGGGCGCCGGGGCGTTGTCACTGCCGGGCTGCGGAAAGCCGTAGCCCGGCGGCGCCTGCGGGGCGGGCTGTGCCGCGGGGGCGTTCCAGGCGGCGGGCGCGGGCTGCGGGGCCTGCGGCTGGAACGGCTGCTGCTGGGGCGGCTGTTGTTGCGGCTGCTGCGGGAAGCCGTATCCGCCCGGCTGAGCCTGGGCCGGGTCGGGTTGCGGGGCGGGCTGAGCCTCCGGCTGGGGCTGTGCGGGCCACTGCGCTGCCGGGGCCGGTGCCGCGGGCTGGTAGGACGGGGGCAGCGGCGGGACACCGCTCTGCGGTGCCGGCGGGGGAGCCCAGGCGGCCGGGGCGTCCGGTGCGGGAGCGGCGAGGCCTGCGGGCTGTGCGGTGTCCTGAGCGGCGTCGTAGGTGTCGGCGGGCGGCTCGGTGCTCTGGGCGCCGTTGTCGTCCGCGGCGGCCTCCGGTGCGGGGGAGTCCGGAGCCTCGGCGGACGAGTCGGCCGAGTCGGTGCTCTCGGGCTCTTCCGGCGCATCCGTCGGGTCCGTGGGGGACGGCGCGTTTCCGTCGTCGGTCCCCTGTCGGCCGTCGGCGGCAGGTTCCTCCGCGGGAGCCGCGATGCCACCCACAGGAGCGACAGGAGCGGCCGTGCCTTCCGTGCCGGACTCGCCCGCGACAGGCTCGGAACCGGCCTCGGTGTCACCGACGCCGGACTCGGGCTCTTCGGCAGCGGAGTGCGCGCCCGTCGGGTCGGTGCCCGTGGGGTGCCCCCCGGCCTGGGCGTCGGTGTTCCCCGTCGCGTTGTGCTCCGCGATCTCACGCTTCAGCGAGGAGGCCGAGATCCGCATCGTCGCGCCGCTGACGAGGTCGCCGTCTTCGGCTTCCTCCTCGGGCGCCACGGGTGCGGGCGTCGGCGTGGGCGTCCAGGCGGGCTGGAATGGGCCGCCGGGCGGCGGGTTCGGTACGTCCACGGGGGGCCCGACCGGCGGGGGAGGCATGGCGGGGCCGGCCGTCGGGGCCGGTGGTGCGGGGGGCGGCGGAGCTTGGGGAGCAGGGTTCGACGCGCCCGAGGCGTTCTGCGTGTACCAGGCCGGCGGGGCGTAGTCGATCGTGAACTCGCCCGTCATCTCGATGGCGGACTCCGCGTCGGTCTGGTCGTCGTCGGGTGTGTCCCAGCCCCCGCGGATCCCGTCCCGATCGCTGTTCACAGTTCCTCCTGGTGTGGTCGAGCACCCTCATGCCGTGCTGGGGCGACCGTTACTGTCGTCCGATTCGCCGGGCCATCCCCCTTCGGGCCCCGGGCCTGTCGTCGCAGAGCCCGCATCGCCCGCTCGCGGGTACTCGCGACGTGCTCTGCCCCAGCCTAATCATCAAAACCGCGCGCCCGGCAGGCCCGCCCACCCGACGGGCTTCCGCAAAGTGTCCCAATGCCTGTGAGAACACATCAAGTTGGACATGGCAGTCCGGCCGGATGTGTACTCATGGGACATGACACCACGGCCTGAAGCGCACCCCGTGCGTTGGGCCTGGCAGCCCGACCTGAGGAGCATCGCGGCCCGCCCCGAGAGGCATCGCGGCCGGCTCTGAGGCGCATTGCGCCCCGCCCCGAGGAGCCGTCAGCTCCCGTCCCGACGGGCTCGTCCCGAAGAGTCGCCCCAGTCAGCTCGGTCCATTCAATTCAGCTCTTGCGGTCCACACGGTCAAGCCAGCCCACACGGTCAAGTCAGCCCACACGGCACGTCAGTCCATGCGGCGGGCCATGCCCAGCAGCCCGGTCTCGGCATCCGTCGCCTGTGTCAGCACGTACTGCCGGTCCCGCTCCGTGCACCACAGGGTGAGACCGTCCTGCAGGGTGGGCAACGACTCGATCTCGGGGCGCGGCAGCCCTATCACCCGCCCGATCTCCGCGGCCTCGTCCGGCGACACCCGCTGCACGCCGACCAGACGCGCCTGGCGCAGCAGGCGCGGCGCGACCGGACTCAGATACGGAAGCAGCGTGAGCACGGACTGCCAGGGTGCCGACACCACGCGTCCGCGCGGCGGGCGCATACCGCAGTCCCGCACCACCAGTACGGGGGTGCCGGCCGACGCACCCTGCGGGGGCACGCGGCCGACGTCGTACACGGCCAGGCCGTTCTGCCCGCCGCCCATGGCGTGCACCATCGGCATCCAGGCCTGCGGCCGGCCCGTCTCCACGGCCACGCGGGCACCCGTCGCCGCCGCACGCAGCGCCAGCACCTGGGCCGTCCACAGACCACCGATGAGGAGAATGTCGTACGGCGTGGGCCGGTTGACGCCGAGCACCGCGGGCTGCCCCTCGGCGTTCACGCCCGCGACCACACCGTCGTCCCCGAGGGGCAGGGTGAGCGCGCTCATCTGCTCCACGGGCAGCGTGTGCCGCGGATGCCGGGGGCCGATCAGCCCGAACCCGGTACGCAGCCGCTCCCTGAACGCGGGCCCGCCCTCGGACGAGGACGACTGCGTCGACGTCGTCATGGCCATCAGCGGGCACCTCCGAGCGGCAGGGTGGCGAGAACGCCGGGGAGTTGTTCACGGTCCAGCCGGGAGAGCCCGGTCCGCACCTGCCGCGCCGCCCGCTCCAGATCGCGTCGCGCGTCCGTCAGTTCCTGGTTGCTGCGGCCGGTGATACGGAGGTGACCGGCGACGGACACATCCTTCCGGTCCCCCCGGGCGAGGGTCAGGCTGAAGGTCGTCGCCAGCGCGGGAACGGCCGTGAGCTGCGCCACCAACTGCGCCAACGACGTACCGGAATCGCCAAGTTGAGGCCAGCGCCGCACCCAGTACGTGGTGTGCCGCCGGTTGTCGCAGCGCCAGCTGCGGCTGGTCTCCTCGGTCCGCCGCTGCGGCACCTCGCCCCGCCCCGCCTGGGCGGCCTGCGCGGTCACCATCGGGTTGGCGCACGCGGAGGTGGCGATCGCGGCCGTCAGCTCCTCCTCCGTGAGGATGTTCGCGAGGAACCCGGCACCGGCCAGCCGGCTGGCCAGATGCTCCGCCGACCGCACCAGACACTTCTGCGCGCCCAGCAGACCACCCCCGCGCGCGGCCACCGCCTCCGGGCACAGCTCGGGGTCCAGCTTCAGCGCGATCCACGTGATGCGCACCGCGGGAGAGCCTGTCTGGGCCTGCAGCGGGGCGTAGTTGCTCACCACGACGGACTGCTGGGGTAGATGCAGCGCGGGCGCCGGCTGGGTGTGCACCACGATCTGCGCCGACTCCAGGAGGATCCCGTCGACGTCGAGGGCGTCCTGCACGAGCGCGACGGGCAGCGGCCGGCGACTGCGCTCCGCGCGCAGGGCACCGGCGTCCGACTCCACCTGGAGCAGCGCGGTGAGGAATCCCCCGTCGCCCACCATGCCCACCGGTCGCCGCTGATCGCGGTCGTCGCCACGACTGTGGCTGTACGTCCTCAAGTTCGGGTCGCACTCCACGGCCGGCGCCAGACCGGAGTCGGTGCCCGGCGGCAGAGGTGTGTTCGCGGCCTTGCGGGTGCGGGCCCGCAGCGCCAGCAGGGTGCCCATCCACTCGGGCAGGGAGAGCCCACGGCGTCGTACGAGAGCGAGCACCACGAGGACCGTGGCGACCACGCCGGCCGGCACCAGCGCGACCGTGCCGATGAGCCACCCGACCGCGACGAGCGCCGCCGCCAGCTCCAGCATGACCAGCCGCTGCACCGTGAACGAACCGCCGCGCCCCGAGCGTGACTTGAGGTGCGGAGCGACGGACCCGCGATACGGGGCGGAGGCCGCGGAGGCCGCGCCCGATCGTGTCGTGGGGGGCTGGGGCGAGGACGAGCCGGCGGAACCCGACCGGCGCGCGCGACCCGATCTCGACCCCGATTGCGATCGCGACCGGGCCCGCGTTGCGGAAGCCATCACTGCAAAACCCCCGAACTCTCCCTAAAACCCTTGCCCTTCGGCCCCTTCCAGGCCTGAGCACCCTACCCGTGCCACCAGCACGGTCACGCAACAGGCATAGTAGGGGGCGGCTCTGACAGCCCAGGCATCAGAGGCAACAGAGGACGGGGTAGAACCTTCACAGGTCCCCCATGGCTCCGCACGGGGAGAGAGCGGACACAGATGGCATCACGGCGGGATGAACTCAACGCCTACACCTTCGCGAAGCGCCGTACGCTCGCATCCTTCCTCCAACCCTCTCCGACGGGCTCGGAGGAAGGCGCACCCAAGCCGCTGAAGGCGCTGTTGCCGGGCACCATCGTCGGCGTGGTGATCCTCGCGGTGTTCGGCGGCATCGGCATGTTCAGTCCGACCGCGCCCAAGGGCTGGAACGACCCCGAAGAGCACGTCATCGTCGCGAGCGATTCGACCACCCGGTACGTGGTGCTGAAGACGGGCAAGCAGAAGCAGCTGCATCCGGTCCTCAACATGGCCTCGGCCAAGCTCCTGCTGGACCCCGGCAAGGCCGATGTCATCACCGTCGACGAGAAGATCCTGGACAGCGGCAAGCCGCCGCACGGCGCCACGATCGGCATCCCGTACGCCCCCGACCGTCTGCCCTCCGCCGACGAGGCCGAGACAGCCAAGCGCTGGGCGGTCTGCGAACGTCCCGGTGAGGGCGGCCGCGCCATCCAGAAAGCCGCGTTCGTCTTCGCCAAGAAGGAGTTCGGCAAGACGGAGGGGCCCGACAAGCTCACCGGCGGCGACCTGATGTACGTCGTCGGCCCGGACGAGAAGACCCGGTACGTGGTCGACGCGAAGGGCATGTCGTACCAGATCGAGAACACCGGCGACACCGAGCTGCTGAAGGCCCTCGACACCCAGGGCCGCGCCCCGCAGCGGGTGTCCCAGGAGTGGCTCGCCACCCTGCGCAAGGGCGACCCGATCTCCATCCCGTCGATCGAGGGCACCGCGGGCGCGACGGCGAACGCCTCCGGACTCCCCGAGCAGTACGACAAGGTCGGCGAGGTCATCAAGGCCCTCAACGGCTCGCGGATGCAGTACTACGTGGTGCTGCCCGGCCGGGTGGCCGAGATCTCCGAGTTCGTCGCCACGCTGCTGCTCAACAGCGGCGACCTCGTCGCCGTCGGGCAGGCCGGTGAAGCGCAGCAGGTGAGCCCCGGCGCGGTCGTCGAAAGCACGCCCTTCGAGACGGCGAAGAACACCTGGCCGACGTTCAAGCCACAGACCGTGAACGACGGTGGCAGCGCCACCTCGGGCCGCAACACCGTCTGCAACGTCCTGCTGTCGGTCGGCGGCAAGGGCAAGACGACCCTGTCCGCCTGGGTGGGCACCGACTTCCCCGCCGAGCTGCCCACCGGCTCCTCCAGCGGCTATGTCACCGCCGGTTCCGGCCAGCTCTACCGCCAGTTCAAGGGCACGGAGACCAGCGCGGGCGGCGTCTTCCTGGTCACCGACACGGGCCTGCGTTACGCCCTGCAGTCCAACAGCGACAGCGCCACGGACGACCAGGGCGTCGGCACCTCCGCCAAGCAGCGCCAGGAGGAGCTCCAGGAAGCCAAGATCGCGCAGACCCGGCTCGGCTACGAGAAGGTGACGCCCTCGCCCGTCCCCGCGGAGTGGTCGACGTTCCTGCCGACGGGCCCGCGCCTGTCGGAGGCGGCCGCACGGCTGCCGCAGGGCTCGTAGAGGCGGGGCGGAGGAGAACGAAGCGATGCTGAACGCAAGGACGTCGGCGATCCGCGGGCGGGGCAGGAGCGCGGCGGCACTGGCCGCCGCCACCACGGTCATGGCAAGTGTCTCGGTGGTCGCCCTGCCCGCGACCGCCGCCCGCGCGGACGACCAGTGCACGTTCCCGTCGAAGCCGTACATGGGCCGCCCCTGGGCGCTGCAACGCGTCAACCTTGACGAACTCTGGGCGCAGTCCAGGGGTAAGAACGTCCAGGTGGCCGTGATCGATACCGGCGTGGACGTCAAGAACCGGCAGCTCACGCAGGCCGTCGAGGCGTCCAAGGGCGCGAACCTCCTGCCCTCGAAGAACTCCAAGGGCGAGAAGATCGAACGCGGCAACAGCCAGGGCACCACCGACACGGTGGGCCACGGCACACGCGTGGCCGGCATCATCGCGGCCCGCCCGCTGAAGGGGACCGGCTTCGTGGGCCTCGCGCCCGACGCCACGATCATCCCCATCAAGCAGAACAACGCGGAGGGCGACGGAACGGCCCTCACCCTGGCGGACGCGATCCGCCAGGCGGTCACCAAAGGCGCCGACGTCATCAACATCTCCCAGGACACGGCCAACGCCGTGAAGCCCACCTCGCGCCTGGAGGACGCCGTCAACTACGCCCTCGGCCAGAACGTCGTGGTCGTCGCCTCCGCGGGCAACGACGGCCTGGGCGGCAAGGTCCAGATCACCTACCCGGCGTCGTACAAGGGCGTTCTCGCGGTCGCGGCCTCCGACCGCAACAACGAGCGAGCCTCCTTCTCCCAGTCGGGAGATTTCGTGGGAGTCGCCGCCCCCGGTGTCGACATGATCTCCACAGTTCCCGGCGGCGGTCACTGCTCCGACAACGGTACGAGCTTCTCGGCGCCGTACGTCGCGGGCGTGGCCGCGCTCCTCAAGTCCAAGTACCCCACGTGGACGGCCCAGGAGGTCGTCGCCCAGATCGAACAGACGGCGGAACGCTCGATCCCCGCCAACGACCGCAACGTCGGCTGGGGCGTCATCGACCCCGTCAAGGCCCTGACGGACGTGGACCCGGAGCATCCCGTCCAGTCCCCCAAGCCGGAGGGCGGCGGCGTCAGGGCCGAGGCCCCGTCCATCACACCGCTGCACTTCGGCGAGACGGCCGAGGAACGCAACACGCGCCTGGCGACGTACGTCGTCGTGGGCGGCCTGGTCGTGGTGGCCGGGCTGGGCGGTACGGCGGTGGCGGTGAGGGACGCCCGGCGGCGGCGGGTGCGGGTATGACGGGCAGCGGCTCGGGGGCCACAGGCACGACGGGCAGCGGCTCGAGGGCCACGGGCACGACGGTGGTGGCGCTGCGGGGGCAGGCATGACGGCGGTGGCGCTGCGGGGGCAGGCATGACGGCGGTGGCGCTGCGGGGACAGGTATGACGGCGGTGGCGCTGCGGGGCATGCTGAGCCGGCGCGAGTGGCTGGAGGGCGGCGGGTGGACGCGCTGACCAAGCTGAACGTGCTGGGGCTGGTGCTGGCCGCCGTATTCCTCGGCATGGCCTGCGTCAAGTCGCAGCGGGTGCGCGCCTGGCGGGCCGCCGTCAATCCGTCGGCCGAGGAAGTGCCCGACTCCGCGTTCACCGTCGCCCGCGTCACCTTCGTCGCCCTGGCCGGCGTCTGCGTCTACATGGCGGTCCAGGGCTTCGGGGTCTCCGACGACGCGTCGTGGGACGACAGCGAGCTGACCAGCGCGGTGAACGGGGCCACGGGCGCCTTGGACGGCAGCTTCGACTACGGCGACCCGAACGAGGACGCGACCATCGAGTTCGACGGCGATGAATACGCCACGACGATCGAGGACGAGATCGTCGAACACGGCGGCGGCGACGCTCCCCAGTTCGGCGCGGACGCCGAGCTCACCGGCCCGACCCTGTCCGGCCGGGCCTCCTACCGCATCACGGCCGACGGGGCGAGCAAGAGCTACTGCGTACACGTCACGCGCACGCATTCGGGAAACGTCGAGACGGTCGCACCGGGCCTACCGGGTGACCAGGCGGCGGTGACGATGCCGAAGTACACGTACGCGGTGTCCAGTCAGGCGGGAGAGTGCTGACCTCCGCCGCGCGGTCCGCGCAGGCGCGTGACTGTTCTGCTCCGGTGACGCCGTGATGGCGTACGTACCGCCGACGCCCTGGTAGTCGAGTTCGGGGTCGGGGTCGGGGTCGGCGTCGGCGTCGCAGTCAGTGGCGCGCTCAGGTGTCAGTTCGCGGCCGGGGACGGTGCGTCGTCGGCCTTGATGTCGAAGTTGATGTTGTCTCCGTCGACGGAGGACACTTTCACCGTCACGCCCAGGGTGCTGCCGTCCTTCGCTGTGAGCGTGCAACGGGTGCTGGTGCCGACCTTCCCGGCGAGGTCCTCGGGGCAGGTGATGTCCGGCTTCGGCTGGCCCGTCGTGGCGGCGAGTTTCTCGGCGACCGTGGTGGCCAGCTTGTCCTTTGAGACCTTCGGCTCGGACTTGTCGGCGTTGACCGAGGCCGAGCAGCCGACGAGCAGAACGCCGACGGCTACCGCCGAGAGGCTCCACGTTGCTGCGGACAAGCGGGCCTTGGTCATGGGGGCTCCATTCCTGGTGATCAAGTAAAGAAGACGCCAGAAGCATACGTGGCATAACTGCCCCCGGGGTATTGCCGGATGGGCTCCCCGGTATGAAACCCGTAGAGCTCCATGGTCCCTTCATTTCGTCCGCCAAATATCTTCACCAGTTGTTCCGCAGTGAGGTCGGATATCTCTTCGTCGCTGCGTGCGTTGTCCCGAACTGGCGTAGCTGAGTGGCAGGAGTCGTGAGGGGGCGGTGAGAGCGCGACTTTCAGCGTGATCTTGGTGTTAGCGTGAGGGGGCTTTCAGCCAACGCGCGCCTGTACAGGCTGAGTCAAAAGAAAAAGGGGGGTCTCGCTGTGGGCGATCTCGGAGTAGGTCCGGGGGTCCTCAAGAAGGGCGCTTCGGGCATTCTGGAATGTCTCACATCGGTCGAGAAAGTAGACCTGAAGGATCCGGCCGGGCAGGCCCCTTCACTCGGGGAGCAGTCGGCGGCCGACGCGTTGACGGCGTTCTGTGCCACGTGGGAACTGGGGGCCGGGCTCCTCGCCGACTGTGCGGCGACTCTGGCGGAAGGGCTGAACTCCGCCAACGGCGACTTCACGGAGACGGACGAAGCCATTCGTGACGCGGTGAATTCGGTCAAGTCGGACTTGGGTTAGTTTTTAGAGACGGGGAATCTTCATCCATGGCAGCCGCGTTGGGGTCGACGACCGACCCCAAGGAGCTCATCCCGGGCGACACCAAGAAACTGGGCGAGCTCACCACCACCCTCAACAGTTGGTCGGGCAAGTTCGACAAAGTCGGCGACGGTCTGCGCGACCTGAAGATTTCCGGATGGACCGGTAAGGCCAGTGACGTGTTCTGGCCCACGCTGTCCAAAGAGAAGACCAACTGGTATCTCGCCGCCGACGCGATGTCCGGGGCGGCCACGGCGGTCTCCTCGTATTCCTCCACTCTGGGCTGGGCACAGCAGCAGGCCACGACAGCGATCGAACAGTGGAAGTCCGGGGATCACGACGCGGCGGAAGCGACACTGAAGGCCGCACACGCGCAGTTGGACCCCGAGGCCAAGGCATTGGCCAAGAAGCTCGACAACCTCGCGGGCGGCGCCTCCGACAGTCCTGGCTGGCTTGTCGACGCCCGGCAGTATGTCGACACCCAGAAGTGGGTCGCCGATCACGGGGCCGGCAAGACCAACCAGACCCGGTGGATGGCGGAGCGGCAGAAGTGGTTGGGCGGCGAGGAAGGCCGCTGGCGCCAGGACAAAGAGTGGGGCAAGGACGAAAACGGCAACTGGTTCATCAAGGACAAGCCGCCGCAGACAGGCGAGGGAGATCCGGCCGCGCCTGGCAGCAAGACCAACACGACCGTCAAGCTCGCCGAGTGGACCGGCGGCGCCAGTGCCTGGTCGGCGGGTGTCTCCAAAGAGGGTGAGGTGGGCGGCGCCACGCTGAAGGGCAGTGCGGGCGTTTCCGCACTCGGAGTGGACGGATCGGTCGCCGCGAGCGTAGCCAACGGACGGTTGCAGGCCGGCGCGTCGGGGACCGCGTATCTGGCTCAGGCTTCGGCGAAGGGCAGCGCGGAATACGGCGTCGCCGCGGCCCAGGTCGAGGCGAAGGCCTTCGCGGGTGCCGACGCCTCAGCCAACGTCGGCGCCGGCAAGGACGGACTGCACGCAGGAGCGGAGGCGTTCGCCGGAGCCAAAGCCACCGGGTCCGTCTCGGGTGACGTCGCCGGCGTCGGTGCCGGTGTCAGCGGCGAGGCATGGGCGGGCGTGGGTGCTTCCGGCAGCGCCGACCTGGGCATGAAGGACGGCAAATTCACCATCGGCGGCGATGTCGGAGTCGGCCTGGGCGTCGGCGGCAAGGTCTCTTTCGACGTCACCGTCGATCCCGGAAAGATGGTCGACTCGGTCGGTGACGCAGCCGACGCGGTGGGCGATGGCTGGGACAACACCGTCGGCAGTTGGTTCTAGTCTGAGCTGACGCTCATCAAGGAAGTGGATTCACGATGGCTACCACACTGCCGGTCAAGATCTCGTTCTCGCTGCCGGACGGTTGGCAGGCAGCGCCGCCGGACGAGGTGGGAGCACCCGGTGCCGCGTTCGTCGCGCTCCATCCCGCCTCCATCGACGAGGGATTCACGGCGAACCTCACCGTCGCCGGGCGGATGCGGAACGACAACGCCACCATGTGGGATATCGCCGCCGAGTCGGTGCAGCGGCTGGGCGAGGCAGGGACCGTAGAGGTCGTCAAGAAGTCCGAAATCGGCACCCCGGACATCCCCGGCCTGACGGACGCACCCGGCGTGGTCCAGAACCTCCGCCTCTCCACCACCCTGAGGGGAGAACCTCTGGAGCTGCTCCAGAGTCAGGTGTACCTCGGCATGGAGGACGTCAAGAATTCGGCGAAGCGCGCCGTCATCGAACTCGTCCTCACCGCGAAGCCGACCCAACTCGACGATGTGATCGGGGACTTCAAGGAGTTCCTCCGGACGGTGCGCCCGGCCGACGAAAGTCCTGCCTGAGGGACTCTTCCCCTGAAGGACTCTGCCTGAGGGACTCCTGGACGACAGAGTGCCCCTTGCCCCGGTGAACCTTTGGTGCCGGGAAAGGGGCACTCTGCTTGCCATGGACTTTCTACGGGCTTGCTACGGGCTTGCTCAGGCGGCAGTCCAAGCCTGTGCCGGAATCCGCTCCAGCACATCGGACAGGTAGTTCAACCGCTCGTCGACAGCCTGTGGAGACAATGTGCCGGTGTACCACGTCAACATCTCATCGCCACGCAACGAAATCGGGGAATCCTTGGCTCGCGGGTCCGACAGCAGGAAGGGCACCAGGTCACCACTCAGAACGTCCCGAACGGCGGCCTCGTCCCTGGTGGCGATACAGAATTCCTGATCGAACTCCGGTACGCCGAGCTCCATCTTGCTCCTGCGGTCCATCAGACCGTCCAGCCGGCCCGGCTGGTAAATCTCCACCTTCGGTCCCGACCCCGGCGCCGTGACAACGAAGACCGATTCGACGATGAGCTGCTTGCGCTCCGCGACTTCGCCGCCTGACATGGGGTTGTTGTACCGGTACTCGAAGAACTTGAAGGACCGGCCCCGGAACTCCCCCGTGGTGTAGTGGAAGGCGCGCAGATTCTCGCCGGAGCGGGGGAAGGGGCCTACGCCGCAATACTGATCGATCTGCCCCTGTGCGCTCGGCGTGTAGGTCCAGCCACGTTCCGGAGCCATTCGGGGAAGCTGCGCATACTCGTCCCTGACTTGCGTCTCCTGCTTGCGTCCACGTCTGGACATCACGAAGACGAGAGCGAACATGCCCGCAATGAAAGCGAAGAGCAGCCCCTTCACCAGAATTCCTACCAGTAGCTCCATGGCCAAAGACTATGGCGGATGTTGGTGACGCCGTGAACCGACCCTGATTCGCCAGCGGGCTCCGGTCGCTGCCCAGTCGGGCGTTTCGTCTGCAATGCTCTCAATTGGCGGAGGGCGGAACGCCGCGTAACACTGCTGGGATGTGCCGGATCCCACGTGCCCGGAGGCTACGGGTCGCTGTCCTTCCCGGCCTTCGTCGGCGCGGGTTCGGTGGTCAGGTGGGAGCCCCTGAAGCCAACCACCCAAGTGATCAACACCTACCGGGGACACGACGCGGACGGCGGTCCGGTCGACGAGGGGGCGACGACGCCATCCGCGTCCACGAACCGAGCCGGGGCGTCGAGAAATGCGACTGGATGGTGGCCAAGGTCTCGACACACCCGCGAGGCACCTGGCTGCGACCGGCGACATCCAACAGTCCTGCCTGCTCAGCGTGTGCCACGCCCGGCGCTGGGACGGCGAAGCCGGGGCAACTACACCGACTCACTGCCGGCCGACTGGAGCCCGTCGCCGCCTACGTCGCCAGCTGGGAGGGTGGGCTGGGTCGTTGCGCATAGGGCTACTGCGGAACGGGATGGTGAGTACTCCGGCTTCGATGACGGCCTGCACACCTTTACGGGCCGGATGCGGAACTCGCCCCGTGTGTCCCCTTAGCGTGCGCGGCCGGCGCGACGTACCTCCGCGTCTCGGTATGTCCGAACGAAGTCAGCGCCGACGGCGATGGCGGCAGTATCAGCGCGAAGGAGGGCTCAGTTCTCAGTTCGGGGCCGGGGAAGCTGTGTCGTCGGCCTTGTAGTCGAAGTTGATCTGGTCTCCCTCAACAGAGGTCACCTTGACCGTCACGCCCAAGGTGCTGCCGTCCTTCGCTGTGAGCGTGCAACGGGTGGTGGTGCCGACCTTCCCGGCGAGGTCCTCGGGGCAGGTGATGTCCGGCTTTGGCTGGCCCGTTGTGGCTGCGAGCCGTTCGGCGAGGAGCGTGGCCAGCTTGCCCGAAGACATTTTCGGCGTGGACGTTCCGACGTTGACCGAGGCCGAGCAGCCGACGAGCAGCACGCCGACGGCAACCGTCGAGAGGCTCCAAGTTGCTGCGGACAAGCGGGCCATGGTCATGATGAACTCCATTCCGGGTGGTCAAGACAAGATGACGCCGGAAGCATACTTGGCCGGGCTGCTCCGAGCATGTCGCTGGAGCGGCTTCCCCGCTTGAGCCAGAGCCGCGCTCAGGAGATGCAGATGGACGCCATGAGACTGAGTGCGTATCAGCCCGAACTGAGTAGCCATGGGATTCCACGGGCTCTGCACTTCCCCCGCAAATGATCCTCACTTGGAAGAGGGTCGACGGGAAATACTCATTGAATCCCTCCGGGAAAGATCAGGCTCACAAATTCGCCAATTTCGCATACGCCGCCGAGAAGCGCGGCGGGGGCGGAGGGTGGTCATCCTCAACGACACGTTCTGGACAGATGCGTTCCGGAGTTGCTGCGCCGCGAAGATCCACTATGAACGGACCTCCGCCACCAAGGCAGAGCCGCCCAGGGCGGCGTTGTTCGATCACTCACTGACGCCGGCGTGCGAACGAGGACGTTGGGAAGGCGGTTGTGCGTCGGCGGCATGTCCTCCGACTTCGAACGGACCTCGAACAAAGCGATCAGCTTGTTCTTCGTCGAAGCTGAGGAGCTGGTCTCGGCCAGGAGGGTGCCTCCTACCTCTTGGGCCAAGGGAAACGGGGGTGCGGTGGGTCGGCGAGCCGGGCAGCATGGCGGGATGGCCGACCAGCTGTGGGATGACGTGGAGCGCTTCTTCGACCCGGACTTGATGGGGTCGTTGCCGGACTTGCGTGTCTCAAATGCTTCGGTGGAGGACTGGCAGGCGGTCCTCAATCTTGTTGCGGAGAAGGGCTGGAAGTGCCAGTACTCCGAGGGAGAGAGGGTGCTTCCGGTGCCCCGGGCGGAGGACGTGTTGTCCCGCCCAGCGGATGCTGAGTGCCCGGATCTGCGGGTCTGGCCGACTGCCGATGTGCTGGCGATCTTCCGTTTTCATGCCGCCGATGAAGTCGACTTCGACGTCGACCTGCGGGAGTTGCAGGGCCAGGATCGACTGGATGTGTTCTGCGGCTTCCTCCGAGAGATCGGGCGGCGGCTGGGCAAACCGGTGCTGATGGACCCAGAGGGCAACTATGGCCATCCGGTGCTCGGCTTCGATGTCGTTGTCTTCGCAGAGCCGCAGGTCAGGTAACTGCGGCCGACAGTTGAGGTTCGTAGAGGGTTCCGTCGCGGAGGCGAAGAGAACGTCGGCCAGCGTCTGGCGAGGCGGAGCAGGGCCTGGGTGTGGTGCTTGCCCTGGGCGATCTTCTTGTCGTAGTAGGGGAGGTCGGGTCGCCCGGGCGAGACCTTCGTAGGCGGCGTGGTGGCCGGCAGTGGGGAAGGTGCTGCCGTCGCCGACCTCGATCAGGATGCGGGCTCCGGTCCTGACGCCGATGCCCGGCATCGACGTCAGGACTTTGGAAAGAGGGTGGGAGCAGTTCCTCGATCCGCCTGGCCAGCAGCTTGCGCTGGTCAAGTACGGCCGTCAGCGAGGCAGCGAGGCTCGGGACGAACAGCGTGGCCGCCTCGGTCCCCGGGACCGTCACGGTCTGTTCGTCCAGTGCGGCGAAGATCTCCTCGACCAGCCGCTCGGCCATCCTCGGCGCTTTCGGCCGCAACAGTGTGACCAGCCGACACCGGCCGGCCTTGCGTATCTGGGCCGGTGACCCGAACCGTTCCAGCAGGGTGAGGACGGCCGGGTGCTGCAACCGCGGCCCCAGCACTCGTTCCAGCGAGGGATGGATCTGGGTCAGCAGGCCGTGCAGCCGGTTGACGACCCTGGTCGCTTCGCCGGCCAGATCGTCGTCGAACCCGTCGATCATCTCCAGCTCGGCGATCGTCTAGTCCTCGCCGTCGATCGCCCGCAGGGTGTGAGGCATCGGGCGGGCCGCGTCCGCGATGATGAACGCGTCCTCGCGTCGGTCTTGGCCTAGCCCGCGTAGAAGTCGGCGATACGCCGCATCGTCAGCCCTGGCAGATAGGCGACGGGGCAGCCCATGTCCCTCGCGACCGCGAGTGGCAGGGCGCCGATCGAGGCAGACTGGTCGACCACGACTAGCACCGTTCCGTGCTTGGCATGGAGTTTGGCGAACAGCTCGCGGAGCTTGGGATCGGTGTTTGGCAGGCGCTTGTCCCCGATACACGAGCGCGAAGCCTGCCTGCACCTGTTCCGCCGGCTCCACCGCTACAACGCCTGACGCCGCCACTCCAGCCGTGGACAACACAGCCCCAGTGCCTTCGGAACAGCACTCACTTTCCTGGCCCCAGCCGCGTGACACGTGTACAAGAATTCGAGTCAAGACCCATCGCCTATATCTCCCTGTCTGTCCAATCGAACGTCCTCCTTTTGTGGGTGAGCTTGTTCAGGCCGAGGGTGGGGCGTCAGGGGTGGGGCGTGGCCGGTAGTGTGCACCGTGAGCTTCCGTGATGCGCGCGGCAGGCACGGCACGGATGAAATGCGTATGCAACGGGGGTTGCTCATGGGATCCGGAGACGGTGGCGAGCCGACGCTTGCGAGCTCACCGGGCGACAAGGCGCGCGCAGCGAAGTTCATGGAAGAGCACATGATGCCGGATACCCAGGCAGCCGCCCGTATGGCGGACGGCGGTGGCGCGGTGCGGACGCCCTTCGTCGCCTCGGTAGCCCCTGCGAGCCCCCTGATAAAGCAGGACACCGGACTGAAAGGGCTCTCTGCCTGGGCCTCGGACCAGGCTGTATCCGACGCGCTGACCGTTTGGCAAGGGCAGGCGAACCGGCTGATGGGCCGGTTGCAGCAGGAGACGAACGGGCTACACGGTACGAAGACCCTCCTCCAGAACCAGGACATCACCGTCGGCGCCCAGGCGTCCGGCGTACGGCCCCCGAGCAGCTTCGACGGAATGTGACGGGGAACGGCCATGACGTTGAACTACCACGATGTGATGACGGCCGATCTGTCTCCGCTCGCCGACGTGTCGAAAGCGTGGAAGAAGATGGGCGACCGCTTTGGTGAGTTGAAGACTGACTACGAGAAGCACGTGCAGTCCGTGCTGGGCAACGGAAATTGGCAGGGGCTCGCCTACGGCACGCAGCAGCAGTACGCCTCCGCCACTGCCGTCGAGTTCGGAGCCGCCAAGGCGGAGGCGCTGGCCGTCGCCAGTCTTCTCACGGACGCCCACACCGAGCTGACCCGCCTGCAGAAGGCGGTCAAGGATCTGGTCCAGGACGCTGAGGAGAAGGACTACAAGGTCGACGGCTCCGGCAAGGCGACGTACGTCGGGTACGACAAGCTCTCCGAACAGGAGAAATATGCCCTCCACCACGACCCCGACTACTCCCAACTGATGGTCGACGCCCGTGAGAAGGCGCAGGGGTGGACCGACGGCATCGCCAAGGCGGTCAAGGCTGTCGACGAGGCCGACCAGAGTGTGAAGCGGGCGCTAGCTCGCGCGACGAGCGATGTTTCGGGGGACGGCATTGGGTTCGGCGGATTCAACGCCTCGGCCGTGGGCGACCTGGCGAAGGCAGGTAAGCCGGACCCCAAGGGCACTGCGAAGACCGGTGGGTGGGTCTCCGAAGGTGACTCCGAGGCCTCCGGCCCCGGTGTCGGTACATCGGCCACCGGCCCCAATATCGGGGCCGGTAAGCTCGGCGAAGCCGAGGCGCATGCCGACCTCGGCCGCGCGACCGCGGAGGGCTCGCTCACCAACGGCCCGATGAAGCTCGCCGGGGATGCCGAAGCCTATGCGGGCGCCAAGGGCTCCATGGCTGGCGGCATCACCAACGAGGGCATCCAGGGCGAAGCAGGCGCCTTCGTGGGCGGCGAAGCCTCGTCCAAGGGGCGGGCCGACCTGGGCCCCGTCGGGGTGTACGGGCGGGCGGAGGGTATGGCGGGCGCCAAGGCCGGTGCCAACGCGGGGGCCGGTGTCGAGGGCGTGCAGTTGGGCGGCGAGGCATTCGCGGGTGCGAAGGGAGGCCTCGCCGGGGGTGCGGATGTCGGGGGAATTGGAGTGGGCGGGACAGTCGAGGGATGGGCCGGTCCTGGCGCGGAGGCAAGCCTGAACTTCAGCAAAGACACCGACGGCGCATGGCACTGGAAGCCTGAAGTGGGCCTCTCCCCCGGCCTCGGTGGCGCCGTGGGCCTTGAGGTTACTGTTGACCCGGGGAAGATCGCCGACACCGCGAGCTCGGCGGCCGACGCCTTGGGGGATGCAGCCGGGTGGGTCGGCGACGGGGTCAGCAGCCTGTTCTGATGCACGCCCCCGTGGATCCACTGCCGTAGTAAGGATGGCCCGAGATGCCCACGACCCTGCCCGTACCCATCCAATTCGAACTGCCGGAAGGCTGGCGGGCTGAACCGCCGGATGAAGCTGGCGCGCCGGGTGCCGCGTTCGTCGCGCGGTATTTGCAGCCGGATGCCGGATTCACTGCGAACATTACAATCGACGGTGAGTACCGCCCGGACGCGACGGCGCTGTCCGAGATCGCTCACGAGTCCGTGGGGCGCCTGCGCCAGGCCGCTACGTCGGTCGAGGTCACCGGACACCATGAGATCGGCTCGGCTGATGCGCCCGGCTTCACGCAGACACTGGCCGTCTCGGCCGTCGTCAGCGGCGTGCACCGCGACCTCGTCCAGTCACAAGTGTACCTATCCATGCTGGACGTCGCCGATCCGCACAAGCGGGCGGTGATCCGTCTGGTTCTGACGGCCACCGCGTCTCAATGCCCTTACGTCCTGGGCGACTTCCAGGACTTCGTGCGTACGGTCCGCCCGGACACCCGCGCGGCTTCATAGCGCGTCCTGCCGCGCAAGCGGCAAACCTTCCACCTACAACCCGACCTCTCATAGGTTGACTTCATGGGACTCTTCGACAAGCTGACCGGAACCAAGCACCCCGACAACGGTGTCGCGCCGCGCTCAGCCGCTGAGGTGCGCAAAGCCCTGCTCGGCCTCAACCAGCCTGATGTCCCGTACGTTATCCGCGACGGCGCCGCGAAGGGCGCCGATCTGGTGGCGGAGTGGCGTATGGCGGAGCCCGCCTGGCAGGCCATCTTCATCGAGTCGCAGCTGACGCGTGCCGTTCGGATTCGGATGCGTCTGGTCCAGGAAGACCATGAGGTGCGCGCCCTTGAGGAAGGGTGGGAGGTCACCCGAGTCGGGAATCCGCCGAAGTTCAAGATTTCGGGATCGTACTCGCGCGGGCCCGACAGGACCGTCTCCCGCCACTACAGAGTCGAGCGCGGGGAGAGCGGCCGCCTAGAAGCGACGGAGACATTTCGCTTCAACGGTGCTGACCTGCGCAACCCATTGGAGGACGCCGTCCTCCAATCGGGTTGGACCTGGCGCGGAGTGATCTTCGGCAAGCTGTGAGGTTAGAGGGCTCTTGAGTTCGCCGCCTTGGTGTGCGGGCATCCTCCACCGTTTGCCCTGACACCTCGCCGACGGGCTCAGGCTGGGGTGCCTTCGAGTACCAGGATCGGTCCCGCCTGCCCATCGCGCGCCGCCCCCAGTCCTCAAGAGGGGTTCAGCCGGGCGCGGGGTGTCGTGGTTGCGGTAGAGGGGCCTCAGCAGCTGGATGAAGCGAGGAAGCAGTCGAGGTCGACGGCCAGTTGAGGCTCGTTGTCGATCAGTGCGGCGAGGACGTGCTACTTGTCGATCTTGGGATTGGCCAGAGCCCAGGTGATGGGCAGGTCGGCGTCGGGGGTGCCCACTGGACGCCTTTCAGGACCCAGTAGAAGTGGGTGTGGCAGTAGGTGCATTCGCCTAGCCGGTCAGACTCGAGCGACGAACATTCTCGCGAGAGCAAGCGCACTCCACGGGCGTGGAGTCTCGTGCCAGAGCTCAGGCCGTCAAGCGTCCGTGACATTTAGCTCCATTGTCCGCTTCGCGCCGACATCTGTGGCCACCTTCTCGGCGAACAAGGGGTCGCTCCTGTACTTGGCCATGATGGTGTTGAGCGAGTTGCGCTCGGGGTTGCCCACGTCCTCCGGATCCTGCTTGAGGCGACCTTCTCAGCAGCGGCAATGGCCTCAGTGGCCTCGGCTCCACTGCTGTAGCTCACATCTGAGAAGCCGTACTCGGCCTGGTCAATGATCAGCCGCAGGGCTTGCGCGGCAGTCGTGTCGCTTTCGGTGGCTTCTGTAACGATGCCCTTGATCTGGTCGCGCAGGTTGCTGGCGTTCTGCGTTGCGCCGGCCAGGTCCGTCGTAGGAGCAGGGGCGCCGTTGAACGTGGCGTCGCCGGTGTCTACCACCATTGGTGGTGGTGTTCCCACCCGTCACATTCGCTCCGTCAGCCTCCTTCTTGCGGTTGCCTTTGCGTCTTCGGCGAGTTCGTTGGACTTCCCGTCCGACGCCGCGTGAATCAAGGGACCAGACACGCGAACGCATGAAGAGGTCAACCCTCGTACCCAGGCCAATTCGCCGTGCCGATCGAAGGAACCGAACTCGGGAGATTGGTGTCGTTCTTGCAGCCCCCCTGCTTGGCGACGTCGCGCGCCAGCTGGAGCATGATGTCCACGCCGACCTTGCGGGCCTCGGTCGCGGACAGGCCGCTGCCCTTCATCGGGCGTGCAAGGACATCGACCTTGATGTACTTGTCCCGCTTCATGTACGCGGGTGCGTCGTCAGGAAGGTCGGGTGTGCACTCGAAGAACACCACCTGCGAGGCTCTGAGGTAGTACGCGAGGACGCCCATGTCCATCCGTGTGCGAGGTTCGTCCCCCTGTGCGTCGGCCGTGGGGAGCTTCTCGGTGGGAGGAGTGTCGTCGTTCCAGGCGATGTCGACGTCCAGAACGGTGTCCAGCGAGCCGTCGCTCTGGGCTTCGTATTCGCAATGGCTCGGATAGTGCTCCGAGACCACCCGGAAATCATCCTGTTGATGCAGGAGCTTGTTGCCCGGCGCAAGAAGCTTCTGGAGGGTGGCCTGACTCGGTGTCCCGTTCCAACACGGTTTGGACGGTGCCTTGAGCGCGTCCGCTGTGCCCTCGTCGGAGCGGGCCGACCAGAAGTAGACGCCCGCACCGAGGACCGCCAGTACGACAACGACGCAGAGCGCTTTCGCTCTGCCGGACATTCTTCCGACGCTCATGTCTTCCCTGCTTGGTCGCTGGCTCTACGAAACTTCGACAACTGCTGCCGAACTCAAGGTCATTTCGGAGGGTTGCGCTTGTAGTGGTCCTTGGCCTCCCGCTGAAGCTCCTTACCGTGGTCGAAGCCCTCGCCCGTCTGCTGTGTCACGTCGCGACGCATGTCCGTCGGATCCACACCAGCCGGGGTGCCGGCCACCTGAAGTCCGTTCGACGCCTGGTCAAGAGCGTTCTGGCGGGCGTTGAAGGAGGACTCTCCTGCCTGGTGGGCAGTCTCGGCAGAGGTGTTCCGTTCCGCTCCCTCGACCACCTCGCCGACGACTACCTCGGTGACGCCGTTGATGACCTCTCCGGCGATGGGCACGCGCTCGGTGGCCAGACCCACAGTGGAGCCGAAAGCGGTGTTGAACATGTCTGCCCGCTTTTGCAGCGCATCGTTGTAGTCCTGGTCGCTCTGCTGGCCCCCGGTGACGATCTGGTCGTGTCGAGCTCCCGAGAGGAGGCCCTCCACCGTTCCGGTGTTGTACGCGATGTGCTTCAGGTTCTCCGCCGGTGTTCCCGCGTACTTCTCCGGGTGCGCGTTGGCGTCCTGCATCACCCCGGCCGAGTAGTTTTCCGCCCCCAGGGTGGCCTCGGCGTAGCCGTCCGGATTCCTGCCGACGGTGTCGAGGAACTCCGCGGTGGCAAGCGGGTCGGTGAACTTGGTCGGACTGCCGTAGAGGTCGTCGAAGTCGTCGGACTGGCTCAGCGTGGAATTGACCTCGGGCATGTACTCGCCGGCCATCCGCCCGAGGCTGTCGCCCATCGTGTCGTCGGCCAACTTGGGATCAGCAGCCACCGCGTTGATGACCTGGTTCATGATGTCCTGGCGCTGTTCGCTGTGTTCGGGGTGGGCGCCGACGTCGCCGTGGTCGTACGGAAGCCCGGACACCGCCGCCTCAAGGGCGTGGCCCAGAGCGTCCTTTCCGTAGATCACCGGGTCCTTGGCTGCCATGGGGGAGGTCATGTCAGGGATCCACTGCCGGGCGCCGTCGCCCTTGCCGTCCGCCCCCATGCCCATCAGGTAGTCCAGATTGCTCATCTGCTTGCCCGGGCCGGCGACGTCGGCGTGAAAGAAGCTGGTGGCCGCGTCCGGATTGTGCCCGTACGCCTCCAGGAGACCCGTGACCGGATCCCAGCCGCGGCCGCCTTCCGTGTCGGCGTTCAGGCCGAAGTTCTTCATGCCCCCGTAGTTTCCGTCGGGGCGCCCCCACGCTCCGCCTTCGCGCTCGTACGCGATCATGTCCTTGCCGACCTTGTCGAGGAACCCCTTCGGGTACTCGCCGTGCCTCAGCAGCGTGCCAAGCACCTGATACCCCTTGGGTACCACCTGGTTGCCCTGCATCTGAAGATCGAGATCACTGCGCCCGACGCGCATGAGTTCGTCGGTCCACTTGTCCCCGAGACCGGGAGTCGCGGTGGCGAGCGCGGTGCCCATGCTGTCCTGGATGCTCCTGGCGAGCCGCAGTTGCTCCCCGCCTTCCGCGGTGCCATCGAGTGAGAGCTGAGCCTGGAACCGCAGCGACCCCTCCTGGCCGAGGCCCCGGTAGAGATCGGTCGCGAACTCCTTGTCGTCCGCGTTGTACTTGATGAGCGTCTGGAGCTCCCGCAACTCCTCCGTGGAGAGCTCCTTGCCCTCCTTGTAGAGCTGCAGGCTCTTCTTGGCCAGTTCCTCGGCTCGTTGCTCCTGGGCGTCGTCGAGCGATGTGTAGCTCTCGTGACCGAAGTTGAACTCGTCGCTGCCGTGGCTCTTGCGCAGCGCCCGACTCACCGAGTCGTCGATCTCCCGTGCCTGCGAGATGATCTCGGCGATGCGATCGGCGAGCTCTTGAGCCGTGTTGAGTTCGTTCTGGGTGTGCGTGTCGTCGGTGGTGCGATCGTGCGGATAGAAGACGTGCACTTTTCCGTCGCCTACGTCGTTCACTCTCAGCCCCAGCCCAGGCGCCTCCGTGTGAACAGCCGTGTTCAACTTCTTCTGGAGCGCTATGAGTTCGGTGCAGGCGTCGTCGAGGACCTGGTAGATGCTTGAGGCCTCGGCGTGTGCGTCCGTGAACTCCTTGGCCGTCTTTTTCACGAACTCGCGTGTCACGTCGGAGTTCACGCCGGCCCATCGGGCGCTCTCCGACTTTGCGAGCAGGCCCTTCTCGGCCCTGTCCGCGAGCTTCTTGAGGTTGTCGACGATCTTCTTCCAGTCGGCGACAGAAGCTGTCAGCTTCCCGAGGCTGACCTCGGACAAGTTCGTCATGGTGATGCCGGACACAACAGCCCCCGTTACTTGAAGTACTTGCTGAGCTCCGATACCGACCTGCCGGAACCGTCCCTGCCTTTGACCGCCGCCGCGATCGCCGCATCGTCGTTCGCGTGCAACTTCTTCGAGAAGTCGAGATGGTTCGATATGGCAGCGCAGGCATCGAGCAGCGAATTCACCTGGCTCGTCCAGATCTCAACGGTCAGCGAGAGACTGTCGCCCAAGGCGAAGTTCGAGCTGGACAGCTCGGTTGCCGCCTGCATCGTGCTACCGGAGCCGTGCTTGTCCATCCCCATGCCGGCCACATCCGCCTGACCGTGCAGGTCACCATGCAGCCCATGAGCCTCATGCCCGACGGCGCCCAGGTCGTCCTGGTTCACGACCAGGTCACCGCCGCCTCCGCCACCACCGCCGTCCGGCGCGAGCTGGTTCAGGCGCATGTGCGTCGAACCTCGTTCCGCAGCCTCTGACTTCAGCTGATCCCACTCTTCCCATGCCATGTGCGGCACCTTCCCCGTGACCGTGCTCGTCCCCGTGATCGTGCTGAACTCTGGTGCTCCTGCCGACTTTTGGTGATTGCGCGGGAGCGTGCAGCACGCTAGCAAGCCTGTTCGTGCTACAGGAGAGTTGCTGCGGAGTCGTGATCGGTCGAGTGTAGAAGTTTGATGAAGATCACGAAGAGGGCTGTTTGGTGGGCGGCGACCGTGGTCACGATTGGTCAGCGCCCTGAGATCCGCACGGCCAGGGGTCCTGGCAACCGGCTGACGCAAACTCGCAAATCGGGCAAAGCTCTGTGCCTGCCTCGGTCTCGTAACGGACTTAACACACACCGCTGTTGGCCCCGTTGTACAGGTTGACTACAGTGGTAAAAGCGTTGTGAGGCGTAGCTTGCTTTGCGATCGTATGGTGAGTGGTTGGTCGGTCCCGATCTGATGAGGACTGACGGAAGTACGGGGAAACGGGGGAGCGTCGTGGGGCTGCCGGACAGCACGGGGGGCGCGTCGGCGAGCAGGGCAGCGGACCTGGAGGTCAGTGGTGAGCTGCTGACTGATTTCGTGAATCGGGTGGACGCAGTGCTCCGAAAGCTTGGGGAATCTGCGGGCAACCCGACGAAGGTGAGCGCTCAAGGGATCAGGAAGGCGTCTCTCGGCAATGTGTCGGACGCCGCGACCTTCCCTGAGGCGCACAGTCTCTACATGCAGTACGAGCGAGTGCACCAAGAGCTCACATCCCTGTCCAAGACCCTGCACCTGCAGATCGAGGCGACCGGTATCGCGGTGCAAGGCGCCGCTCATGGCTTCGACGGTCTCGAAGAGGAGCAGCGCCAGCGCTTCTGGGCGATCCAGGCGGAGATTCGAGGCATCCAACAAGCGCAGGGCGACAGGCTGCACACCCACGACTCGAAGACCACGAGGTTGTGACGATGACCGACAAGCACGAGGCGGACCTGCAGCGGGTCAATGCAGAGAACGCCTACACGGACATCACCAGGGCAGGCGAGCACCTGCCGCAGGGTGGCGGGCTGTTCACCACGATCGTCAACGGCGTCGTGCGCACGGTTGCCGAGACCAACCCGAACAAGAAGGCCGTTTGGGGCAGCACGGACTTCGACGGCAAGGACCTCGGTCTCAACCAGATGCTCGACCTCGTTGAGGGGACCGACCCGGAGGATCTGGAGTCTTCAGGCAAGGCTCTGTGGGACGCGCGCGATGCCATCAAGGAAGCGGCTGATGAGCTCAACGGGCACATCGACAAGGTCCGTTGGGTCGGACAGTCGGGTAGTGACTTCCGTATTTGGGGCACGAACCTCGTGGCGAGCACGACGGAGCTGAGCAAGTTCGCTGGAGACGCCGGCGATCAGCTCGCCACTGCGGCCGTGGGCCTGGCGTCTGTGCGCGGCTCCATGCCCTCTCGTGACGCAGAGGCGAACCGGAAGCGACCCGAGCACTTCACAGAGGCCGAGAAGGCGGCGAACAAGGACGAGTACGCCGCAGCCGTACGGGTGGAGAAAGACCGTCAAGAGGCCATCAACCAGATGAATCGGTTGGCGTCGTACTACGCGGTCTCGGGACAGGAACTCGAGAGCTTGCAGGCTCCCACGTTCAAGAGTATGCCCAGCGTGGGAGTACCTCGCCCCGAGCAGCAGCACTGGACCCCTTCTGGCTCTGGTAGTTCTGAAGAGACCGGATCAACAACCCCGGCGACTCACCAACACTTGGTCGCGTCAACGGGCCGTACGGACACTCACGACATCAGCAATACCCCGACGCCCGCGAAGGACATCACGGGCAGCATTCCGCGTCCGGATGATGTTGTTGGTACGAATATCGACAGCGTCGGCACACTGCCACCCCCTACGACCGCACCTGTGACCGGCCATATGCCGCCGGTCACAGGTACCCCTCCCATGGGCGGCCAGCCCCCCATGCCTGACGGCTTCGGGACCCCGGTCCCCAATGGCATGTCAGGCCGGAACCTGAACGGAACAGGCGGTCTCCGTACCCCTACGTCCGCTCAGGGCCGTGCTGGGGCGCCCGGCCTGACCAATTCGGGCTCTGGGCGTACCGCGGGGCAGGGGGCCACGAACCAGATGGGGCGCGCCACGTCGACTGGTCAGTCTGCTGCCAAGGGGCTTACCTCCGGATCGAGTTCGTCTCAGATGGGCCGAGGGATCAGTGGCGGTACGCCGCGCGCCGGCGGCAGCGCGACGCCACGTGCGACCAGCGGGCCGACGACCGGTGCCGGCCGGGCCAACGGAGTCGTCGGGGGACGTCCTGCCGCTGGCAATGCTGCAGCGAAGGGTGGGTCGAAGATTCCTCGCGGCACGGTTGTGGGTGGCGAGGGGGCGGCCAACTCCCGGCCCGGTACCGGTCGGCCGGGCCAACGTGGCGTTTTCGGAGCAGCACCCGAGTCCACGGCGAGGCCTGGTTCCCGGGCGACGGTCCCTCGGGGCAATGCGGGTACCCCCGAGGCTGTCACGGGCAGGGCTGCCGCCCGTAACTCCGCTGCCGGAGCCGAACGTAACGGCATGACGCGCGGCGGTGCCGGCCTCGTACGCGGGCCAGCTCAGAACGGGAAGCCCGGTGACGAGCGGAACGCTCAGGGGTCGACGCGTCCCGACTACCTGGTCGAAGACGAAGAGACCCACCTGCCCGACAAGCCCCGGCGCGATGTGCCGCCGGTCGTCAACTGAGCACGAGCGAGGACACGGAACACGATGAAGTCTGGGACCAGCCGACGAGACGAGCGAGCTACGTTCCACAGCACGCACCGCGGTAGACGAATGCGTGCTGTGGGCGCGGTCGTTGGCGCCCTGGCGGTAACAACCATCGGGTTCGCTCCCAATGCCGCTGCATACGACGCGCAGTCAAAGCAGTGGTACTTGGCGCCGATGAAGGCCGAGAAGATGTGGAAGGTCAGCACAGGGAAGGGCGTGAAGGTTGCTGTCATCGACAGTGGCGTGAACCCGAATACCCCGTCGCTGAAGGGACAGGTCCTGACCGATGAAGTCCCCAAGTCGGTGTCGTACGGTGCAACGGACGACTACACCGGCCATGGCACCACCATGGCCGAGTTGATCGCAGGCACCGGAGCAGACGGTGGCCTGCAGGGGTTGGCGCCAGGGGCGAAGGTTGTTCCGATTCGGCTCGCACTCGAGGGTCTGAAGGGTGGGGCGGCAGAGAAGCAGAAGATGCCCGATTCCGTAGACGCGATCAAAGCGGCCGCCGATACCGATGTAAAAATCATCAACATGGCATTCGGTGCGGAGGGGCCGGACCCCGACGAAGAGGCAGCTATCGACTACGCCGCTTCGAAGGGCAAGTTGTTGATTGCCGCGGTCGGTAACAATGGTGAAAATGGGGGCCCCATCAGCTATCCTGCCGCGTCCCCGTACGTGGTTGGTGTGTCGGCAATTGCCGAATCTGGCACGGTGTCTAAGTTCTCGTCGAGCGGAGGCTATGTGGACCTCACGGCGCCGGGGCAGGGCTTCCCGGGGTGGTGCGATGCGAACTTCCGCTCGTACTGCGATGACAGGGACGGTACGAGTCCGGCTGCGGCGATCGCCTCGGCCTCTGCAGCCCTGATCTGGTCCGCACACCCTGACTGGACAGTGAACCAGGTCACCCGTTCCCTGATCGACACGGCAGGCCGTGACTGGCCGGAGGATGAACCGAGCACCTACCTCGGATACGGATCTGTTCGCCCCCGCGTGGTTCTGGCGAAATCCAAGTACAACCCCGGGCCTGCGAACGTCGATCCGCTCGCCAAGGAGAACGGCGGCGATCTGCTGGCAAAGTCCGCATCCTCGTCCTCGTCTTCCACTTCGTCCGCACCCTCTGCCTCTGCTTCAGGCCCGTCACAAGCCCCCGAAAAGGGTTCCACCGACGGAACCTCGGCGGCAGGATCAACCACAGAAGCATCCAGTGACAGCAACACCCTCTGGATTGCTCTCGGTGCGGCCGCCGCCGTCATCGTGATCGGTGGTGTCGGCGTGGTCGTCATGCGGGCGCGCCGCGCCAGGTAACAGCCGCCAACCGTTCATAGCCCTGTGCTCGTCGGATGGGGCGTGCAAAGCGTGCTCACGTTGCAAGTCGCAAGCGCAGTGGTGAGCCGAAACAATGGGATCAGCAACAGCCTCAGAAAGGGTGACCATGGCCGGCGGAAAGCAGAAGCTCGAAGATGCCGCAGTAGTCCAACTCCAGAAGCAGATGCTGGAGAAGTACGAAGGCATCACGAAGCGCGTGCACAGCCTTCAGGGTGTGATCGACGGCCTCGAGGGCCAGTGGCAGGGAATCGGTCGTGCCGCGTTCGACAAGAAGCAGTACGAGATCAACGAGTCGCTGCAGAACATCGGCAAGATCCTCGGTGATGTCATCGAGGCGATGACCTCGACGCGCAACATCAAGGACAGCAAGGAAGACGAGGTGCGCGCGGCGGTCAGCAAGATCGACGTCCAGGACGGCGCTCCCACGGTCTCGTCGTCCTCCCTCAGCTCCTACTGAGCCGAGCGGCGTTCAGAATTTCGCCGGACAGCCGGCAGCCACCACGCACACCCAGCGAGACGAGGGAAACAGGTATGGCCAACAACGCCGATGGGCTGCAAGTCACTTATGACGGGCTCGATGTCGCGGCCACCAAGATCGGTAACGAGGCGAGCCAGCTCGAGCAGGACCTGCAGGAGCTCAAGAAGCTGGTCGTGAGCAGCCTTCAGTACTGGGAGGGCGACGCTCAGAACACCTTCAACGAGAAGCTGCACCGGTGGGACAAGGAAGCCAACGACATCCACACGGCGCTCACCGGAATCGGCCACGTCGTCGCGACGTCGGGCGGTACCTACATGCAGGGTGACAAGAAGGCGGCCAGCTACTTCCAGTAGGAAGAAGGCCGTAGCCGTAATTCCGGGGTGGGCGCGCGCGGGAGGCGCCCACCCCGCTGCCGTGCCCCGCACGGAGACGAAGGGTAAGGATGTACGCGCCAGACGCCAGCCGAGGTGTGCGGCGGATCGGTCCTTATGCGGTCGTCACTCGGCTCGATCCACGCCGTGACGCGCAAACCCCCGTCTCCGAGCATCGCTTCATTGCCCGTAGCGCCGACGGCGATCGCACTGTCCTGATCAGCATGCCTTTGGCGACCGCAGACCCACAGCGCTTCATGGCCGAAGCCGACGCCTCCCGTTATCTTCTTGGGCCTTGGGTCCTCCCGGCCGTGGAACTCGCCGGTCCTGGTGAGGGAGCCTGGTACACCCGGGCCTATCTGCCCGCACTTTCGCTCCCCACTGCCCTCGCGGTGAACGGCGGCCCTCTGCCCGAGCCAACGGTTCGGGCGCTCGCAGTCGCCCTCGCCGAGACCCTCACCGTGATACACGGTCAGGAGCTCACCCACGCGGGACTCTGCCCGTCCGCCGTACTGCTCGCCGCGGACGGACCCAGGCTCACATGCTTCGGAGCTGTGCGTGCCGCCGGACCGGACGGCGTCGCGCGCCAGGGCGTCCCCGGGCTCGACGCCGGCAGCCTTCCGCCCGAACAGGCCGCCGGCGGGCAACCTCGGCCACTGGGTGACGTATATGCACTGGGCGCGACCCTGGCCTACGCCGCTACGGGATACACGATGCCGGAGCGGGAAGAACTGCCTCCGGCGCTGCGGTCGTTGGTCTCCCGGTGCCTGGCACGGGATCCGGTCAGCCGCCCCCAACTCGCCGAGATCATCGATGTGTTGGCGGACGAAGGCAGCCAGGGCCCTCCCGTCGGGTTCGGGCCCGCAACGCGCGCAGAGACAATGCTCGGTCCCGGCTGGGTGCCCGCTCGGATCGTTGCCGCCATCGTCCATCAGTCGGCGTCCGTGCTCGCCGCGGAGGTGGAGATACAGGCCCAGGCGAATCCGGCCTGGCCCCCGCCGGAGGCGGCACCGGTCCCAGCAGCATTGCCCCCTCACAGATACTGACAAGAAAAGCCCCCATGCCGACTCCTCTCACCCATGAGGATCCCGTAGCCCTCGGCCCGTACCGGCTCATCGCCCGGCTCGGCAGTGGAGGCATGGGCACCGTCTACGTGGCGCGTTCAGCGGGCGGACGTACCGTCGCGCTCAAGACCATGCACTCAGGCCTTGCCTCCGATCTGGCCGCCCGCACCCGTTTCCGGCTCGAGGTGGATGCGGCCAGGGTCATCGGGGATCGGTTCGGGGCTCGGGTGATGGACGCGGATCCGCTCGCGGAGACGCCCTGGCTGGCGACGGAGTATGTGCTCGGGCCCCCGCTCGACGAGGCCGTCGAGGCCGGGGGAGTGTTGCCGGAGCCGTCCGTGCGGGCGCTGGGGGCCGGCCTGTGCGCGGCGCTGGGCCAATTGCACCAGTCCGACGTCGTGCATCGCGACCTCAAGCCGTCCAACATTCTCGTCACCGCCTACGGACCGAAGATCATCGACTTCGGCATCGCGCGGGCCATCGGGGACGACCGACTGACCCGCACTGGTGCGGCTGTCGGTACGCCGGCCTTCATGTCGCCGGAGCAGGAGCACGACGCCGTCGGCGACGTGTTCGCGCTCGCCGGAGTGCTGGTGTACGCGGCCACTGGGCGCCCGAACACGGGCTTGCCCTCACCACGACCGGGCAGGTGCCCGTCACCCCGGGCTACGGCGCGCCCGAGCAGGTCCTGGGACAGCGCGTCACCCCGTGCGCTGACGTGTTCTCACTGGGCGCAGTTCTGGCATACGCGGTCAGCGGCAGACGGGCGTACGAGGGAACACACATCGCAGCCGTGCAGTACGCCGTGGTACACGGCGAACCCCAACTCGCCGGCATCGCACCCGAGATGCACACCCTCATCGCACCCTGCCTCGCCAAGGACCCGGCCACGCGTCCCGTTCCTGCCCAGATCGTCCAGGCCATGGCGGCGCCCAAGAGCGCCGAACGGGTGTGGCGGCGCGGTCCGCTCGCCGAAGCCATCAAGGAACGGGAGACCGCGGCACACCGGCTGACCGCCCACGTCACTCTCGAGACGGCTCCGTCCGTCACCCGAAGGCGCCTGCTCACCGGACTCGGCGCGGGAGGCGTGGTCGTCGCAGGAGGTGGCGGCACGGCGGCCTGGTGGCTGGGATCGCGCGGCAGCCAGGGCGGCAGTTCGGGCCAGGCCAAGAGCGATCCCTTCGACATTCCCGCCGCGGTGCCCACTCCCATGGCCAGTCTGGACAGCAAGGGGGGAGAGAACCTCCTGACCGGTGCGAAGCAGCCGACCATCATCTGGAGCAAGAGCGACGTGGTGGACGTCTACTCGCGCCCGTTGCTGCCCGTACGAGACGTCATCGTCTTCGGTGCCGCAAGCGGAGGCATCGCGGCGTACGACGTCAGGGACGGCAGTACCCGCTGGAGCGCGTCCGACATCAGAACGAAGAGCGGCTATCTGTCCCTCTCGGACCGGCTGGTCATCGGGGCCGACAAGCGGGGAGTCCTGCGCACCTTCGTCCCCTCCACCGGCACGCCCAAGTGGACCTGTCCGGCCGCCGAGGCGGCGATGCTGCTCGCCGCGGACAAGGACGCGGTGTACTTCGTGACGCTGGACGACAAGCTGCGCAGCGTGCGCCGCGCGGACGCGAAGGTGCGTTGGACGGCGACTGTCCCTGCCGACTTCCGAAAGAAACTGCTCAACCCGGCCGCCATCGGCCAGGGCAAGCTGGTCATGTCGACATCGGACGGCAACGTGCTCGTCGTGCGCACCAGCGACGGCCGTAAGGAATGGGCCCGCCTCGACCACGCCGAGGTCACGGTTCGCCCGGCCGTCCACGGCGACACCGTGTACATCAACGCCAAGAACCTGGACGCTCGTCGGCTCAGCGACGGGAAGCTGATCTGGAGTGCCAATATCTACGACCCTGAAGAGTGGGGCCCGCCGGAAGCCCATGCGAACGTCGTCTACGCCAATGGAGGCGACGTCACCAGATGCCTGGACGCGCGCGACGGCAGCGAGCTGTGGCACGCCTACAACGACGCGGATGACGCGAGCCCAGCTCTCCTGCAGGGCAACGCCGTCTGGACACTCCACGCCAACTCCAACTCGCGTTCACCTTCCGTGCTGGTCAGTGCGATTCGGTCTTTCGACGGAGAGGAGAAGTGGACGTACAAACTCCCGGCGGCCAGCTACCTCCGCATGGCCGCCGACGGAAATCGCGTCTTCGTCATGAAGGACAGCAATGTGGTCACCTTCTCAACGTTCTGAACAGACCAGGGCATCCCCTGCCAACGGAACCGACGGCGATCAGGCAGGCAACTCCACATCCGTACACCTGTGCCGCGCTGCCGACCGCTCGGCGAAGGGGCGCAGGGACGAGAGGAGGGTGCTCTTCGTCGGCGCCGCGTTCTGCGTCGCCTCGATGCTGAACAGTGCCCTCACCGCCGTGCCGGGACACGAGGCGGTCCCCCACGCCATGTCGTCCTCGATGCCGGCGTTCCCGTTCATGCCGTCCAGATCGTCGGACGTCGTCCGTAGCCGCTGAGCGAAGGGACCGAACGAGGCGTCCAAGTAGTACGAAGGCACCTCCGAGTCCATGGTGTCGCTCAACGCACACCGTTCGAGCGGGGCACTGCTCGAGCCCGTGGTCTCCATGACCCATTCGAATGGCAACGCACGCGATGGGACGCCTTCGCACGTGCCTGCCGCGCTGTCCGGGAACGTGTGCTCCGCAGGCAGGGACACTTTGGGGATCCGCCCCCCGAACGTCCCCTCGCACGACCAGTGTTCCGCCGCCTTCCGGGCCGTCGCGGCAGCGAGTTCCCCCATGGCGCGGGCTTCGGCCACATCCTCGTGGGACTCGTCCGTGGCGATGGACACGACAAGGGAGGCGGACGTGTTCTGGCAGGGCAGCACGACGGCGGTGTTACGCATGTCCGTATAGCCCTGCCACCCGCCACCCAGGGCAACAGGAAGGTAGTCCGACGAGTCCGTGTGCAACATGTCGAGCATGTTGAAGCCGACAGAATTGGCGGAATCATCGGCTACGAGCCCGACGGTCACCCTCATATCGGCGACCGCGCACGAATCGAAGCTCTCGTCACCGGCCTCGTGCTTCAAGTCGCGGGACAGGCCGACCTCCGTATTGAGATCGGTGAACACGGCAGACTCCGCATAAGGAATCAACCCGTCGCAGTACGACGCCAACTTGTCCTCGTACCGCCATCCCTTCCCGGTGTCGCTCCACTGGTACCACCCATAACCCGCCGCGAGAACAAGCACCAGCGGCAGAACGCCGAACAGTGTCACCCGTCGTACGACCTTCATGGCCCTGTCCCCTTGCCTCAACGACCAAGGGCCGTGACCGCCAAAGCAGCCACAGCCCCAAGAAGCCGTACATCAGCCGACCGTCATCCGTTACCGTCCCCCATCTGGCCGACCTGGACCAGCGGCTTGCCCCGCTTGCGGGACACGAACACGCCCCGTCCCGCGGGCATCGGGCGCGGGCGCACGTTGCCCAGCAGGTCGCCCTCTGCCGGGTCGCCCGCGAGGACGACACCCTGCGCGCCGAGCTCCTTGATGCGCTGCATGAAGGTCTCGTAGCCCGCGCGGCCCGCGCCCGCGGTGGAGCGGGCGATGATGAAGCGGACGCCGACGTCACGGGCGAACGGGAGCAGATCCGTCAGGCCCGCCAGCGGGTTGCCGCTCGACGTGGACACCAGGTCGTAGTCGTCGACGATCACGTAGACCGTGGGGCCACGCCACCAGCTGCGGTCGCGCAGCTGCTCCGCCGTGACGTCCGCGGTGGGCGTGCGGCGCTGCATCAGGTCGGCCAGAGCGTCCATGTGGTGCTGCATCTTGTTCGACATGGGGATGTACTCCGCCAGGTGGGAAGGCGGGGTGACACCCAGCAGCGAACGGCGGTTGTCGACCACGAACAGCTTGCAGTTGTTGCCGTCGTACCGCTCGGTGAGGCGCTTGATGAGCAGCTTCAGCAGGTTCGACTTGCCGGACTCGCTCTCGCCGAAGACGAGGAAGAACGGGTCCTGGTCGAAGTCCACGAACACCGGCTCGAGGTTGTCCTCGTCGAGGCCGAAGGAGACGCCACGGTTCGGGAACCGGTCGCCCGGGGGCAGCTGGGCCGCCGGGAACTCCCTGGGCAGCAGGCGTACTTCGGGCGCGCCGGGCTCCTGCCAGTGGCGGGCGACCTCGGCCGTCAGGGCCTGTGTCGCCTCCGCCAGGTCCGTGTCGGAGGACAGGCCGTCGATGCGCGGGACCGCCGCCATGAAGTGCTGCTTCTGCGGCGTCTGACCGCGTCCCGGCACGCCCGTGGGCACGTTCGCCGCGACCTTGCGGTCGAACTCGGAGTCCATCGCGTCGCCGAGCCGCAGCTCCAGGCGGTTCATCAGGTGGTCCTTGAGGTTCGCGCGGACCTCCATGGAGCGCGAGGCGGTGAGGACCAGGTGGATGCCGTAACCGAGGCCGCGCGCCGCGATGTCCAGGACCAGCGGCTCCAACGCCTCATAGTCCTGACGGAAGTTGCCCCAGCCGTCGATGGCCAGGAAGACATCGCCCCAGGGCTGGTCGGTCAGCGAGATGTCGCCCCGCGCGCGGCGGGTGCGGAACTCGGCGATCGAGGAGATGTTCGCCGAGCGGAAGTACTCCTCGCGGCGGGTCAGGATGCCGTACACCTCGGCCGCCGTACGCCGTACCTTCTCGGGGTCCAGGCGCGAGGCCACACCGCCCACGTGCGGCAGGCCGGCCACCGCCGACAGACCGCCACCACCGAAGTCCAGCCCGTAGAACTGCACTTCCTGCGGGGTGTGGGTGAGCGCGAACGAGGCGACGATCGAGCGCAGCAGGGTCGACTTGCCGGACTGCGGACCGCCGAGGATCTGCATGTGACCGGCCGCGCCGCCGAAGTCGGTCCACAGCGGGTCGCGGCGCTGCTCGTACGGCTTGTCGACGAGGCCGACCGGGATGACGAGCCGGCCCGCGCCCTCGTAGCCGGGCTGGGTCATGCCGCGGCCCTGCACCGGAGCGAGTCCGGGCAGCAGCGAGTCCAGCGACGGCGGACTGTCCAGCGGGGGCAGCCACACCTGGTGGGCGGACGGGCCCTGGGCCTCCAGGCGCCGCACGATGACATCCAGCACGGTGTCGGCGAGCGCGTCGTCCTTCGGCTCGTCCGGCTCCTCCTGGCGCTGCCGCGGGATCGCCGAGTACTGCACCGGGACCTCGGCCGCGGTGAACAGGACCGGCCGGCGGTCGACCGGGAGCGGTCCGCCGGGCGCGGCGGACTGCTGCGAACTCGTGCGGTAGACGCCGGAGACGTACGCCGCCTTGAAGCGCACCATCTCCTCCGTGCCGAACTTGAGGAGGCCGGAGCCCGGGACGTTCGGCAGCTCGTAGGCGTCCGGGACGCCGATCGCGGCGCGGGACTCGGCCGCGGAGAACGTCCGCAGACCGACCCGGTACGACAGATAGGTCTCCAGGCCGCGCAGGCGGCCCTCCTCCAGGCGCTGCGAGGCCAGCAGGAGGTGCACGCCCAGCGAACGGCCGATCCGGCCGATCTGCACGAACATCTCGATGAAGTCCGGCTTGGCGGTGAGCAGTTCGCTGAACTCGTCGATGACCAGGACGAGGGAGGGGATCGGCTGCAGAGGGGCGCCCGCCGCGCGGGCCTTCTCGTAGTCGTGGATGTTGGCGTAGTTGCCCGCGTCGCGGAGCATCTCCTGACGGCGGTTCAGCTCGCCGCGGATGGAGTCGCCCATGCGGTCCACCAGGGTCAGGTCGTCCGCGAGGTTGGTGATCACGGCTGCCACGTGCGGCATCTGCGCCATACCGGCGAAGGTCGCACCACCCTTGAAGTCCGCGAGGACGAAGTTCAGCGTCTCGGAGGAGTGGGTCACGGCCAGACCGAGGACCAGGGTGCGCAGCAGCTCCGACTTTCCGGAACCGGTCGCGCCGACGCACAGACCGTGCGGGCCCATGCCTTCCTGCGCCGCCTCCTTGAGGTCGAGCATCACGGGCCGGCCGTCCTCACCGAGACCGATCGGCACCCGCAGCCGCTCCGACTGCGAACGCGGCCGCCAGGTGCGCCGCGGGTCCACCGAGGCCGCGTCGCCCAGGTTCAGCAGATCCGTGAACTCCAGGTTGGCGAGCAGCGGTTCGCCGTCGTCGCCGCCCGTGCCCATGCGCAGCGGCGCCAGCTGCCGGGCGAGCGCCTCGGCGGCCTCGTACGACAGAAGGTCCGGCGTGCCCTCGTA
Organism: Streptomyces sp. NPDC050997; assembly: GCF_040660135.1. NCBI lineage: Bacteria > Bacillati > Actinomycetota > Actinomycetes > Kitasatosporales > Streptomycetaceae > Streptomyces > Streptomyces sp. NPDC050997. The sequence continues at coordinate 43,261 of NZ_JBFAGK010000035.1, forward strand.
GACCATGCCGTGCGACGACTCCAGGCGCAGTTCCTTCGGGTGCACGATGACCGAGAGGTCCCCGCGCCCGAAGCTGAGGTCACCGGGCACCACCTCCACGACGGTCACGCCCTGCAGGCCCTCGGGACTGGCCAGCAGGGACGTGGGCGGCAGGGAGACACCGTCGAGCACGACCACCAGGTGCGGCTGATCGGAGACCGGTGGAGCGGCGGGGTGGAAACGGGGGCGGCCCTGCAGAAGGGTGTCGAGCCGCTCCTCCAGCTCCATCGGGTCGGCCGTGATCAGGCGCATGCTGCCCGCGCCGTCCGAGGCACCCTGGGTCTGCAGGTGCGGCAGCCACTTCGCCCATTCCCACTCGGGCGCCGACTCCCGCCCGGCGGCGACCGCGATGACCATGTCCTCGGGGGAGTGCAGCGCGGCGAGGCAGGCGGCCACGGCACGCGCGGTGCCGCGTACGGTGCGGGGCTCGCCGGAGATCGTCACGTGGTAGAAGGCGCGCAGCGAGACCGCCATCGGCAGGTCCTCGAGGGTGCTGTGGGTGGCGAGGAAACGCTGCATGGCGCCGGTGGTCAGCGGCTCCAACTCGTCGACCGGCGCGGTCTGCGGAGGAACCAGGGGAGTGGCCAGGGCCTGCGGGCCGAGGCCCACTCGCACCTGCCCGAAGTCCTCGTCACCGGTGCGCCGTTCCCACACCCGGCTGCCCTCGGCGACCAGGGCCCACAGTTGCTCCGGTGAAGGGTTCAGGTAGTACTGGGCGTCGCGCTGGGCCTGGGCGGTGCCCAGGGCCTGGCTCCGGGTCTGCGACAGATAACGGAGGTAGTCGCGTCGCATGTCCGCCAACTGCCCCTGGTTGCCGCGGCGGTAGCGGACCAGCATCGCGATGCCCATGGCGACCGTGGAGGCCACCATCACCATGCCCATGATCTTCATGAAGGGCTGGGCCTGCGGATTGAAGAAGAACACCACCGAACCGCCCATGCCGAGCATGGGCAGGAGCTGCATCAGTGCGCCCTCCTGCTGCCCGCGCGGAAGCTCCGGCGGAGCCTCGAGCATCACCTCGTTCGTGGGCACTTCCTTCGGCAGTGCCCGCGGCGGGCGCTTGACGACGATGTGGCTCACTACGCACCAATTCCCTTGCCGGACCGAGTTGTTTCGTCCGCCGCCCCGTGTCGGGCGGACGTCGATCGCGCAGCGTGATCCTACTGACAACCACTGACACCGGCGGGCGGTAGGGTGCCGGTGAGACGCGTGAGCAGTTGCGAATTGTTCCGGAAAAAACGGGCAATCCACAACGGTTCGAACCAAGCACCGCCCCGCAATTCCCGGGCGCGACGGCATCGTTGCCCGGCTACGCGGGTGGCGCGACGCAACCTACACAGGATCTTTACGGACGGAAGTGGGCACGGCGGTACCGCGAGCCGCCCCACCACCGACGAGGGGGAACAGCAGGTGAGCATGACGGCCTCCGCGCCGGCCGGCGCGACCGGCGGACCGGGCACCCAAGCCCCTTCCGGGGCGGGCACGGGACTCGGCTTCTGCCGAGTCACCATCGTGGCGCCCGACAGCCGCATCGACGTGGCACTGCCGGACGACGTACCAGTCGCCGACCTGTACCCGGAGATCCTGCGGCTGTCCCAGCAGGGCCCCGCCGAGGGCGCCCCTGTCGGCTACCACCTCGTACGCCGTGACGGCACCGTCCTCGACGGCTCGCGGTCCTTCTCGGCCCAGCGCATCCTCGACGGCGAGCTGCTCACTCTGCGCCCGTTCGCGGAGTCGCTGCCGCCGGCCGTCATCGACGACGTCTCCGAGGCGGTGGCCGCCGCTGTCACCCGCGACCGCACCCTGTGGAACGGCGAGCTCACCCGGGTCGCCGGCCTGGTCGCCGGCGGGATCCTGCCCGCGCTGCTGGCGTTCGTGGCCTGGAGCTCCCAGATCCGCCACGACATGTACAGCCTCCAGGGCATCGTCGCCGCCGTCGCCGGAATCCTGCTGATCACCATCGCCTGCGTACGCGCCCGGGTGTACGACGACCGGGGCTCCGCGATCGCCCTCGGTCTGGGCGCGTTGCCGAACGTCGCCGTGGCCGGTTCCGGGCTGCTGCCGCTCTCCGCGGGCGAGGGCATCGGGCGGCTGCAGTTCCTGCTCGCCTGCACCGGGGTCCTGGTCGCCTCCGTGGTGCTCACCCTGGTGTCGCCCGGTGGCGACGGCCCGTTCGTGGCCTTCGTCTTTGCCTCCGTGATCGGGCTGGTCACCACCTTCATCGCGATCCTCACGGAACTGCGGCCCATCGAGACGGCCGCCGTCTGCGCCCCGCTCTCCGTCGTCGCGCTCGCCTTCCTGCCGGGCCTGTCCATGCGGTTCGCACGGCTGCCCATCGGCTTCGAACCGCCCAACCCGTCCCGCGGCGGCTACGACGCCGGTGAGCCCGCGGCGCAGGAGCCCGTCGACGTCGAGCGGGTCGCGGCCCAGGCCCGCCGCGGTCACGAACTCCTCGTCGGCCTCGTCGGCGGCTGCGCGCTGGTCTCCGTGGGCGCCTCGATCGTCCTCGGCTTCTCCGACAACGTGTGGGCGGAGTTGCTCGCCCTCGCCACCGGCGTGGCGATGCTGATGCGTGCCCACCTCTTCCGCTACACCGCGCAGGTCGGCGCCACCCTGGCCGCGGGCCTCGCCGCCCTCGTCTTCCTCGGCCTCGGGCTCGCCCTGAACCCGCCCCGGGACTTCCTGCGCGACGCCTTCCTCGGTGACGCCACCGCCCTCGACATCCGCAGCGTCTGGCTCGCCGCGGCCATCGCCGCCGCAGCGGCCCTGGTCACCGCGATCGGCCTGATCACCCCGCGACGCGGTGTCACCCCCTTCTGGGGGCGCTTCCTGGAGATCGCCGAGAGCTTCGTCCTGCTCACGCTGATCCCGCTGGCCCTGGCCGTCTTCGACGTGTACGCACGCGCCCGGGCCATGACCAGCTAGTGCCGGAGAGCCTCTGGTACGAGCAGAGCCGTGTCCCTTCCCAGGGACACGGCTCACGCTGTCACCGGGCCCGGCCCGGATCTGACGCCTACGCCGGCAGGCTCCCGTCGTTCGGCGTCGACTCCAGGTCGAACTCCCCGTCCCGCGCGCCGAGTACGAACGCCCGCCACTCCGCCTCCGTGTACCGCAGCACGGTGTCCGGGTCGAGCGAGGACCGCATCGCCACCGCCCCGCCGGGCAGATAGGCGATCTCGACCCGCTCCTCGTGCTCCTCGGTCCCCGGCGCGCTCTGCCACTCGACACCGGAGATGTCGAGGGCGTACAGCTCGTCCCTCTCCCGCTCCTTGCGCGCCTTGGTCTCCTCTGCCGTCTCCGCCATGCCGCAGCGACCCCTTCCCGACGTACCTGCCAACGATTCGACGGCTCACCCTAGTGGCGCCGATCGCCCCGCCCACGGGCTTCCACCACCTGGGCGAAGGCGCCCATCAGTGGCTGGTACCCTGAGTGACGGCCGTTTGTGTACGCGCCCCCGGAGCTCCGCTCTGGAGGCCGCGCCCAGCGGGCCTCCGCCTCCCGAGTAACGGAAGCTCCCCCGAGACACAGACCGGGGGCACTCGGTGGGCATTCACAGACTACGAGGAGTACGCGTGCCGCTCGACGCCGCTACGAAGAAGCAGATCATCACCGAGTTCGGCCAGAAGGAGGGCGACACCGGCTCCCCCGAGGTCCAGGTCGCGATGCTCTCGCGCCGTATCTCGGACCTGACCGAGCACCTCAAGACCCACAAGCACGACCACCACTCCCGTCGTGGTCTGCTCATCCTGGTCGGTCAGCGCCGCCGGCTGCTGCAGTACCTCGCCAAGAAGGACATCCAGCGCTTCCGTGCGCTGGTCGACCGCCTCGGCATCCGCCGCGGTGCGGCGGGCGCCAAGTAAGACGCCGTGAGGGGGGAGCGGTTCCCGAAAGTATGGGGACCGCTCCCTTTTGCTTTACACGGCTTGCCCCACCCCACGCGAAGCCTGCCGCACGTGCGAAACGTGCGGAGTGTCACCCGCGCTTTGTAGTGTGGTAGCACGACGCAATATGTACGACACAGTGTGATGGCGCGCACCCAGAAGGGGTAGGGCGGCATCACACGAACGAGGAGAAGCGCACCTCGCCGCCGCCGGTCCTCGGTAGTGGCCCCCGGGGGAAGAGAGCCCGGGTGCTTCGATCGAAGACCGGCCCGCACCAGACGGAGCGCTTCTCCGTAACCGTCCCCCTGCCACACGGGCAGTGTGGGACAAAAGACGACAAGTAACGGAGAAAACGCTAGTGGAGAACGAGACCCACTACGCCGAGGCCGTCATCGACAACGGCTCCTTCGGCACCCGCACCATCCGCTTCGAGACGGGCCGCCTGGCCAAGCAGGCCGCCGGTTCCGCCGTGGCGTACCTGGACGACGACACCATGGTGCTGTCGGCCACCACCGCCTCCAAGAACCCCAAGGACCAGCTCGACTTCTTCCCCCTCACGGTGGACGTCGAGGAGCGGATGTACGCCGCCGGCAAGATCCCCGGCAGCTTCTTCCGCCGTGAGGGCCGTCCCTCCGAGGACGCCATCCTCACCTGCCGCCTGATCGACCGCCCGCTGCGCCCGTCCTTCAAGAAGGGCCTGCGCAACGAGATCCAGGTCGTCGCCACGATCATGGCACTCAACCCCGACCACCTGTACGACGTCGTGGCGATCAACGCCGCCTCCGCGTCCACGCAGCTGGCCGGTCTGCCCTTCTCCGGCCCGATCGGCGGCGTCCGCGTCGCGCTGATCAACGGCCAGTGGGTCGCGTTCCCGACGCACACCGAGCTCGAGGACGCCGTCTTCGACATGGTCGTCGCGGGCCGCACCCTGGAGGACGGCGACGTCGCGATCATGATGGTCGAGGCCGAGGCCACCGAGAAGACCATCCAGCTGGTCAAGGGCGGCGCCGAGGCGCCGACCGAGGATGTCGTCGCCTCCGGTCTGGACGCCGCGAAGCCCTTCATCAAGGTGCTCTGCAAGGCCCAGGCCGACCTCGCCGCGAAGGCCGCCAAGCCGACCGGCGAGTTCCCGGTCTTCCTCGACTACCAGGACGACGTCCTGGAGGCGCTGACCGCCGCCGTCCGCCCGGAGCTCGCCTCCGCGCTGACCATCGCGGGCAAGCAGGAGCGCGAGGCCGAGCTGGACCGCGTCAAGGGTCTGGCCGCCGAGAAGCTCCTGCCGGAGTTCGAGGGCCGCGAGAAGGAGATCTCCGCCGCGTACCGCTCGCTGACCAAGTCCCTGGTCCGTGAGCGCGTCATCAAGGAGAAGACCCGCATCGACGGCCGCGGGCTGACGGACATCCGTACGCTCGCCGCCGAGGTCGAGGCCATCCCGCGCGTGCACGGTTCGGCGCTGTTCGAGCGTGGCGAGACCCAGATCCTGGGCGTCACCACCCTGAACATGCTCCGGATGGAGCAGCAGCTGGACACCCTCTCCCCGGTGACCCGCAAGCGCTACATGCACAACTACAACTTCCCGCCGTACTCCGTCGGCGAGACCGGCCGCGTCGGCTCCCCGAAGCGCCGCGAGATCGGCCACGGCGCCCTCGCCGAGCGCGCCATCGTGCCGGTGCTGCCGACGCGCGAGGAGTTCCCCTACGCGATCCGTCAGGTGTCCGAGGCCCTCGGCTCCAACGGCTCGACGTCCATGGGCTCGGTCTGCGCCTCCACCATGTCGCTGCTGAACGCCGGTGTGCCCCTGAAGGCCCCCGTCGCCGGTATCGCCATGGGCCTGATCTCCCAGGAGATCAACGGCGAGACGCACTACGTCGCCCTCACCGACATCCTCGGTGCGGAGGACGCCTTCGGCGACATGGACTTCAAGGTCGCCGGCACCAAGGAGTTCGTGACCGCCCTCCAGCTCGACACCAAGCTGGACGGCATCCCGGCCTCCGTCCTGGCCGCGGCCCTCAAGCAGGCCCGTGACGCCCGTCTCCACATCCTCGACGTGATGATGGAAGCGATCGACACGCCGGACGAGATGTCCCCCAACGCCCCGCGGATCATCACGGTCAAGATCCCCGTGGACAAGATCGGTGAGGTCATCGGCCCGAAGGGCAAGATGATCAACCAGATCCAGGAGGACACCGGCGCCGACATCACGATCGAGGACGACGGCACCATCTACATCGGTGCCCAGCAGGGCTCGCAGGCCGAGGCCGCCCGCGCCACGATCAACAGCATCGCCAACCCGACCATGCCGGAGGTCGGCGAGCGTTACCTGGGCACGGTCGTGAAGACGACCACCTTCGGCGCGTTCGTGTCCCTGCTCCCGGGCAAGGACGGCCTGCTGCACATCTCGCAGATCCGCAAGCTGGCCGGCGGCAAGCGCGTGGAGAACGTCGAGGACGTGGTCGGCGTGGGCTCCAAGGTCCAGGTCGAGATCGCCGAGATCGACTCCCGCGGCAAGCTGTCCCTTATCCCGGTCATCGAGGGTGAAGGCGACGACGAGAAGGACGCCGCATCCGACGGCGGCTCCGCTGCGGGCGACAAGTGACATCGAGTAACTCCACGGCGACGGCCCGCACCTCCTCGGAGGCGCGGGCCGTCGCCCGTACGCAAACCCTGATCAAGGGGACAGCCGGCATCGGCACCGTCCGCAAGACCACCCTCCCGGGCGGCCTGCGCATCGTCACCGAGACCCTGCCCTCCGTCCGCTCGGCGACCTTCGGCATCTGGGCCCACGTCGGCTCCCGTGACGAGACGCCGGCCCTGAACGGCGCCACCCACTACCTGGAGCACCTGCTCTTCAAGGGCACCTCCCGGCGCAGCGCCCTGGACATCTCCTCCGCCATCGACGCCGTCGGCGGCGAGATGAACGCGTTCACGGCGAAGGAGTACACGTGCTACTACGCACGCGTGCTCGACACCGACCTGCCGCTGGCCATCGACGTCGTCTGCGACATGCTGACCGGCTCCCTGATCGTCGAAGAGGACGTCAACGTCGAGCGGGGCGCGATCCTCGAAGAGATCGCCATGACCGAGGACGACCCCGGCGACTGCGTGCACGACCTGTTCGCGCACACCATGTTCGGCGACAACCCCCTCGGCCGCCCGGTCCTCGGCACGGTCGACACCGTCAACGCCCTCACCGCCGACCGCATCCGCCGCTTCTACAAGAAGCACTACGACCCGACCCACCTCGTGGTCGCGTGCGCCGGGAACGTCGACCACAACACGGTCGTACGACAGGTCCGTGCCGCCTTCGAGGAGGCCGGCGCCCTCAAGAACCCGGACGCGGCGCCCATCGCGCCCCGCGACGGCCGCCGCGCCCTGCGCACCGCGGGACGCGTCGAACTGATCGACCGCAAGACCGAGCAGGCCCATGTCGTCCTCGGCATGCCGGGCCTGGCCCGCACGGACGAGCGCCGCTGGGCGCTGGGCGTGCTCAACACGGCCCTCGGCGGTGGCATGTCGTCACGTCTCTTCCAAGAGGTCCGCGAGAAGCGCGGCCTGGCCTACAGCGTGTACTCGTACACCTCCGGCTTCGCCGACTGCGGCCTGTTCGGCGTGTACGCGGGCTGCCGCCCGAGCCAGGTGCACGACGTGCTGAAGATCTGCCGCGACGAACTCGACCACGTCGCCGAGCACGGCCTCTCGGACGACGAGATAGGCCGCGCCATCGGGCAGCTCCAGGGCTCCACCGTCCTCGGCCTGGAGGACACCGGCGCGCTGATGAACCGTATCGGCAAGAGCGAACTGTGCTGGGGCGAGCAGATGTCGGTCGACGACCTGCTGGCCAAAATCGCGTCGGTCACCCCGGACGACGTCCGCTCGGTCGCCCACGAGATCCTGGGACGGCGGCCCTCGCTGTCGGTCATCGGCCCGCTGAAGGACAAGCAGGCGTCCCGTCTGCACGAGGCCGTCGCCTGATCACCTCCACCCTCCGACCCTCCGATTCTCCGGAACCCCGGTAAGGAAGCAAGAAGATGAGCAAGCTGCGCGTGGCGGTCCTCGGCGCCAAGGGCCGGATCGGTTCCGAGGCGGTACGGGCTGTCGAGGCCGCCGAGGACATGGAGCTGGTCGCCGCCCTCGGCCGGGGCGACAAACTGGAGACGCTCACGGAGACCGGCGCCCAGGTCGCCGTCGAACTGACCACGCCGGCCAGCGTCATGGACAACCTCGACTTCTGCGTACGGCACGGCATCCACGCGGTCGTCGGTACGACGGGCTGGACCGACGAGCGCCTGGCGAAGCTGAACGGGTGGCTCGCCCAGTCCCCGGAGACGGGCGTGCTCATCGCGCCGAACTTCTCCATCGGGGCGGTCCTGACCATGAAGTTCGCGCAGATCGCCGCGCCGTACTTCGAGTCCGTCGAGGTCGTCGAGCTCCACCACCCGAACAAGGTCGACGCCCCGTCCGGTACCGCCACGCGCACCGCTCAGCTCATCGCCGAGGCTCGCCGCACCGCGGGCTCCGCCGCGGCGCCGGACGCCACGGTCACGGCCCTGGACGGGGCGCGCGGCGCGAACGTCGACGGCGTCCCGGTGCACGCGATCCGCCTGCGGGGCCTGCTGGCCCACCAGGAGGTCCTGCTGGGCGGCGAGGGCGAGACCCTGACCGTCCGCCACGACTCGCTCCACCACAGCAGCTTCATGCCGGGCATCCTGCTGGGCGCCCGCCGTGTGGTGACCAGCCCGGGCCTCACCTTCGGCCTGGAAAACTTCCTGGACCTGAACTGAGCCCCTGACAGTCATGCGCGCGAAGCTCTCCTACGCCGTCACGGCCGCCGCCCTGGTCTTCTACTTCGTCCTGGTCGGCAGCCGTGGCGTCATGCTCATCCAGTCCGGCACGCTCCTCACCGTGACCTTCGGGGTCGCGGTGCTGATCCTGCCGGTCATCGGTCTGTGGTTCCTCTGGAAGAACACCCAGTTCGTCCGCAAGGCCAACCAGCTCGCCGCCGAACTCGACACCGAGGGCGGCCTGCCCGTCGACGAGCTGAAACGCACCCCCGGCGGCCGCATCGACCGTGACTCGGCCGACGAGGTCTTCGCCCGGCGCAAGGCCGAGACGGAGGCGGCCCCCGACGACTGGCGCAGCTGGTTCCGCCTGGCCATCGCCTACCACGACGCCCGCGACACCCCGCGCGCCCGCAAGGCGATGCAACGGGCGATCGCCCTGCACGAGGGCAGGCCGGTCCAGGTCTGACCCGCGTACGTCGAAGGGCCGGTCCGCGGTGTACGCGGACCGGCCCTTCGGATCGTCTGGGGCGGTCAGCTCCGCCGGTACTCGTCCGCCCAGGCCTCCACCGAGTCCGCCGCCCGGTCGAAGGCGCCGTGGCGCGCCAGGAAGTCCGCGTTGTGCGTGGTCAGCAACACCGGCAGGTCCGCCGCGCCACGATCCCGCTGTACGAGGGTCAGAGCCTGCCCCTGCACAGTGCGGGGCAGCCCGAGCCAGCGCACCGGCTGCTGCACCGTCCGCACGGCGACGACCTGCCCCCAGGGCACCGTGCGGGTGAGGAGGAAGCCCACCCGCCGCAGTCCCCGGGCGCTCACCCACACACCCATCCGCAGCAGCCGCAGCGCACCGGCGATGACGAGCACCGCGACGCCGAAGACCACCGCCGCCTCGGACAACGAGCCGGTCAGGGCGATGATGACCGCCGCGAACAGCACATACGAGGCGAGCAGCAACGAGATCGCGGCCACGCCCACACGCCACGGGCCGGGCCGGTAGGGGCGCCGCCAGCGGTCGCGGTCATCGAAGGGCAGTGCGACGTCCTCCGCCGCCTCGAACGCGCGGTCGGCCGTCAGGAAGGGCAGGGGCACGACTGGTCCTCACTCAATCCATACATGGGCTGTGCCCGGTGAGGTTATCGACCTATGTCCCCGCCCACCACATCTGGGGGCCGGATGGAGTCAGCCCCGGCTCAGTGCCCCTCGGACGCCTGTGACTGCTGCGTCTGCGTGGGCGACTGGTCCTGTGACAGCGCGGGTATCCCGAGGACCAGGGAGCCCGCGAGTCCGGCGACGATCGTGAGGCCCATGAGCCAGCGCCCGGCTATTTGGTTGAGGGAAGCCCGCGCACGGGGCGGGGGAGTGACATTGCTGCGGAACCTGTCGGCTTCAGCGAGGAAGGCGAACGGTACGGGTTCGCGCCGACGGAACATCGGAGTCGCTGCTCCCTTCGGGGGTCGAGTGAATGACTGCTGTCCATACAGACGTCCGGGTGCCACAAATGGTGCCCGCATGCACCGAATTCACAGAAGTTGTCGCGTACCGGCACCGAATGCCCCGATGTCAGTGCCGGGACGTAGAGTGGGCGCCGCCCGAGAGAAGTGATGGAAGGACCCGCCGAGCCGTGACCGACACCCCCGCCGACGACCCCAAGCCCAGCTTCCGGAGCGACGTCACCGTCGAGCTGGTCAAGCACACCGCGTCCGACTCCGACGTGCTCTTCGCCGCCCGAGTCTCGACCATCGGCGAGCAGTCCCTGGACGAGCTGGGCAAGGACCCGGAGCGCTCCAGGGGCCTGATCAACTACCTGATGCGGGACCGTCACGGCAGCCCCTTCGAGCACAACTCGATGACCTTCTTCATCAGTGCCCCGATCTTCGTCTTCCGCGAGTTCATGCGGCACCGCGTGGGGTGGTCGTACAACGAGGAATCCGGCCGCTACCGGGAGCTCCAGCCCGTCTTCTACGTGCCCGGAGAGTCCCGCAAGCTCGTCCAGCAGGGCCGCCCGGGCAAGTACGTCTTCGTCGAGGGCAGCGAGGCCCAGCAGGAGCTGGTCACCCGCACCATGGAGGACTCCTACCGCCAGGCGTACGAGGCCTACCAGGAGATGCTCGCCGCCGGTGTCGCCCGCGAGGTCGCCCGCGCGGTCCTCCCTGTCGGCCTGTTCTCCTCGATGTACGCCACCTGTAACGCCCGCTCGCTGATGCACTTCCTCGGCTTGCGCACCCAGCACGAGCTGGCCAGGGTCCCGTCCTTCCCGCAGCGGGAGATCGAGATGGTCGGCGAGAAGATGGAAGCGGAGTGGGCCAAGCTGATGCCGCTCACGTACGCCGCCTTCAATGCGAACGGCCGTGTGGCTCCGTAACCACCCGCATTCCCTTTGCAGGGCACAGATGTGCGGGCCAGTCGCGCGAAGTGTCCGGATTGCGGCATTTAGAGAAGTTCATCTAGCCTGATCAAACGGACCCGGCACTGCTTGAACCCCCGAGCAGGCAGTGCCGGGCTCCGCATTTGTCACCACTTGTCGCCTCCCCCGAGGGCAGACCCCACCTTGAGCAACGAGTAGCGTGTTCCCCATGGCTCCGACCTCCACTCCGCAGACCCCCTTCGGGCGGGTCCTCACCGCCATGGTCACGCCCTTCACGGCGGACGGCGCACTCGACCTCGACGGCGCACAGCGGCTCGCCACCCACCTGGTGGACGCAGGCAACGACGGCCTGATCATCAACGGCACCACCGGTGAGTCACCCACCACCAGCAATGCGGAGAAATCGGACCTCGTACGGGCCGTCCTGGAGGCCGTCGGCGACCGCGCCCACGTCGTCGCCGGCGTCGGTACCAACGACACCCGCCACAGCATCGAGCTGGCCCGTTCGGCGGAGCAGGTGGGCGCACACGGCCTCCTGCTCGTCACGCCGTACTACAACAAGCCCCCTCAGGAGGGCCTGTACCGCCACTTCACAGCCATCACCGACGCCGCCGAGCTGCCGGTCATGCTGTACGACATCCCGGGCCGCAGCGGTGTCCCGATCAACACCGAGACACTGGTCCGCCTCGCCGAGCACCCGCGGATCGTCGCCAACAAGGACGCCAAGGGCGACCTCGGCCGGGCCAGCTGGGCCATCGCGCGATCGGGCCTCGCCTGGTACTCCGGCGACGACATGCTGAACCTGCCGCTGCTCTCCGTGGGCGCGGTCGGTTTCGTCTCCGTCGTGGGCCACGTGGTCACCCCGGAGCTGCGCGCCCTGGTCGATGCGTACATGGCCGGTGACGTCCAGAAGGCGACCGAGATCCACCAGAAGCTGCTCCCGGTCTACACGGGCATGTTCCGCACCCAGGGCGTCATGACGACGAAGGCCGCGCTCGCCCTCCAGGGCCTGCCCGCCGGTCCGCTGCGCGCCCCCATGGTCGAGCTCGCGCCCGAAGAGATCGAGCAGCTCAAGATCGATCTTGCCGCCGGCGGGGTACAGCTCTAGCACCAGACTTCGCGCGCCCGCGCGCGCAACCAGACTTCACAACTGAATAAGCAGGCCACCGGTGCCTGCGTCCACAACGACAACTGCTTCTGCACGAACGTCATGCGCGCCACGTGCCCACCGGTACGTGGCGTGTGTGGTGAGGAGAGTCTTTTGAGTCATCCGCATCCTGAACTCGGCCCGCCCCCGCCGCTCCCCGCGAGCGGCCTGCGCGTCACCCCGCTCGGCGGTCTCGGTGAGATCGGCCGAAACATGACGGTCTTCGAGTACGGAGGCCGCCTTTTGATCGTCGACTGCGGAGTGCTCTTCCCCGAGGAGGAGCAGCCCGGAATCGACCTGATCCTGCCGGACTTCTCGTCCATCCGGGACCGCCTCGACGACATCGAGGGCATCGTCCTCACGCATGGCCACGAGGACCACATCGGTGCCGTCCCCTATCTCCTCCGGGAGAAGCCGGACATCCCGCTGATCGGCTCCAAGCTGACCCTGGCTTTCATCGAGGCCAAGCTCCAGGAGCACCGGATCCGCCCGTACACCCTCGAGGTGACGGAGGGACACCGTGAGCGCATCGGCCCCTTCGACTGCGAGTTCATCGCCGTCAACCACTCGATCCCGGACGCCCTCGCCGTAGCCATCCGCACGCCGGCGGGCATGGTGGTCCACACGGGCGACTTCAAGATGGACCAGCTCCCGCTGGACGGCCGTCTCACGGATCTGCACGCGTTCGCACGTCTGAGCAAGGAAGGCATCGACCTCCTTCTCTCCGACTCCACGAACGCCGAGGTCCCCGGTTTTGTGGCGCCCGAGCGGGACATCTCCAACGTCCTGCGCACGGTCTTCGCGAACGCCCGCAAGCGGATCATCGTGGCCAGCTTCGCCAGCCACATCCACCGCATCCAGCAGATCCTGGACACCGCGCACGAGTACGGCCGTCGGGTCGCCTTCGTGGGCCGCTCGATGGTCCGCAACATGGGTATCGCCCGCGACCTGGGTTACCTGAAGGTCCCGCCGGGCCTGGTGGTGGACGTCAAGACGCTCGACGACCTGCCCGACCACGAGGTGGTCCTGGTCTGCACGGGCTCCCAGGGCGAGCCGATGGCGGCCCTGTCCCGCATGGCCAACCGCGACCACCAGATCCGCATCGTCCCCGGCGACACCGTGATCCTGGCGTCGTCGCTCATCCCCGGCAACGAGAACGCGGTCTACCGCGTGATCAACGGCCTGACCCGCTGGGGCGCGCACGTCGTCCACAAGGGCAACGCCAAGGTCCATGTCTCGGGCCACGCGTCGGCCGGCGAGCTGCTGTACTTCTACAACATCTGCCGACCGAAGAACCTGATGCCGGTCCACGGCGAATGGCGCCACCTGCGCGCCAACGCCGAGCTGGGTGCCCTGACCGGTGTCCCGCACGACCGGATCGTCATCGCCGAGGACGGCGTGGTCGTCGACCTCGTCGAAGGCAAGGCGAAGATCTCCGGCAAGGTCCAGGCGGGCTATGTCTACGTCGACGGCCTCTCCGTCGGTGACGTGGGCGAGCCGGCCTTGAAGGACCGCAAGATCCTCGGCGACGAGGGCATCATCTCGGTCTTCATGGTCATCGACTCGTCGACCGGGAAGATCACGGGTGGCCCGCATGTCCAGGCGCGCGGCTCGGGTATCGACGACTCCGCCTTCGCCGACGTGATCCCGAGGATCACGGAGGTCCTCGAGCGTTCGGCCCAGGACGGCGTGGTCGAGCCCCATCAGCTCCAGCAGTTGGTGCGGCGGACCCTCGGCAAGTGGGTCTCGGACACGTATCGCCGCAGGCCGATGATCCTCCCGGTCGTGGTGGAGGTCTGACGGCCCGTCGGACAACCGTCCGTGTGAACCCGGAGCGGGGCGCCTCGATTTGCATCGGGGCACCCCGCTCCAGTAGGTTTACGGCTCCGCCCGAGGGGGAACCCGGCAGCTTCATGTGCCGGAACCAGCCCCCGAGTGGGTGGGAATTCCGACTCAGAACTTCTGATAAAGTCGGAACCGCCGGAAAGGGAAACGCGGAAGCGGGAACCTCGAAAGCACCGAGGAAATCGGATCGAGAAAAAGATCTGATAGAGTCGGAAACGCAAGACCGAAGGGAAGCGCCCGGAGGAAAGCCGCGAGAGAGTCTCTCGGG
>NZ_JBFAGK010000036.1:0-46924 GCF_040660135.1 Streptomyces sp. NPDC050997
CTCGGTGAGAAACCGATTCCGCGCCAGACCGAGGACGGACACCCCCGTCCCGTCCCCGACCCCCACCCCCGAAAGCGTCTCGTACTCTTGAGCCCGTGCAGGAACTCCACGACGCCCCCCTCGCCCCCCTGACCACCTTCCGCCTGGGCGGACCCGCGACTCGGCTGGTCACCGCGACGACCGACGCCGAGGTGATCGCCGCGGTTCGAGAGGCCGACGACACCGAAACGCCGCTGCTGATCATCGGCGGCGGCTCGAACCTGGTCATCGGGGACAAGGGCTTCGAAGGCACCGCACTGGTCATCGCCACCAGAGGCTTCACACTCCAGGGCGCTCACCTGGAACTGGCCGCCGGCGAGGTGTGGACGGACGCGGTAGCCCGCACCGTCGAACAGGGACTCGCCGGCGTCGAGTGCCTCGCAGGGATCCCCGGCTCAGCCGGCGCGACACCGATCCAGAACGTCGGGGCCTACGGTCAGGAAGTCTCGTCGACGATCACAGAAGTCGTCGCCTACGACCGCACCACGCGCACCACGGTCACCCTCACCAACGACGAGTGCGGCTTCTCCTACCGCCACAGCCGCTTCAAGGCCGACCCCGAGCGCTACGTCGTCCTGCGGGTCCGCTTCGCCCTGGAGAACGCGAACGGCCTCTCCGGCCCCATCAGGTACGCCGAGACCGCCCGCGCCCTCGGCGTCGCCCCCGGCGACCGCGTACCGCTGTCCGCCGCCCGCGAGACCGTGCTCAAGCTCCGCTCCGGCAAGGGCATGGTCCTCGACCCCGAGGACCACGACACCTGGTCCGCAGGCTCCTTCTTCACCAACCCGATCCTCACCGACGAGGAGTTCGCCAAGTTCCACGCACGCGTGCGGGACCGGCTGGGCGAGGACGTACAGCCGCCCGCGTACCCGGCCGGGAACGGCCGCACCAAGACCTCCGCCGCCTGGCTGATCGACAAGGCCGGCTTCACCAAGGGCTACGGCACCGGCCCCGCGCGGATCTCCACCAAGCACACCCTCGCCCTCACCAACCGGGGCAAGGCCACCACGGAGGACCTCCTCGCACTGGCCCGAGAGGTCGTCACCGGCGTCAACAACGCCTTCGGCATCACGCTGGTCAACGAGCCGGTGACAGTAGGCGTAACCCTCTGAAAACCCCCGCCCCGCCCTGCCCCGCCCCGAACCGCCTCCGCCCCACAAACGCGTCAGCCGACCGGCCCACTGAGCCAGGCGTCGATCCCCGCCAACAACCCGCCCCGCACATCATCCGGTGCCGCCGAAGCCCGTACCGACTGCCGTGCCAGTTCCGCCAGTTCCTGGTCCGTGAAGGCGTGGTACTCCCGCGCGATCTCGTACTGGGCCGCGACCCGGGAGCCGAACAGCAGCGGGTCGTCAGCACCCAGGGCCAACGGAACCCCCGCGTCGAAGAGCTTCCGCAGGGGCACGTCCTCGGGCTTCTCGTAGACGCCCAGGGCCACATTCGACGCCGGGCACACCTCGCACGTCACGCCCCGGTCGGCGAGCCGCTTCAGCAGCCGCGGATCCTCCGCCGCCCGCACCCCGTGGCCGATCCGGTGCGCGTGCAGGTCGTCGAGGCAGTCCCGCACCGACGCCGGCCCGGTCAGCTCACCACCGTGCGGGGCCGACAGAAGCCCACCGTCCCGCGCGATCCCGAACGCCCGGTCGAAGTCCCGCGCCATGCCCCGGCGCTCGTCGTTGGACAGACCGAAGCCGACGACACCCCGGTCCGCGTACCGCACGGCCAGCCGGGCCAGCGTCCGCGCGTCCAGCGGGTGTTTCATACGATTCGCGGCGACCACGACACGCATCCCGAGCCCGGTCTCCCGCATCGTCGTGTCCACCGCGTCGAGGATGATCTCCAGAGCCGGGATCAGACCGCCCAGGCGTGGCGCGTACGACGTCGGATCCACCTGGATCTCCAGCCAGCCCGAGCCGTCACGCAGGTCCTCCTCGGCAGCCTCCCGCACCAGGCGCTGGATGTCCTCGGGCTCCTGCACGCACGAGCGGGCCGCGTCGTACAGCCGTTGGAAACGGAACCAGCCCCGTTCGTCCGTCGCCCGTAGCTTCGGCGGCTCCCCGCTGGTCAGCGCCTCGGTCAGGGCATCGGGCAACCGCACACCGTGTTTGTCGGCCAGTTCCAGCACGGTGGTGGGCCGCATCGACCCGGTGAAGTGCAGGTGCAGATGGGCTTTAGGCAGCTCAGAGACATCACGTACACGCTCCATCCGAGGATCCTGCCGTACGCCCCCGCCGTCCCGGTACCACTTTCCCCTTTAGTGGTATTGCTCGCACAAACAAACCAAACAAACAGGGCCCCGCCTACGACAACGCGTAGGCGGGGCCCTGCGACGGTACTCAGTCCCGCGCCTCCGCGAGCAACTTCTGGATCCGCGCGACACCCTCGGCGAGGTCCTCGTCACCCAGGGCGTAGGACAGCCGCAGATACCCCGGCGTGCCGAAGGCCTCGCCCGGGACGACCGCGACCTCGGCCTCCTCCAGGATCAGCGCGGCCAGCTCGACCGTGTCCTGCGGCCGCTTGCCGCGGATCTCCTTGCCGAGCAGGCCCTTCACCGACGGGTACGCGTAGAAGGCGCCCTCGGGCTCGGGGCAGACCACGCCGTCGATCTCGTTGAGCAGCCGCACGATGGTCCTGCGCCGCCGGTCGAAGGCCTCGCGCATCTCGGCGACGGCGTCCAGGCCACCCGACACCGCGGCGAGCGCCGCGATCTGGGCCACGTTCGAGACGTTCGACGTGGCGTGCGACTGGAGGTTCGTCGCCGCCTTCACGACGTCCTTCGGGCCGATGATCCAGCCGACCCGCCAGCCCGTCATCGCGTAGGTCTTCGCGACACCGTTGACCACGATGCACTTGTCGCGCAGCTCCGGCAGGATCGCGGGCAGCGAGGTGAACTCGGCGTCGCCGTAGACGAGGTGCTCGTAGATCTCGTCGGTCAGCACCCACAGGCCGTGCTCGACGGCCCAGCGGCCGATCGCCTCGGCGTCCTCCGCGCTGTAGACCGCACCGGTCGGGTTGGACGGCGACACGAAGAGGACGACCTTCGTCTTCTCCGTACGGGCCGCCTCCAGCTGCTCCACGCTCACGCGGTAGCCGGTCGTCTCGTCCGCGACGACATCCACCGGGACACCGCCGGCCAGCCGGATCGACTCCGGGTACGTCGTCCAGTACGGCGCCGGGACGATGACCTCGTCGCCCGGGTCGAGGATCGCGGCGAAGGCCTCGTAGATCGCCTGCTTGCCACCGTTGGTGACGAGGATCTGCGACGGGTCGACCTCGTAGTTCGAGTCGCGCAGCGTCTTCGCGGCGATCGCGGCCTTCAGCTCGGGCAGACCACCGGCCGGGGTGTAGCGGTGGTACTTCGGGTTCTTGCAGGCCTCGACGGCCGCCTCGACGATGTAGTCCGGGGTCGGGAAGTCGGGCTCACCGGCGCCGAAGCCGATCACCGGCCGCCCGGCTGCCTTGAGGGCCTTGGCCTTGGCGTCCACGGCGAGGGTGGCGGACTCGGAGATCGCGCCGACTCGGGCGGAGACCCGGCGCTCGGTGGGAGGGGTTGCAGGGCTCATGGGCCCCATCGTTTCAGACTGGAAACTCCCACGGCACGGGGGTTTCACAGACTGAACAACCGCTGAACAACCGTCCGGATTCGGGCCCCACGCTGGACGATCTTCCGCGAACAACGCCCCTACTGGCACTTTCTGTTCGACGACCGGCCCCGAAACACGTACACTCTCACCTCGTTGGCCTTCAGCGGGCTGCGCTCAACCGGTGCCCACCGAGCACTCGGTCGGATGCGGTACGTTGGATGGCACACAAAGGGTCGTAGCTCAATTGGTAGAGCACTGGTCTCCAAAACCAGCGGTTGGGGGTTCAAGTCCCTCCGGCCCTGCTACACACACCTTCGCCAGGATGTGTGCACGCATGTACGTACAGCAATGCACCGCCGTGCGGCTCAGACCGGGCGCGGCACGGCCACGACCCGGAATCAGGTGAGGACGAGTGACGGACGCCGTGGGCTCCATCGACATGCCTGATGCCCAGGACGAGGCGCCGGAGTCCAAGAAGACTCGTAAGGGCGGCAAGCGGGCCAAGAAGGGTCCGCTGAAGCGTCTCGCGTTGTTCTACCGCCAGATCGTCGCGGAACTCCGCAAGGTCGTCTGGCCGTCACGCAGCCAGCTGACGACGTACGCGACCGTGGTGATCGTCTTCGTGCTCGTCATGATCGGCCTTGTGACCGTGATTGACTATGGTCTCGACCACGCCGCCAAGTACGTATTCGGCTGAGCACAGAGCGAAGGGCGCCGCGGTTACCGGCGCCCGTTTTCGCATGTTCCACCCCTATGTATCCAGGAAGAAGCAGCCACCGTGTCTGACCAGAACCTGAACGACGCCATCGAGCCACACGGGCAGGACGCCGAGTCCGTGGAAGACGAGCTCGAGATCGTCGAGGGCGCGGACGAGGACCTGGACGAGGTCGAGGCTGCCGACGCCGAAGCGGGCAAGCCCGCCGAGGAAGCCGCGCTCCACGCCGATGACGAGAGCGACGAAGCCGCCGAGGGCGCTGACGCCGAGGACACCGACGGTGAGCTCGCGGACGAGGCCGGAGAAGCGGAAGAGGCCGAGGAAGAAGAGCCGGCCGAGCCCGTCGACCCCGTGGTCGCCCTGCGCGAGGAACTGCGCACTCTCCCCGGCGAGTGGTACGTCATCCACACCTACGCCGGCTACGAGAACCGCGTGAAGACCAACCTGGAGCAGCGCGCCGTCTCCCTGAACGTCGAGGACTACATCTTCGCGGCCGAGGTGCCGCAGGAAGAGGTCGTCCAGATCAAGAACGGCGACCGGAAGACCATTCGTCAGAACAAGCTCCCCGGCTATGTGCTGGTGCGCATGGACCTGACGAACGAGTCCTGGGGCGTCGTCCGCAACACCCCCGGCGTCACCGGCTTCGTGGGCAACGCCTACGACCCGTACCCGCTGACCCTGGACGAGATCGTCAAGATGCTCGCTCCGGAGGCCGAGGAGAAGGCCGCCCGTGAGGCCGCCGAGGCCGAGGGCAAGCCGGCTCCGGCCCGCAAGGTCGAGGTCCAGGTCCTGGACTTCGAGGTCGGCGACTCGGTCACCGTCACCGACGGCCCGTTCGCCACGCTGCAGGCGACCATCAACGAGATCAACGCCGACTCGAAGAAGGTCAAGGGTCTCGTGGAGATCTTCGGTCGCGAGACGCCGGTCGAGCTGTCCTTCGACCAGATCCAGAAGAACTAGCTCCTCGGGGTCTTCTGGGCCTACCGCTTCCGACCAGGTCAGACGGGCTGCCTAAAGCCTGTCTGACCTGCTCGGTTTTTGGCCGCGCATCTATACCCGTTATCGTTGTGCGGTATGCCTTCATCCGGGACGCGACCCGGGCGCAGGCACATCCGATTCGAAAGGACCCGGAGAGCAATGCCTCCCAAGAAGAAGAAGGTCACGGGGCTCATCAAGCTCCAGATCCAGGCCGGTGCCGCCAACCCGGCTCCGCCGGTCGGCCCCGCGCTGGGTCAGCACGGCGTCAACATCATGGAGTTCTGCAAGGCGTACAACGCCGCGACCGAGTCGCAGCGTGGCTGGGTGATCCCGGTGGAGATCACGGTCTACGAGGACCGCTCCTTCACCTTCATCACCAAGACGCCGCCGGCCGCCAAGATGATCCTCAAGGCCGCGGGCGTGGAGAAGGGCTCCGGCGAGCCGCACAAGACCAAGGTCGCCAAGATCACCCAGGCGCAGGTCCGCGAGATCGCCACCACGAAGATGCCCGACCTCAACGCCAACGACCTGGACGCCGCGTCGAAGATCATCGCCGGCACCGCGCGTTCCATGGGCATCACGGTCGAGGGCTGAACCCCAGCCCCGTAGCACCTTCGTAGTACCCATGCGGCCTCGGCCGCACGTGGCAGGGCCTGCTCGGCCCGTACCACGACTCCTTTCAGAACACACAGGAGCAGTTGTGAGCAAGCGCAGCAAGGCTCTCCGCGCTGCGGACGCCAAGATCGACCGGGAGAAGTTCTACGCCCCGCTCGAGGCCGTCCGTCTCGCCAAGGAGACCTCCACGTCCAAGTTCGACGGCACCGTCGAGGTCGCCTTCCGTCTGGGTGTCGACCCGCGCAAGGCCGACCAGATGGTCCGTGGCACCGTGAACCTCCCGCACGGCACCGGTAAGACCGCCCGGGTCCTGGTCTTCGCGACCGGTGACCGTGCCGAGGCCGCGACCGCCGCGGGCGCCGACATCGTCGGCTCCGACGAGCTCATCGACGAGGTGGCGAAGGGCCGTCTGGACTTCGACGCCGTCGTCGCCACCCCGGACCTCATGGGCAAGGTCGGCCGCCTCGGCCGCGTCCTCGGCCCGCGTGGTCTGATGCCGAACCCGAAGACCGGCACCGTGACCCCGGACGTGGTCAAGGCCGTGACCGAGATCAAGGGCGGCAAGATCGAGTTCCGCGTCGACAAGCACTCGAACCTGCACTTCATCATCGGCAAGTCGTCCTTCGACGACACCAAGCTGGTGGAGAACTACGGCGCGGCCCTGGAGGAGATCCTCCGTCTGAAGCCGTCCGCCGCCAAGGGTCGCTACATCAAGAAGGCCGCGATCAGCACCACGATCGGCCCCGGCATTCCTCTCGACCCGAACCGCACCCGCAACCTCCTCGTCGAGGAGGACCCGGCGGGGCTCTGATCGGCCGAGCCTGCCGGATCGCCCAGTCGGCGACGGGCCCCGCACCTTCTGGGTGCGGGGCCCGTTCCCATGTGCGGGTGCCGTGCCCTGGGTTAGCGTGCGGACAGGGCAACGCCACGGGGGGACGTATGAAGTGCAGGAACGGGCGCGGGGCCGTCCTCGCGATCGCGATCGCGGCCGCGCTGACGGGCCTGGCCGCCTGTACCTCCTCCGAGTCCTCCGACAAGCCCGAGGGGGAGCGCCGGACGCGTTCCGCGTCCCATGCGGCCCTGCGCCTGGCCGAGCGGTCCACCGACCGCGCCGAGTCGGCCCGGATACGGTCCACGACCGTCATGGGCACCGAACTGTCCCTCAAGGCCGACGGCGTCCTCGGCTGGGGCAAGGGCCTCACCGGCACGCTGACCATCACGTACACCGGCGGCACGACGGCCGAGACGATGCGCGGGCTCGGCATCACCTCGATGGAGGCGCGCTATCTGTCCGACGCCTACTACGCGCACATGGGAGACACGTTCGCGAAGAAGGCTGGCGGCAAGCACTGGATCAAGTACGCCTACGACGACCTCGCGGACCTAGGCGGCGGCGCGACCTTCGGCGACCAGATGCGCAACACCACGCCGAACCAGTCGGTGCGGCTGCTGCTCGACTCCGAGGACGTGCGCGAGGTCGGCGAGGAGAAGGTCGACGGGCGGGCCACCACGCACTACTCCGGCACGGTGGACGTGGGCGAGGTGGCCGACGCGCGGCTGCGCAAGCAGCTCCAAGAGGCCGGTGTCACCACCGAGACTGTGGACATCTGGGTCGACGACCAGGATCTGCTGGTCAAGAAGGTCGAGAAGGGCAGGACCGCGACCGGCGAGTTGACCCAGACCGCCTACTACAGCGACTACGGCGTGCGGGTCTCCGTACGCGAGCCCCCGGCCGGCGACACCGAGGACTTCAGGATCCTGATGGAGCGGCAGGGCGGTTCGGCCTCCTGAGTCCCCGGGAATTCAGGGGTCCCGTTCCGCCTCCTGGGATACGCTCACGGCCTTGCTGTGAATGGTCCATGTGTTCCTTGGGGGGAATCAGTGGCGTCTTCCATACGTATGTCCTTACGGCGTAAATCAGCCGGCACCGGCCTCGCGGCCCTGCTCCTCGCCGCCGGTGCGGCGGGATGCGGGACGGAGAAGTCGCCGAGCATGACGCCGGCCGCGGCCGTCGCCAAGGCGGCGAAGAACACGGAGGACATCACGTCCTTCCGGTACCGCATGACCGGCCGCGTGCCCGAGGAGGGCCGTATCAAGGCCGATGCCTCGATGCGCACCAAGCCCACCGTGGCCATGAGCATGAAGATGACGGCGCTCGACCAGGGCGCGGACGGCACCGCGGAGATCCGGCTCGTCGACAAGGCCATGTACATCGGCGGGGGAGCCGCTGCGGCCAAGGAGATGGACGGCAAGAGCTGGATCAAGTTCGACATGTCCGCGCTGGGCGACAAGGGGCTCGGCGTCGGCGCGGGCACGCCGGGCGCGGGCCAGGCCGACCAGAACCCGGCGACCGAGTCCACCTTCCTCACCGGCGCCAAGGACGTGAAGAAGGTCGGCACCGAGACCGTCGAGGGCACCGAGACCACGCGCTACTCCGGCGTCGTCACCCTCAAGGACCTCAAGGCCTCCCTGAAGGACGAGGACAAGGCCACCCGCGAGCGGCGCGAGAAGAGCATCGAGCAGTACGAGAAGCTGGGCGTCGACGAACTCACGATGGACATGTGGGTGGACGGCGACGACCACACCAAGCAGTTCCGTATGCGGGGCGACGCCGACAAGGGTCCGCTCGACATGACCATCACCTTCCTCGACCTCAACAAGCCGGTGAGCGTGACGGCCCCGCCCGCCAAGGACACGATGGACCTCGCCGAGATGATGAAGGAAGCCCAGAACGGCTGACCGGACGCCGGGAGCCGAGCCCCGTACGACCGGATTTGCCTGACGGCGATTCGGTCGCGTACTCTCCTGAAGAAGCCAAAGACCGCTGGTCGTTGCCGTGTGCTCGCGAGAGGGCGCGGTGGCCGAAGGATCCGCTGCAAACCGCGGACGACCCGCGTAGGTGAATGTGGAAGTACTCCCGGAGTTCGCTGCTCACGCTGCGAAAACCGGTCGAGTTACGCCCCGTGCGCCTGCGCCGGGGCGTTTCGTTTCTCCCAGCCCCTTCCGAGCGGTCGTCATCACCCGGAAGGAGGCCGACGCTCATGGCAAGGCCCGACAAGGCTGCCGCGGTAGCCGAGCTCGCGGAGCAGTTCCGCAGCTCGAACGCCGCTGTGCTGACCGAGTACCGGGGTCTCACCGTCGCGCAGCTCAAGAACCTGCGCCGCTCGCTCGGTGAGAACGCCCAGTACGCCGTGGTGAAGAACACGCTGACCAAGATTGCGGCCAACGAGGCCGGGATCTCGACGCTCGACGACCTGTTCAACGGTCCGACGGCAGTTGCCTTCGTCACCGGTGACCCGGTGGAGTCGGCGAAGGGTCTTCGTGACTTCGCCAAGGACAACCCGAACCTCGTCATCAAGGGCGGTGTCCTTGACGGCAAGGCGCTGTCCGCCGACGAGATCAAGAAGCTTGCGGACCTCGAGTCCCGCGAGGTTCTGCTCTCCAAGCTGGCGGGTGCCTTCAAGGGCAAGCAGACTCAGGCTGCGCAGCTCTTCCAGGCGCTTCCCTCGAAGCTCGTCCGCACCGTGGACGCTCTTCGTGCCAAGCAGGACGAGCAGGGCGGTGCCGAGTAATTCGGCTCGCACACTGACCGCCGCCTGACGCGGTGGTCGACGCGGGCCGAACGTACGCCCGCCGACATGTACATCCGGCACCTGCCGATTTAAGTGGAAGGATCGCCCACATGGCGACGAAGCTGTCCCAGGAAGAGCTGCTCGAGCAGTTCGAGTCCCTCACCCTCATCGAGCTCTCCGAGTTCGTGAAGGCCTTCGAGGAGAAGTTCGACGTCACCGCCGCCGCCGCGGTCGCCGTTGCGGGCCCGGCCGGTCCGGCCGCCGCCGCCGAGGCCGTCGAGGAGCAGGACGAGTTCGACGTCATCCTCACGGGTGCCGGCGAGAAGAAGATCCAGGTCATCAAGGTCGTGCGTGAGCTGACCTCCCTGGGTCTGAAGGAGGCCAAGGACCTCGTGGACGGCGCCCCGAAGCCCGTCGTCGAGAAGGTCGCCAAGGAGGCCGCTGAGAAGGCCGCCGAGGCCCTCAAGGGCGCCGGCGCCTCCGTCGAGGTCAAGTGACCCCACGGAGTCCGCAGGACTCTCTCGCCGGCTGACACGGTCCCTCCGAGAGGGCTGTAACGCTGACGCATCGAAGAGCGATCATCCATCCGGGTGGTCGCTCTTCGGCGTTCCGGGGAGCCGGGCGGCGGCAACCTTGCACCGAGGTGGGTGCGGAGTATGGTGATCTTCGCCGTGTCTCCGGGCGTCCCCGGTGCGGGCTGTACGTGACGAGCGCAGCACCCGGTTCGGGCAAGGGGGGCCTTGACGAACCGCACGCAGCGCGCAATTCTCAGGACGCGTCGTCACAACGATCCGAATCCGAGGCATGGATCGGCGACGGAGAGGGCAGTATCAACGTGCGTTGAGGACGTGGGCTTGCCGAAGGTGTTGAGAACGACGAGGGTCTCAAAAACCCGCACTGGACATCAGTGTGCCAAGTGGCTACACTGACCCTTTGCGCTGCCTGTTAGCTGTCCCCTGCCCGTCACCAGGGGCATGCCCTCACTTGAGCACAGACGATCAGACCGAATCCGACCTGGCCCTTTGGGCTGGAGAGGGAAACGGCTGTCTCTGTGCCCCTGAGAGGGACCGGTACGCGCGTAGTGAGTCCGAGCCCTCGGAAGGACCCCCTCTTGGCCGCCTCGCGCACTGCCTCGACCGCGAATACGAACAACGCCGCCAGCACTGCCCCGCTGCGCATCTCTTTTGCAAAGATCAAGGAGCCCCTCGAGGTTCCGAACCTTCTCGCGCTGCAAACCGAGAGCTTTGACTGGCTGCTCGGCAACGACGCGTGGAAGGCTCGCGTCGAGGCGGCTCTCGAGTCCGGTCAGGACGTTCCCACCAAGTCCGGCCTGGAGGAGATCTTCGAGGAGATCTCTCCGATTGAGGACTTCTCCGGGTCGATGTCGCTGACGTTCCGCGACCACCGTTTCGAGCCTCCGAAGAACAGCATCGACGAGTGCAAGGACCGTGACTTCACGTACGCGGCCCCGCTCTTCGTGACGGCCGAATTCACCAACAACGAGACCGGCGAGATCAAGTCCCAGACCGTCTTCATGGGCGACTTCCCGCTCATGACCGGCAAGGGCACCTTCGTCATCAACGGCACCGAGCGTGTCGTGGTGTCGCAGCTGGTCCGCTCGCCCGGCGTCTACTTCGACTCCTCCATCGACAAGACGTCCGACAAGGACATCTTCTCCGCCAAGGTCATCCCGTCCCGGGGTGCCTGGCTCGAGCTGGAGATCGACAAGCGCGACATGGTCGGTGTCCGCATCGACCGCAAGCGCAAGCAGTCCGTCACCGTTCTGCTCAAGGCTCTCGGCTGGACGACCGAGCAGATCCTCGAGGAGTTCGGCGAGTACGAATCGATGCGCGCCACCCTGGAGAAGGACCACACCCAGGGCCAGGACGACGCGCTGCTCGACATCTACCGCAAGCTGCGTCCGGGCGAGCCCCCCACACGTGAGGCCGCGCAGACGCTTCTTGAGAACCTCTACTTCAACCCCAAGCGCTACGACCTCGCCAAGGTCGGCCGCTACAAGGTCAACAAGAAGCTGGGTGGGGAAGCTCCGCTGAACGCGGGCGTCCTGACCGTCGAGGACGTCATCTCGACGATCAAGTACCTGGTGAAGCTGCACGCCGGCGAGACCGAGACGGCCACTGACAACGGCACGACGATCGTCGTCGAGACCGATGACATCGACCACTTCGGCAACCGTCGTCTGCGCAGCGTCGGCGAGCTCATCCAGAACCAGGTCCGTACGGGTCTGGCGCGTATGGAGCGAGTCGTCCGTGAGCGCATGACGACCCAGGACGTCGAGGCGATCACGCCGCAGACCCTGATCAACATCCGGCCGGTCGTCGCCTCCATCAAGGAGTTCTTCGGCACCAGCCAGCTGTCGCAGTTCATGGACCAGAACAACCCGCTGTCGGGTCTCACCCACAAGCGCCGTCTGTCGGCTCTTGGCCCGGGTGGTCTCTCCCGTGAGCGGGCCGGCTTCGAGGTCCGTGACGTGCACCCGTCCCACTACGGACGCATGTGCCCGATCGAGACGCCCGAAGGCCCGAACATCGGTCTGATCGGTTCGCTCGCCTCGTACGGCCGCGTCAACGCGTTCGGCTTCGTCGAGACGCCGTACCGCCGGGTCACCGACGGTGTCGTCACCGACGAGGTCGACTACCTGACGGCCGACGAAGAGGACCGATTCGTCATCGCGCAGGCCAACGCCACGCTCGACGACGATCTGCGCTTCACCGAGAACCGCGTCCTGGTCCGCCGCCGTGGCGGCGAGGTCGACTACGTCCCCGGTGACGACGTGGACTACATGGACGTCTCGCCGCGCCAGATGGTGTCGGTCGCGACCGCCATGATCCCGTTCCTCGAGCACGACGACGCCAACCGTGCCCTCATGGGCGCGAACATGATGCGTCAGGCCGTGCCGCTCATCAAGAGCGAGGCCCCGCTCGTCGGCACCGGCATGGAGTACCGCTCCGCCGTCGACGCCGGCGACGTGGTCAAGGCCGAGAAGGACGGTGTGGTCCAGGAGGTCTCCGCGGACTACATCACCACGGCCAACGACGACGGCACGTACATCACATACCGCCTGGCCAAGTTCTCCCGCTCCAACCAGGGCACCTCGGTCAACCAGAAGGTCATCGTCAACGAGGGCGACCGGATCATCACCGGTCAGGTCCTCGCCGACGGCCCGGCCACCGAGAACGGCGAGATGGCCCTGGGCAAGAACCTGCTCGTGGCGTTCATGCCGTGGGAGGGTCACAACTACGAGGACGCGATCATCCTGTCGCAGCGCCTCGTGCAGGACGACGTCCTCTCCTCGATCCACATCGAGGAGCACGAGGTCGACGCCCGTGACACCAAGCTCGGCCCCGAGGAGATCACCCGGGACATCCCGAACGTCTCCGAGGAGGTCCTCGCCGACCTCGACGAGCGCGGCATCATCCGTATCGGTGCCGAGGTCGTCGCCGGCGACATCCTGGTCGGCAAGGTCACGCCCAAGGGCGAGACCGAGCTGACCCCGGAGGAGCGCCTGCTCCGCGCGATCTTCGGTGAGAAGGCCCGTGAGGTCCGTGACACCTCGCTGAAGGTGCCGCACGGCGAGATCGGCAAGGTCATCGGCGTCCGCGTCTTCGACCGCGAGGAGGGCGACGAGCTTCCCCCCGGTGTGAACCAGCTGGTGCGCGTGTACGTGGCGCAGAAGCGCAAGATCACCGACGGTGACAAGCTCGCCGGCCGACACGGCAACAAGGGCGTCATCTCGAAGATCCTGCCCATCGAGGACATGCCGTTCCTCGAGGACGGGACTCCGGTCGACATCATCCTCAACCCGCTCGGTGTCCCGTCCCGAATGAACCCGGGACAGGTCCTGGAGATCCACCTCGGCTGGCTCGCCAGTCGCGGCTGGGACGTCTCCGGCCTCGCGGACGAGTGGGCGCAGCGCCTGCAGCTCATCGGCGCCGACCAGGTCGACGCGGGTACGAACGTCGCGACCCCCGTCTTCGACGGTGCGCGTGAGGACGAGCTCGCGGGTCTGCTGAACCACACGATTCCGAACCGCGACGGCGAGCGCATGGTGCTCCCGACCGGCAAGGCACCGCTGTTCGACGGCCGCTCCGGCGAGCCGTTCCCGGAGCCGATCTCGGTCGGCTACATGTACATCCTGAAGCTGCACCACCTGGTCGACGACAAGCTGCACGCTCGTTCGACCGGTCCGTACTCGATGATCACCCAGCAGCCGCTGGGCGGTAAGGCCCAGTTCGGTGGCCAGCGCTTCGGCGAGATGGAGGTGTGGGCGCTGGAGGCATACGGCGCCGCGTACGCCCTCCAGGAACTGCTGACCATCAAGTCCGACGACGTCACCGGCCGCGTGAAGGTCTACGAGGCCATCGTCAAGGGCGAGAACATCCCCGAGCCCGGCATCCCCGAGTCCTTCAAGGTGCTCATCAAGGAGATGCAGTCGCTCTGCCTGAACGTGGAGGTGCTGTCCAGCGACGGCATGTCCATCGAGATGCGTGACACCGACGAGGACGTCTTCCGCGCAGCGGAGGAGCTCGGCATCGACCTGTCCCGGCGCGAGCCGAGCAGCGTCGAAGAGGTCTGACGGGAGTCCGGTACGGAGGTTCTGCGACAAGATCCAGAACCTCCGGCCGGCCCCAGGACCCCCGTTTCAGACCCCTAAGACTTACAACCCTGAGAGGGATTGACGCATAGTGCTCGACGTCAACTTCTTCGATGAGCTCCGGATCGGTCTGGCCACCGCTGACGACATCCGTCAGTGGAGCCACGGCGAGGTCAAGAAGCCTGAGACCATCAACTACCGCACCCTCAAGCCCGAAAAGGACGGACTCTTCTGCGAGAAGATCTTCGGTCCGACCCGGGACTGGGAGTGCTACTGCGGCAAGTACAAGCGTGTCCGGTTCAAGGGCATCATCTGTGAGCGCTGCGGCGTCGAGGTGACTCGCGCCAAGGTGCGTCGTGAGCGGATGGGCCACATCGAGTTGGCCGCCCCCGTCACGCACATCTGGTACTTCAAGGGTGTCCCGTCGCGTCTGGGCTACCTGCTCGACCTGGCGCCCAAGGACCTCGAGAAGGTCATCTACTTCGCGGCGTACATGATCACGTTCGTCGACGATGAGCGCCGTACGCGTGACCTGCCCTCCCTGGAGGCGCATGTCTCCGTCGAGCGGCAGCAGGTCGAGAACCGCCGGGACTCCGACCTGGAGGCCCGCGCCAAGAAGCTCGAGACCGACCTGGCCGAGCTGGAGGCCGAGGGCGCCAAGGCCGACGTGCGCCGCAAGGTGCGCGAAGGTGCCGAGCGGGAGATGAAGCAGCTGCGTGACCGTGCGCAGCGCGAGATCGACCGTCTCGACGAGGTGTGGACCCGGTTCAAGAACCTGAAGGTCCAGGACCTGGAGGGCGACGAGCTCCTCTACCGCGAGCTGCGTGACCGCTTCGGCACGTACTTCGACGGTTCGATGGGTGCCGCGGCGCTGCAGAAGCGCCTGGAGTCCTTCGACCTGGACGAGGAGGCCGAGCGCCTCCGCGAGATCATCCGTACCGGCAAGGGCCAGAAGAAGACCCGTGCGCTCAAGCGCCTCAAGGTCGTCTCCGCGTTCCTGCAGACCAGCAACAGCCCCAAGGGCATGGTTCTGGACTGCGTGCCGGTGATCCCGCCGGACCTGCGTCCGATGGTGCAGCTGGACGGTGGCCGCTTCGCGACCTCCGACCTGAACGACCTGTACCGCCGTGTGATCAACCGGAACAACCGACTGAAGCGCCTTCTCGACCTCGGTGCGCCCGAGATCATCGTGAACAACGAGAAGCGCATGCTTCAGGAGGCCGTCGACGCGCTGTTCGACAACGGCCGTCGTGGTCGCCCGGTCACGGGCCCCGGCAACCGTCCGCTGAAGTCGCTGTCCGACATGCTCAAGGGCAAGCAGGGCCGCTTCCGTCAGAACCTGCTCGGCAAGCGAGTCGACTACTCGGCGCGTTCCGTGATCGTCGTCGGTCCGCAGCTGAAGCTGCACCAGTGCGGTCTGCCGAAGGCGATGGCGCTGGAGCTCTTCAAGCCGTTCGTGATGAAGCGCCTGGTCGACCTGAACCACGCGCAGAACATCAAGAGCGCCAAGCGGATGGTCGAGCGCGGCCGCACGGTCGTGTACGACGTCCTCGAAGAGGTCATCGCGGAGCACCCGGTTCTGCTGAACCGTGCGCCCACCCTGCACCGCCTCGGCATCCAGGCCTTCGAGCCGCAGCTGGTCGAGGGCAAGGCCATCCAGATCCACCCGCTCGTCTGCACCGCGTTCAACGCGGACTTCGACGGTGACCAGATGGCCGTGCACCTGCCGCTGTCCGCGGAGGCGCAGGCCGAGGCCCGCATCCTGATGCTGTCCTCGAACAACATCCTCAAGCCCGCCGACGGCCGTCCGGTGACGATGCCGACCCAGGACATGGTCCTCGGTCTGTTCTTCCTCACCACCGACGGCGAGCTGCGCAACGTCAAGGGCGAGGGCCGGTCCTTCGGCTCCGCGGCCGAGGCGATCATGGCGTTCGACGCCGGCGAGCTCTCGCTGCAGTCGCGCGTGGACATCCGCTTCCCGGTGGGCACCATCCCGCCGCGCGGCTGGACCCCGCCGGCCCGTGAAGAGGGCGACCCGGAGTGGCAGCAGGGTGACACCTTCCGCCTGAACACCACGCTGGGTCGTGCGCTCTTCAACGAGCTGCTGCCCGAGGACTACCCGTTCGTCGACTACGAGGTCGGCAAGAAGCAGCTCTCCGAGATCGTCAACGACCTCGCCGAGCGCTACCCCAAGGTCATCGTGGCGGCGACGCTCGACAACCTGAAGGCGGCCGGCTTCTACTGGGCGACCCGATCCGGCGTCACCGTGGCCATCTCCGACATCGTCGTTCCCGACGCGAAGCGCGCGATCGTCAAGGGCTACGAGGACCAGGACGAGAAGGTCCAGAAGCAGTACGAGCGCGGTCTGATCACCAAGGACGAGCGCACGCAGGAGCTCATCGCGATCTGGACCAAGGCGACCAACGAGGTCGCCGAGGCGATGAACGCGAACTTCCCGAAGACCAACCCGGTCGCGATGATGGTCAGCTCGGGCGCTCGCGGAAACATGATGCAGATGCGTCAGATCGCCGGTATGCGTGGTCTGGTGTCGAACGCGAAGAACGAGACCATCCCGCGTCCCATCAAGGCCTCGTTCCGTGAGGGTCTGTCCGTGCTGGAGTACTTCATCTCCACGCACGGTGCCCGTAAGGGTCTGGCGGACACCGCCCTGCGTACCGCCGACTCGGGTTACCTGACCCGTCGTCTGGTGGACGTCTCGCAGGACGTCATCATCCGCGAGGAGGACTGCGGCACCGAGCGCGGTCTGAAGCTGAAGATCGCCACGCGCGGCGCCGACGGCGTGCTGCGCAAGACGGACGACGTCGAGACCAGCGTCTACGCCCGCATGCTCGCCGAGGACGTCGTCATCGACGGCAAGGTGATCGCGCCGGCCAACGTGGACCTGGGCGACGTGCTCATCGACCAGCTCGTGCACCACGGTGTGGAGGAGGTCAAGACCCGTTCGATCCTGACCTGCGAGTCCCACGTCGGCACCTGCGCGATGTGCTACGGCCGTTCGCTGGCCACCGGCAAGCTGGTCGACATCGGTGAGGCGGTCGGCATCATCGCCGCCCAGTCCATCGGTGAGCCCGGCACCCAGCTGACGATGCGTACCTTCCACACCGGTGGTGTGGCCGGTGACGACATCACCCAGGGTCTGCCGCGTGTCGTCGAGCTCTTCGAGGCCCGTACCCCGAAGGGTGTCGCCCCGATCTCCGAGGCCAACGGCCGCGTGCGGATCGAGGAGACCGAGAAGACCAAGAAGATCGTCATCACGCCGGACGACGGCAGCGACGAGACGGCGTTCCCGATCTCGAAGCGCGCCCGACTCCTGGTCAGCGAGGGCGAGCACGTCGAGGTGGGCCAGAAGCTCACCGTGGGTGCCACCAACCCGCACGACGTGCTGCGCATCCTGGGCCAGCGTGCCGTCCAGGTCCACCTGGTCGGCGAGGTCCAGAAGGTCTACAACTCGCAGGGTGTGTCGATCCACGACAAGCACATCGAGATCATCATCCGGCAGATGCTGCGCCGCGTGACGATCATCGAGTCCGGCGACGCCGAGCTGCTGCCCGGCGAGCTGGTCGAGCGCTCGAAGTTCGAGCAGGAGAACCGTCGTGTGGTCCAGGAGGGCGGTCACCCGGCCTCCGGTCGTCCGCAGCTCATGGGCATCACCAAGGCCTCGCTGGCCACGGAGTCCTGGCTGTCGGCGGCGTCCTTCCAGGAGACGACCAGGGTTCTGACGGACGCGGCGATCAACGCCAAGTCCGACTCCCTGATCGGCCTCAAGGAGAACGTCATCATCGGTAAGCTCATCCCGGCCGGTACGGGTCTGTCCCGTTACCGCAACATCCGGGTCGAGCCGACCGAGGAGGCCAAGGCCGCGATGTACTCGGCCGTCGGCTACGACGACATCGACTACTCGCCGTTCGGCACGGGCTCCGGTCAGGCTGTGCCGCTGGAGGACTACGACTACGGTCCGTACAACCAGTAAGCGAGCGGCTTGAAGTCAGCAGTTCGAGTCGAAGGGCGGTCACCTCTCGGGGTGGCCGCCCTTCGGCGCGTCCGCGACCGGTCCGGTCGCAGCGCCGAGCGGCGGCTGGCGGGCCGCACCCGGTCTCAGCCTGGCGTTCCGGCGGGCCTCCAACGGCGCGCGTGCCGGGCCCATGTGGCGCCCCCGGGGACGGGGCCCCGGGGGGTCCGCAGCCGGGCCTGGTGGTCGCGCTCGGCGGTGTCGCGGCACGGACGCAGCGAGCAGGCGACTCGTGACCCCTGCTGTTCGCCCAGCCACGGGGCATGGACCGCGGCCTCCCGTAGAGCCCGTTCGGCCTCGGCCTCGGCGCTCGCTTCGATGGGATGACGGCGGCATGACGACCGCGTCGACGGGCTCCAGCGCCGTCACGGTCGCCGAGCGGTGACGGCCGCTGAGCGCGGCACCCTCCCGGACCGTCGTTGTCCCACGCGCGAACCAGCCGACGTACGTGATGGAAGGGGCCACGCGAGAAACGGGCGACAATCGGCCGCCTGGCCGACGCGAGGCGTCCGCGCACACGGGTGTTGGCGCATCATGGAGACATCTCGCCGTCCGGGAGGTGCTTCCCGTGTCGTACCCGTCGTGGCAGCCGTGGCAGGACAAGGACGAGTCCCGGCCGGGGCTGGAGCAGCAGCCGGAGCACGGACCCGGGCTGGAGCAGCGGAGCTCGGGCCGCCCGCAGCCCCGGGAGCCCTCGCACTCCTCGCAGCCGTGGCAGCACCCGCAGCACCCGCAGCACCCGCAGCACTGGCAGACCGGGCCGCGGCCCTTGCCGAGTCCTGTCACCCCGTCCATGCTCGCCGCGCACGCCGACCGGGAGCGGGCCGTGGACGTGCTCAGAGCGGGGTACGGCGAGGGGCGGTTGGAGAAGGGGGAGTTCGACCAGCGGGTGGCGCGGGCCTACGCGGCCCGTACGGTGGGCGAGCTGGCTCTGCTCGTCGCCGACCTGCCCACGGGACCCGTACCGCAGCCGGGGGCCGCCCCCGCCGTTCCGTGGACGTTTCTGCCCGCACCGCGGCCGCGGACCAACGGGAAGGCCGTCGGAGCCGCCGTGTGCGGGCTGCTGTGTGTGCCGACCTTCGGGTTCACCGGACTGCCGGCGGTCATCCTCGGCCACGCGGCGCGTTCGGAGATCCGACGCAGCGGGGAGGGCGGTGACGGGCTCGCCATCACCGGACTGGTCCTCGGCTGGCTGTCCACCGCGGGCTGGGCGCTCGTCCTGACGCTGGTGCTGGTGGTAGGGATCACAGTCGGATAGGCCCGCGGTACGGAGGGCGGTCGGATGAACGCCCGCGGTGCGGCCAATGGCTGGATGAACACCCTCCGCGCGGTCACGAAGCGGTGGTCATCCGTGTGCGGTACGTGAAATCAAAGATCATCCACGGCGTTGGGACTTGACATGTCCCGCTTGGCGATGCGATCGCGGTCCTTCTGTTTTGACCGCAGCGTATGAGCTGGGTACGCTCATACCTTGTGCCTGGGGTGTGCCCTGGCTCTCGTGCGTGCCTTCAAACCGCATAGCGAGCCGTCACTGGCCACCGTAATCTGCGCCCTTCTCGTCTTACGGCGAGGGTCTACCGGATTCGACACACCCGACCGCGTGGGTCGGTGATGTTCCAGGTTAGCTTCACCATTCGGCACACAGAAACCGGAGAAGTAGTGCCTACGATCCAGCAGCTGGTCCGGAAGGGCCGGCAGGACAAGGTCGAGAAGAACAAGACGCCCGCACTCGAGGGTTCGCCCCAGCGTCGCGGCGTCTGCACGCGTGTGTTCACGACCACCCCGAAGAAGCCGAACTCGGCCCTGCGTAAGGTCGCGCGTGTGCGTCTGACCAGCGGGATCGAGGTCACTGCTTACATTCCGGGTGAGGGACACAACCTGCAGGAGCACTCCATCGTGCTCGTGCGTGGCGGTCGTGTGAAGGACCTGCCCGGTGTTCGCTACAAGATCATCCGCGGTTCGCTCGACACCCAGGGTGTCAAGAACCGCAAGCAGGCCCGCAGCCGCTACGGCGCCAAGAAGGAGAAGTAGAAAATGCCTCGTAAGGGCCCCGCCCCGAAGCGCCCGGTCATCATCGACCCGGTCTACGGTTCTCCTCTGGTGACCTCCCTCATCAACAAGGTGCTGCTGAACGGCAAGCGCTCCACCGCCGAGCGCATCGTGTACGGCGCCATGGAGGGCCTGCGCGAGAAGACCAGCAACGACCCGGTCATCACGCTGAAGCGCGCGCTGGAGAACATCAAGCCGACCCTCGAGGTCAAGTCCCGCCGTGTCGGTGGTGCGACGTACCAGGTTCCGATCGAGGTCAAGCCCGGTCGCGCCAACACGCTCGCGCTGCGCTGGCTGGTCGGTTACTCCCGCGCCCGTCGCGAGAAGACCATGACCGAGCGTCTGCTCAACGAGCTCCTCGACGCCTCCAACGGCCTTGGTGCCGCTGTGAAGAAGCGTGAGGACACCCACAAGATGGCCGAGTCCAACAAGGCCTTCGCGCACTACCGCTGGTAGTCGCTACCCCCATCGAGACCGAGAGAAGACGAAAGCCTTATGGCTACCACTTCACTTGACCTGGCCAAGGTCCGCAACATCGGGATCATGGCCCACATCGACGCGGGCAAGACGACCACCACCGAGCGGATCCTCTTCTACACCGGCGTCAGCTACAAGATCGGTGAAGTCCACGACGGCGCTGCCACCATGGACTGGATGGAGCAGGAGCAGGAGCGTGGCATCACGATCACCTCTGCTGCCACCACCTGTCACTGGCCCCTCGAGGACAACGACTACACCATCAACATCATCGACACCCCCGGGCACGTCGACTTCACGGTCGAGGTGGAGCGTTCGCTCCGCGTCCTCGACGGTGCCGTCACGGTGTTCGACGGTGTCGCGGGTGTCGAGCCGCAGTCCGAGACGGTGTGGCGTCAGGCCGACCGTTACGGCGTGCCGCGCATCTGCTTCGTGAACAAGCTGGACCGTACCGGCGCCGAGTTCCACCGCTGCGTGGACATGATCTCGGATCGCCTGGGCGCCGTGCCGCTCATCATGCAGCTGCCGATCGGCGCCGAGGCCGACTTCAAGGGCGTCGTGGACCTGGTCCGCATGAAGGCGCTCGTGTGGTCCGCCGAGGCCGCCAAGGGCGAGATGTACGACACCGTCGACATCCCGGCCACGCACACCGAGGCTGCCGAGGAGTACCGCGGCAAGCTGGTCGAGGCCGTCGCGGAGAACGACGACGAGATCATGGAGCTGTTCCTGGAGGGCCAGGAGCCCACCGAGGAGCAGCTGTACGCCGCGATCCGTCGCGTCACCATCGCGTCCGGCAAGTCCGACGGCGTCACCGTCACCCCGGTGTTCTGTGGCACCGCGTTCAAGAACAAGGGCGTCCAGCCCCTGCTCGACGCGGTCGTGCGCTACCTGCCGACCCCGCTCGACGTCGAGGCCATTGAGGGCCACGACGTGAAGGACCCCGAGCTGGTCGTCAAGCGCAAGCCGTCGGTCGACGAGCCGCTGTCCGCGCTCGCGTTCAAGATCATGAGCGACCCGCACCTGGGCAAGCTCACCTTCGTCCGGGTTTACTCGGGCCGCCTGGAGACCGGCACCGCGGTGCTGAACTCCGTCAAGGGCAAGAAGGAGCGCATCGGCAAGATCTACCGCATGCACGCGAACAAGCGTGAGGAGATCGAGTCGGTGGGCGCCGGCGACATCGTCGCCGTCATGGGCCTGAAGCAGACCACCACCGGTGAGACGCTGTGCGACGACAAGCAGCCGGTGATCCTGGAGTCCATGGACTTCCCGGCGCCGGTCATCCAGGTCGCCATCGAGCCCAAGTCCAAGGGTGACCAGGAGAAGCTGGGTGTCGCCATCCAGCGTCTCGCGGAGGAGGACCCCTCCTTCCACGTCCACTCGGACGAGGAGACGGGCCAGACCATCCTCGGTGGTATGGGCGAGCTGCACCTCGAGGTGCTGGTCGACCGTATGAAGCGCGAGTTCCGCGTCGAGGCCAACGTCGGTAAGCCGCAGGTCGCATACCGTGAGACGATCCGCAAGGCCGTCGAGCGCGTGGACTACACCCACAAGAAGCAGACCGGTGGTACCGGTCAGTTCGCCAAGGTGCAGATCGCGATCGAGCCCATCACCGAGGCCGACGGCCCGGCGTACGAGTTCGTGAACAAGGTCACCGGTGGTCGTATCCCGAGGGAGTACATCCCCTCGGTCGACGCCGGTGCGCAGGAGGCCATGCAGTTCGGCATCCTCGCCGGCTACGAGATGACCGGTGTCCGCGTGACGCTGATCGACGGTGGCTACCACGAGGTCGACTCCTCCGAGCTGGCGTTCAAGATCGCCGGTTCGCAGGCCTTCAAGGAGGCCGCCCGCAAGGCCAGCCCCGTGCTGCTCGAGCCGATGATGGCCGTTGAGGTCACCACGCCCGAGGACTACATGGGTGAGGTCATCGGCGACATCAACTCCCGCCGTGGTCAGATCCAGGCCATGGAGGAGCGTGCCGGTGCCCGCCTCGTGAAGGGCCTCGTGCCCCTCTCGGAGATGTTCGGCTACGTCGGCGACCTCCGCAGCAAGACCTCGGGTCGCGCGAGCTACTCGATGCAGTTCGACTCCTACGCCGAGGTTCCGCGGAACGTCGCCGAGGAGATCATCGCGAAGGCCAAGGGCGAGTAACACACCCCGTTTACACGCTTTAGGCTTGACACCGACCGCCGGGTCTCACCCGGTAGGGGAAACCCGGCGGGCGGCACCCCAGCAAAGATCACCTGGCGCCGATGAGTAAGGCGTACCAGAACCACTCCACAGGAGGACCCAGTGGCGAAGGCGAAGTTCGAGCGGACTAAGCCGCACGTCAACATCGGCACCATCGGTCACATCGACCACGGTAAGACGACCCTCACGGCCGCCATTACCAAGGTGCTGCATGACGCGTTCCCGGACCTGAACGAGGCATCGGCGTTCGACCAGATCGACAAGGCTCCCGAGGAGCGCCAGCGCGGTATCACCATCTCCATCGCGCATGTCGAGTACCAGACGGAGACCCGTCACTACGCCCACGTCGACTGCCCCGGTCACGCGGACTACATCAAGAACATGATCACGGGTGCGGCGCAGATGGACGGCGCCATCCTCGTGGTCGCCGCCACCGACGGCCCGATGCCGCAGACCAAGGAGCACGTGCTCCTGGCCCGCCAGGTCGGCGTTCCGTACATCGTCGTCGCGCTGAACAAGGCCGACATGGTGGACGACGAGGAGATCCTGGAGCTCGTCGAGCTCGAGGTTCGTGAGCTCCTCTCCGAGTACGAGTTCCCGGGCGACGACCTGCCGGTCGTCAAGGTCTCGGCGCTCAAGGCGCTCGAGGGCGACAAGGAGTGGGGCAACTCCGTCCTCGAGCTGATGAAGGCCGTCGACGAGGCGATCCCGGAGCCCGAGCGCGACGTCGACAAGCCGTTCCTCATGCCGATCGAGGACGTCTTCACGATCACCGGTCGCGGTACGGTCGTCACCGGCCGTATCGAGCGTGGTGTCCTGAAGGTCAACGAGACCGTCGACATCATCGGCATCAAGACCGAGAAGACCACCACCACGGTCACCGGTATCGAGATGTTCCGCAAGCTGCTCGACGAGGGCCAGGCCGGTGAGAACGTCGGTCTGCTCCTCCGTGGCATCAAGCGCGAGGATGTCGAGCGCGGCCAGGTCATCATCAAGCCGGGCTCGGTCACCCCGCACACCGAGTTCGAGGCGCAGGCCTACATCCTGTCCAAGGACGAGGGTGGCCGTCACACGCCGTTCTTCAACAACTACCGTCCGCAGTTCTACTTCCGTACGACGGACGTGACCGGCGTCGTGACCCTCCCCGAGGGCACCGAGATGGTCATGCCGGGTGACAACACCGAGATGAAGGTGGAGCTCATCCAGCCCGTCGCCATGGAAGAGGGCCTGAAGTTCGCCATCCGTGAGGGTGGCCGGACGGTCGGCGCCGGCCAGGTCACCAAGATCAACAAGTAACTTTGTTGACTTGACCTGGTAGCTCCAGCGCGAGCTCCTGAAGGGGCCCGTACGACTTCGGTCGTACGGGCCCTTTCGTCTGTCGGCGTCCGTCTGTTCGGTCTCCGGGCGTCAAGTGAAGTGTCGGAGAACTCTGTAGGGCGTCTTGGCGAGAGTTGCGGCAACTCCCCGGCGCCCGCGTGTGGAATGTTCTTGTCTGTTCGCTGTGGGGTGTTTGGGGCGGCCGTAGCGTGAGCGGTCCGGCGACCGCCCCGGCCCGGGATTCCCTCGTGAGGACGGACAGGTGTCGATGCGCGGCGCGGACAGTGGGACGTCGATACCGCGACGAGTGGTCGGAGACCTGCAACAGCCGCTTCCCCCGCTCGCCCTGCCCGGACAGCTACAGCACCCGCAGCCCGCCAGGGCGGGCCGCCACACCGCCGTACGGGAGCGCGTGGGCCGTCGGCTGTACGCCGTCGACGGCATCCGTCTGCTCGCCGCCCTGATGGTCGCCATGCACCACTACGCCGGCACCAGCCGCGTCAACCAGCCGGGCAACGCGATCTGGGGCCGGCCGGTGTCCGACATCATGCCCACGGTGTTCCGCCTCTCCTCCTACGGCTGGATCGGCGTCGAGATCTTCTTCGTGATCAGCGGCTTCGTGATCTGCATGTCGTGCTGGGGCCGCACCCCACGCCAGTTCTTCGTCTCCCGGGTGATCCGGCTCTACCCGGCGTACTGGTTCGCGGTGCTGTTCACCACCGGCGTCCTGGTCGCGGTCCCCGGGGTGTGGGAACGGCCGCGGATGCGCGAGGTCCTGCTCAACCTCACGATGCTGCAGTCCGGTTCGGGCGTGGCCAACGTCGATGGCGTGTACTGGACGCTCTGGTCCGAGCTGCGTTTCTACCTGCTGTTCCTGGTGGTCGTCGCCACCGGGCTGACGTACCGCAAGGTCGTGCTCTTCTGCTGTGTGTGGGGCGCGGCCGCGATGCTCGCCCCGGTGTCGGGGCTGCCGCTGCTGGAGCTGGTCGCCAACCCCGAAGGAGCCTGGTACTTCATCGCGGGGCTGGCGCTGTACCTCATGCACCGTTTCGGCCAGGACCTGTTGCTGTGGGGCATCCTCGCGATGGCCTGGCTGATGGGCCAGTTGGAGCTGGGACAGCGGATCGACGAGGTCGAGCATGTCTCCGGCTGGCGGGGGAGCGTGCTGATCTTCACGGTCTTCCTGCTGCTGATGGTGGCCGTCGCCCTGGGCGCGACCGACCGCGTCCGCTGGAAGTGGCTGGTGACGGCGGGCGCGCTCACGTATCCGCTCTACCTGATCCACTACGCGGCCGGTACGGCGATGATCAACCGCCTCCGGGACACCATGGACGCGCGGTTGCTGGTCGTGGTGGTGCTGGCCGGGTTCCTGGCGCTCAGCTGGCTGGTGCACCGGTTCGTGGAGCGGCCGGTGGCCGGGATGGTGAAGCGCGGGCTGGACACGTCGTTCGCACGCATGCGGAACGCGCGGGCGGGTTGACCGACGCGGTCGAGGGGCCTCGGGTCCGGCGAAGGGGCCGTACGACCAAGAAGTCGTACGGCCCCTTCACCGCCGTCGGGCTACGGCGTCACCACCTTGCCGCCGAGGGTCACGGCGAGGCGGCCGTCCGAGGCGAAGGACCAGCCAAGGGCGCCGGAGTACGAGGAGCACCGGGAGCCGTTCGTGCCGGTCCAGAACTGGTTGGAAGTGTCGGCGTCGCCGATGGTCCTGTCGTTCGAGCCGCTGACGCTGAACCGGCACGAGGTGTTGTTCCGGTACACATGGGTGCCGGCGTCGAACGAGAAGTTGCGCTGGGCGTTGTCGATGCTCGCGTTGTTCGAGATCGCCATCTTGCCGGGGTTGCTGTTGTACGTGAAGCCGTGCTTGCCGTTGCGGTAGGCGATGTTGTGCTGCACGACGTGGTTGACCGCGATGTCGTCGCCGCCGAGCTTGTAGCCGTTGCGGTCGCCGTTGGAGTTCACGGTGCCGTCGCTCAGGGTGCCGTTGGTGTAGGCGAGGGAGTACTCGATGGTCACCGGGCCGATGGCGCCCGTGTCGGGCTTGGTGTACAGGTCCCAGCCGTCGTCGATGTTGTTGTGGGAGACGTCGTAACGGAAGACGTTCCCGGTACCGGTGGTGAGCTTCGCGGCGAAGCCGTCGGCGTCCTCACCGTCGGAGTCGGCGTTGTCGTGCGACTCCGAGCTCACGATCAGGTTGTTCGACGGCCACTGGGAGCTCGGGGTGCTGGACGAGATGCGGCCCAACTGCAGTCCCGTGTCGCGGTTGTACCTCGTCACCGTGCGCTCGATGACGTTGTTGCTGCCGCCGACGTAGATCCCGTTGTCCCCGGCGCGCTCGACGGTGAGGCCGTAGAAGCGCCAGTAGTCGGCGTTCAGCTGGAGCCCGCGGTTCGACGAACTCTCGCTCTGGGCCGAGAAGTTGAGCACCGGTTTCTCGCCGGAGTAGGCGGTCAGGGTGGTACGGCCGCTGGAGGTGCCGTTGCTGCCCGCCGGGATCGTGATCGTCGACGAGTAGTTGTACGTCCCGCCGCGCACGTAGATGGTGCCGCCGGGGGCGATGCGGCTGATCGCCGTGGCGAGCGTGGTGGGCGCCGACTGTGTGCCGGCCGCGCTGTCGGTGCCGCTCGGCGAGACGTACTGGGTGGTGCTCGCGGCCTGAGCCGGTGCGCCGGACAGCGCGACGAGCGCGCCGGCCAGCAGGCTGACACATGCGATGACGGGTCTCACTTGCATGGTGGTGCCTCCGGGTTCATCCGTGACCTGGGGTGCCGTGCAAGAGAAAGCGCTTTCTCGGGTTCCTGGATGGGAACGTAAGGCGCTTGCCGTGGACGCGTCAATATATGGGTACGTGATTCTTGTTCATACCTGCGAACGCAAAATTCCTTACGTACTGTCCTCGGGCTACCCCTGAGGTGTGGGTCTGACCGTCGAAGTCGCGTGTCTCGTACGGTAGTTCAGGCCGCTGCGTCGTGATCGAGTCCCTCATCGCGGCAGTCGCGGCAGTAGGCCCCTGGGCGGGGACTGCGGATCGCGCGTTCGCAGCCCTCGCAGTTGTGGAATGGCGGAGGGGCGGCGGGCTGCCTGCCGCCGGGTGGCGGTGTGGCCGGCGCAGGCGGCGGCAGCAACTCGGTGAGGCGGTGGGCGAGGAGCGCCGCCGGGTTGCGGACGGGCTCCCGGGGGAGGTCCGCGGTCAGGGCGTGGCGTACGGCGTCGGGGCGGACGTCGCGTTCGATCCAGGCGGCTACGGCCGGGGCGAGGTGGCGGACGGCGCGTTCGGAGAGGAGGAGGCGGGGGTCGTGGTGGTGGAGCGTCGCGAGGAGGGCGGTGGCTGTGCGGTGGCGGTCCAGGTCGGGGGTCCGGGGTTCGGGGAGTGGGGCTTTGGGGGTGGGGGTCGGGGCGGGGACGGCTTCGGGCGCGGGTTGAGTCTCAGGTGCGGGTGTGGCTTCGGGGCGGGGAGGCCGTGGCGGGGATGCCTCCCTCGGGGGCGGTGGGGGAGTGGGACGTACTTTGGGGTGAGGGGGCTGGCCGGTCTGGGGCTGGTTGTACGACACCGTGTGCGTGACGATGCGGCCGCTCGGGAGGCGCTCGCGGATGCGGGCCAGGTAGCCGTGGGCTTCGAGTTCGCGCAGGGCGGCGGCGATACGGGTCTCGCCCTCGGGGAAGCGGGCGGCCAGGGTCTTGATGTCGACACGGGCATGGGCGGGCAGCGACTGGATGTGGAGGGCGAGGCCCATCGCGGTGAGGGAGAGCTGCCGGTGCTGGGCGAGGTGGTTGCCGACGACCGTGTACCGGGTGGTGTGCGGAGTGTTGATGTGGGTGATGCCGCGAGGATTGAGCGGCTGCGCGCAGGAGGGCGCGCTAAGGTTTTGCGTATCCATCGGGAAGCTCCTACTTCCTCGGTGGTCAGGCCCTCGATCGGGATGCCAGTCCCGGCCGGGGGCCGTCGCATGTCTGGGGTTGTGGTCGGTCGCGGCGAGCATATGCCAGCGAACCGGCCTGAAATCCAGCTGA
This sequence comes from Streptomyces sp. NPDC050997, assembly GCF_040660135.1. Lineage (NCBI taxonomy): Bacteria > Bacillati > Actinomycetota > Actinomycetes > Kitasatosporales > Streptomycetaceae > Streptomyces > Streptomyces sp. NPDC050997. The sequence goes on from NZ_JBFAGK010000036.1 coordinate 28,190, forward strand.
GTTGAGGATTGCCACTCTTCCGGGTGACCAGGGTTTCTGTGGGGGATCGGTGGGGTGGGGTGGGGTTGGTAATTGCCCCAGGGTCATGGAAAAGCTTTGATCACGCGTGGGGCCGGGCGGTGGAGAACCGGGGCGGGGCGGGGCGCGATCCGGTGGCGCGGAACTCCGCTTCGGCCCAGACGGTCTTGCGCGGGGCGGGGCCGTGGGCCACTCCCCAGCGGTCGGCGAGGGCGTCCACGATGAGGAGGCCGCGGCCGGACTCGCCGTCCAGGTCGGCTTCTTGGACGTACGGCAGCCGGTCACCGCGGGTGTCGGTCACCTCGATGCGAAGGGTGCCGCCGATCACGTAGAGCGTCAGCCGGAAGTCCCGCCCCGGTACGCGGCCGTGGGTGACGGCATTGGCCGCCAGCTCGGCCACGATGTGCTCCGCCGGGTCCAACGGGATTCCCCAGGTCCGGAGTTGTTCCGTGGCGAGGAGACGGGCGAGGCGCGCGCCACGGGGTGTGGACGACAGGAGCTGACTGAAGTTGCGGATGGGGCTGTCGAGTTGGGCCGTGGGGGCGGCGGTTTCTTGATTCACATCACTCAGCGTGGCCGCACATGCCTACCGTGGATAGTGACTGCGCCGTTGCGTACGGTGACTGTCCGGAGTTTGTCCGGCCGTGTCCGGGCTGTCGGAGTGCTCCGTACGGGTACAGGCGTGGCGGTACGACTGGGTACGGCGGAGGGGCGCGCGGGATGTCGGTGGACGCGGACGCGGGACGGCTCAAGAGCGAGGCGGACGAGCCGGGTTGGGAGGTGGACCCGGACGACGAGTGGGGCGTCGCGGTCATCACCACCGTGGGGCGGCAGTTGAAGCTGCGGCGGGAGGCGGTAGGGATGCGGGCCGCCGAGTTCGGGGTGTCGGTGGGGTATGGGGAGGACCTCGTCTACAAGATCGAGGGCGGGAAGCGGATTCCCCGGCAGGAGTATCTGGACAAGGCCGACGAGGTGTTGGAGGCGGGCGGACTCATCGCGGCGGCTTGGGAGGACGTGAAGAGGGTCCGGTATCCGAAGAAGGTTCGGGAACTGGGCAAGCTGGAGGGCAAGGCGGTGGAGATCGCTCTGTACGAGTGCCACATCATCGCGGGGCTATTGCAGACGCCGGATCACGCACGAGCTGTGATCGGGGCAGCGCAGCCGCCGTACTCGCTGGACGATGTGGAACGGATGGTGGCGGCTCGTCTGGCCCGGCAGTCGATCTTCGAACGCTCACCTGCTCCAGCACTCAGCTTCGTTCTGGAAGAGGGGGTTCTGCGACGTCCCATCGGAGGCACAATGGTGTGGCAGCAGCAGCTTGAACGTCTGCTGGAGGTAGGGCGGTTGCATAACGTCGTGCTTCAGGTGATGCCGATGAGCTGCGACACCCACTCCGGTCTGGACGGTCGGATCGAGCTGTTGAAGTTCGCGGACGGTACGGCGGTGGGTCGCTCCGACGGTGCGTTCAACGGCCGACCGACCCCCGAGCCTAAACACCTGCGCATCCTTGAGCTGCGGTATGGCACCATCCGGGCTCAGGCGCTCTCTCCGCGGGAGTCGCTGGTCCTCATCGAGCAACTGCTGGGAGAAGCATGATCCACAAGACCACTGCCGGGGACGCCTCCGAGCTGGCGTGGTTCAAGAGCAGCTACAGCGGCGGCAACGACGGCAACTCCTGCGTCGAGATCGCCCGCACTCCCGGCACCATCCACGTCCGCGACTCCAAGACCGTCGCAGGCCCACAACTGGCCATGGCGCCCGAGGCATGGGCGGACTTCGTGACGTACGCGTCGGGGAGCTGACCACGCACGCCCTCGCCCTGCGCCTGACGACCTGGCTGCAGGAGCGCGTCCGAAGGCCCTTTGCCGGGCTGCTCAAGGCGAGACGTCTGCCACGTCGCCGCTGCGGGCCGCAGGAATCGTCCCCTCCGCGACCAGCTCCGCCACGGTGTCACCGTGGTTGCGGACCAGGTAGTCCATGGCGTGCTCGGTCGAGGACTGGTACTCCAACTGCTCGCCGTAGAAGCGCAGCCGTGCCTGACAGTCCTCGATGATCTCGCCCCACGTTTTGACCCAGATTCGGAACCTCGGCTGGGAGAGCGCACATCCCGGCATGCGGTCATGCTGGTGGGCGAGCTGCCGCAGCCCTTCGTCCATGCCGTTGGCGACCAGCCAGAAATCCCAGGTCACTGCCGTGTCGCGGAACCTGTCAGCCTTCACGACGGCCTGGGCGTAGCTGTTGATCTGTCCGAACTCGGTCATGGTCAGGACCGTGCTCGGCCTCTTCAGCTCGACGACGAGATGGTGTCGCTCCGTCTTTCCTTGCCGCGCAGCCTGGGAGAGCATCAGGTCGACTCGGCCGCGACGCCCGTCCTCCGTCAAAACGGCCTCCGCGGGTACGAGATCCCCGCGACCGAGGAGCCGGCAGTGCCGGCGGAGGACCTCGTCCAGGCTGCGGTCGCTCGCGTGCAGGCCGTACTCCTCGCCGAAGACCCAGCACTCCATCTCCAGGATGCGGTGCAGTTCACGCTGCTCCTTGACGCGCTGTTCGGCTTCCTTGTCGAAGACCAGGTGCTCCAGGGAGGCCAGGAAGTCCAGCCGGTTCGTGGCTGTCGCGGACGCCTTGACCAGAGCCGACAATGGTGTGCGGTCCAGGAGCCTGTGCTCCCTACTGGTCTTCAGCCGAACCTTGACCATGACGTGGGCCTTCCTCCCGAGCACTCCCCAGAGAGGGAGGCGGAGGCCAGGATGTGAGGCTCCGGACCGCTGGACCCGCGGAACCGCCGGGGAATCACCCGTCGGGGTGATCAAGGAGCCGCCGCGCCGCAACCAGGAGCCGGGACCAGCGGGCCCATGCCCGCGTCTCCTTGGTTTGAGCTGCGTCACCCTCGGGGTATTGTCTCCGGCTCGATTGGCCAGGCCGCTGCCCCATATGGCAGACTGTCGGAGTTGCTCGGTCGAGCGTTGATGCTGCGCGCCTCCCGCCGGGAGGACCGAAAGCGAGTCCCACAGTACTCGTCGTCCCAACTGCCAATAGGCAGCGCTGGGGCGGACGTACGGGAATCTTTCGGGAAGTGTCAGTGCAGCGCCGTCCAGGCACCCGGTGGTCACGCGTCAGCAGGTCGGACGCAGCGCCCCGACTTGCGGTTCCGGAAGGGCCGTGCTTTCCCGGACGGGATGTTCCAGAGATGGGACATCTGTGTCAGTGAGAGCGCGACACACCCGACCGCGTGGGTCGGTGAGTGAGTGTGCGGAACACCGGGTTCCAGAGCGTTACGAGAGACAGGACTACTAGTAGCCATGGCGGGACAGAAGATCCGCATCCGGCTCAAGGCCTACGACCACGAGGTCATCGACAGCTCGGCGAAGAAGATCGTCGAGACGGTGACGCGTACTGGTGCGTCGGTCGCGGGCCCGGTGCCGCTGCCCACTGAGAAGAACGTGTACTGCGTCATCAAGTCGCCGCACAAGTACAAGGACTCGCGCGAGCACTTCGAGATGCGCACGCACAAGCGCCTGATCGACATCCTCGACCCGACCCCCAAGACCGTTGACTCTCTGATGCGACTCGACCTCCCGGCCGGTGTCGACATCGAGATCAAGCTCTGAAGGCCGGTGATCTGAGAATGGCTAAGCAGATCAAGGGCATCCTGGGCGAGAAGCTCGGCATGACGCAGGTGTGGGACGCGAACAACCGTGTCGTCCCGGTCACCGTCGTCAAGGCCGGTCCGAACGTCGTGACCCAGGTCCGTACGAATGACAGTGACGGCTACGAGTCGGTCCAGATCGCCTTCGGCGAGATTGACCCGCGCAAGGTGAACAAGCCCCTCAAGGGTCACTTCGCCAAGGCCGACGTCACCCCCCGCCGCCACCTCGTCGAGATCCGCACCGCGGACGCCTCCGAGTACACGCTGGGCCAGGAGATCTCCGCCGAGGTCTTCGAGGCCGGCGTCAAGGTGGACGTGACCGGCAAGAGCAAGGGCAAGGGCTTCGCCGGTGTCATGAAGCGTCACAACTTCAAGGGCCTCGGCGCCGGACACGGCACCCAGCGCAAGCACCGCTCGCCCGGTTCCATCGGTGGCTGCGCCACCCCGGGCCGCGTGTTCAAGGGCCTCCGCATGGCGGGTCGCATGGGCAACGAGCGGGTCACCACCCAGAACCTGACCGTCCATGCCGTTGACGCGGAGAAGGGTCTGCTGCTCATCAAGGGCGCGGTTCCCGGTCCGAACGGCGGCCTCGTCCTGGTCCGCACCGCGGCCAAGGGGGCCTGAGGTACCGATGAGCACTGTTGACATCCTTTCGCCTGCAGGCGAGAAGACCGGAAGCGTCGAGCTCCCCGCGGAGATCTTCGGCGTGGAGAAGATCAGCATCCCGCTGATCCACCAGGTCGTCGTCGCGCAGAACGCCGCTGCCCGTCAGGGCACGCACAAGACCAAGCGTCGCGGTGAAGTCCGTGGTGGCGGTAAGAAGCCTTACCGTCAGAAGGGCACCGGCCGCGCGCGCCAGGGTTCGACCCGCGCGCCGCAGTTCGCCGGCGGTGGCGTCGTCCACGGCCCGCAGCCGCGTGACTACTCGCAGCGGACCCCGAAGAAGATGAAGGCCGCGGCCCTGCGCCACGCCCTCACCGACCGGGCCCGCCACGACCGCATCCACGTCGTCACCGGCGTGATCGAGGGCGAGAACCCCTCCACGAAGGCCGCCAAGACGCTGTTCGGCAAGATCTCGGAGCGCAAGAACGTGCTCCTGGTCATCGACCGCGCCGACGAGGCCGCGTGGCTCTCCGCCCGCAACCTGCCCCAGGTCCACATCCTGGAGCCGGGCCAGCTGAACACGTACGACGTGATCGTCTCCGACGACGTGGTCTTCACCCAGGCCGCTTTCGAGTCCTTCGTGTCCGGCCCGCAGGCCACTGACACCGAAGGGAGCGAAGCCTGATGGCTACGCGTCACCCGAGCATCGCCTCGAAGGCCGCCAAGGCCAAGAAGGTCGCGCGCGTCGCCAAGGCGCGCCGCCACGAGGCCGAGGGCAAGAACACCGTCGTCACCCCGGCGAGCAAGGCCTTCACGGACCACCGTGACGTCCTGCTGAAGCCGGTCGTGTCGGAGAAGAGCTACGCGCTGCTCGACGAGGGCAAGTACACCTTCATCGTCGCGCCCGGCGCCAACAAGACCCAGATCAAGCAGGCCGTCCAGGCGGTCTTCTCGGTCAAGGTCACCGGGGTCAACACGATCAACCGCCAGGGCAAGCGCAAGCGCACCAAGACCGGGTTCGGTCAGCGCGCGGGCTCCAAGCGCGCGATCGTGACCCTCGCCGAGGGCGACCGTATCGACATCTTCGGCGGTCCGACCGCTTAAGCGGGTCGGATCGTCCGATATCGGACGAGGACTGAGAAATGGGAATCCGCAAGTACAAGCCGACTACGCCGGGCCGTCGTGGCTCCAGCGTCGCCGACTTCGTCGAGGTCACGCGGTCCACGCCGGAGAAGTCGCTGGTCCGCCCGCTGCACAGCAAGGGCGGCCGTAACAACGCCGGTCGTGTGACCGTTCGCCACCAAGGTGGCGGACACAAGCGCGCCTACCGAGTGATCGACTTCCGTCGTCACGACAAGGACGGCGTGCCGGCGAAGGTCGCGCACATCGAGTACGACCCCAACCGCACCGCGCGTATCGCGCTGCTGCACTACGCCGACGGCGAGAAGCGCTACATCCTCGCCCCGCGCAACCTGCAGCAGGGCGACCGTGTGGAGAACGGTCCTGGGGCCGACATCAAGCCGGGCAACAACCTGGCCCTCCGCAACATCCCGGTCGGTACCACGATCCACGCGATCGAGCTCCGTCCCGGTGGCGGTGCCAAGTTCGCCCGCTCCGCCGGTGCCTCCGTGCAGCTGCTCGCGAAGGAGGGCCAGATGGCCCACCTCCGCATGCCTTCCGGTGAGATCCGCCTGGTCGACGTGCGCTGCCGCGCCACCGTCGGCGAGGTCGGCAACGCCGAGCAGAGCAACATCAACTGGGGCAAGGCCGGCCGCAAGCGCTGGCTGGGCGTTCGCCCGACCGTTCGCGGTGTGGCGATGAACCCGGTCGACCACCCGCACGGTGGTGGTGAGGGCAAGACCTCCGGTGGTCGCCACCCGGTCTCGCCGTGGGGTCAGAAGGAGGGTCGTACTCGTTCGCCGAAGAAGGCTTCGAGCAAGTACATCGTCCGCCGCCGCAAGACGAACAAGAAGCGCTAGGAGCGGGTTTAGATGCCGCGCAGTCTCAAGAAGGGGCCCTTCGTCGACGACCACCTGATCAAGAAGGTGGACGCCCAGAACGAAGCCGGTTCCAAGAACGTCATCAAGACCTGGTCCCGTCGCTCCATGATCGTGCCGGCCATGCTCGGCCACACGCTCGCGGTGCACAACGGCAAGACCCACATTCCGGTGTTTGTCACCGAGTCGATGGTCGGCCACAAGCTCGGCGAGTTCTCGCCGACGCGCACCTTCCGGGGTCACGTCAAGGACGACCGGAAGTCGAAGCGCCGCTAACGCGGGGTGGAATGACCATGACAGACACTGGAAGGACAACCATGGAAGCCAGGGCCCAGGCGCGGTACATCCGCGTCACGCCCATGAAGGCCCGCCGCGTGGTGGACCTTATCCGTGGCATGGACGCCACGGAGGCTCAGGCGGTCCTGCGTTTCGCCCCGCAGGCCGCGAGCGTGCCGGTTGGCAAGGTGCTTGACAGCGCCATTGCCAACGCCGCACACAACTACGACCACACCGACGCCGACAGCCTCGTCATCTCTGAGGCGTACGTCGACGAGGGTCCGACCCTGAAGCGGTTCCGTCCGCGTGCCCAGGGCCGTGCCTACCGGATCCGCAAGCGGACCAGCCACATCACTGTGGTCGTCAGCAGCAAGGAAGGAACCCGGTAATGGGCCAGAAGGTAAACCCGCACGGGTTCCGGCTCGGCATCACCACCGACTTCAAGTCGCGTTGGTACGCCGACAAGCTGTACAAGGACTACGTCAAGGAAGACGTCGCCATCCGTCGGATGATGACGTCCGGCATGGAGCGCGCCGGCATCTCGAAGGTGGAGATCGAGCGCACTCGTGACCGCGTCCGTGTGGACATCCACACGGCCCGTCCGGGCATCGTCATCGGCCGCCGTGGCGCCGAGGCCGACCGCATCCGCGGTGACCTCGAGAAGCTCACGGGCAAGCAGGTCCAGCTGAACATCCTCGAGGTCAAGAGCCCCGAGACGGACGCTCAGCTGGTTGCCCAGGCCGTCGCCGAGCAGCTCTCCTCCCGCGTCTCCTTCCGTCGCGCCATGCGTAAGAGCATGCAGGGCACGATGAAGGCCGGCGCCAAGGGCATCAAGATCCAGTGCGGTGGCCGCCTCGGCGGCGCCGAGATGTCCCGCTCGGAGTTCTACCGCGAGGGCCGTGTGCCCCTGCACACGCTCCGCGCGAACGTGGACTACGGCTTCTTCGAGGCCAAGACGACCTTCGGCCGCATCGGCGTGAAGGTCTGGATCTACAAGGGCGATGTCAAGAACATCGCCGAGGTCCGCGCCGAGAACGCCGCTGCCCGCGCCGGCAACCGCCCGGCCCGTGGTGGCGGCGGCGCCGACCGCCCGGCCCGTGGCGGCCGTGGTGGCGAGCGCGGCGGTCGCGGTCGCAAGCCGCAGCAGGCTCCCGCTGCCGAGGCCCCCAAGGCCGAGGCTCCGGCTGCCGCTCCGGCTGAGAGCACCGGAACGGAGGCCTGACCGACATGCTGATCCCCCGTAGGGTCAAGCACCGCAAGCAGCACCACCCGAAGCGCCGCGGTCAGGCCAAGGGTGGTACGACGGTCGCGTTCGGCGAGTACGGCATTCAGGCCCTCACGCCGGCGTACGTGACCAACCGCCAGATCGAGGCGGCCCGTATCGCGATGACCCGCCACATCAAGCGTGGCGGCAAGGTCTGGATCAACATCTACCCGGACCGTCCCCTGACCAAGAAGCCTGCCGAGACCCGCATGGGTTCCGGTAAGGGTTCGCCGGAATGGTGGATCGCGAACGTGCACCCGGGTCGGGTCATGTTCGAGCTGTCCTACCCCAACGAGAAGATCGCCCGTGAGGCCCTCACTCGCGCCGCTCACAAGCTGCCGATGAAGTGCCGGATCGTCAAGCGCGAGGCAGGTGAAGCGTGATGTCGGCCGGTACCAAGGCGTCCGAGCTGCGCGAACTGGGTGACGAGGAGCTTCTTGCGAAGCTTCGCGAAGCCAAGGAAGAGCTGTTCAACCTCCGCTTCCAGGCGGCGACGGGCCAGCTCGAGAACCACGGTCGGCTCAAGGCCGTCCGTAAGGACATCGCGCGGATCTACACCCTGATGCGTGAGCGCGAGCTGGGCATCGAGACGGTGGAGAGCGCCTGATGAGTGAGAGCAACGTGACTGAGCAGACTGCAGGGGCCCGAGGCTTCCGCAAGACCCGCGAGGGTCTCGTCGTCGGCGACAAGATGGACAAGACTGTCGTCGTCGCCGTCGAGGACCGCGTCAAGCACGCGCTGTACGGCAAGGTCATCCGCCGTACGAACAAGCTCAAGGCGCACGACGAGCAGAACGCCGCGGGTGTCGGCGACCGTGTCCTCCTCATGGAGACCCGGCCGCTGTCCGCGACGAAGCGCTGGCGCGTCGTAGAGATCCTCGAGAAGGCCAAGTAAATCTCCTGCGGGCAAACCCGCAGGACAGTTCCGCCAGGCTCCGGGAGCCGCTCCCTGAGCGGCTCCCGGGGAACCGGCAGACAATCAGGAGATAGACGTGATCCAGCAGGAGTCGCGACTTCGTGTCGCCGACAACACTGGTGCGAAGGAGATCCTTTGCATCCGTGTGCTCGGTGGCTCCGGTCGCCGCTACGCGGGCATCGGTGACGTCATCGTCGCCACCGTCAAGGACGCGATCCCCGGCGGCAACGTGAAGAAGGGTGACGTCATCAAGGCGGTCATCGTTCGCACTGTCAAGGAGCGCCGCCGTCCGGACGGCTCGTACATCCGCTTCGACGAGAACGCCGCCGTCATTCTGAAGAACGACGGCGACCCTCGTGGCACCCGTATCTTCGGCCCGGTGGGCCGGGAGCTGCGCGAGAAGAAGTTCATGAAGATCATCTCGCTCGCGCCGGAGGTGCTGTAAGCATGAAGATCAAGAAGGGCGACCTGGTCCAGGTCATCACCGGTAAGGACAAGGGCAAGCAGGGCAAGGTCATCGCGGCCTTCCCCCGCGAGGACCGGGTCCTGGTCGAGGGTGTCAACCGGGTCAAGAAGCACACCAAGGCCGGTCCGACTGCCAAGGGTTCTCAGGCCGGCGGCATTGTCACGACCGAGGCCCCTGTTCACGTGAGCAACGTTCAGCTCATCGTGGAGAAGGACGGCAACAAGGTAGTGACCCGCGTCGGTTACCGCTTCGACGACGAAGGCAACAAGATCCGCGTTGCCAAGCGGACGGGTGAGGACATCTGATGACGACCACCACCACTCCGCGTCTGAAGACGAAGTACCGCGAGGAGATCGCGGGCAAGCTGCGTGACGAGTTCAAGTACGAGAACGTCATGCAGATCCCCGGTCTCGTCAAGATCGTGGTCAACATGGGTGTGGGCGACGCCGCCCGCGACTCCAAGCTGATCGACGGCGCGATTCGCGACCTCACCACGATCACCGGTCAGAAGCCGGCGGTCACCAAGGCCCGTAAGTCCATCGCGCAGTTCAAGCTGCGTGAGGGCCAGCCGATCGGTGCGCACGTCACGCTCCGTGGCGACCGCATGTGGGAGTTCCTGGACCGCACCCTGTCGCTCGCGCTTCCGCGCATCCGCGACTTCCGCGGCCTGTCTCCCAAGCAGTTCGACGGCCGTGGCAACTACACCTTCGGTCTCACCGAGCAGGTCATGTTCCACGAGATCGACCAGGACAAGATCGACCGCACCCGGGGTATGGACATCACCGTGGTGACCACGGCGACCAACGACGCTGAGGGCCGCGCGCTCCTTCGTCACCTCGGCTTCCCCTTCAAGGAGGCGTGAGCGAGATGGCGAAGAAGGCTCTGATTGCCAAGGCTGCTCGTAAGCCCAAGTTCGGAGTACGTGGCTACACGCGCTGCCAGCGCTGCGGCCGTCCGCACTCCGTGTACCGCAAGTTCGGCCTGTGCCGCGTGTGCCTTCGTGAGATGGCTCACCGTGGCGAGCTGCCGGGCGTGACCAAGAGCTCCTGGTAATCCCCTACTTCGGGATTCCAGAGGCTCTCGGTAAGTAAAGGGCGGTGTCAGGTGCCCACCCCTTCATGGCTTAGGCTAGGAGGGTTGGGCGCTTGGACGCCCATACGACTTACTACGCCGTAGGTCCACCGCGCCGCACCCGTCCCGTCTCGGATCGGGGAGAGGGATGGCGCACCAGGAAACCCCGGCGAGAGAGGCCGAAGGCCAATTCATGACCATGACTGATCCGATCGCAGACATGCTTACGCGTCTGCGGAACGCGAACTCGGCATACCACGACTCTGTGACGATGCCGGCATCGAAGATCAAGTCTCACATCGCGGAGATCCTCCAGCAGGAGGGCTTCATCACGGGCTGGAAGGTCGAGGACGCCGAAGTCGGCAAGAACCTCGTCCTGGAGCTGAAGTTCGGCCCCAACCGTGAGCGCTCCATCGCGGGGATCAAGCGCATCTCCAAGCCCGGTCTCCGGGTGTACGCGAAGTCCACCTCCCTGCCCAAGGTGCTGGGTGGCCTCGGCGTGGCGATCATCTCCACGTCGCACGGTCTCCTCACCGACAAGCAGGCCGGCAAGAAGGGCGTAGGCGGAGAAGTTCTCGCCTACGTCTGGTAGCGGAAGGGAACGGAGGAAACAGCTATGTCGCGCATTGGCAAGCTCCCCATCACGGTTCCCGCCGGCGTGGACGTCACCATCGACGGCCGTACGGTTTCGGTCAAGGGCCCCAAGGGTTCTTTGAGCCACACCGTTGCCGCGCCGATCGACATCGCCAAGGGTGAGGACGGCGTGCTCAGCGTCACCCGCCCCAACGACGAGCGTCAGAACAAGGCCCTGCACGGCCTGTCCCGCACGCTGGTGGCGAACATGATCACCGGCGTGACCGAGGGTTACGTGAAGAAGCTCGAGATCAGCGGTGTCGGTTACCGCGTTGCGGCCAAGGGATCGAACCTCGAGTTCGCGCTCGGCTACAGCCACTCGATCACCGTCGAGGCGCCCGAGGGCATCTCGTTCAAGGTCGAGAACCCGACGCACTTCTCGGTCGAGGGAATCGACAAGCAGAAGGTCGGCGAGGTTGCGGCCAACATCCGCAAGCTGCGCAAGCCCGACCCGTACAAGGCCAAGGGCGTCAAGTACGAGGGCGAAGTCATCCGCCGCAAGGTCGGAAAGGCGGGTAAGTAAGCCATGGCATACGGACAGAAGATCCTCAAGGGCGACGCCTACAAGCGCGCCGCGATCAAGCGCCGCCACATCCGGATCCGCAAGTCGATCAACGGTACGGCGGAGCGTCCTCGTCTGGTCGTGACCCGCTCGAACCGCCACATCGTGGCCCAGGTGATCGACGACATCAAGGGTCACACCCTGGCGTCGGCGTCCACCCTGGACACCTCGATCCGCGGTGCCGAGGGCGACAAGTCGGCCCAGGCCAAGCAGGTCGGCGCCCTGGTCGCCGAGCGCGCCAAGGCCGCTGGTGTCGAGGCTGTCGTATTCGACCGTGGTGGCAACCAGTACGCCGGGCGCATCGCCGCCCTGGCGGACGCCGCCCGCGAAGCCGGGCTCAAGTTCTGAGCCGCTTCCGTAGCTAGCGGAAAGAGAGAGGTAATCCAATGGCTGGACCCCAGCGCCGTGGAAGCGGTGCCGGTGGCGGCGAGCGGCGGGACCGGAAGGGCCGTGACGGCGCATCTGCCGCCGAGAAGACCGCGTACGTTGAGCGCGTTGTCGCGATCAACCGCGTCGCCAAGGTTGTGAAGGGTGGTCGTCGCTTCAGCTTCACCGCGCTGGTCGTGGTGGGCGATGGTGACGGCACCGTGGGTGTCGGTTACGGCAAGGCCAAGGAGGTGCCGGCCGCCATCGCCAAGGGTGTTGAGGAGGCCAAGAAGCACTTCTTCAAGGTCCCCCGTATCCAGGGCACCATCCCGCACCCGATCACGGGTGAGAAGGCTGCCGGCGTCGTACTGCTCAAGCCCGCGTCCCCCGGTACCGGCGTTATCGCCGGTGGCCCGGTGCGTGCCGTGCTCGAGTGCGCCGGTATCCACGACATCCTGTCGAAGTCGCTCGGCTCGTCGAACGCGATCAACATCGTGCACGCGACCGTGGCGGCCTTGAAGGGCCTGCAGCGTCCCGAGGAGGTCGCGGCCCGCCGTGGCCTGCCGCTCGAGGACGTCGCTCCCGCGGCTCTGCTGCGTGCACGTGCCGGGGCTGGTGCTGCGTAATGGCACAGCTCAAGATCACGCAGAAGAAGTCGTACATCGGCAGCAAGCAGAACCACCGTGACACCCTGCGCTCCCTTGGTCTCAAGGGCATCAACACGCAGGTCGTCAAGGAGGATCGTCCCGAGTTCCGCGGCATGGTGCACACCGTCCGCCACCTCGTGACGGTCGAGGAGGTCGACTGATCATGGCGGAGAACAACCCGCTCAAGATCCACAACCTCCGTCCCGCCCCGGGCGCCAAGACCGCCAGGACCCGTGTGGGTCGTGGTGAGGCGTCGAAGGGTAAGACGGCTGGTCGTGGTACCAAGGGCACGAAGGCCCGTTACCAGGTTCCGGCACGCTTCGAGGGTGGGCAGATGCCCCTCCACATGCGTCTCCCGAAACTCAAGGGCTTCAAGAACCCGTTCAAGACCGAGTACCAGGTCGTGAACCTCGACAAGCTGGGCGAGCTGTACCCCGAGGGTGGCGAGGTCACCGTCGAGGGTCTCGTGACCAAGGGTGCCGTTCGCAAGAACAGCCTCGTCAAGGTCCTCGGCCAGGGCGAGATCTCCGTGGCGCTGCAGGTGACGGTCGACGCCGTCTCCGGCTCCGCCAAGGAGAAGATCACCGCCGCCGGCGGTACGGTCACCGAGCTCATCTGAGCCCGGGCGGCCCCGCCGCACACGCACAGAGGCCGGGCAGTTCTCCCGTGGGGGAGCTGCCCGGCCTTTGCCGTACGTACGATCGGCCGCGAGCGCCGTGTGATAAAGGTCCGCGGAAATCGGCTCGCGGAGGCGGCTTGTGGAGAACGGCTTGTGGAGAACGGCCGAAAAGAGCCGGTGCCCGGCGCTTCATCCGTCGGAGACCGGCAACAATGCAAGGAAAACTCCCCGTTTTCCCCTTTATTCCTCGCTGGTCGCTTCGCAGATGTCAACGTGATTTGACCGGCACCGGGTGACGACGGAGATCTTCACCGCCCCGTCCCTGACCGAGCCTTGACCTGCCGCCTGTCAGGCAAGCTTCACCTGGCTGCGCAGGCGCTGTTAGAGTCCGTGAGGTCCACCTGTGCCCGCGCGAGGTATGCCGTTCGGTGTCGAGGTGGTAGAAAACATCGTTCGGCCCACTGGGCCCTGTTTATACGACTAGTCCCTGCCGCGCGCGGCGCGGGGGTCGCAGGAGGAACCGTGCTCACCGCGTTCGCCCGGGCGTTCAAGACGCCCGACCTGCGCAAGAAGCTGCTCTTCACGCTCGCCATCATCGTGGTCTACCGAGTCGGTACCCACGTTCCGATCCCGGGCGTCGACTACACGGCCGTCCAGCAGTGTGTGGACGAGGCGTCCGGCAACCAGGGCCTGTTCGGTCTGGTGAACATGTTCAGCGGTGGTGCCCTGCTCCAGATCACCATCTTCGCGCTGGGCATCATGCCGTACATCACCGCGAGTATCATCCTGCAGCTGCTGACCGTCGTGATCCCGCGTCTGGAAGCCCTGAAGAAGGAGGGGCAGGCCGGCACCACGAAGATCACGCAGTACACGCGGTACCTGACGGTGGCGCTCGCCATCCTGCAGGGCACCGGTCTCGTCGCCACCGCGCGCAGCGGTGCGCTGTTCAGCGGCTGCCAGGTCGCCAGCTCGATCGTCCCGGACCGCGCGATCTTCACCACCATCGTGATGGTCATCTGCATGACCGCCGGTACGGCCGTGGTCATGTGGCTCGGCGAGCTCATCACCGACCGCGGCATCGGCAACGGCATGTCGATCCTGATGTTCATCTCGATCGCCGCGACCTTCCCGTCCGCGCTGTGGGCCATCAAGAAGCAGGGCACCCTGGCCGACGGCTGGATCGAGTTCGCCACGGTCATCCTCGTCGGCCTGGTCATGGTCGGCCTGGTGGTCTTCGTCGAGCAGGCCCAGCGCCGCATCCCGGTGCAGTACGCGAAGCGGATGATCGGCCGCCGTTCCTACGGCGGTACGTCGACGTACATCCCGCTGAAGGTGAACCAGGCGGGCGTGATCCCCGTGATCTTCGCGTCGTCGCTGCTCTACATCCCGGCTCTGGTCGCGCAGTTCTCGAGTGGTACGTCGGGTTGGAAGACCTGGATCGAGGGTCACCTCGTCAAGGGAAACCACCCCTACTACATCATTTCGTACTTCCTGCTGATCGTTTTCTTCGCGTTCTTCTACGTGGCGATCTCCTTCAACCCCGAAGAAGTCGCCGACAACATGAAGAAGTATGGTGGCTTCATCCCGGGCATCCGGGCTGGCCGACCGACCGCTGAGTACCTGTCGTACGTGCTCAACCGGATCACCTGGCCGGGTTCGCTGTATCTGGGTCTGATCGCTCTCGTACCGACGATGGCGTTGGTTGGTTTCAATGCGAGCCAGAACTTCCCGTTCGGTGGGACGAGCATCCTGATCATCGTGGGTGTCGGTCTCGAGACGGTGAAGCAAATCGAGAGCCAGCTCCAGCAGCGCAATTACGAAGGGTTCCTCCGCTGATGCGTATCGTCCTCGTCGGGCCGCCGGGTGCCGGTAAGGGAACGCAGGCCGCGTTCCTAGCCCAGAACCTGTCGATCCCGCACATCTCCACGGGCGACCTCTTCCGGGCCAACATCAGCAAGCAGACGGAACTCGGCAAACTGGCGAAGTCCTACATGGACGCGGGCAACCTGGTCCCGGACGAGGTCACCATCGGGATGGCCAAGGACCGCATGGAGCAGCCCGACGCGGAGAACGGGTTCCTGCTGGACGGCTTCCCGCGCAACGTGTCGCAGGCCGAGGCGCTGGACGAGATGCTGCAGTCCGAGGGCATGAAGCTGGACGCGGTGCTGGACCTCGAGGTCCCCGAGGAGGAGGTCGTCAAGCGGATCGCCGGTCGGCGCATCTGCCGCAACGACTCCGCGCACGTCTTCCATGTGTCGTACAAGGCGCCGAAGCAGGACGGTGTCTGCGACATCTGCGGCGGGGAGCTGTACCAGCGCGACGACGACTCCGAGGAGACCGTCCGCAAGCGACTGGAGGTCTACCACACGCAGACCGAGCCGATCATCGACTACTACAAGGCGCAGGGCCTGGTGGTCACGATCTCGGCGCTCGGCAAGGTGGAGGACGTCACCGGGCGTGCCATGGAGGCGCTCAAGCGCGAGGACCACGCCGCGTAGCCCGTCCTGACAGCGTTCCGCACAGCCGTTCCACCTGGTCGCTCTTCGCAGTCGTTCTTCGCAGTCGTCCTTCGTACGTCGTCGCAGCCGCGGTTCCCTCTGGAGGGGCCGCGGCTGCTGCGTGGGTGCACGTATCGTTGACGACACCCGTCCTCTCCCGATCCGAGAAAGGCTCCCGCCGCCATGGTGCAGATCAAGTCCCCCGAGCAGATCGCCAAGATGCGTGAGGCGGGGTTGGTCGTCGCAGCCATCCATGCGGCGACGCGTGAGGCCGCGGTGCCCGGGGCCACGACCAGGGATCTGGACCAGGTCGCGCGCAAGGTCCTCGCGGAGCACAACGCGAAGCCGAACTTCCTGGGCTACGGCGGATTCCCGGCGACCATCTGCACCTCGGTGAACGAGGTCGTCGTGCACGGCATCCCGTCCGACGAGGTCGTCCTCAAGGACGGCGACGTCATCTCCATCGACTGCGGCGCGATCATCGACGGCTGGCACGGTGACGCGGCCTACACGGCCTTCGTGGGCTCCGGGCACGCTCCCGAAGTGGTCGAGCTCTCCCGGGTGACCGAGGAGTCGATGTGGGCCGGCATCGCGGCCATGAAGCAGGGCCACCGGCTCGTGGACGTCTCCCGGGCCATCGAGACGTACATCCGCCGCCAGCCGAAGCCCGGCGGCGGCCGCTACGGCATCATCGAGGACTACGGCGGCCACGGCATCGGCACCGAGATGCACATGGACCCGCATCTCCTGAACTACGTCGACCGCCGCCGCGGCAAGGGCCCCAAGCTGGTCCCCGGCTTCTGCCTCGCCATCGAGCCGATGGTCTCCCTGGGCACCCCGAAGACGGAGGTCCTCCAGGACGACTGGACGGTCATCACCACCGACGGCACGTGGTCGTCCCACTGGGAGCACTCGGTGGCCCTGACGGAGGTCGGCCCGCTGGTGCTGACGTCTCCCGACGGGGGTAAAGCGAAGCTCGCCGAGTACGGCATCACGGCCGCGCCCGACCCGCTGGCTTAGGGCGCAAGCGATCGGGCGCCGCGGTGCCCTGTGTGCTTAATGATCTCTCTCTTGGGGCATCCTTCCTCGATTCGTCTTTCCGGGTGCCCTGTCGTAGACTGACTCGTCGGCTCTCGTGCACCCGCATGTCCGCATGCGCCCGTAAGGGACGCAAAGAGAGTCGATCAAGGTAGTCGATTCGAAGGGCGAAGCGTGGCCAAGAAGCAAGGTGCCATCGAGATCGAGGGCACTGTCGTCGAGTCTCTTCCGAACGCCATGTTCAAGGTTGAGCTCCAGAACGGCCACCAGGTCCTGGCACACATCAGCGGCAAGATGCGTATGCACTACATCCGCATCCTCCCTGACGACCGGGTCGTGGTGGAGCTGTCTCCGTACGACCTGACGCGTGGCCGGATCGTCTACCGGTACAAGTAGATCTTGCCTTTGCCCCGCTTCCGGCGGGGTGGTGGCACTGACCCGGAGAACCTCACCCCATGAAGGTCAAGCCGAGCGTCAAGAAGATCTGCGACAAGTGCAGGGTGATCCGCCGTCACGGCCGGGTCATGGTCATTTGCGACAACCCGCGCCACAAGCAGCGCCAGGGCTGACGCACGACCCACCCTCTGCGATTCGCAGAATTTCGCGCGACGCGAGCTGAACATGTTCATACGCAGGACCCGGGCGGCGCTAGCGTCCGCCTGACACCCCCGGTTCGGAGGCCGGGGACCCGGTACGTACCTGGTACGGCGGCTGGGAATCGGTTCTGTGGAAGACCTCCGAGGATCAACTGGAGCCATTGAATGGCACGCGTTTCCGGTGTTGACATTCCGCGCGAAAAGCGCGTGGAGGTCGCCCTCACCTATGTGTTCGGCATCGGCCGGACCCTGTCCCAGCTGACGCTGGCCGAGACCGGCATCGACCCGAACACCCGCGTTCGCGACCTCTCCGAGGAGCAGCTCGTCGCGATTCGTGAGTACGTCGACAGCAACATCAAGACCGAGGGTGACCTCCGTCGCGAGATCCAGGCCGACATCCGCCGCAAGGTCGAGATCGGCTGCTACCAGGGTCTCCGTCACCGTCGTGGTCTGCCCGTCCGCGGTCAGCGCACCAGCACGAACGCCCGCACCCGCAAGGGCCCGCGTCGCGCCATCGCCGGCAAGAAGAAGCCGGGCAAGAAGTAGTCCTCAGCGGACGCTCACCAGCGGTCTTCGCTGTAGGACCGACCACCTCCCGTAGGAGTAATAGATGCCCCCCAAGGGTCGTCAGGGCGCTGCCAAGAAGGTGCGCCGCAAGGAAAAGAAGAACGTCGCTCACGGTCACGCGCACATCAAGAGCACGTTCAACAACACCATCGTCTCGATCACGGACCCCTCGGGCAACGTGATCTCCTGGGCCTCCGCCGGCCACGTCGGCTTCAAGGGCTCGCGCAAGTCCACCCCCTTCGCCGCGCAGATGGCCGCCGAGTCGGCCGCCCGCCGCGCGCAGGAGCACGGCATGCGCAAGGTCGACGTCTTCGTCAAGGGTCCCGGCTCCGGCCGTGAGACCGCGATCCGCTCCCTCCAGGCCACCGGCCTCGAGGTCGGCTCGATCCAGGACGTCACCCCCACCCCGCACAACGGCTGCCGTCCGCCCAAGCGCCGCCGCGTCTGAGGCCAGGTCGTCTTGAGGTTGCGGGCGGTACGGCTCTTCGGGGCGGTGCCGCCCGTACCCTTGCAGTACCCCGCACTTTCGCCGGTGCGGGTCCGTCGGGCGTCAAATAGCGGGCGTCCACGAAAAAAGGATCTGATCCACACATGCTGATCGCTCAGCGCCCCTCGTTGACCGAAGAGGTCGTCGACGAATTCCGCTCCCGGTTCGTGATCGAGCCGCTGGAGCCGGGCTTCGGATACACCCTTGGCAACTCCCTCCGCCGTACCCTCCTGTCGTCGATCCCCGGTGCCGCTGTCACCAGCATCCGCATCGACGGCGTCCTGCACGAGTTCACCACCGTGCCGGGCGTCAAGGAGGACGTCACCGACCTGATCCTCAACATCAAGCAGCTGGTCGTCTCCTCGGAGCACGACGAGCCGGTCGTGATGTACCTGCGCAAGCAGGGCCCGGGTCTGGTCACCGCCGCCGACATCGCGCCCCCGGCCGGTGTCGAGGTGCACAACCC
>NZ_JBFAGK010000037.1:0-45910 GCF_040660135.1 Streptomyces sp. NPDC050997
CCGTCGGGCTGCTTCGGGCCGGGGGCCGGCGGTGTGGTCACCGCCGGCTCAGCCTGCTGGGTCATACCGCTCACCGAGTGCCCTTCGCAGCGAACGCGGCGACCTTGTCGACGTTGGTCTTGTCGACGAAGGCCGGCCCGGTCAGCACGGGTGCCTCACCGCCGCCGCTGTAGTTGCCGTTGTTCTTGTAGAGCCACAGGGAGTCGACGGCGAGGTAGCCCTGGAGGTAGGGCTGCTGGTCGACGGCGAACTGGATGGTTCCCTTGTCGATGGCTCCGGTCAGTTCCTTGTTGAGGTCGAAGGTGGCGATCTTCGCCTTGCTGCCCGACTCGGACACCGACTGCACCGAGGTCAGCGCGAAGGGGGCGCCCAGGGTCACCACGTAGTCGATGGACTTGTCCTGGCTGAGCTTGGCGGTGATCGTCGACTTCACGGACGGCATGTCGGAGCCGTTGACGAAGAGCGTCTGGGTCTTGCCCTTGAACGTCTTCTTCACGCCGTCGCAGCGCTGGGTGAGGCCGATGTTGCCCTGCTCCTGGATGACACAGACGGTGCTCTTGGCGCCGGCCTCGTTCAGGCGCTTGCCGAGGGCCTCGCCCGCGACGGTCTCGTCCTGGCCGAAGAACTCCATCAGGCCGAGCTTCTTCCAGTCGCTCACACCGGAGTTGAGGCCGACCACGGGTATGTTCGCGGCGGTCGCCTTGCTCACGACGTCCTTCATGGCGTCCGGCTTGGCGAGGGTGATGGCTATGCCGTCGACCTTCTGGTCGATCGCGTTCTGCACCAGGTTGGCCTGGTTACCGGCGTTCGGGTCGGCCGAGTAGACCAGCTTGATGTTGTCCTTGGCGGCGGCGGCCTCGGCACCCTTGCGGACGATGTCCCAGAAGGTGTCGCCGGGCGCCTGGTGGGTGACCAGCGCGACGGTCATCCGGGGAGTGTTGGCCTTGCCCGCGGAGGCACCCGACCCACTGTCCTCGGCCTTCTTGCCACCGGAGCTGCTGGAGCAGCCTGCGAGGGTGAGGGCCGCGGCCGCGGCCACCGCCACGACGGGTACGACTCTGCGGGAACGGAAGCGAGAAGAGCGGTCCATCTTTCCTGCACCTCACTGTGCGACGGGAGAACGTCGGAAAGGGAAGGGATCACGGGGATCCGAGGGGCCCGGGACCTGGAGAGTTCCGGGTCGTGCGCCGCGAAAAGCGACTACTGCGCTGGGACGGGATCCAATCCCTTGACACGGCCGCTGTCAATACTTTGTTAAGACATCATTTCACAAGCAGGTCCGAATGTAAGTACAAAGTATTGACAGTGTCACCCTTCGAGTCCTACACCTGGGGGCTACGGATCCTGTGGGACCCGCTTCCCCAGCCCGGACCGAGGAGCGTCGCGCATGGCAGATTCAGCCCAGCACTTCGACGTGATCAGTATGGGCCGTATCGGAGTTGATCTCTACCCGCAGCGGACCGGAGTGCCGTTGGCACGCGTCAAGACCTTCGGGAAGTTCCTCGGGGGGTCGGCCGCGAACGTGGCGGTCGCCGCCGCCCGGCTCGGCCGCCGCGCCGCCGTGATCACCCGCACCGGCGACGACCCCTTCGGCGCCTATCTCCACCAGGCACTCACGGAGTTCGGCGTCGACGACCGCTGGGTGACGCCGGTGGACGGACTGCCGACCCCGGTGACGTTCTGCGAGCTCTTCCCGCCGGACGACTTCCCGCTGTACTTCTACCGCCGGCCGAGCGCCCCCGACCTGTGGATCCGCACCGACGAGCTGGACTACTTCGCCATCCGGTCGGCACGGATCCTCTGGATCACCGGCACCGGTCTGAGCGCGGAACCGAGCCGGTCGGCCACCCTCGCCGCCCTCAAGGCCCGCGGCAGGGCCGGGACGACCGTCTTCGACCTGGACTGGCGGCCGGCGCTGTGGAGCGATACCGCCTGGGCCGATCCCGAGGAGGCCCGCCCGTACTACGTCGAGGCCCTGCGGCACGCCACCGTCGCCGTCGGCGATCTCGACGAGTGCGAGATCGCCACCTCAGTCCGCGAACCGTGGGCGTGCGCCGAGGCGTTGCTCGCGGCGGGCGTCGAACTGGCCGTGGTGAAACAGGGTACGAAGGGCGTGCTCGCCGTGCACCGGGACGGGACGGCTGTCGAGGCCCCACCGATTCCGGTCGAGGTGGTCAACGGGCTCGGCGCGGGCGACGCGTTCGGCGGGGCGCTGTGCCACGGGCTGCTGTCTGACTGGGAGTTGGCGAAGGTCATGCGGTACGCCAACGCGGCAGGCGCCCTGGTCGCCTCCCGCCTCACCTGCTCCTCCGCGATGCCGACCGGGCCCGAGGTCGAGGACCTGCTCGCCGGCATACCGGAACCGCGTGCCACACAGCGGCTCCCCGCCCAGCCGCACCCCGCGGGCCCGGGCGCCACGGCCCAGGGCGCGACGGCCTGACCGGATCCTGTCATGATCACCAGCATCCGGGACCGGAGCCCGAGCGGGCCCGGCTGATCCGCGACCACCACGACCACCACGACCACGCCCGGATCCGCTACACCTGGTCCAAGCAGCCCGTCGACCCCCGTCCGCCCCTTCGCACCACCCCTTCCCAGTGAGGACCCCGATGACCCGACCCACGAGCGTCCGCCTGACCGTCGCCCAGGCGCTGGTGCGGTTCCTGTCCGTCCAGTACACCGAGCGGGACGGCGTACGGCACCGGCTGATCGCCGGTACCTGGGGCATCTTCGGCCACGGCAACGTGGCGGGTGTCGGCCAGGCTCTCCTGGAGGCGGGCGAGGACACGATGCCGTTCCACCAGGGCCGCAACGAACAGGCCATGGTGCACGCGGCGGTGGGCCACGCCCGCCAGCTCAACCGCCTCTCCACGCAGGCGGTGACCACCTCCATCGGGCCGGGCGCGACGAACCTCGTCACCGGCGCGGCCCTCGCCACCGTCAACCGCCTGCCGGTGCTGCTCCTGCCCGGCGACTACTTCGCCACCCGCGCCGCCGACCCGCTGCTCCAGCAGCTGGAGCACCCGACCGAGGCCGACGTGTCCGTCAACGACACCCTGCGCCCGGTCTCGCGCTACTTCGACCGCGTCACCCGGCCCGAGGCCCTGATCCCCTCGGCGCTGAACGCCATGCGGGTGCTGGCGGACCCCGCCGAGACCGGCGCGGTCACCCTCGCCCTGCCGCAGGACGTGCAGGCGGAGGCGTACGACTGGCCGGCGGAGTTCTTCGCCGACCGGGTGTGGCACGTACGGCGTCCCGGGCCCGATCCGGTCGAACTGGCCGAGGCGGTACGCGCGATCCGGGCCGCCGAACGCCCGCTGATCGTCGCGGGCGGCGGCGTGCACCACAGCGAGGCCGAGACCGCGCTGCGGGCCCTGGTGGACGCCACCGGCATCCCGGTCGCCTCCACCCAGGCGGGCAAGGGCGCGCTGCGCCACGACCATCCCGCCGACCTCGGCGGCATCGGCCACACCGGTACCGCGGTGTGCGACGACATCGCCCGCACCGCGGACCTGGTGATCGGCGTCGGTACCCGCTACAGCGACTTCACCACCGCCTCCGGCACGCTCTTCCAGCGGCCGGGCGTCCGCTTCCTGAACCTCAACATCACCGCGTTCGACGCCCACAAGCTGGCGGCCAGGACGCTCGTCTGCGACGCGAGGGCCGGCCTGGAAGCGCTCGCCGCGGCCCTCGACGGCCACCGGGTGGATCCCGCGTACGAGGCCGAGTACAGCGCCGGCAAGGAGCGCTGGGAGCAGGTCGTGGCAGCCGCCTACCGTGCCGACGACGAGCACGCCGTACCGACCCAGACCCAGTTGCTCGGCGCGCTGGACGCGGTCGTCGGCGACGACGACGTGGTGATCAACGCGGCCGGCTCGCTCCCCGGCGACCTGCACAAGCTGTGGCGGGCCCGCGGCCCACGCCAGTACCACCTGGAGTACGGCTACTCCTGCATGGGCTACGAGATCCCGGCCGCGATCGGCGTCCAGCAGGCCGCGCCCGGCACTCCCGTGTGGGCGCTGGTCGGCGACGGCACGTATCTGATGATGCCGACGGAGATCGTCACCGCCGTCCAGGAGGGCCTGCCGGTCAACCTGGTCCTGATCCAGAACCACGGCTACGCCTCCATCGGCGGCCTCTCCGAGTCGGTGGGCGGTGAGCGTTTCGGCACCGCCTACCGCTACCGGGCCGCCGACGGCACCTTCTCCGGCGCCCCGCTGCCCGTCGACCTCGCCGCGAACGCGGCCAGCCTCGGCATGGACGTACTGCGCGCCAAGACCGTGCGGGAGCTCCGCGAGGCGCTGGGCCTGGCCCGCGCCTCGGACCGTCCGACGTGTGTGTACGTCGAGACCGGCACCGCCGGCCCGGGCGCTCCCCCGGCCGAGGCCTGGTGGGACGTGCCGGTTGCGGAGACCGCGTCCCGCCCTGCCGCCGTACGGGCCCGCGAGGAGTACGACCGCGAGGTCGCCACCCGCCGCCACCACCTGTGATGCCCCGCTCCCGACCCTTCGAGGGAGGTACGTCCATGGCCAAGACCGGCGACGGCCCACGTGCCGTGACCGCCTCCGCGCTCAGCTCCCTGGACTTCGCGCTGGACCGCGGCAGTCCGGTGCCGCTGTACTACCAGCTCGCCCAGCAGCTGGAGGCGGCGATCGAGCACGGTGTCCTCGCCCCCGGCAACCTCCTGGGCAACGAGATCGACCTGTCGGTACGCCTCGGCCTGTCCCGTCCGACGGTCCGCCAGGCCATCCAGACTCTGGTCGACAAGGGACTGCTGGTGCGCCGCCGCGGGGTCGGCACCCAGGTGGTGCACAGCCAGGTCAAGCGCCCGCTCGAACTCAGCAGCCTCTACGACGACCTGGAGGCGGCCGGACAGGGACCCGCGACCCGGGTGGTGCGCAACGAGGGCGTCGCCGCGTCGGCCGAGGTGGCCGCCGCCCTCGGGGTCACCGAGGGCAGCGAGGTCACATGCCTGGAGCGGCTGCGCTCCACGCACGGCCAGCCCGTGGCCTACCTGTGCAACTACCTGCCCGCGGGCCTGATCGACCTCGACACCGCCCGCCTGGAGTCGACCGGCCTCTACCGCATGCTGCGCACCGCCGGCATCACCCTGCACAGCGCCCGCCAGACCATAGGCGCCCGCCGCGCCACCGCCGAGGAGGCCCACCTCCTCGACGAACCCGAGGGCACCGCCCTGTTGACCATGCACCGCACCGCGTACGACGACACGGGCCGCCCGGTCGAGTACGGGACACACATCTACCGCGCGTCCCGGTACGCCTTCGACTTCCAGCTGCTGGTCAGACCCTGAACGCTCGTCCCTCGACGTCACCGCACGGTCAGCCGCCACAGCGAGGTGACCTCGGCCGCGCGGGCGGTGTGCAGGGGGTCGCGGGGGGGGGTGCGGTACTTCATGAGGGTCCCTCCCGTTCGCGCCCGCGGTCGGGGCACGAACGGGAGTCTTCGTCCTGGAGCGCACTTCAAGTCAAGGGTGTGCGCGGGGAGTTGGGAGACTCACGGCAGGCTCAGTCGGCGAACGGCCCCTCCAGAGCGGCCCATTGCAGCAGCATGATCGTCTTGGCGTCGGCGATCTCCCCGGTCCGGATCATCTCCAGGGCGCGGCGGAAAGGCAGTTCGAGGATCTCGATGTCCTCGCCCTCCTCGTCCAGGCCGCCCCCTTCGTGGGTGCGGGTCGAGGGCCCGTAGGCGGCGGCGTAGAAGCTGACGCGCTCGGTGACCGAACCCGGGCTCATGTAGACGTCGAAGACGTGCCGGACCTCGCCGATGGTGTGCCCGGTCTCCTCCACGACCTCCCGTCGTACGGCGATCTCCGGGTGCTCGTCCTCGTCGTCGAGGAGCCCGCCGGGGGTCTCGACCAGCATGCCGTCGGGATGTCCGTTGACGTACACCGGGAAACGGAACTGCCGGGTGAGCAGCACGGTCTCGCGTTCGGTGTCGTACAGCAGCATGGTGGCGCCGTTGCCGCGGTCGTGCGTCTCGCGCTGCTGGGTCCTCCAGGTGCCGTCGGCGTGCTGGTAGTCGAAGGTGGTGGCGCGCTCCACGTACCAGTGGCTGGACAGCAGGGTCACGTCCCGCACCTTGACGCGCGGGTTGCCGGTCAAGTCCCGGCCGGTGCGGTCGAGTCCGGTGCGGCCCCGGCTGTCGGGGGTGTCGATACCGGCGGTCATCGGGGGCCTGCCGGGAGGGAGGCGGAGTACGAATTGCTCATGCCCGCTTCTACCATCGCGGGCCGGGCGCTCGGGGGTCACCCTGTGGTTTCCGTGTCCCGCACGCCCGGGCCAGGGGTCGAGGTCAGCGGCCAGGAGTCAGGGGCGGCTCAGGAGTGGTCTTCTGAATCATGGAGAACTCGTCGGCCTCGGCGAGGTCGAAGTCCCCGTGGTCACTGCCGAGCCCCTGCGCCACCAGCGCCGCCGCCGCACAGCCGAGGACGGCCGCCTCGCGGGGTGTGCGGCCCAGGCTGATCCCGCGCAGGAAGCCCGCGGAGAACGCGTCGCCGCACCCGGTGGTGTCGACGACGTCGACCGCGAAGGCGGGGACCGTCTCGGTGCCCTGGGCGGTCACGAGCAGCGCGCCGTCGCCGCCGCGGGTCACCGCGACCACGCCGACACCGGCGGCCAGAAGCTTCTGCGCGCCTGCCATCAGGTCGTCCTCGCCGGTGAAGCCGAGGAGTTGGTCGTCGTTGGGCAGCAGATGGTCGACGTACGGCAGCGCCTCCTCGATCTGGTCGAAGCTGCCGAGCACACCGGGCGCGAGCAGGTCCACGGAGGTGACCACACCGTGCTCCTTGGCGTACGACAGGATGCGCGCGGCGACGTCGACGCCGATCAGCTCGGGGCCGCCGAGGTGCAGATGCGTGGCCTTGGCGATGGCGTCCCAGGGCACGTCGTCGAGGCCGTAGGTGATGTTGGCGCCGAGCAGGTGGAGGGAGGGCCGGTCGCCGTTGGGGCGGATGGGCAGGACGCTCGCGGAGGTGGAGGTGTCGGAGCGGCGGACCAGCAACTCGGTGTCGATTCCCGCCCTGTTGAGCAGCTGCACCAGCAGGTCACCGGTGGGGTCGGTACCGATCGCGCCGGCGGTGCGGACCGAGGCGCCCAGCTTGGCGAGGGTGAGGGCGGTGCCGCCGGCCGTTCCGGCGGCGGTCATCCGGATGTCGTCCACCAGCGTCGCGCCCTGTCCCTCGGGTATCTCCTCCACCGGCCGCACCAGTACGTCCAGCACGTGCACGCCCATCGTGACGACCTTCATCGGGGCCCCTCCTGCTCGGGTGGTACGGGTTGGGTGGTGCCGTAGTTCCTTGCGAGCGCGGCCTCGATCACCGCGAGCTGCTGCTGTTCGTCGAGGACGCGGGGCGGGCCCAGGGCCGCCGCGCGCTGGTAGACACCGCAGGCCCACTCCAGCAGCAGCGCGTGCTCGACCGCCTTGTCGAGCGTCGGCGCGTGGGTGAGCGAGCCGTGGTTGGCCATCAGTGCGGCGCTGCGCCCCTCAAGTGCCGCGAGCACCGATTCGGCGAGTTCCGGGGTGCCGAAGGTGGCGTACGGCGCCACCCGTACGGTGCCGCCAAGGGTGAGCAACTGGTAGTGGACGCAGGGGAGTTCGTCGAGAACGCAGGACAGGGCGGTGGCCATGGGGGCGTGGGTGTGCACGACCGCGCCGGCACCGTAGCGGTGGTAGACACCCAGGTGCAGGTCCAGCTCCGAGGTCGGGCGCAGGGTGCCGGCCACGACCTTTCCGTCGAGATCGACGACGGTCACCTGGTCCGGGGTGAGCCCGGCGAGCGCCGCGCCGGTGGCGGTGATCGCGACCCGCTCCCCCGCACGCACGCTGACGTTCCCCGCCGTACCGATGAGCAGGCCCTCGGCTCCCAGCCGGCGACACACGGCGGCCACGGCGGCCCGCTCCTCGCCCAGCGCCGAGCTTGAGTCGGTCATGCGCGCGACGCTAACCTAAACATGAAACAATGTCACGTTCACATTTGGAGGTCTTGTCGCGTGAACGAGCCGACCCTGGACCTCGATCGGGCGGCGGGTCTCGCCTCCCTCCGGCGTACGCCCCAGCAGGCACGCAGCAGGGCGCGCCTGGCCCGGGTTCTGGAGACCGCCGAGCGGGTGCTGGTCGACGAGGGGGTCGAGGCGCTCACCACCACCCGGATCGCGGCTCAGGCGAGGGTGTCGGTGGGGTCGCTGTACCAGTACCTTCCCGACCGGGGCGCGATCATCGAGGCACTGGCGGCCGGCTACTTCGCGAAGCTCGAAGCCGCGATGGACGACCTCGTCCGGGCCGCGACCGCCGAGCGCTGGAACGACCCGGTCGGCGTCCTCGTCGACGCGTACGCCGAGATCTACCGCACCGAACACGGCTTCCGCGCCCTCTGGTTCGGCAGCGGCCTGACCGAGCGGACCCGGGCCGCGGACCGCGAGCACAAGCGCCGGATGGCCGACGGGATCCGCCGGATCCTGCTCGGCCTCGACCTCGCCACCGACGACGAGGCGCTCGCCCGGGCCTGCCACGCCGCGATCCTCACCGCCGACGCGCTCGCCCAGGAGGCGTTCCGCCGCGACACGGAGGGCGACGCGGCCCTCCTCGACGAGGCGAAGACCATGCTGCGCGGCTATCTGACGGCTGTCACGGCACGCTACTGAGCCTTGGTCTGTCCGCCGGCGGTGAGGCGGGCCCGCCACAGGTCGCGGAGCATCGCGATCTCGGCCATGTGATGGATGAATTCGAGGTTGGCTCCCGCCAGCACGCCGATGAACGGGTCGTCGGGGTCGGAGCCATAGGGGTACCGCGAGAAGCCGAACGTGTCGAGCTGCTCCTCGGTGACGGCGGCGACGCTGTCGCGCCAGCGGTCGATCACCGCCCAGAACCGGTCAAGGGTCAGCGCGGCGGAGGGGCTGAAGTCGACCATCAGCTTCGGATCCTGCCGCTTTTCACCGAAGGTCCACTCCCATCTGCCCGCGAACTCGACGTGCAGGTGCCCCAGCCGCCACGCGAGGGTCGTGAACGGCACCACGTCGGCCTCCGGCGCGCCGGTGTCGGCGAGGATCTGCTCGACCCGCTCGACGCTCACGCTCCAGTCGTCGGCGATCTTGGCGACGGTCATGCCGCCGGCCGCCTGCCTGGCGACCTCGGCGTACTCGCTTGCCGGGATGTCCGCGGCGCCCAGGTCGAGCACCCACTCGCCCGGCCCGAACGCCCTGGGCGTCGCCGCCTCGTCCCGGCGCCGGATCGACCAGCAGTCGGGCACCGGCTCCCACAGGTACTCCTCGTCGCCGAGCCCCGTCAGCCGCACCTGGGCCATCTCCCTGGCGTGGTCGAACTGGTCGAGCAGTAAGCCCGAACGGTCGGTCCGTATGCCCTCGGTGTCCATGCCTGGCTCCCTCGCCGTCGCGTCTGGTACCTCACTGCGCTCAGGCGGAAGCTAACGGCTCACCTCACAGGGCGCGACCGATTTCCTCGCGGAGGAGCTGTAGACATGAAGAAGGCCGGCGCCTCGTTCCCGAGACAACGGCCTCCGACTCGCATCCCCGCAAGTCGGGACGACAGGATTTGAACCTGCGACCCCTTGACCCCCAGTCAAGTGCGCTACCAAGCTGCGCCACGTCCCGATGCGCCTCCCACGGTGAGCTGCGGGACGGCGCGGACAGAACTTTACCGCACGTCGGGGGGCTCCTTGAGGGGGAGGGTGCGGGGCGGTCGCGGCCGTCGGTGCCCGGCGCGCGACAATCGACGTATGGGCAGTGCATCCGCAGGACGGCAGGATGGCGCGCGGGACCGGGACGACGAGGGGCGGGCGCGCAACGCCCGTCCCCGGGACGGGCTGGGGCGGCCGTTGCCGTACGGCGCGGACGGTGTCGCCCGGCAGCCCGAGGGCGTTGTCCGGGCCCCGGAGAAGAGCGTCGCGGAGGCGCAGCTGCTGTTGGACGCGGGAAAGCCGTTCCACGCGCACGAGGTGTTCGAGGACGCCTGGAAGTCGGGCCCCGAGGAGGAACGCGCGTTGTGGCGGGCCCTCGCCCAGCTCGCCGTGGGGCTCACCCACGCCGCCCGGGGCAATGTGACGGGCGGCGCCCGGCTGCTGCGGCGCGGCGCGGACGCGCTGGCGGAGTGGGCGTCGGTCACCGGGCGCCGACGACCGTACGACATGGACCTGCCGGGGCTGACGGCATGGGCACGGGAGCTGGCGGAGGCCGTGGAGCGGGACGGTGACAGCGTGGACGCGCGGGATCGGGCACCCCGGCTGCGGGGGGCGCCGTAGCCACCGCACCGGCGTCACCGGCCCCGGGGGTGGGCTGCGCGGACGCCTGGCTCGGAAGCGGTCACCCGGCCACCGGCCTTCGACCGCCCGCCACCGCGCCGCGGGCAGTGGCGTGGACGCGGTGTCCGCGGTGTCAGTGGGGTGGGGCAGACTCGGGACGTGCGAAAGATTCATGTCATCGGTATCGGCGCGGGCGACCCCGACCAGCTCACCCTGCAGGCGGTCAAGGCGCTGCGCGGCACGGACGTGTTCTTCGTCCTGGACAAGGGCGAGGTGAAGGCGGACCTCGTGGGGCTGCGCCGGGGCATGCTCGACGCGCATGTGCCGCAGGGGACGTACCGCGTGGTCGAGGCGCGTGACCCGGAGCGCGACCGGGCCGCGGGCGGCGCCGCGTACTCCCCGGCCGTCGGGGACTGGCGCAGCGCCCGCGCGGAGATCTACGCGCGGCTGATCGCCGAGGAGTTGGGCGAGGACGAGAGCGGCGCGTTCCTGGTGTGGGGCGACCCCGCGCTGTACGACAGCACGATCGGGATCCTGGACGAGATCCTCGACCGGGGCACGGTGGACTTCGCGTACGACGTCGTGCCCGGGATCAGCAGCGTCTCGGCGCTGGTCGCCCGGCACCGCACCGGACTGAACCGGGTCGCCCGGCCCGTGCAGATCACCACCGGCCGGCGGCTCGCCGAGGGTTTCCCGGAGAACGTGGACGACGTGGTCGTGATGCTCGACGCCCGCCAGACCTTCCGGCAGTACGCCGACCAGGACATCGACATCTACTGGGGCGCCTACATAGGCACACCGGACGAGATCCTCGTCGCCGGCCCGATCGCCGAGGCCGCGCCCCGTATCGAGCGACTGCGCGCCGAGGCCCGGGAGCGCAAGGGCTGGATCATGGACACGTATCTGTTGCGCAGGCGTCCCCGGGACTGACGACCGCTCCGGAGGTCCCGCACAAGCTCCCATCGCTCACGGCGGGTCGAGGCCCAGCCACGCCAGTACCCCCGCCACATCGGGCACGGTGCTCACGGCTTCCGGCAGTGGCGGTCGCTGTACGACCACGACCGGCAGGCGCAGCTCGCGTGCGGCGGTGAGCTTGGCGGCCGTGGCCCGTCCCCCGCTGTCCTTGGTCACGAGGACGTCGACGCAGTGGTCGTTCAGCAGGGCCGTCTCGTCCGCCACGGTGAACGGTCCACGGGCCAGGAGGACTTCGGTGTGCGGCGGCATCGGGGACTGAGGCAGTTCCACCGACCGCACGACGAAATGCAGGTCCGTGAGGTGGGCGAAGGCCGCCAGGCCCAGACGGCCGGTGGTCAGGAACACCCGTCGGCCCAGTCGGGGCAGCAGGTCCGCGGCCTCGGCCAGGGACGTGACCGGGTGCCAGCGGTCCTCGGGGTCGGGGAGCCAGCCCGGGCGGCGCAGCACCAGCTCCGGGACACCGGTCGCCGCCGCGGCCCGCGCCCCGTTCGCCGTGATCGACTCGGCGAAGGGGTGGGTGGCGTCGACCAGTGCGTCCACGCGCTGCTCGCGCAGCCAGTCGGCCAGCCCGTCCGCCCCGCCGAAGCCTCCGATCCGGACCTCTCCCGTGATCGCCCCCGGACGCGCCACGCGCCCGGCGAGCGAGGTCGTGACACGGACATCGCGGCGCGCCACCAGGGCGGCGGCCAGTTCACGGGCCTCGGCGGTGCCACCGAGAATGAGGACGTGCGTGGACATGGCGAGAGCCTACGAGGTCCCGGCGCGGGGCTGTACGTCTCCGCCGGCGCGGCTAGCGGAGCAGCAGTTGCAGGCCGCCCAGGATCGTCGCCCCGATCACCAGTTGTTCGAACAATCGCTGGTTGATCCTGTTCACAGCCCATTTGCCGATGAACGCCCCGGGCACGACGAACACGGCGAGCGCCGCGTCGAGGAGCAGCGAGTGGCCGTCGATCAGGCCGAGGCCGACGCTGAAGGGCACCTTGGACACGTTGACGATCAGGAAGAAGAAGGCGGAGGTCCCGAGGAAGCCGAGCTTGCGGAAGCCCGCGGAAAGGAGATACATCGACATCACGGGGCCGCCGGCGTTGGCGACCATCGTGGTGAAGCCGCCGAGGACGCCGTACGAGCGGGCCTTGAGGCGGCCCGCCCGGCTGCCGACGGCGTCCGGTTCCTCCTGCGCGTCGGCCGTGCGCCGGCGCCACACCGTCACCCCGGCCATCAGCAGCAGGATCGCTCCGATCGACGTCCGGACGATCCCGTCGTCCGCCCACACCAGGAACAGCGTGCCGGCGACCACGCCCACGGCGACCGCCGGGAACAGCCGCCACAGCGTGGGCCAGTGGGCGTGCCGACGGTAGGTGAGCACGGCGAGCACGTCGCCGGCGATCAGCACCGGCAGCAGGACGCCGGTGGAGGCGCGGGCGGGCAGGACGGCGGCGAAGATCGCCAGGCTGACGGTGTTGGCCCCGCTGACGGCGGTCTTGGAGAAGCCGACGAGCAGGGCGGCGGAGGCGAGGGCGGCGAACTCCCAGCCGGTTATGTGCCAAAGGGTCATCGTGTTCATGCGAACACCGATGCTATGTGCAAGGAACCTGGGCTCGTAAGGAGCGTCTCGCCAGGTGGCCGGTGTCCGCGCGGCTCCCGGTGGCAGGTGCCGGTGTCGGCGCGGACTGCCCCCGGAACTACGGCTGTTCGCACGCCCGTCGTGGCTGATCCTCGCGCGCCCCGTTCCGCCGCGTCCGGTACGGCAGCGCCGTACGTCCGGTACGGCAGCGTCGTATGGACCCGTCCGTCGGCTCCTGGGAAGATCCCGGGGAGCCGCGCCGACCCCTCCGGAGGAGACATGACCGACTCCCGCGAGCACGTCCTGCCAGGGACCCGGGGCACGATCAGCGCGCGGGAGTGGCCGGCCGGGCGCCCCCGGTATGTCGCGCTCCTCGTCCACGGGTACGGCGAGCACATCGGCCGTTACGAGGAGCTCGCCGAGGTCCTGGTGGGGCACGGAGCAGCCGTGTTCGGGCCGGACCACGTCGGTCACGGAAGGTCGGCGGGCGAGCGCGTACTGATCGAGGAGTTCGAGGACGTGGTCACCGACGTGCACACCGTGGCCGGGGCGGCCCGGACCGCGTATCCGGACGCACCGGTGGTGATGGTCGGGCATTCCATGGGCGGCCTCATCGCGGCCCGCTACGCGCAGCGCCACGGCGACACGCTCGCCGCGCTGGTGCTGTCCGGGCCGGTGATCGGTACGTGGGAGCTGCCGGGGCGGCTGCTGGCCCTGGACGAGATCCCCGACACGCCGATCAGCCCGGCCGCCCTCTCCCGTGACCCGGCGGTCGGGGCGGCCTACGCGGCGGATCCGCTGGTGTGGCACGGGCCGATGAAACGGCCGACGCTGGAGGCGTTCGGGCGGACCCTGGAGACCGTGTCCAAGGCTGGTGACGTGGGACGGCTCCCGCTGCTGTGGCTGCACGGCGAGGAGGACCGGCTGGTGCCGCTCGCCGGGAGCCGGGTCGGCGTCAAGGAGCTGAGCGGCGGCCGGCTGACCGAGCGGATCCGCCCGGGTGCCCGGCACGAGGTGTTCCACGAGACGGACCGGGCGACGGTCTTCGCGGAGGTGACTCGCTTCGTGGACGAGGTGCTCACGAGCTGAGACAGCACACGTGAGGCGACGCCACGAGGTGTTTGCACCAGTTCGCACTGGGCACCCGCGCTGCCATGGAGTGGTTGCGCAGTGCTGCCTGCGTGGGAGAGGACCCCGAGTTGTTCTTTCCCGTGGGCACGACCGGACCTGCGCTGCGAGACATCGCGGCCGCCAAGCTGGTGTGCGCCCGCTGCCCGGTGATCCCCGAGTGTCTGGCGTTCGCGCTGGACTGCGGGCAGACCTCGGGCGTGTGGGCCGGGACCTGCGAGGAGGAACGGGACGCGCTGCTCCGTGCGGCCGGAGAAGACGCCAGAAGGGGAAGCATCGTATGACTGTCGTGAAGAGCACGATTCCCGAATCCGCCCGTCAGGTGGTCGGGGAGGCGCTGCAGAGCACTCTGGTGGACCTTATAGGACTCTCCCTGATCGGGAAGCAGGCCCACTGGAACCTCGTGGGGCCCCGCTTCAGGTCGATCCACCTGCAGCTCGACGAGGTGGTGACGGCCGCGCGCGAGTTCTCCGACACCGTGGCGGAGCGCGCGGCGGCGCTCGGTCTGCCGCCGGACGGCCGGCCGGAGACCATCGCGTCGGCGTTCACCCTGCCGAGCCCGAAGGAGGGCTGGGTGCGGGACACCGACGTCGTCCGGGTGCTGGTCGAGGCCCTGGAGGCGGCCATCGGGCGACTGCGCGAGCGTATCGAGGCGACCGACAAGGCCGACCCGGTCACCCAGGACCTGCTGATCACCGTCACCGCCGAGCTGGAGAAGCAGCGCTGGATGTTCGACGCGGAGAACTGGCCCAAGGGCGACTGACCGGAGCCCGGTCCCGACCCGGTCCGAACTCGTATGCACAGAAGGGGCACTTGATGACCGACGCCCTCGAAATGGACGCGCTGTGGGAGGACTTCCACCGCGCGGTGAACATGACCTCGCAGGAGCTGGCCGCCTGGCTGCGGGTGCGTGACGCCGACGAGAGCGCGGAGCCACTGCCCGAACACGCGGGCACGCCCACGGGGGAGCACGTCCTGGCGATCCTCCAGAAGCGGCGCACGGATCTCACCGACGACGACGTCCGCGTGATGTACGAGGTCGTGGACACCGTCGCCGAGCAGACGGACGTGGAGAACGAGCCGGAGGCCGAGGAGACGCGCCGCCGACAGCGCCTGATGACGATCGGCCACGATCCGCTCAGGCCGTGACGTGAGCCTTGACGTGAGCCGTGAAGGGCAGGGTGCGCAGCCTGCCCTTCACCGTCGGGGCGGGCACGCCCGGCCGAGCCGACGTGACCTCAGTCGTCCTTCGGCCGGCTCGCGAGCAGCCGTTCCAGCCGGTCGAAGCGCTCGTGCAGGGCGTGGACGTCCGTACCGACCTCGCGGGCGATCCGGCCGCGGCGCTTGCCCTCCCTGCCCACGAACCAGGTGGCCAGGGCCGCGGTGACTATGCCGTACGTCGTGATGCCGACGACCATCATCACCGCGCCGACCATCCGGCCCCACAGGGTCACCGGGTAGAAGTCGCCGTATCCGACGGTGGTCGCGGTCTCGACCGACCACCACAGGGCTCTCGGATAGGTCGTCAGATTGGCGCGGCTCGCGCCCTGTTCGGCGGCGATCACGGCCCACGAACCGGTGAGCATCACGACCACGAGGACGAGCAGCGCGCCACCGGCCGCCCGCAGGTGGAGGGAGCGTCCCTCGCGGTCGAGCAGCGCCTCGAACGCCCTGGCGAGGAATCCGGGCAGCATGACCGCTCCTTGGGGTCCGGGGGCAGTGTGCGGACGGTGTCGTGTGTGGACTGTGTCGTGTGCGGCCGGAGCCGGGTGCGGACGGTGCCCTCTGTCGGACAGTGTTGTCGCGGGGGCGCGGTCGGGCATGCCGGGAGGGGCGTTCGAGTCGCCGCCGTCGGGGGCGGTCCGCTCACCCGAACAGGCCCGTGCGCTGGTGTGCCGCGAGGGCCGGTGATCGGCTGGGGGCGTCTGTCGATCCTCTGGAGGCGTCCCGTCATGACCGCTCGTCCGTCCCTCCCCCGTCGCGGCAACGCCATGGGAGGTACCCCCGCCGTCCGGTTCCTCGCGTCGGCCCTGGCGGCGGGCGTGCTGCTGACCACGTCGGCCTGTTCGGACGACGACAGTGGTGGTCAGGGATCGGACGTCGTCGCGTCGCCCGCCGCGGACGGGTCGCGGGCCGCCTCCCCGCTCGTCGCGAAGTCACCCACCCCCTCGGCCGGAGACGGTCTCACCGATGCCGGTGCGCGGGCCGCGCTGATCACCGAGGCCGACATCGAGGGCGACTGGACGAAGGTCGCCGACGCCGCGTCCTGGCGCGACAAGCTGCTGGTCGGAACGGTGGACGTCGCCGACTTCCTCACCGCCAAGGCCGACGCCGCGGACTGTCAGAAGCTGCTCGACTCGCTCTACGACGAGGATCTGCTGGGCAAGCCGTCGGGGGCGTCCGCGCTGACCGGCTTCGAGGAGGGCGACTCCCGGCTGCTCTACCAGGTCGCCGCCTACGACCGGGCCGCTCTGGACGACTCCCTGGACTGGCTGAAGTCCCTGCCGACGAAGTGCGACGAGTTCACCGCGACCGACTCGGCGGGCGACAAGCGCACGGTCCAGGTGACCGAGAACCCGGTGCCGAAGGAGGGCGACGTCCGGCAGGGACTGCTGGTGGTCGTGCAGGGCACCGCGGACGGCACACCCACCACGCTCACCCTGGACGTCGCCGTCGTACGCGTCGGCGCCGACGCGATCACCGTGACCGGCGGCGGCCCCGCCGGCGGCGAGGGCGACTCCGTCGAGCGGGCGGTGCAGCAGGGCACCCCGCGTCTGAAGGACGTGCTGGCCGGCCGGACACCGGCCGCGGACCCGAGTGAGGTCGACTGACCGCCTCCCGCACCGTGCCCGTCCACCTCCCACCGCTCCGGCCGTTCCCGGGACAGAGCTGATCACCGGACGGCACAATGGCGGCGAAGGCCGCAGGCGCGAGAAGGAGCACAGACGTGAGCGACAGCCACACCCCCGCAGGCACGTCGGCCCCCGCAGGCACGTCGGCGCGGCTGAACACCGGTGTGGCGCACAACGCGCGCGTCTGGAACTACTGGATCGGCGGCAAGGACAACTACGAGGTCGACCAGCAGGTCGGCGAGCAGGTCGCCGGAATGTTCCCGATCATCCGGGACATCGCCCGCGCCGACCGCTGGTTCCTGGGCCGCGCGGTGCGGTTCCTGGCCGAGGAGCGGGGCGTACGGCAGTTCCTCGACATCGGCACCGGGCTGCCGACGGTCGACAACACCCACGAGATCGCGCAGCGGATCGCACCGGAGTCGCGGATCGTCTACGTCGACAACGACCCGATCGTGCTGGTCCACGCCCGCACCCTGCTCACCAGCACCGCCGGCGGCGTCACCGACTACATCGACGCCGATGTGCACGACCCGGACGCCATCCTCGAACGCGCCGCGAAGACCCTGGACTTCGACAAGCCGGTCGCGGTGATGATGCTGGGCATCCTCAACTTCGTCCTGGACGCCGAGAAGGCCCAGGACATCGCCCGCCGGGTGATGGCGGCGATGCCGGCCGGCAGCTACCTGGCTCTCACGCACCCCACCTTCGACGCGGACCTCGGCGGCGAGGGCCAGATCCCGGCGATGAAGTTCTGGAACGAGAACGCCACACCGCCGATCACCGCCCGCGGCCGCGCGGACATCGCCGCCTACTTCGAGGGCCTGGAGCTGCTGGAGCCGGGGCTGGTGTCGTGTTCGCGGTGGCGTGCCGAGCCCGACTCCCCCGTCGTGGTACCGCAGTTCGGCGCGGTGGCCGTGAAACCCTGACGCAGGCGCCGACCCGGCCACGGGTCCGGCCGGGCTCGTCGAGGAGGACCTATGACCACGCTTGCCGACCCCGTCCCCGGCGGACGTCCCGGGGACGTCGAACGGGCCGCGGCGCTCGTCGGGGAGCTGTCCGGGCGGGGCGTGCACGGGATCGTCCTCGGCTACGTCGACACCGCGGGCGTCACCCGGGTGAAGACCGTCCCGACGGCCCGGCTCGCCGCCGCGGCGGCCTGGGGTGTCGGCATGTCCCCGGTGTTCGACACCTTCCTGGCGAACGACTCGATCGTCACCACGGACGTGCTCGGTTCCCCGGACGGCGATCTGCGGCTGTATCCCGACCTGGACCACCTGGTGGTGCTGGTCGGGCAGCCGGGCTGGGCGTGGGCGCCCGTGGACCGGATCACCCAGGAGGGCGAGCCTCATCCGGGATGCGGCCGGACCGTCCTGCGCCGGATCGTCCGGGAGGCGGCCGAACAACACGGCCTCACCTTCCGGGCGGGCATCGAGGTCGAGTGGTCCGTGGGCCAGGGGCCGTCCGGCGGGGACTTCGTGCCGGCGACGACGGGACCGGCGTACAGCGCCACCCGGCAGGTCGAGCTCAGCGACTACACCGCCGACCTGCTGGCCGCGTTCGCCGCGCAGGGCGTCGAGGTCGAGCAGCTCCATCCCGAGTACGCGGCCGGGCAGTTCGAGGTGTCCGTGGGCGCGCTCGATCCGGTGGCGGCGGCCGACCGGAGCGTGCTGGTGCGGCAGACCGTCCGCGCGGTGGCGGCCCGTCACGGCCTCGCCGTCTCCTTCTCTCCGGCGGTCTTCGCCCAGGGTGTCGGCAACGGCGGCCACATCCACCTCTCCGCCTGGCGTGACGGTGTAAACCTGCACTCCGGGGGCTCGGGCCGGCACGGCATGACGGCGGAGGCCGAGTCGTTCACGGCGGGAGTTCTCGCCCATCTGCCCGCTCTCACCGCCGTGACGGCGCCGAGCCCGGCGAGCTACCTCCGGCTCAAGCCGTCACAGTGGGCCGGGGTGTTCACCGCCTGGGGCCGCGAGACCCGGGAGGCGGCGGTACGGGTGATCACCGGGATGTCGGGCGTGCGCGACGAGGCCGCGAACCTGGAGGTGAAGCCGGTCGACCTGGCCGCCAACCCGTATCTCGCACTGACCTGCCTGATCGCCGTCGGCCTGGACGGGGTGACGTCCTCGGCCCCGCTGCCCGAGGAGATCACCGGGGACCCGGCCCGGTTCGACGCCGCGGAGGCGGCGGCCCGCGGTGTGCGCCGACTGCCGACCTCGCTGGAGGAGGCCGTCGAGGAGTTCCGCGAGAACACCCGGCTGCGGGACGCGCTGGGCCCGGTCCTCGCCGACGCCGTGACCGCCGTACGGCTCGGGGAGATGGCCGCCGTCCACGGGCTGGACGACGAGCGGGTGGCGGCGGCGTACCGATGGAAGTACTGACGTGAGCGCGGGGCCCGTCCACGAGAGGCTCGCCGCCGTGCGGCTGGTGGACCACCACTGCCACGGGGTGGTGACGGACGACCTGGACCGTCCGTCGTTCGAGTCGCTGCTCACCGAGGGAGAGCCCTGGCCGGGGATCTCGCCCTTCGACAGTCCGGTCGGGGTGGCCGTGCGCCGCCACTGTGCTCCCCTCCTCGACCTGCCGCGCCACTCCCCCGCCGACGTGTACCTCGCCCGCCGGGCCGAACTCGGCGCCACCGAGGTGAACCGGCGCTTCCTGGCCGCCGCGGGCACCGGCGTGTTCTGCGTGGACACCGGCTACACCCCGGTCCCCCTCAGCACGCCACAGCTGCTGGCGCGGGCCGCCGACGCCACCGCGTACGAGGTGGTACGGCTGGAGAGCGTCGCCGAGACCGTGGCCGCCGACGGAGTCGAACCGGACGCGTACGCCGAGACGTTCCGCGCGGCGGCGGAGCGGGCCGTGCGACGGCCGGGTGTGGTGGCGGTGAAGTCGGTCGCCGCCTACCGCACCGGCTTCGACCTGGATCCCGTACGTCCCTCGGCCCCGGCCGTCACCGAGGCGGCCCGGCGCTGGCTCGCGGGCGGGGGCCGGCTGGCCGATCCGGTTCTCGTACGGCATCTGCTGTGGACCGCCGTGGACCTGGGGCTGCCGCTCCAGCTGCACACCGGGTTCGGCGACGCCGACATCCGTCTGCACCGGGTGGACCCCACCCACCTGACGGACTGGCTGCACCTGACCACCGGCACGATCCCCGTGCTGCTGCTGCACTGCTGGCCCTACCAGCGGCAGGCGGCCTATCTGTCGGCGGTGTTCGAGCAGGTGTACCTCGACGTGGGTCTCACCCTGCACCATGTCGGCCCCGCCCGCGCCCGGGCGATCCTGGCGGAGGCGCTGGAGATCACCCCATTCCGCAAACTGCTGTACAGCTCCGACGCCTACGGTGTGGCCGAGTTCTACCACCTCGGCGCGCTGGCCTTCCGGCAGGGCCTCGCCGGTCTGCTCCAGGATCGGGTGGACGCCGACGAGCTGAGTCTGCCGGACGCCCTGCGGATCGCCTCCTGGGCCGGTGGGGACAATGCTCACCAGGTCTACCGCCTTCCCGCCACCTCCTGAAAGTATGATCAAGCAATGTCTGACATGACCGATACCACGCCCGGTTGGCTGAGCTCCGACGAGCTCGAAATGACGCGCGCCCGCATGCCGATCCTGTACGTCGAGGCCGTGCCCGTGCGCGTCGACGACAGCGGCGAAGTCACCAGCATCGGAGTGCTGCTCCGCATCGGTCCGGACGGGACGGTCAGCCGGACCCTGGTGTCCGGTCGGGTGATGCACCACGAGCGCGTCCGGGACGCCCTGCTGCGCCACCTGGAGAAGGACCTCGGCCCGGTCGCCCTCCCGCATGTGCCGGCCTCCCTGCAGCCCTTCACCGTGGCCGAGTACTTCCCGACCCACGGCGTCACGCCGTACCACGACCCGCGCCAGCACGCGGTGTCGCTCGCCTACGTGGTCCCGGTCACCGGCGACTGCCGCCCCCGGCAGGACGCCCTGGACCTGGTCTGGTTCAGCCCGCAGGAGGCCCTGTCCCCTGCGGTGCAGAGCGAGATGCCGGGCGGCCACGGGGTCCTGCTCAAGCAGGCGCTGGCGCATGTGGGCTGCGTGCTCTGAGGCCCGCCGTCCTTCGAAGGGCGGGGCATCGGCGCGCCCCGTCCCGACGGCAGGGGCCAGGCTTGGGACGACCCGAGCCGCCTCGCCGCGTTCCGCACCGGGCCGTGATGCCTGACGGCCAGCCGTGATGCCTGACGGCCGGCTCGACGCATCAGGCCGTCACAGTGAAGCCCCCGCGCACTGGACGAGCTGCTGGCCGGTGATCGTGCCGCCGTCCGGACCGAGGAGGAACGCGGTCAGGCCGGCG
Organism: Streptomyces sp. NPDC050997; assembly: GCF_040660135.1. Taxonomy (NCBI): domain Bacteria; kingdom Bacillati; phylum Actinomycetota; class Actinomycetes; order Kitasatosporales; family Streptomycetaceae; genus Streptomyces; species Streptomyces sp. NPDC050997. The sequence continues at coordinate 21,105 of NZ_JBFAGK010000037.1, forward strand.
ACCTCGTCGGGGGAGACGAACCGGCCGAGGGGCGGATGCGCCGGAGGCGTGCGGGCACGGCCAGGGTCGGACAGCATCGGCGTGTCCGTCGGGCCCGGCGCGATCACGTTGACGGTGATGCCGCGGCCGGCCGGCTCGGCGGCCCAGGAGCGCGCGAGCGCGGGCAGCGCGGGCCCCGTCGGGCAGCCGGTCGGCGAGCGTGTCGACGAGGACCGTGGCGGCCTGGACGTGCACCCGCCACATCAACTCGCCGTCGTCGGCGGACAGTTCGCCCAGTGGTGCCGAACGCTGGAGCCCGGCCGCATGCACGACCGCGTCGGGGTCGGGTACGCCGTCGAGGATCCGGACCAGCGCGGTGGGCTCGGCCAGATCCGCCCGAAGCCAGGTCAGCCCCGGCGCGGGCACCGGACGGCGGCGGCTGATCCCGGTGACCAGGGCGCGCCGCTCCTCAGTCATGACACAACCGGGTGCGGCACAGGCTCACGCCGTGTGCTCCGGCTCGGTGGAATGCGCCACCTCGGTCAGGACCACCTCGGTCAGGACCACCTCGACGCCGCGCCCGCGCAATTCGTCCACGATCGACGGGTCGGCGCCGTCGTCGGTGACGAGGGTCCAGTCGGCCGGGAGCTTGGCCCAGGCGTGGAAGGGGCGGCGGCCGAGTTTCGCCGCGTGCGCGAGGACGTACACATGGTCGGCGCGGCGGGCCATCAGTTCCTTCAGCCGCGTCTGGCGCAGGTCGGCCTCGCAGATGCCGTGCTCGGGCGAGATACCGTCGGTGCCGAGGAAGACCCGGTCGAAGGTCATCCGTTCCAGTGCGGCCTCGGTCAGCGGACCGACGAAGCCCTGACTCAGGGGCCGCAGAGTGCCGCCGAGACACTCGACGTGCACCGTCTCGACGTCGGAGAGTTCCTGCAGGGCCGTCAGCCCTGTGGTCGCGACCGTCAGTTCCTTCGCCGAGCGCAGTTCGTGGGCGAGGGCGCCCACGGTCGATCCGGCGTCCAGCAGCACGGTTTCACCAGCACGCACCTCGGCGGCGGCCCGGCGTGCGATGGCGCGCTTCGCCTCGAACGCCTCGCCCGTGCGCTGCCTGAGCGACGCCTCGGGGTGGGCGGTCAGCGCCATGGCGCCGCCGTAGGTTCGGGCCAGGCGGCCGTCGGCGGTCAGCCTGGCGAGGTCCCGGCGGATCGTGGAGGCCGTGACGCCGAAGCGCTGCGACAGCTCCTCGACGCTGGTGAGACCGGTCGTGGTGGCCACGTGCAGGATGCGTTCACGCCGGGCCTTGGATCCGATGGGAGACATCTGTCGTGGAGTCCTTTTCTGCGCGGACTGCGAAGCGGCGGTCTCAGCGGACCTGTACGGACGACATCTCGGCTGCCTGGCGCAAGGCCTCGACCATGCTACCGGCCTCGGCCACGCCCTTGCCCGCGATGTCGAAAGCCGTTCCGTGGTCCACCGAGGTGCGGATGACGGGCAGTCCCACGGTCAGGTTGACGCCCGCCTCGATGCCCAGCACCTTCACCGGGCCGTGCCCCTGGTCGTGGTACATCGCGACGATCAGGTCGTAGTCGCCGCGCCCGGCGAGGAAGAAGGCCGTGTCCGCCGGGAGGGGACCGCGGGCGTCGATGCCGTCCGCGCGCAGTATCTCGAGAGCGGGGACGATCTTCTCCTCCTCCTCGCCGTAGCCGAACAGTCCGTTCTCGCCCGCGTGCGGGTTGATGCCGCAGACGCCGATGACCGGATTCGCGACGCCGGCCCGGACCATCGCCTCGTGACCGCGGCGCACCGTGCGCTCGACCAGGCCCGGCTCGATGCGCCGTACGGCGTCGATCAGGCCGATGTGGGTGGTGACGTGAATGACCTTCACCTTGGGTGTGGACAGCATCATCGACACCTCCTCCACACCGGTGAGGTGGGCCAGCAGCTCGGTGTGGCCCGGGTAGTTGTGCCCGGCGGAGTGCAGGGCCTCCTTGTTGAGCGGCGCGGTGCAGATGCCTTGCACGGCGCCCTTCATCGCGAGGTCCGCGGCCACCCGTACGTACTGGTAGGCGGCCTCGCCGGCGGCGGCGGACAGTTCGCCCCAGGGCAGGTCGGCGGGGAGCAGATCCAGGTCCACGACGTTGACCCGGCCCGGCGGGAACTCGGCCTCGCCCGGGGTGGCCACGGAGACGATGTCGCAGTCGGTGCCCTGGATCGCGGCGGCCTGCCGCAGCCGTTCGGCATCTCCGATGACGACGGGACGGCAGCGGGCGAGGGTGTCCGGGTGCATGAGCGCCGGGACGATCACCTCGGGGCCGATGCCCGCGCCGTCCCCCATGGTCACCGCGATGAGCGGCAGCGAGCGGTGGTTGTCGGCGGTCGGGGTCACGTTCACCGGGAGGTCTCCTTGCGGTGGGAGGTGGGGAAGGTCCGGCCGGAGCGCCGTGGCGATCCGCAGCAGGGAATCGGTGTCGCCGAAGCTGCCGGGCCGGGTGACGACATGGCGTCCGTCGGGTGTGAGTGCGTGGACGGCGCCGTGGTGGATCTGGCCGAGCGGCGCCAGGTGCGGAACACCCAGCGCGTCGAGGACGCGGCGGGCGGTCTCACCGCCCGTCAGGACGAGGTCGGCGTCGCCCGCGCGGTCGGCGGCGAGGCGGGCGAGTCCGGTCACCAGACGGCCCGCCGAACCGGGCCGGATGCCCGGGCCGCTGTCGATACTGAGGACGGTGACACCGTCCGACGCGTCGTCAAGCGGATCCGGTACGCCGGGGGGTGACAGAACGTCGGGGTTCAGGGTGTCGGGGTGCACCTGTACATGGCGTGCCCCGAGTTCCGTGAGTTGCGCGATCTGCGCAGGCACGGAGGGATCCGCGGTGCCGACGACGACCAGGAGGGGCCGTTGCCGGCGCCGCCCGGCCTGAGCCGGAGCCCGGTGTCCCGCCGTGGTCGGTGCCGGCATCCGCTCGGCACTCCTCAGCAGGCGGCCGACCGACGCGGCGAGGCCGCTCGTGCCCATCAGCCGGACGCCAGGCCCGCACGCGAGCGCCGCCCCGGCGATCAGGTCCAGGTCAGCATCCGTCTCGGCGTCGCACACCGGAAGGTGTCCGAGGGCGATCGCCGCGCGCAGTGCGGCGATCAACGCGTCGCCCCGTACCGCCTCCAGCGGAACGAGCGTCGTACGGCGGTCCCCGAGCGCGGCGGAGACCGACGGCGGGGGCGCGGCGCCCTCCGCGCGCCAGGCGTCCGTGGTGTGCAGGGGGACGCCGTCGAGATGGACGACACCGCCGCGGACCGTGCGGCCGATGACGGGCAGCGCGGTGGCGACCACGACGCCCTCGGCGCCGTCGGCACAGGCGGCCGCCTCTGCGGCGAGGTTGCCCCGCAGGAGCGAGTCGACCTTCTTCAGCACCAGAACGTCCGAGGGCACCGCCCGCAGGGCCTCGCGTACGCGCCGGGCCGCGTCGGCCGCGGGCAGGCACCGGCAGTCGAGGTCGACCACGACGGCCTCGCCGTCGGGCTGCGGGTCCAAGGAGGCGGGACCGAGCACGATCCGGCCCGGCACACCGAGCGCCACCGCGGTCTCCGCCGCCCCGGACAGGTCGTCGGCGAGGGCGAGGACACGTCGCGGTCCCCGCTCGTCGCGGAACGCGGAAGGGGAGGGGGAGGGGAAAGGCACTTCATCCTCCTGGACCGGTAGTCGAAGAGAGGCACGCGAGGCGGCCTCGTCGCTCGATGATGACACAGTCTGCGCGATCTGCGCGATACTTCTTGCGTGGTTCGCGCAACAGTGGAACGGTTTCCGGCGCGACAGAAACCGACGGAGTCCTGCGGGACCGGGCCCCCGTCCCGAGCCGGTCGCCGTACAGAAACCCCGAGAGGTCGACGATGACCCGAACTCCTTCGAGTGAGACGCCCAGCCGTCGCACCCTGCTGCGCTGGGGCGCCGCGGGCGGCACGGTCTCGCTCTCTCCCCGCTGGCCGCCTGCGCCGGCCCCACCGGCCCCGGCACCCTCACGCTCGCGCTGAACCGCAATTCGTCCCGTTGGCCGACAGCCGCCTGGCCCTCGTCTACAACCACAGCAGCGCCGCCGACGCGACCGCCCGCCGTGTCTCCCTCTACGACGAGATCGACGACACGGGCGGACTCGCCGACGGCAAGGCCCCGGGCGGCTCGGCGACCACGGCGGTACGGCAGGCTCCCTCGACCGCGTTCTGGCGTGCCCCGCGCGCGCCGCCCAGCCTCGCCCTCTCGTCCGACGGTGGGCTCAACTGGCCGCAGCGCGCCGACCTCGTGACCGGCGACGGCCACTGAAAAGGGCCCCGCAGGCTCTCGCCTGCGAAGGCCCTTCGCACCGTCGAGACGACAGAGGCCATCTCTACAGGGAACACACCAGTTCCGGGACGCCTGCGCAGTCGACAAGGACCAGCCGCTTCTTGAGTCGCCGGGTACATGGATGCGGATCGCGCGCTGTGCGGTGCATCGTCATTCCATCCTCACGGGATGCGTAAGGTTCGCTCCGGTCGCCGGGTCGAACACGTGAGCCTTGGCCATGTCGACCTGCAGCTCTACCGGTTCGCCCTCACGGGCACGCGTGGCGGCGTCCAGGCGGGCCACGATCTGATGGGTGTCGGCGCCGGTGTCGCGCATGCCCGAGTCCTTGGCGAGCTCCTCCAGTTCGGTGGTCGTCGCGGGCCCGCCCTCCGCGGTGAAGTAGACATACACATCGGAGCCCAGCGACTCCAGTACCTCCACGGTGGCGGTGAAGACCGGGCCCGTCCGCCCCCGGTCGTGCGACAGGGCCGCGTCCTCGAATGCCTCCGGTCGCAGCCCGAGGATGACCTCGCGGGGTGCGTTCTGCCGTTGCAGCGACTGCCTCGTACGGTCCTCGAGGGGCAGGTCGCCCAGGGGCGAGCGCAGGGCACCGTTCTCCAGGGTGGCGTTGAGGAAGTTCATCGCCGGGGAGCCGATGAAGCCGGCGACGAAGATGTTGCGCGGGAAGTCGTACAGCTCGGCGGGTGTGCCGATCTGCTGGACCAGGCCCTGTCTCATGACGACGACGCGGTCGCCGAGCGTCATCGCCTCGGTCTGGTCGTGGGTGACGTACACGGTGGTCGTGCCGAGGCGCCGCTGCAGCCGGGAGATCTGAGTACGCATCTGTACCCGGAGTTTGGCGTCCAGGTTGGACAGCGGCTCGTCCATCAGGAACGCCTTGGGATCACGGACGATCGCCCGCCCCATGGCCACCCGCTGGCGCTGACCGCCCGAGAGGTTGGCGGGCTTGCGTTCCAGGTGGTCGGTGAGGTCAAGGATCCGGGCGGCTTCCGTCACCTTGGCGTTGATGATGTCCTTGTCCACCTTGGCCAGGCGCAGTGGGAAGCCCATGTTCTCCCGCACGTTCATGTGCGGGTACAGGGCGTAGCTCTGGAACACCATGGCGACGTCGCGTTGCTTGGGAGCCAGGTCGTTGACGACTCGGTCTCCGATGCGCAGGGTCCCCTCGGTGATGTCCTCGAGTCCGGCGATCATGTTCAGGGTGGTGGACTTGCCGCATCCCGACGGACCTACCAGGATCACGAACTCGCCGTCGGCGATCTCGAGGTCCACGTCCTTCACGGCGAGTGCCCCGTCGGGGAAGCGCTTGGTGACTCCCTCAAGGATGATCTCGGCCATGGCTGGTGCCTCCTTGCCTTCATGCCTTCCGGGTCCGAGCACTGCGGTCGGTGTCTCGGACCGGTGGCCTGTCTGCCGCGGTCGGCCCGTTCACCCCTTGACTGCCCCGGAGGTCAGTCCGGCGACGATCCGCCGCTGGAAGAACAGGACGAAAACGATGATCGGGATGGTGATGACCACAGCGGCGGCGGCGATCGACCCCGTGGGCTGCTGGAACTGGGAGCTCCCGGTGAAGAACGCGATCGCGGCCGGCACTGTGCGCGCGGACTCGGTGGACGTCAGCGAGATCGCGAACAGGAAGTCGTTCCAGCAGAAGATGAACACGAGAATGGCCGTGGTGAACACGCCCGGCGCGGCCAGCGGCACGATGACTCTTTGGAAGGCCTGTGCGGGCGTCGCCCCGTCGACCTTGGCGGCCTTCTCCAGATCCCAGGGGATCTCCCGGAAGAAGGCCGACAGGGTGTAGATCGCGAGCGGCAGGGAGAAGGTCATGTACGGGATGATCAGCCCGACCCAGGTGTCGAAGATCCCGATGATCCGCTCGATGTTGAACAGCGGTGACACCAGGGAAATCGGGGGGAACATGGCGATCAGCAGTGACATCCCGATGAGCACCCGCTTGCCGGGGAAGCGCAGCCTGGCCACCGCGTAGGCGGCCATGGTGCCCAGTGCCACCGCGATCACCGTGGCGATCAGGGCGATACCGATCGAGTTGATCAGTGCGCGGGTGAACTCGGATGTCTCGAAGATGCCCCGGTAGTTCTCCAGGGTCCAGTCCCTGGGGATGTAGTCGCCGTCCGTGAGGGTGCTGGGGTCCTTGAACGACAGCGCGGCGATCCACCACACCGGGAACAGGGCGTACAACACCACCACCACGTTCACGATGCCCCAGCGGGCGGCATGCGTCTTTCCTACCTCGGCCATCAGCGCTTCACCTCCGCTCCGGGTGCGGCGGCACCGAACAGTTTGACGAAGGCGAAGGCGATGATCGCGACGCAGATGAAGATCAGGACCGAGATCGCCGACCCGATGCCCAGGTTCAGCGCGGTGAACAGGTTGTCGTACCCGAGGATCGACAGGGAGCCCGTGTCCTGGGCGCCGGCGGTCAGGATGTAGATGTTGTCGAAGATCCGGAACGCGTCCAGTGTGCGGAAGAGCAGTGCCACCAGGACGGCCGGTTTCATGAGCGGCAGCATGATCTTGGTGAAGCGCTGCCAGGAAGTGGCACCGTCCACCATGGCCGCCTTCAGAGTCTCCTCGGGGACGAGCGCGAGGCCCGCGAGCAGGAGCAGCGCCATGAACGGCGTCGTTTTCCACACCTCGGCGAGGATGATCAGCCAGAGGGCGGGCCATTGCTCGGTCAGGGGGGCGTCTCCGCTGGGCAGCAGCCCGGCGAGGTATCCGAGTTCCGGGGTCCAGGCGTACTGCCAGGAGAAGGCGGCGACGACGGTGACGATGCCGTACGGAATGAGGACCGAGGTGCGTACGGTGCCGCGCCAGAAGATCGTGCGGTGCATCACCAGGGCTAGCGCCATGCCGAGGACCAGTTCGATCGCCACGGACACGGCGGTGATGAACAGCGTGACCCAGAAGGCGTCCCACCAGAACGGGGAGGACAGCACCGACCCGTAGTTGCTCAGGCCCACGAACTTCGCCTGTCCGGGGAAGCGAAGGTCGTACCGCTGGAGGGACAGATAGATGGCGTACCCGATGGGGTAGGCGGTCACGGCGATCATGACGACGACGGCGGGCGCGCAGAGCAGCCAGCCGAGCCGCCGCTCCTGCCTGGCGCCCGCCGAGAGCGCCGCCCGGTCCGGCGCTGCCTGTTCCGTCTCCGCGTCGGGGGGCGGAGGGGCTCCGGCCGGTTGCGCCTGCGTGCTCATCGCGGACCGCCCGGGGACGAGGCCCGCGCGCTGCGGCGCCGGCTGACCAAGTGGTGCGGGAGGTGGTGGTTCACGGGATCACACCCTCGGATCGCAGGGCATCGTCGATCTGGTCCCTGATGGTGTTGACCGAGCTCACCGGTTTGATCCCGGACGGCGGAGACAGCGTGTGGGAGACCGCGATCGACACGTTCTGGTAGGCCGGAGTGATCGGGCGCACGCTCGCCGACTGCAGGGCGGCCAGCACCTCCCGGGAGAAGGGGTACGCCTTCATGAAGGCGGGCTCGTCGTACAGGGCGCGCAGAGTGGGCGGCAGACCGCCCTCGATCGCCGCGGTGAGCTGGTTCTCCCGGTTGCGCAGGCACAGGGCCGCCTCGAAGGCCAGGTCCGGGTGGCGGGAGAAGGCGCTCACGGCCAGATCGATGCCGCCGATGGTGGGCCGCGCCGGGCGGTTCGGGTCGACCCGGGGGTACGGAGCCCAGCGGAAGCTCTTGAACAGTGCGGGGTTGTTCGCCTTCATCGACGGATAGACGAACGGGTAGTTGAGCTCGAACGCCGCCGTCCCCGACTCCATGGCGAGGCGGTTCTGGTCCTCCATCTGGTTGGGCAGGGAGGGGTCCGCGGCCGGGGAGTTCGCCAGCTCACGCATGACTCCGGCGGCCCGCACGGCAGGAGCACCGAGGGAAGGCTCGGTCGCGCTCGCGTTGAGGATGGAGCCGCCCGCGCTGTTGATCAGCGTGTTGAACCAGACGGTCAGGCCCTCGTACTGGGCGCCCTGGATCTCCACGAAGTGCGGTTTGCCCTGCCGGGCGAGGGCGCCGGCCATGGCCAGCATCTCGGACCAGGTCCTGGGTGGAGTGGGCACCAGGTCCTTGCGGTACCACATGAGCTGGGTGTTGGTGTTGTACGGAACGGCGTACAGCTTGCCTTTCCAGATCGAGGTCTGCAGAGGTACGCGCAGGGTGCCCGCTACGGCCCGCCGCTTCGCCGCCCCCGTCCACTCCCGGATCCAGCGTGCCTCGGCGAACTCCGCCGCCCAGGTGACGTCCAGGCCCAGGATGTCGAGCGAGTCGTCCTCGGCGGCGAGCCTGCGGACCATCTGCTGGCGCTGGCCGTCCGCGGCTCGCGGGAGCTTGTTGTAGCTGATCTTGTAGCGGCCGCCCGACGCCTTGCTGCACCGGTCGGCCGCCTTCTGGAGCGCACCGGAGTCGTCGGGGAAGTTGTACCAGTTGAGGGTGGGCGTACCGGAGCCCTCGTCACTGCCACAAGCTGACAGCGCCGACGCCAGCAACGGCAGTACGGCGAACGCCCGCAGCCATCGCGTCCCTCTGGGACGTCCCTTCTGACCCGAAACGGGCCGGTAGCCGCACCTCGCGTGCATGCGCTCCACACCTCGCTTCCGGACGGTGGCACGGGACTAGGACCTCACAGCGTTCCCTCCCGCCGAACACTAAAGACCACATAAGGCAAGATCAAGCACATATCGCATCTAATCGCCCGTTTCGTCCCATGAGTGGGGCCGACTCGGCGAACCCGCAGGCATGGAAGGGAAATGTTCGTGCAGGTCAGAACCTTTGACGATCGCCCCGGTGACGCACCTCGACCGAGTCAAGGGCGTTATACAACCGCCCGATAGCGCTCGATCCCCATCTGGCCCCGAGAACGACGAAGAGGCCACTTCCGATGAACCGGAAATGACCTCCGACCTGCTACTTCGCAAGTCGGGACGACAGGATTTGAACCTGCGACCCCTTGACCCCCAGTCAAGTGCGCTACCAAGCTGCGCCACGTCCCGATGCCCGTCTGACCTGGGGTTTCCCCTGGTCGAGCGTGCATGGAAACAATACCGCACTCGGGTCCGTGGTCGCGCACCCGTTTGTCCGCGACACTCTTGACCTGAATCCCGCTTGATACGGCCGTGGTAGCCGAAGCCCCCTCCGCCCCGGCTACCACGCTCGTCCCGGAGCATGCCACGCGGCACTGACAACGCCCGAGGAGTCTTCAGCCCCCGGCCGGCAGCCCCAACTCGGGGTAGGCGTCCAGGAGTCGGGAGGGCGCCGCCTGGCGCCAGGAGTCGGCGAGGATGTCCCGTAGCTCGTCCTCGTCCAGGGCCGAGAGGCGGGCCCGCACCCAGGCGAACTGCGCCTCGTGATCGGCAATCCAGAACTTCTCCGGCTCCGCCAGGACCAGTTCGTCGCGCTCCTCCTTGGGGCAGCGCACCGCGAGGGAGGTCTCGTCCTCGGGCAGCGTGACGAACATCTTCCCCGCGACCCGGAACGTGGGCATGTTCCAAGCGACCTTCTCCGTCGTGTCCGGCAGGGACAGGGCGATCCGTCGTACGTCTTCGGCATCCGGCATGACAGGCACCGTAGCGGCTCCCACCGACAATCACCTGGTGAGAACGGTCGCCAAGGCTTCGGGACGAACTCCGACGTGCTTGTAGTAGAGCGTCGTCGGCCGCAGCGCCCCGGACGGGTTCGCCGCGTAGTCGGGGATCACGCCGGCCTTCGTCCAGCCCGCCGAACGGTACAGGCGCTCAGCCGGGCTGTCGGTCTCGGTGTCCAGGTGGAGGAGGGTGACACCCTCCTCGATCGCGGCCTGCTCGGCGACGGTCAGCAGTGCGCGGCCCAGGCCCTGACCGCGGGCGTCCCGGTGCACCATCAGCTTGACCAGCTCGGCGCGGTAGCGGCTGTTGGGTTTGTCCGGATACGCCAGCGTGACCGTGCCGACGACGCGGTCCCCGTCGTGTGCCGTCCACACGGCGAGTCGCCCGGTGGCGGCCGCGGCGGCGCGCTCCTTCCACCAGGCGACGGCGGCCGCCCGGTCGAGCGGGGCGAGGAATCCGATCGAGGCACCGCCGTCGACGGTGTCGACCAGCAGGTCGGCCAACTCGTCTATGACCGCGTCCAGTCGGTGCGTGTTCGGCCGGTCCACCTCCAGCCGGGTCACGATCACGGCAGCACCACCGCCAGCACGTACCGCGCCTCGTCCGGGCCGGCGCATCGGAAGCGTGTCGGGCCCCAGACCCGCATCCGCAGGCAGTCCCCCGTGTTGAGGTGGTGGTCGACGTCCCGCGTGGTCACGTCCAGCTCGCCGGACAGCACCCAGATGTGCTGTTCGAGGCCGGGTACGGGCGGGCGGTCGTAGCCGATGTCGGCGCCCGCGGCTAGCCGTCCCTCCACGAGTTCGCCGCGCAGCCCGGAGTGCGGTGGGGACACGGACCGTCGTACGAACCCGGAGGCCCGGTCCTCCCACAGCGGTTGCTCGGCGGCCCGCACCAGCAGCGCCGGCTCCGCCTCGACCTCGCTGAGCAGCTGGGACATGGTCCGGCCGTACACATGGCACAGCCGGTTCAGGAGCGAGGCGGTGGGGCTGATCTCCGCCCGCTCGGCCCGTGACAGGGTCGACCGGCTCACTCCGCTGCGCTCCGCCAACTCCCCCAGCGTCCAGCCGCGTTCGGCCCGCAGCTCGGCGAGGCGGGCGCCGAGCCGGGTGTCGACCGGGTCTGCGGCAGCGTCTGCGGCCGGGTTCACGATCGGGCCGTTCCCCACGACGTCTTGTTTCATATCAGGGACGCTATCCCGAAAATGAAACGACCAGGTTACAAACGGGCCGGTTACATCGGAGCCACGTCCGCCAGCGCGTCCAGCACGGGACGGATCAGCGGATGCCCCTCCGCTCCCTGTCGTACCGCCGCGAACACCCGGCGGGTGGGCGCGACTCCGTCGACGGGGCGTACCACCACGCCCGTGAGGTCCGTGCCGCGCAGCGCGGAGCGGGGGACGAGGGCGACGCCCGCGTCCGCCGACGCCAGGGCCACCACCGCGCGGAAGTCGTCCGAGGAGTGTTCGAGACGGGGCTGGAAGCCCGCGCTCTCACAGGCGAGGACCACGACGTCGTGACAGGGGTTGCCCGGGTAGGGGCCGATCCAGGGGTCCTTCGCCAGTTCGGCGAGGGGTACCTCCTCGGCGTCGGCGAGACGGTGGCCGACCGGGACGACGGCGTCGAAGGGCTCGGCGTACAGCGGGACATGGACCAGGCGGGGGTCGTCGGCGGGCGGCGCCCCGCGGTACTCGACCGCGACGGCGACATCGACCTGCCGGTCGAGAACCATCGGCAGGCTGGCGTCGCCCTCGGCGTCCTGGACGCGGATACGGATGCCGGGCGCGGTCGCGGCGAGGCGGGCCAGCGCGGGGGCGACCACCAGGGCGATGCCGGTGGCGAACGAGGCGACCGTGACGGTGCCGGCCTCACCCGAGCCGTAGGCCGCGAGCTCGGCCTCGGCCCGCTCCAGCTGGGCGAGGACGGCATGGGTGTGGCTGAGCAGGATCTCGCCGGGCGGAGTCAGCCGTACACCCTTGGCGCCGCGCTCGACCAGCCGGTGGCCCGTCTCCTGCTCCAGGGCCGCCAGCTGCTGCGAGACCGCCGACGGGGTGAGGTACAGCGCGGCGGCAGCCGCCGTCACCGTGCGGTGGTCGGCCACCGCACGAAGGATGTGGAGCCGCCGCGCTTCGATCATGCGAACGATTATCGCAATATGTCCGGCCGGTCGACGCCGGTCAGCTCTCCCCGTCGCTCTCCCCCGCCTGCTCCCCCGTCAGCTCCGCCCGCGCCGCCACGAACGCGTCGACCGCTCGGTTCACGTCCCGCGTGGAGTGCGCGGCGGACAACTGCACGCGAATGCGGGCCTGCCCGTGCGGTACGACCGGGTAGGAGAAGCCGATCACGTACACACCGCGCTCCAGCAGCAGCTCCGCCAGGCGTCCGGCCCGCGCCGCGTCCCCGATCATCACGGGTGCGATCGCGTGGTCGCCGGGCAGCACGTCGAAGCCCTCCTCGGCCATCCGGCGGCGGAACAGCGCGGTGTTCTCGGCGAGCCGCACGCGCAGGTCGTCCGCCGACTCCAGCAGGTCGAGCACCTTCAGGGAGGCCGCGGCGATCACCGGGGCCAGGGTGTTCGAGAAGAGGTACGGCCGAGAGCGCTGGCGCAGCAGCGCGACGATCTCTGCGCGGGCGGCGACGTACCCGCCGGAGGCTCCGCCGAGCGCCTTGCCGAGGGTGCCGGTGATGATGTCGACACGGTCCATCACCCCGTGCAGTTCGGGAGTGCCACGCCCGCCGGGGCCGACGAAACCGACGGCATGGGAGTCGTCGACCATGACCATCGCGTCGTAGCGGTCGGCGAGGTCGCAGATCTCGCGGAGCGGGGCCACATAGCCGTCCATCGAGAAGACGCCGTCGGTGACGATCAGCCGGCGCCGAGCGGACTGCGCCTCCTTCAACTGCCGCTCCAGGTCCGCGAGATCGCGGTTGGCGTAACGGAAACGGCGGGCCTTGGACAGACGGATGCCGTCGATGATCGACGCGTGGTTCAACGCGTCGGAGACGACCGCGTCCTCAGGACCCAACAGCGTCTCGAACACGCCGCCGTTGGCGTCGAAGCAGGAGGAGTACAGGATCGTGTCCTCCTGCCCGAGGAAGGACGCCAGGCGGGCCTCCAGTTCCTTGTGCACCTCCTGCGTACCGCAGATGAACCGTACGGAGGCCATGCCGTAGCCCCAGCGGTCCAGGGCCGCGTGGGCGGCGGCGATCACCTCGGGGTGGTCGGCGAGGCCGAGGTAGTTGTTGGCGCAGAAGTTGAGGACCTCGCCGGGTCGGCCGCCCCCGGACACGCCGACGGTCGCGGACTGCGGGGTGTCGATGACGCGCTCGGGCTTGTGCAGACCGGCGGCGCGGATCTCGTCGAGGGTGGCGCGCAGATCGTCGCGCACGGAGTCGAACATCGGGAAGCTCCTGGGGTGCTCGCGCTGGAGGGGAGTCGGGAAGGGCGTCAGGTCGTTCAGGCGGTCCAGTCGAGGATGACCTTGCCGCCGCGTCCGCTCGCCGCGTCGGCGAACGCCGCCTCGAAGTCGCGGTGGCCGTACCGGCCCGTGATGACGGGAGCGAGGTCCAGCCCGCCTTCGAGCAGGACCGACATCGCGTACCAGGTCTCGAACATCTCCCGGCCGTAGATCCCCTTGACGGTGATCATCGAGGTGACGATCCGGGCCCAGTCGACCGGGAACTCCTCGGACGGCAGGCCCAGCATCGCGATCCGGCCGCCGTGCGTCATGTTGGCGATCATGTCGCGCAGGGCCTCGGGGCGGCCCGACATCTCCAGTCCGATGTCGAAGCCCTCGCGCAGGCCGAGTTCCTGCTGCCCGTCGGCGATCGTCGCCCGCGAGACGTCGAGCGCGAGACTCACGCCGATCTTGCGGGCGAGCTCCAGCCGCCGCTCGCTCACGTCGGTGACCACCACGTTGCGCGCACCCGCGTGCCGGGCCACCGCGGCGGCCATCAGCCCGATCGGACCCGCGCCGGTGATCAGGACGTCCTCGCCGACCAGCGGGAACGACAGCGCGGTGTGCACGGCGTTGCCGAACGGGTCGAAGATCGCGGCGATGTCGAGGTCGACCGGGACGCGGTGCACCCACACGTTGGCGGCGGGCAGCACCACGTACTCGGCGAACGCCCCGTCGCGGCCGACGCCGAGGCCGACCGTGGCCCGGCACAGATGCCGCCGACCGGCGAGGCAGTTACGGCACTTGCCGCACACCAGGTGGCCCTCGCCGCTGACCCGGTCGCCCGCCGTGATGTCGGTGACGTCCCGCCCGGTCTCGACGACCTCGCCGACGAACTCGTGCCCGACCACCAGCGGGGTGCGGATCGCCTGCCGCGCCCAGCCGTCCCAGGCCCGGATGTGCAGGTCGGTGCCGCAGATGCCGGTGCGCAGCACCTTGATCAGTACGTCGCCGGGTCCGACGGCGGGCTCCGGCACGTCCACGAGCCACAGCCCCGGCTCCGCCTTCTCCTTGACCAGTGCCTTCAACGCTACGGCTCCTGTGGGTGTGACCCCGGTTCTGGCATGCCGAAGGCACCCGCAGCCGGGGAGAGGGGGAATCGCGTAGCAATCTGCCGTACGCCGCCACTCCCGTCCATCGAGAGTTTCTTAAGCCGCGCCGCAGCTGCGCTTCACACCTGTCCCCGCTTCACCCCTGCCCCCACCTCACACCTGTCCCCGCCTCGCCCCTGTTCACTGCTCCAGGCGCGAGACCTGGTAGTGGGCGAGGTGCCAGCCGTCCTCCAGCCGCTTCGCCAGGACGGAGATCTTGACGACCACCGGGGCCCGGTCGGTGAACGTGAACTCGGCGTCCAGGTAACCGAGTACGAGGTCGCCGGCGAGCCGACGGGTCTCGAGGATGCGGTAGGCCGCCGTCATTCCGAGCGGCTGGGAGGCGTAGTACTCGGCGACTCCCGGCCTGCCGACGCTGTAGGGGTGGAGCCCCTGGAAGACGGCGTCCTCCGTGAAGAGCCGCGCGACCTCCTGCGGCTCGTGGGCGTCGACGGCCGCCTTCCAGCGGTCGAGGACGTCACGCAGGACCAGTTCGTCGTCCTTCGTCGTGCTGTTCATGACCTCATCCCTATCCTTCTCCGGTTGTCCGGCGGCCGCTCAGTGACCGGCGCTCATGCCGCCGTCGACGTGCAGGATCTCGCCGGTGACGAACGGGGCCGTCTCCAGGTAGAGCACGGCGTCGACGATGTCGCTCACTTCGCCCATACGGCCCACCGGGTGCAGGGCGGCGAGGAACTCGTGGGTCTCCTCGGCGTGCATGGGGGTCTTGATGGTGCCGGGCGACACGGCGTTGACGCGTACGCCCCGGGTGGCGTACTCGACGGCGAGGGACTTGGTGGCGGACTGCAGGCCGCCCTTGGTCAACGAGGCCAGCACGGAAGGGACGTTGGCGTTCGCGTTGTCGACCAGGCTGGTGGTGATGTTGACGATGTGCCCGCCGCCCTGGGCGAGCAGATGCGGGACTGCCGACTGGGTGATGTGGAAGAAGCCGGCGACGTTGATGCCCGTCACGGCGGCGTAGTCCTCGGCCGTGTAGTCGGTGAACGGCTTGGCGACGAAGACGCCCGCGTTGTTGACCAGGGTGTCGATACGGCCGTACCGCTCGACGGCGGCGGTGATCACGCGCTCCGCGGTGGCCGGGTCGGCGATGTCGCCCCGCACGGTGAGGACGTCGGCGTCGTCGACCGGGGCGATCGTGCGCGAGGTGGCGACGACCGCGTATCCGAGCTTGCGGTAGCCCTCGACGAGGGCGGCGCCGATGCCCTGCGATGCGCCGGTGATGACCGCGACCTTCTGGTTCTGAGTGCTCATGATGACCTTTTCCGAAAGGAGGTGACCGGTTACTAGCCGACCGGTCGACTAATTGGAAACGTAGGTCGGAGAAAGGGCACCGTCAAAGGCCGGAAGGGGTTTTCGCGGGACTCGTTTCCTCCCGCCTGCGAGGCTCAGGCTCGCAGCACAGATCAGCGCGGGAGGGCGTGCGGGTCGTCGGCGGGCAGCCAGGCGTCCGGGGTGTGGATCCCGAGGTCGCCGACGCCGTCGCACAGGGCGTCGACGGTGGCGAGGACCCCCGCGCGGTCCTCGCTCTCACGCCGGACCAGGGACCAGGTCCAGTACGGCTTCGGCGTGACGATCTCGCGCCGGACCAGGTCGGGCGGGAGCGGAGTGGTCTGCCCCTTGGGCGAGTTGAGGACCGGGCGGCGGCACCGGCGTACGTGGTCGAAGAAGGCGGGGCCGGTGATGGCCCCGTCCGAGATGCGTACCGTACGGGCCCCCGTGACCCGCGCCAGCTCTTCGGCGTACACGTTCCAGGACGCCCAGGAGGTGATGTCGTCGTCGACCAGGACGTCGGTGTCCTGGGCCGCCACCTCAGGTACGTCATGGGTGTCGCCGCCCTTGGCGACGGCGTAGAGCCGGTCGGCGCCGATCAGCCGGGCCCGCAGCCCGAGCCGGTCGAGGTCCTCGGTCCGCACCCAGCACACGGCGAGGTCCAGACTGCCGTCGGCGACCCGGGCGGCCTGCGTGTGGGAGGGCGCGACCCATGCGTCGAGATGCACCTGGGCCACTGCGGCCGTCCGCGAAGTCAGGTCCGGCGGAAGCCAGTTGACGTAGCCGAGCCGTACCGACTCCGAACCCGACAGGCGGCCGGCCCGGCGCTGGAGGTCGTCGGCCCGCTCCAGCAGCGCGCGGGTGTGCGGGAGCAGGGCGGCGCCGGCCGGGGTGAGGGAGACCGAGCGACGGTCCCGGTCGAACAGCCGGACGCCCAGGTCCCGTTCGAGGGACTTGATCTGCTGGGAGAGCGAGGGGCCCGCGATCAGGAGCCGCTCGGCGGCCCGGCCGAAGTTCAGCTCCTCGGCGACCGCGACGAAATACCGAAGCTGGCGCAGTTCCACGCGCGCCATGGTACGCGCGCTGGGAGGCTGCGCCTCTCAGTAGCTAGGAAGCCGGTCGTGGCATCGGTCCTGGTGGTGGGCGCAGGATGAGGTGCGTAGCGGACTTCCGAATGCCACCGAGCAACGGAGAGATCATGCGAGAGTTCCTGGTCGAGATCACCACCACCATCCCCGAGGGCACCGGCCAGGACGAGGTCGACCGGCGGCGGGCCGCCGAGGCCGTGCGCGCCGGGGAACTGGCCGCCGCCGGCAACCTGGCCCGGCTGTGGCGCCCCGTGGGCGAGTTGCGCAGCATCGGCGTGTGGCGGGCCGCCGACGAGGAGGAACTGCACGAGAAGGTGCTCGGCACGCTGCCGCTGCGCCCGTGGATGACCGTCGCCGTCACCCCGCTCGAGTCCCACCCCAGCGACCCGGGCCGGGCCGACGGCACCCGGTGAGCGCATCCCCCTCCCCCTGGACCCATGTCGCCCAGGCCGCGGCCGCGCTCGCGGCCGGCATGGGCGTCGGCCGCTTCGTCTACACCCCGATCCTGCCCCTGATGCACACCCAGGCGGGCCTGTCCGCCGACGCCGGCGCGGACCTGGCCACGGCCAACTACGTCGGCTATCTCGTCGGGGCGCTCGCGGGCATCCTCCTCCCGGCGCTGGTCCGGTCGCGTGTCGTACTGCGCGGGTCCCTGATCCTGCTGACCGGGACGCTCGCCGCGATGCCCCTCACCCACAGCACCACCGTATGGGGCCTGCTGCGGCTGCTGGCCGGGGTGGCGAGCGCCCTGGTGTTCGTCGTCGCGGTCGGCTCCCTCCTCCATCACCTGCGGGAACATCCGCCGCACCTGTCCGGCTGGGCGTTCGGCGGGGTGGGCGGCGGCATCGCGCTGTCCGGCCTGCTGGTGCTGGTCCTGCGCTCCGCCGCCGACTGGCGGGCGGCCTGGTGGGCCGCGGCCGCGCTCGCCGCCGTGCTCGCCGGCGCCTCGTGGAACCTGCGGCCGGAGGACGCGCCTTTCGCCCCGGCGGCCAGGAGCAAGGCGAAGGCCCGCACACACCGCTGGTTCGGTGCGCTGTTCGTCAGCTACACGCTGGAGGGCGTCGGCTACATCGTCGCCGGGACCTTCCTGGTCGCGGCGATCGGGCAGGGCTCCCCCGGCTGGGTCGGCAGCGGCGCCTGGGTGCTCGTGGGGCTGGCCGCCGTACCGTCCTCGGCGCTGTGGGCCCGGCTGGGGCGCCGCTGGTCACGCCCGGGACTGCTGCTCACCGCCCTCGTGGTCCAGGCGGCCGGCATCGCCCTGCCCGCCCTGGTCGGCGGAACCGCCGCCGCCCTCGGCTCGGCGGTACTGTTCGGCGCCACGTTCATCGGCGTGAGCACGCTCGCCCTCGCCGCTGGAGCGCACCTGCGTTTCCCCCGCTCGGTCGCCCTGCTGACCGCCGGGTACTCGGTCGGCCAGATCCTCGGCCCACTGGCCGTCGCCCCGCTGCTGCGCCACGGCTACCACCAGGCCCTGCTCCTTGCCGCCCTCGTGGTCCTCGCCGCGGCCGGGGCCGCCGCCGTGCTGCGGATCGGCTTCCCGCACCACATGGTCGTAGTAGGACACACAGCCCCGGAAGGGCAGCGAGAATCGACCGGGGAGGCCCGGACCGCATCGGCCGGCCCCGACGCTCTCGCCCCGAACTCGGCCAACTGACGTGGAGTTGCTCATGACCACCGCACGGGACCTCGCGATCGTCGCCCTGAACGCGGCGACCGACAAGCCGGTGGAGCAGGGCGATCTGTCGCTCGTGCTCGCGGGAGCCGAGGTGTTCGACCTCATCGAGGCGCAGGCCCTCGTCCTGGACGGCGATCGCATCCTGCCGAACGCCCAGGCACCCACGGGCGACCGCCTCCTGGACGAGGCGGCCTCGGCGCTCGTACGGCAGGAACCGTACGAGTCGGTCGAGGACTGGCTGTGGCGCCGGGGTCGCGGGCTGTCCTCGGCCTACGTCGACGACCTGGAGCGGATCAGTCTGACGACCCGGCCGCGGGGCCGGATCCGGCTGCGGACCGGGCGGACGGAACTGGTCGACTCGACGGCCCGGCGCGAGGCCGAGGAGCGCTGGGCGGCGGGCGAACCCGTCCTCACCGCCCTGGCTGCCGCGGCCGGGATCGGTGACGAGTCGGCCGACGGCGCCGAGGACATCCCGGGCGACGCGGTCACGACCGTGCTGGCCGCCGTCGGCGACGCGGTGATGGAGCTGGAAGCCGTACGCCGGCGAAAGGCGATCGAGGACGCCGCGTTCGACAACGTGTGGCGGGGCTACTAGGGGGGCGTACTAGGGGGAAGTACTCGGCTGATGCGACAACGCGGCGAGGTGCCGTGCCAGGTGTCGCGGACCCGAGGTGATCCGAACGACACCTCTCAGGGGCCGGTGGCGCCGAGCAGGGCCCGGCAGTTGTTCCACAGGGGGCTCAGCCGCTGGGTGCTGTTGTACAGCTTGGCGAACAGCACCTGGCCCTCGAGCTGGGCCACCACCGCTCGTGCCGCCTCCCCGCTGTCGGTCACGGTGACGTCGCCGCGGTCCTGGGCCTCGGCGACGACCGCCTCGACCATGTCGACCTGCGCGTCGAAGATCTCCTGGAGGCGCCCGCGGACGGCCTCCGTCTGGTTGCTCAGCTCCAGGCTGAGGTTCCCGAACAGACAGCCCGCCACGGTGCCGCAGCCCTGCTGGCCGGCGAGCAGGCCGGCCTCCGTCTCCTCGAAGAGCTGCCGCAACCGCTGCAGCGGCTGCGCGTCGCCGCCCAGGATCCGCGCCCAGTCGCGCTGTTGGGCCACCCAGTGCTCGTCGACGACGGTGAGCGCGAGGGCCTCCTTCGACTCGAAGAAGTAGTAGAAGCTGCCCTTCGGCACGCCGGCCGCCTTGCAGATCTCGGCGACACCCAGGGCCGTGTAGCCGCGCCCCTCGATGAGCGAGCGTGCGGCACCGAGGATCTTCTGCCTGGCGTCACTGGTTCGTCCCACGAGGCAACTGTACGTCGGTACTAGACCGGTCGGCTGGCGAGGAGGCCGTGCCCGCCGTCACAGCAGCGGGAGTCCGTCGGCCTCGCGTCGCTCCAGCCGGGCCACCAGCTCCGCCGCCGACGCCTTGATGGCCTCCAGGCCGGCCCTCCCCCAGGGCCGCGGCTCCACGTCGACGACGCACACGGTGCCGAGCACCATCTGTGTGCTGTCGATCAGCGGTGCGCCCAGATAGGAGCGGATGCCGAACTCGTCGACGACCGCGTTGCCCGCGAACCGCGGGTAGTCGCAGACGTCCTCCAGGACCAGCGCCTTGCGCCGGACGACCACATGGGGGCAGAAGCCGTGGTCGCGGGCCAGCTGACGCCCCAGCACCGGCGTGCTGCCGTCGGCCTTCACGACGCGCGGTGCCACCTCGGGGAGGTGCAGGCCCGCGAAGAACTGCCGGTTCTCGTCGATGAAGTTGACCATGGCGTACGGCGCCCCGGTGAGCTCGGCGAGGTGGTCCGCGTAGGCGTCGAGGGCGGGGTCCGGGTGTTCTCCCAGGCCCAGTCGGCTCAGGCGCCGGGCCCGAGCGGGGGCCTCCTCGTCCTCGGGGGTGAGAAGCAGACGACCGGCCGGGCGCGACGGGTCGTACCTCATGGGCGGGCTCCGTCACTGTGGACGCAGGGCATATATGGGCTCCCAGGGCGGGTGTGCGGGGATCACATGTGGGCGCCGTGGCTCGGCGCGGGCGCCGGGCTGTGGGCGATGAGGTGCCGTACCAGGGTGAGCAGGGTCTGCACCCCCGAACTGGAGATCCGGGCGTCGCAGCGGACGACCGGGATCTCCGGGGCGAGGTCGATGGCGGCGCGGACCTCTTCCGGGTCGTAGCGGTACGAGCCGTCGAACTCGTTGATCGCGACGATGAAGCCGAGGCCACGTTGTTCGAAGAAGTCGACGGCGGCAAAGCATTCCTCCAGTCTCCGGGTGTCGGCGAGGATCACCGCCCCCAGCGCACCCTCCGACAACTCGTCCCACATGAACCAGAACCGCTCCTGTCCGGGTGTGCCGAACAGATACAGAACGTGTTCCGGGTCGAGGGTGATGCGGCCGAAGTCCATGGCCACCGTCGTCTCGACCTTGTTCTCGATGCCGTCGAGGCTGTCGGTCGCGGCGCTGACCGTGGTGAGCAGTTCCTCCGTGCTGAGCGGGGCGATCTCGCTGACCGCGCCCACGAAGGTCGTCTTGCCTACTCCGAACCCTCCCGCCACCAGGATCTTCAGTGCGGTGGGGAAGGGGTCAGAGCTGTCGTCGTAGTCCATCGAGCACTGCCTCCAGAAGGGCCCGGTCAGTCGGGTTGTGGTGGAACTCGGGGGGCTTGGTGGTCAGCGCCCCGCAGTCGACGAGGTCCGACAGCAGCACCTTGGTGACCACCGCCGGCAGCTTGAGGTGGGCGGCGACCTCGGCGACCGAGACGGGTGCGCGGCACATGTCGAGTACCTGGGCGTGTTCGGGGCCGAGGTAACCGAGGGGGGTGGCTCCGGTGGCCATCACCTGCGACAGGAGGTCGAGCGCGATGCTGGGCCGGGTACGGCCGTTGCTGACCGTGAAGGGGCGCACCAGCCGCCCGGCCGCGTCGTCGAGCCAGGGCCCGTCGCCGACCGCCGCCACCCTCAAGGCCTCATCGCCGTGGGTTCGACGGCGTACTGTCGGGGTGCGGTCATCAGATAGGGGCGGACGCTCTTGACCAGCATCGCCATCTCGTAGCCGAGCACCGCCGCGTCGGCCTCGCGACCGGCCAGCACGGCGAGACAGGTACCGGAGCCGGCGGTGGTCACGAACAGCAGGGTCGAGTCGAGTTCGACGACGACCTGTCGGACTTCTCCGCCGTCGCCGAAGCGGACTCCGGCGCTGCGGCCCAGGGAGTAGAGGCCGGAGGCCAGGGCCGCCATGTGGTCGGCGCTGTCGGGGTCGAGGCCGTGGACCGACTTCACGAGCCCGTCGCAGGAGAGGAGTACCGCGCTGGTGGTGTGCGGTACGCGCTGCACGAGGCCGCTCATCAGCCAGTCGAGATCGGATACATGGCCGGTCGGCGCTTCGCTCGCCATGGTGGATCGACTCCTTGAGGTACGAAGGTCTGCGGGAGCGCTGGGGGGTGGGGTGAACGCGGGGGTGGTCATCCGGCGGGTGCGCTCCCGTCGTTCCGGGTGTGGTGATCGAGGTCGAGGTCGAGACGGGGCACGGCCCCGGTGTCCCGTGCGCCAAGCGCCTCGCGGGACACCGGCGCGTGCGGGTGGCGCGCCTCGGCTATGCGGGCCCGGTCCGTGGGGAGCGGATGCAGGGGCCGTACGTCCATGGAGGGCGCCGGAGTCATGTTGGTGCCGTCCGTGTGGTGCGGGGGCTCCACATCGGCTGGACCCATGTGGCCGAACTCCATGTCGGAGGGCCCCATGTCGGTGGCCCCCATATCGGAGGACCGCATACCTGAAAGCTCGTTGAGGGCCGGCCCCACGTCGGTCAGCCCCACTTCGGTCAGCCGTCTGTCGGTCGGCGCCATGTGGGCCGTGCCCGTGTCGACCGGCCCCATGTAGCTAGACGCCGTGTAGCTAGACGCCGTGTGGCTCGACGCCATGTGGGTCGACGCCATGTGGGTCGACGCCATGGAAGTCGTCGTGTCGCCGGGTGCCGCCTCCAGATGCTGCTGCGCCTCGGCGAGGCCGATACCGCGCTGGAAGGCCGCCATCAGGCCGGGGTCGTGGCCGGCCGGGTGCTCCGAGTCCTGGCGCGGCGCCGGGCCGCCGCGCAGCTGGGGCACGATGTGCTCCTGGGCCCGACGTCGCGGCAGTTGGGGCTTGCCCATGGTGCCGCGTACCGCGCTGACACGCGGAGTTGGCGGCGCGGCCGTGTGTTCCGCGACGAGCGGCCGGTCGTCGGGCCTGATGCCGGGCACGGCCTCCGCGGGCGTCGGCCGCTCCCTGCGGGCCCCGCGCACGGGAAGCGGGGCAGGCTTAGTGCCGTTCGAACCCGAACGCGGAACGGGAAGGGAACCTGAGCCCGGAACCGAACCGCCACCAGCACCCGAACCCGCAGCCGCACCCGCACCCGCACCGGATGCCGATCGTGTCCCGGGCCCCGAAGCTACCCCCGAAGCCGCGCCCAAGGTCGAGCCCGAGCCCGCCCCCACGGCCCGCCCGGCCACCCCCCGCTCCCCCGCCGAGGCGGACTGCTGCGGGCGCTGCCCCGCGGACGGCCGCGAGGACGGTGCGGGCGGAATACCGTCCCCTGCGTGCGGAGCCCCCCGATGCGTCCCCTCGGGCCCGGAGGGCCGCGGCGGCAGCGCCGGGCCCGCGGCCTCGGTCGGGCCCGGCGGGCCGTCCAGCGGCTGAGGTACGGCTCCGGACGTGCCCGGCATCGTGCCCAGAAGGGCCTGCGGCACGACGAGGACGGCCTGGACCCCGCCGTAGATGTTGGTCTGCAGCCGGACGTGGATGCCGTGCCGCTTGGCGAGTTGCGAGACGACGAAGAGGCCGATGCGGCCGTCCGCCAGCAGGCTGGCCACGTTGACCTGGTCGGGGTCTGCGAGCAGGGCGTTCATCCGGCTCTGCTCGCCCACGGGCATGCCGAGTCCGCGGTCCTCGACCTCGACGGCGAGTCCGGAGGTGACGAGGTTGGCGCGCAACAGCACCTGGGTGTGCGGGGCGGAGAACACCGTGGCGT
Source organism: Streptomyces sp. NPDC050997 (assembly GCF_040660135.1). Lineage (NCBI taxonomy): Bacteria > Bacillati > Actinomycetota > Actinomycetes > Kitasatosporales > Streptomycetaceae > Streptomyces > Streptomyces sp. NPDC050997. Next base: position 44,605 of record NZ_JBFAGK010000037.1, read on the forward strand.
TCTCGACGAGTTCGGCCAGCAGGTGGATCACGTCGGCGACGGCGTGACCGCGCAGCTCCCCGTCGATCGGCGGCACGAGCTTGACCCGGGAGTACTGCTCGACCTCGGCGATGGCCGAGCGCAGTACCTCGGTCATGGAGACCGGGTTGCTCCACTGCCGGCGCGAGACGGCACCGCCGAGCACGGCGAGGTTCTCGGCGTGGCGGCGGATGCGGGTGGCGAGGTGGTCGACGTGGAAGAGGCCCTTGAGGAGGTCGGGGTCCTCGATCTCGTTCTCCAGCTCGTCGAGGATCGAGATCTCGCGGTGCACCAGCGACTGCAGTCGGCGAGCGAGGTTGAGGAAGACCTCCAACTTCTGTTCGCTGCCCGCCTGGCTGGAGAGCTGGGCGGCCTGGACGACGGCGGTGACGGCCCCGTCGTGAGCACGGGTCAGATCGGCGGCGAGGAGTTCGAAGTCGTCGGCGTCCTCGGGCGGGCCGCCGCGCGGCTTGCGCGGGGGCGGGGCCTCGCCCCGGCGCAGGGCCTCGACCAGGGCACGCAGATCGGCCTCGCCGCGCGCGCTGCTGCGGCGCAACGCGCCGATCCGGTCGCTGACGGACCGGGCCGCGCGGTCGGCGGCCACGGCGGCGATCAGGATGCCGGCGCAGGTCACCGAGACCGCGCCGCCGAGCACGCCCCACAGGGTGAGGCTGGGCCGCGCTCCGGTGGAGCGCACGGTGAACAGGACCGCGGCGCAGCCGCTGAGGGCGGCGGCGACGGGCGGCAGCACGGCAAGACGCAGCAACTGAGGCCGTATGTGGGTCTCGGGCAGCGCGGGAACGGCGCGGGCGGCCGGCCGACCGTGCCGCCCGCCCTCACGGCGGTCTGCGCGGGCGGCCGGTGCGCGGAGGTGAGACATCGGTGTCCTCGTCGTACGGGTCCGTCGGTCCTGATTGCCAGGGTGCGCATGCCGGTATGCGTGCCGTGGGCACGCGCATGCGGGCGTCAGTCGGGAGAACCGAACTTTTCGGCCCTGCGTCGCCCGACGGACACTGACAGTAGTCGGCAGCGCATCATGTGCGATGGGCAGTTGACAAACTCGTACGCGGAGCGTCCCGCTCTGGTATGAGGCCTCGTACGACAGACCGAAAAGTTCCGCGAGGACGGGTCGATGAGCGATAAGTGTTCGATCACACCTGGCCAGAAGCGGTCACGAGCAAGCGGCGAGGGCCGGGGAGCGCTGTGCTCCCCGGCCCTCGCCGCGTGGTCGTTGCCCGGGCGCCGTGAGCCCGGGACCCCCGTGTCCGGGGGTCCGGGGGGCGGGCCC
>NZ_JBFAGK010000038.1:0-36661 GCF_040660135.1 Streptomyces sp. NPDC050997
CCTCCTCCGCCTTGCAGCTGCACGCACCACACCCCGCTCAGGTCGGCCAGGAAGCACCGCTGCTTTCCTGCGGCCTGATCCAAACGACAGGCCCTGGTGGCTTCCTCTGGCGGCTGCCTCCAGCGGCTCCCTCCTGCGGCTCCCTCCGGGGCGGACCGGTGCGCGCCCTTGGGCGTCGGCCGTCGTGCCGGACGGTCTAGGCTCGGCTCATGTTCTGGCCGATGTTCGCGGTAGCTGTGGGTTTTCTGGGTCTCGCCGTTCTCGGGGTGTTCGCGGTCCGGGTGTTTCTGGAGGCGCAGCGTCTGGGCAGGCAGGTCACGGACTCCGCCCGGCGTATCAACCGCGCCGCCGAGGACCTGGAGCGGGCCTCCCTGAGCGCGGCCCGCGCTGTCGACTCACTGTGAGTGACCCAGAGCGTTCCCTGTGAGTTGCGGGTGTGATGCGCTTTGGGCCACTTCGCCCTGTCACCTTGACGGGGTCGGCAGGTACGCTGCTGATCGCGGACCGGAGAACGAGGCCCGGATCGCGGACCGGGATTACGCGCGGGGATTGCCAGGCGTTTACCCCTGAGCGTTACGATCGCTGCCAAGCACGATTGATAGGACACATGTCCGACCGGTCGGACAGCATCCCCACCCAAGCCGCCTCGGTGAGAAGGTAAAGACTTATGTTCGGAAGGCTCGGCGCCCCCGAGATCATTCTCATCCTCGTCGTCGTCATCCTGCTGTTCGGCGCCAAGAAGCTTCCCGACATGGCGCGCTCCCTCGGTAAGTCGGCCCGCATCCTCAAGAGCGAGGCCAAGGCGATGAAGACCGAGGGCCAGGACAATGCGTCCGCTCCGGCGGCTCCGCCGAACGACGACCAGCAGCCCCCGGTCCAGCGCACCATCCAGGCAGCTCCCGGCGACGTGACCAGCTCCCGCCCGGTCGCCGAGCCGACGGACACGACCAAGCGCTGACGCAGGGCCGGTGACCTCCGGCCCGCCGCACGAGATGGGAACGTGGGTTGCTGAAGTCTGCCCGCAAGAAGGAGAAGGATCCCGAGGGGCGGATGCCTCTCGGGGAGCACCTTCGTGAGCTCCGCAACCGGCTCGCGAAGGGCATGTTGGCGATCACGGTCGTGTCCGTGGTGGTCGCCTTCTACAGCCAGGAGCTGATGAACTTCCTGATGGACCCCGTCCCGCGTTGCACCAGCGGACTGGGCGAGTCCACGGGCGGTACCTGCGCGGTCATCGCGTACACCGACCTGCTGTCACCCTTCACCACCACGGTGAAGGTCTGTTTCATGGCGGGCATCATCATCTCGAGTCCGGTCTGGCTCTATCAGCTCTGGGCGTTCGTCGCGCCGGGGCTGCACCGGCACGAGCGGAAGTACACGTACTGGTTCGTGTCCGCGGCCGTACCGCTCTTCCTGGGCGGTGCCGCGCTGGCCTACACGGTCCTGCCGATCAGCATGCGCGTGCTCCTCGGGATCACGCCCGACGGCTCGGCGAACATCCTGCCGATGGACAAGATCCTGGACTTCATCGTCCGGATGATCCTGGTCTTCGGCGCCGCCTTCGAGCTGCCCCTGCTGCTCGTCATGCTCAACTTCAGCGGCATGGTGACCGGACGCCGGATGGCCGGCTGGTGGCGCGGTGTGGTCATGGGCGTCTTCGTCTTCGGCGCCGTCGCGACCCCGACCACCGACCCCTTCGGCATGATCGCGCTCGCCGGACCGATCGTGGTCCTGTACTTCATGGCGGTCGGTGTCTCCCTGCTGAACGACCGGCGACGCAGACGCGCCAACCCGGACGCCGAACTGGACGACGACGAGGCCTCGCAGCTCGACCTCACGCCGGAGGGCATCGGCGAGATCGAATCCGTGTCCGCCTCGAAGGCACTGCCGCACCAGGCGAGTGGCAGCGCCGAGGGCACCGCGGTGGTCAACGGCTACGACGACGTCACCTGAGCCGGACTGCGGGGCCGTAACGACAGGGCCGGACGGAATATCCGTCCGGCCCCTTCCGTGCGCGTGTACGCGCGGTAGCGGTGCGTTCACAGAGCGGGAGTACGGCCCCGCCGGCGGTCCGGATCCGGATAATGATCGTCCGTTGTCAGTGGGGCCCGGTACGCTCGAAAGCACGATGACAGAGGACCTCTCACCGGCCGAGCGGTATACGGCAGCACGTAGGCGCGCTGCCGAGCAGGCCACCGCGCTCGCCGACTTCCGCGAGATGTACGACTTCGGCCTCGACCCCTTCCAGATCGAGTCCTGTCAGGCACTCGAAGAGGGGAAGGGCGTCCTGGTGGCCGCGCCCACCGGATCCGGCAAGACGATCGTCGGCGAGTTCGCCGTCCACCTCGCCCTCCAGCAGGGCAAGAAGTGCTTCTACACGACACCCATCAAGGCGCTGTCGAACCAGAAGTACGCCGACCTCTGCCGCCGGTACGGCGCGGACAAGGTGGGCCTGCTCACCGGCGACAACAGCGTCAACTCCGACGCCCCGGTGGTCGTGATGACCACCGAGGTACTGCGCAACATGCTGTACGCGGGCTCGCAGACCCTGCTCGGCCTCGGTTACGTGGTGATGGACGAGGTGCACTACCTCTCCGACCGCTTCCGTGGCGCCGTATGGGAGGAAGTGATCATCCACCTCCCCGAGTCGGTCACCCTCGTCTCGCTGTCGGCCACCGTGTCGAACGCCGAGGAGTTCGGCGACTGGCTCGACACGGTCCGCGGCCACACCGAGGTGATCGTCTCCGAACACCGGCCCGTGCCGCTGTTCCAGCATGTGCTCGCCGGGCGGCGCATGTACGACCTGTTCGAGGAGGGCGAGGGCCAGAAGAAGGCCGTCAACCCCGACCTCACGCGGCTGGCCCGCATGGAGGCGCAGCGTCCGTCGTACCAGGACCGCAGGCGGGGCCGCGCCATGCGCGAGGCCGACCGGGAGCGCGATCGCCGACAGCGCTCGCGGATCTGGACACCTGGCCGGCCCGAGGTGATCGAACGGCTGGACGCCGAGGGCCTGCTTCCCGCCATCACGTTCATCTTCAGCCGCGCCGCCTGCGAGGCCGCCGTACAGCAGTGCCTGTACGCGGGCCTTCGGCTCAACGACGACGAGGCGCGGGAGAGGGTGCGTGCCCTGGTCGAGGAGCGCACGGCCGCCATCCCCAGCGAGGACCTGCACGTCCTCGGGTACTACGAGTTCCTGGAAGGCCTGGAGCGCGGTATCGCGGCCCACCACGCGGGCATGCTGCCGACCTTCAAGGAAGTCGTCGAGGAACTGTTCGTACGCGGCCTGGTGAAGGCCGTGTTCGCTACCGAGACACTCGCGCTGGGCATCAACATGCCCGCCCGGTCCGTGGTGTTGGAGAAGCTCGTCAAGTGGAACGGCGAGCAGCACGCCGACATCACACCGGGCGAGTACACGCAGTTGACGGGGCGTGCGGGCCGGCGTGGCATCGACATCGAGGGCCACGCGGTCGTGCTGTGGCAGCGCGGGACGAGCCCCGACCACCTGGCGGGACTGGCCGGCACCCGTACCTATCCTTTGCGCTCCAGCTTCAAGCCGTCGTACAACATGGCGGTCAACCTTGTCGAACAGTTCGGCCGGCACCGCTCGCGCGAGCTCCTGGAGACGTCCTTCGCGCAGTTCCAGGCCGACAAGTCGGTCGTCGGGATCTCCCGGCAGGTGCAGCGCAACGAGGAGGGGCTGGAGGGCTACAAGGACTCCATGACCTGCCACCTCGGCGACTTCGAGGAGTACGCGCGACTGCGCCGCGAACTCAAGGACCGCGAGACCGAGCTGGCCAAGCAGGGCGCCAGCCAGCGGCGCGCCGAGGCCGCCGTGGCGCTGGAGAAGCTCAAGCCGGGTGACGTCATCCATGTCCCGACCGGCAAGTACGCGGGCCTCGCGCTGGTGCTGGACCCGGGGCTGCCGGCCGGACGGTCCAACGGCCACCGGGGCTTCGAGCACCACGACGGTCCGCGCCCGCTGGTGCTGACCGCCGAGCGGCAGGTCAAGCGGCTCGCGTCGATGGACTTCCCGGTGCCCGTCGAGCCGCTGGAGCGGATGCGGATCCCGAAGTCCTTCAACCCGCGCTCACCGCAGTCCCGTCGGGACCTCGCCTCGGCGCTGCGCACCAAGGCCGGGCACATCCCGCCGGAGCGGGCCCGCAAGAAGCGCGCCCAGGCCGCCGACGACCGGGAGATCGCCCGGCTGCGTACGGACATCCGGGCGCACCCCTGCCATGGCTGCAACGATCGTGAGGACCATGCCCGTTGGGCCGAGCGTTACCACCGGCTGCTGCGGGACACCTCACAGCTGGAGCGGCGCATCGAGGGCCGCACGAACACCATCGCCCGTACGTTTGACCGCATCGTCGCGCTGCTGACCGAGCTGGACTACCTGCGCGGTGACGAGGTCACCGAGCACGGCAAGCGGCTCGCCCGGCTGTACGGCGAGCTCGACCTGCTGTCCAGCGAATGCCTGCGCGCGGGCGTGTGGGAAGGGCTCGGCCCGGCCGAACTCGCCGCGTGTGTCTCCGCGTTGGTGTACGAGTCGCGGGCCGGCGACGACGCGATGACGCCGAAGCTGCCGTCGGGCAAGGCCAAGGCCGCGCTCGGGGAGATGGTGCGGATCTGGGGGCGCCTGGACGCCATGGAGGAGGAGTTCCGGATCACCCAGAGCGAGGGCGTGGGGCAGCGCGAGCCCGATCTCGGATTCGCCTGGGCCGCGTACATGTGGGCGTCCGGCAAGGGGCTCGACGAGGTGCTGCGTGAGGCGGAGATGCCGGCGGGGGACTTTGTGCGGTGGTGCAAGCAGGTGATCGATGTGCTGGGGCAGATCTCGGCGGCGTCCGCCGCGGAGGGGTCGACTGTGGCGAAGGCTGCGCGTAAGGCGGTTGACGGGTTGCTGCGGGGGGTTGTGGCCTACTCTTCCGTGGGCTGACGGGTTGGGTGGCGGGTGCGGGTGCGCTGTGGCTGGTCGCGCCCACGCGGCGGAGCCGCACATTGATACAGCCCCGCGCCCCTTAGGAGTTGGGGGCCACGTCAGTTCAACGGTTCCGGTACGCTCGCCAGCTGCCGTACTGCGTGATGTCCTCTGCGTCCGTCAGGGCGCCTGGCTCGCACAGAAAACCCGGCACGCTGGTGCCGTCCGCCAGTTCCACTCTGCCCAGCGCCATCGGGCGCGGGAGTGCCGCCAGTAGGCGGCCCAGGCCCTCCGCCGGGAGGCGCCACACCTCCGTCTCGATTGCCGCGCCGCTCTCGCCCACGTGGACCAGACCCGGCTTCGGCGGGGCGGTTCGCAGGGCGTGCAGGCGGTAGACCGGGGCCGTCGTGGTCGTGCGGTCCAGGCGGGCGCCCAAGGACAGTAGTTGTGGGTTGAGGGGCTGGCCCGACAGGTGTGCCCCCACCACCGCCAGTCGGGTCTCAGGCTGGAGCAGCCGGGCGATCGTGGCCAGGCGTTCGTCGGTGAACGCCGGGCCGATCAGCATCACGCCGAAGGGGAGGCCGTTTGTCTCGCCCGCCGGGACGGCCACCGCGGCCAGGTCGAAGAGGTTGGTGGAGTTGGTGAAGCGGCCCAGGCGGGCGTTGGCGCCCAGGGGGTCGGCGGCCACCTCGGCGAGCGTCGGGTGGCCGGGGGCGGTGGGGAGCAACAGGGCGTCCGCGTCGGCGAGTTCGGCCAGCGCCCGGGTGCGCAGGACGGCCAGATGATCGGTGTCGGCGAAGAGCCGGTGGGCGGGAATGTCCCGGGCGCGGGTGATGATGCCGGCGACGGTGGGATCGAGGGACGGGTCGTTCGCGGCCAGCGCTTTGTCGACAAAGTCGCCTACGGCTGTGTAGCGCTCGGCCACGAACGCGCCCTGGTAGAGCATCGCCGCGGCCTCCGTGAAGGGGCTGAGGTCGAGCTCCCGAACCGAGGCGCCCGCGGCGACGAGCTGGTCCACCGCCGCCTCGTAGGCCTCCGCCCAGCCCTCGTCCAGCTCGCCGAGCTGTTCCCGCGCCGGGACGGCGACGCGCCAGGGGCCCGGGGCCCGCTGGGGGAGCGGGGTGAGGTCGCGGCCCGGCGGGGACGCCATGTGGGCCAGGGACTGCTCGGCCTCGGGAAGCGTGCGCGCGAAGACCGTCACGCAGTCCAGGGAGGCGCAGGCCGGGACCACGCCCGTGGTCGGGACCAGGCCCCGGGTGGGCTTGAGGCCGACGATGCCGTTGAAGGCGGCCGGGATACGGCCCGAGCCCGCGGTGTCGGTGCCCAGCGCGAAGTCGACGATGCCGAGGGCCACCGCGACGGCCGAGCCGGAGCTGGAGCCGCCGCTGATCCTGGCCGGGTCGTGCGCGCCCCGTACGGCGCCGTGCGGGGAGCGGGTGCCGACCAGCCCGGTCGCGAACTGGTCCAGGTTCGTGGTGCCCACGACGATGGCGCCCGCCGCGCGGAGGCGGGCGACGACCGGCGCGTCGGCATCGGGCCGGTAGGCGTACGACGGGCAGCCCGCGGTGGTGGGCAGGCCGGCCACGTCGATGTTTCCCTTGGCGGCGAACAGGCGTCCGGCGAGGGGAAGTCGAACGCCTGCGGCGACGAGCTCGTCGATCTTCCGGGCCTCCGCCTCGACCTCCGCCCGCGGGCGCAGGTCGATCCAGATCTCGGGCCGGTCCACGGCCTCGACGCGGGCGTAGGCGGCGCGGACGCGCAAGAGAGTGCTGGACATTCCTTGTTCCTCTTTCACTTCGCGGCCGGGACCAGGACGACCAGTGCCGTGCCCGCCTCCACCTGGTCCCCGGGCCGGGCCAGGACCTCCGCCACCACGCCGTCCATCGGCGCGTGCACCCGGGACTCCATCTTCATCGCCTCCAGGGCGAGCAGCGGCTGACCGGCCGTCACCGCGTCGCCGGGCGCGATGTTCACCTGCCAGACGGAGGCGGCGAACTCCGCCTCGACGAGGTGCCCGCCGGGCGGGACGGTGACCTCGGCCGGGGGAGCGGCCGGTGCGGCCGCCGCCTGCGCCCGGGTGAACTCGCCCGCCGCCTCCCACGCGTCCCGCTCCGCGGCGAACGCGGTCTGCTGCCGGGACCTGAACTCGGCGACCGACCCGGCGTTCTCGGCGAGAAACGCCTGGTACTCGGCCAGGGAGAACGTGCCCTCCTCGATGCGGGGCACGAAGCGGCCGGACGTGATGTCGGCGCGCAGGTCGAGAAGCTCGTCCGCGTCGACCGGATACCACTTGATCCGGTCGAAGAAGCGCAGCAGCCAGGGTGAACCCGGCTCGAACGCGCCGCGCTGCTGCCAGCCCGACCACACCTGGGTCGTCCGGCCCACGAACTGGTAGCCGCCGGGGCCCTCCATGCCGTACACGCACAGATACGCCCCGCCGATGCCGACGGAGTTCTCCGCCGTCCAGGTACGTGCCGGGTTGTACTTGGTCGTCACCAGACGGTGGCGGGGATCCAGCGGGGTGGCCACGGGGGCACCCAGATACACGTCGCCCAGGCCCAGTACGAGGTACTCGGCGTCGAAGACCGTGCGGTACACGTCGTCCACCGACTCCAGGCCGTTCACGCGGCGGATGAACTCGATGTTCCACGGGCACCAGGGCGCGTCGTCGCGGACGCCCGCCATATAGCGGGCGATCGCCTCGCGGGTCGCCGGGTCGTCCCAGGAGAGGGGGAGGTGGACCGTGCGGGAGGGGACGACGAGTTCGTCGCTCGGGGGGAGGGACGCGGTGATCTCCCGTACCGCGGCCAGGAGTTCCTGCTGCGTCAGACGCCGTGGGTCGGCCTGGATCTGGAGCGAGCGGATGCCCGGGGTGAGGTCGGTGATCCCCTCCGGGCCCCGCGCGGCCACGCTCTCCATCAGGGCGTGGACACGCATGCGCAGGGCCAGATCGAGCTGCATCGGGCCGAACTCGACGAGCAGGTTGTCGTCGCCGCTGCGGCGGTAGGTCACATCGCCGTCCCGGGCCAGGATGCCGCCGTCCACGATCGCCGCGCGGGGGCCGCCCGACACGTCCACCGGCACGAAGCGCACCGTGTCGCCGGGGCGCAGCTGGCCCAGCTTCCAGCGCTCGGTGCTGAGCACCGTCGCCGGGCAGACGAAGCCGCCGAGCGACGGGCCGTCCGGGCCGAGCAGCACCGGCATGTCGCCCGTGTAGTCGACGGCACCGACCGAGTACGGGGTGTCGTGGATGTTGGACGGGTGCAGGCCCGCCTCGCCGCCGTCGGCGCGGGCCCAGCGCGGCTTCGGGCCGACCAGGCGGACACCGGTACGGGCCGAGTTGAAGTGGACCTTCCAGTCGGCGGCGTAGAAGTCGTGGATGTCGTCCTCGGTGAAGAACTCCGGCGCGGCGTGCGGGCCCTCGACGGCGCCGACGTGCCATACGGCGGTGAAGTCGGGGCGGTCTTCGAGCGGCACCGGGCCGCTCTCGGCCGACAGGTTGCCGCCCGCGGTGGCCGGGTTACCGCGCCCGGCCACCGGGTTGCCGCCCGTGGTCGTCGGCCCGTCTGCGGTCGTCGGCCCGTCCGCGGTCGCCGTCACGCCCGTGTTCGTCGACCCGTCCGCGGTCGGTGTCCCGGCGTGCAGGACGTCGCCCGTGCGCAGTGCCCGGCCGCCGTGTCCGCCGAAGCGGCCCAGGGTGAAGGTGCTCGCGCTGCCGAGGAAGGCGGGTACGTCGAGGCCACCGGCGAACAGCACATAGGTCCGCAGGCCGTGCTCAAGGGGCGCGCCGACCTCGAGTACGGCCCCCGCGGGCACCGTCAGCGGCTCCCACCGCGCGAGGGGCGTACCGTCCACGGTGACGGTGGCGGGCGCGCCCGTCACACACACGGTGGTGGGGTGCGTGAACCTCAACACCGGGCCCTGGAGGGTGCATTCGAGCCCCGGCGCGCCCTCGTCGTTGCCGAGTGCCCGGTTGCCGAGCCGGAAGGACCGGTCGTCCATCGGACCGCACGGTGGAACGCCGACCTGCCAGTACCCGGTGCGGCCCGGCCAGTCCTGCACGGTGGTCAGGGTGCCGCCCGAGACCACCTCGATGCGCGGGGTCGGGTCGCTCACCCCGGCCAGGGTCGCCGTGGAGTGCGTGGCCTCGCGGAAGTTCCGGTCCGTGAGCGCCGCCCGCACCAGGCCCAGGTTCGTCTCGATGCCGTCCACGCGGGTGCGGGCCAGGGCCTCGTCCAGCCGCCGCAACGCCTGCGCCCGGTCGGGGCCGTACGCGATGACCTTCGCGAGCATCGGGTCGTACGACGTCGTCACCTCGGTGCCCGTCTCCACCCAGCCGTCGACGCGGACGCCCGCAGGGAACTCCACCCGGGTCAACAGGCCTGCCCCGGGGCGGTGTTCACGAGAGGGGTCCTCGGCGTAGAGGCGGGCCTCGACGGCGTGGCCGCGGGGTGTGCCCGGCTCGCGCACGACGTCCTTCTCGCCGCGTGCCAGGCGGAGCATCCAGGCGACCAGATCGACGCCGTAGATCTCCTCGGTGACCGGATGCTCGACCTGGAGCCGGGTGTTGACCTCCAGGAAGTACGCCTCCTCGCGGGCGGCGTCGTAGACGAACTCGACGGTACCGGCGGAGCGGTAGCCGATCGACGCGCACAGGTCGCGGGCGGCCGCGGCGAGTCGTTCACGGGTGTGCGACGGCAGTCCTGGGGCCGGGGCCTCCTCCAGGACCTTCTGGTTGCGGCGCTGGAGGGAACAGTCACGGTCGCCGAAGGTGACCACCCGGCCGTCGCCGTCGCCGAAGACCTGCACCTCGACATGGCGGGCGTGCTCGACCAGGCGTTCCAGGAAGACACCGGCGGACGAGAAGGAAGCGGCGGCGACGCGCTGCACCCGCTCCCAGGCGTCGGCGAGTTCGTCGGCGGAGCGACAGGCCGACATACCGATACCGCCGCCTCCGCCGGTCGCCTTGAGCATGACGGGGTAGCCGATGACCTCGGCCCGGTCGAGGGCCTCGTCGAGGGAGCCCAGCAGCCCCGTGCCGGGAGCGAGCGGCACTCCGGCGGCCTCGGCGGCGGCCCGGGCCGTGTGCTTGGCGCCGAACAGCTCCAACTGCTCCGGCGTCGGGCCGACGAACACGATCCCGGCGTCCTCGCAGCGGCGCGCGAAGGACGCGTCCTCGGACAGGAATCCGTAGCCGGGATGGATCGCGCCCGCGCCGGTGTCCTTCGCCGCCCGCAGCACCAGGTCGGCGTCGAGGTACGACTCCTTCGCGGGCGCCGGGCCGAGCCGTACCGCCTCGTCGGCGAGCCGGACATGGGGTGCGCGGCGGTCCGGGTCGGAGTACACGGCGACCGTGCGCAGGCCGAGTTCGCGGGCCGTGCGGATGATCCGGACCGCGATCTCTCCCCGGTTGGCGACCAGCAGCGTGTCGAAGGTCATGCCGCGCCCGCCTCGGTGATCGTCATCTCCACCGCCGTCGGTTCGAAGCCGTTGCAGGGGTTGTTGATCTGGGGGCAGTTGGAGACCAGCACCAGGACATCGCGTTCGGCGCGCAGGGTCAGGGTCAGCCCCGGTGCCGAGATGCCGTCGACGATGCCGAGGGTGCCGTCCTTCTCGACCGGCACGTTCATGTACCAGTTGATGTTGGAGACGAGGTCGCGCTTGCCGAGCCCGTACCTGGCGCCCTCGGCGAGGAAGTTGTCCACGCAAGCGTGCTGCGACCAGGTGTGATGGCCGTAGCGCAGGGTGTTCGACTCCTTGGAGCAGGCTCCGCCGACCGTGTCGTGGCGGCCCACCTCGTCGGCGACCAGCGTCATCAGCGGGGTGTGTTCGTTGGACATCAGCACGCTGCCCGTGGTCAGGAAGACGGCGCCCTGTGCGTGGATCGTGTCGGGGGCGCTGTAGCGAACCGACGTGTCGTGGGCGTCGTAGACGAGGAAGTCGACGGCCTGGTTGCCGTGCAGGTCGGTGATGGTGAGCGTCTCACCGGCACGGACGACGGACGACCAGGCGGCGCGCGCCGCCACGACGGCGGTGCGCGCTTTCAGGTGCGGGTGCGGGTGCGGGTGGGTGTGCGGCTGTGGGCGCGTGCTCATGCGAGCCCCCTCGAGGCGAGGAATTCGGTGGTGTTGAGGAAGGCGCGGCGGCTCTCGGGACCGGCGTCCCACAGGGGATCGCCAGGCCCGGTCGCCTCGGCGCGCCAGGCGAGCACCTCCAGCGGGGTGCTGACGTACTCGGGGCGTGGATCGGCCGGGTGCGGCACGTTCGCGATCAGTACGGTGACGTCCTGCTCGGTGCGCAGGGTCACGCTCGCGCCGGGACCGGCCGAGCCGGTGAAGTCGAGAGTGCCGTCCTCACGTACCTCCACGCCCTGGAAGAGGGAGAGCGACGGTGGCAGGTCGCGGGGCTCCAGGCCGTTCTTGGCGGCCGCCAGCTTGAACAGCTCGCGGCCCGCCGGGGAGGGGCTCTGCGGGGTGCCGTCGCCGTAGCGTTCGGTGTTGCGGACGAGTGTGGAGGTGCCGCACAGCGCGTCGTGCCGGCCGGAGGTGTCGGCGACCACCGAGGCGAGGACCCGGCCCTGGTCGGACAGCAGCAGCCGCCCCTCGCCCAGGTACGCGTTCCACTGGACCTTCACCGTGTCGGCGACGTTCAGCCGCTCCCAGGGCCGGTCGGCGGCGTACAGGAGCAGGTGGGCGCAGGCGTCGCCGCGCAGGTCGGTCAGGCGCAGCTCGGTGCCGCGGGCCAGGACCCGGTGCGTGTAGTTGCCGCCCGCGACGGTCTCGGCCCACACCAGGTGGCCGGCCTCGCAGGGCGGGGCAGGCCAGTCCCCGGCCGGGACGACGGGCATCGCCTCGGTGCGGGTGCCCTCCTGGGCACGCGCATGGGCGCGGGCTCCGTAAGTGGTCGTTGTCGCCATCGCGGGACCTCCGGCTCCGGGGGTGTGGTCTTTTGTCCTGCCGCGGGGCCTGGTGTCGCCGGCCCCTATTTCTGTCGCTCGACAGAAATTAGGCGTGAGGCGCGTCACCGGCGTTGCCGCCGCGTTGCCGCTCGGTTACCTGGCCCTCACGAAGATCGCCGAGAGGGGTGGTGTGCGAGGATCGACGTATGGGGACAGCGGATGCACAACCGGGCCGACGGGTCGGCCGGCCGCGAGTCGCGCAGCGGCCGGACAGCGGGCTGGAGCCGCGTGCCGAACTCCTCGCGGCCGCCGCGGAGTTGTTCACCACCCTCGGCTACGGCGCCACCTCCACCAGGGCCGTCGCCGAGCGCGCCGGCATGCGCCAGGCGTCCATGTACCACTACGTCTCCGGCAAGGAGGAGCTGCTCGCCCAGCTCCTGGAGTCCACCGTCACGCCCTCGCTGGCATACGCCCGTGAGCTCCTCGCCGACGACACCGCCCCGGCCGAGGACCGGCTCTGGGAGCTGTGCCGGGGGGACGTGGAGGTGCTCTGCGGGGGGTCGCACAACCTCGGCGGTCTTTATCTGCTGCCCGAGGTGCGCGCCGAGCGGTTCGCCGGTTTCCATGCCGTGCGCGCCGAACTCAAGGACGCCTACCGGCAGTTGATCGCCGCGACAGTGGCCGGCGGCACGCTCGCCAAGAGCGCGCTCGACCTCCGTACGGACCTGGTGTTCGGGCTCATCGAGGGCGTCATCCTCGTCCATCGCTCCGACCCCGAGCGGTCCGTTTCGGTGTTCGCGGAGGCGACGGCGGACGCGGCCCTGCGTATCGCCGGGGTCTGACCCGGCGAGCTGCGGCCCGGGCACTTCACTCGTCACGGTGAGTCTTTTCGTATGCCTGTACATCGTGACGCACCGTGTGCGAATGGAGCGGCAGCGTGTAAATGGGGCCGAGCGTACCCCCCTCGCGCACCCCGTTTCAGGTGCTCGCTGAATATGACATGGCGATGACCCGGTCGGACTAAGCTCGCCCGCAGCGCACCAAGTTGAGGTGTATTCGTGCGCTTGTTCCCAAACACACCGAAGATCCAGACATACCCATGACGTTCCCCCCTGCGAGCTCCCCCTACACCCCGCCGATCTGTTTCAGAGGGCCCACATGGTGAGTGTTCAAACTCCTCCCGGTCGCCGTGAACTCCCGTACACGCGCGTGTTGTTGCTGCCCGGCATAGCGATGGCCGCGGCGACCGGGGCCGCCGTCGCACTGGTGACGGCCCCGGCCCGGACGGCTGTCGGCTGGTGCGGCGCCGTCGCCACGCTGCTGGTGATCGCAACGGCGGCCGAAGCGATCCGCCGCGGCCGAACTCTGCGTGACCAGCGCGCGGAACACGCCCGTCACAGCGCGTATCTGGAACAACGGGTCGCCGCCCACGACCAGGAGATGACCCGCCTCGCCAAGGAGATCCTGCCGACCGCGCTCAAGCTGATGCGCGGCGGGAATACCCCCGGAGAGGTGATTCGCCACCTCGGTGACTACGAACCCGCGTGGCGCGAACTTCCCGAAGCGCAGCTGGCGTTGCTCAAGAAGCTGCTCGACGTCGTCGACACCGAGGACGTCATGCGCGACGCCGCGCAGCGCTCCTTCGTCAACATCGCCCGCCGCGTCCAGGCGATCGTCCACCAGCAGGCCAACGAACTCCGGGAGATGGAGGAGGACCACGGCCGCAACCCCGAGGTCTTCAACGACCTGCTGCGCATCGACCACGGCACCGCGCTGATCGGCCGGCTCGCCGACTCCATCTCGGTCCTCGGCGGCGGCCGCCCCGGCCGCCAGTGGCCCGAGCCCGTCGCGCTGTACAGCGTGCTGCGCGGCGCCATGTCCCGGATCCTCGAGTACGGGCGCATCGACCTGTCCTCCATCGCCAAGGTCAACGTCAAGGGCACCGCCGTCGAACCCGTCATCCACGCGGCGGCCGAACTCCTCGACAACGCCACCCGCTACTCGCCGCCGCAGACCAAGGTGCACGTCACGGCCACCGAGGTGCAGACCGGTGTCTGCATCGAGATCGAGGACGCCGGCGTCAGCCTGAGCGAGGAGGCCCGCGCCCGCGCCGAGGGCATGCTGGAGCGTGCCATGGCGGGCGTCGACCTGCAGGACCTCGGAGAGGCACCCCGTCTGGGACTCGCCGTGGTCGGCCGGCTCTGCCGGACGTACGACATGCAGGTCTCGCTGCGCGCCTCCGCGTACGGCGGGGTCCGCGCCATCCTCGTCGTGCCGAGCGACATGCTCACCACCGAGCCGGGGGTCGGACTCGCCCACGGCATCGGCGCCACAGCCGTGCCGCAGCCCGAACTCGGCGCCCTTCCCGGTCCCAAGCGCACGATCAAGACGCGCCGCCCCACCAGCCCCAAGTTCGTCACTCCGGTCTCCATGGAGGACGACGTCCCCGAGGTCACCGAGTGGACCGCGGGCGGACTGCCGCAGCGCCGCAGCCGGGTCAAGACCTCCCTCACCCAGCGGTACGCCGAGCAGGCAGCCATCGAGCAGGCCGAACGGGAGGGCCGGCCGACCATCTGGTCGACCGTGAAGCGCGAGCCCGAACCCGAGCCCGTGGAGAAGGCGCCCGAGCCCCCGCCGGGCCTGTGGGTCCAGGCGTTCTTCGACGGACTCAAGCGCCCGGCTTCCACCGCAGTCACCCAGCCGACCAACGAACCGGCCCACGTCGAGGCCGACGACGAGGGGGACCTCAAGTGATCCAGCAGCGAGGCAACTTCGACTGGATGCTCCAGGACCTCGCCAAAGGCGTACCGGGTATCCAGATGATCGTGGTGCTCTCCGCCGACGGTCTGCGCATCGCCCGCCACGGCGGCGACCCGGACACCGCCGACCGGGTCGCCGCGGCCTGCGCGGGCCTGCAGAGCCTGGCCGGTGCCGTCGCCCAGGAGATTCCGGGCAGCGAGGGCGAGATGAAGATGGTCCTCATCGAGATCAACGGCGGCTACTTCTACCTGATGGCCGCGGGCCCCAACGCCTATCTCGCGGTGCTGTCCGACGTCCGCGCCGAACCCGGCTACATGAGTGCCCGCATGAGTGACCTGGTCATCCGGATCGGCGCGCATCTCACCAGCCCGCCGAGGCGCAACGGGCAGACCGTATGACTCCTCCGCAACGCCGACGGCGATACCCCAAGCAGGAATCCGAGCCGTATGCGGGGCCGGATTCCGAGCCGCACTCCCGGCCGGACCCCGAGCACTCCCGGCCGGACCCCGATCCGACGCATCCGCCGGACGAACAGCAGCCGCCCGAGGGGGAGAAGAAGAACCCCGAGCGGCTCTACGTGATCACCGGACCGGACGGCGTCGTCCGCACCGACCTCGACCTGGTCACGTTGATCGTGGCGAGCGCAGACCCACCGCCCTCCGCCACGCCCGAGCAGGCGGCGCTGCTGCGGCTGTGCACGGCCCCGCTGTCCGTGGCCGAGTTGTCGGCCTATCTGAACCTGCCGTTCAGCGTGGTGACCGTGCTGGTCAGCGAGTTGCTGACCGTCGAACTGGTGACGGCGCGCGCCCCGATCATCCGTCAGGCGTCGGCCGACCGATCCCTTCTCGAAGCGGTGATGCATGGACTTCAAAAGCTCTGACACCATCACAGGTCCACGAACCGAGGACCACCTTCCGCACACCGCCCAGGCGGCGGTGAAGATCGTCATCGTGGGCGGCTTCGGGGTCGGCAAGACCACCATGGTCGGCTCGGTCAGCGAGATCAAACCGCTGACCACCGAGGAGACCATGACGCAGGCCGGCGTCGGGGTCGACGACAACTACGGCTCCGAGACCAAGACGGCCACCACCGTGGCGATGGACTTCGGCCGCATCAGCATCACCGAACAGCTCGTGCTGTACCTCTTCGGAACCCCCGGGCAGGAACGCTTCTGGTTCCTGTGGAACGGCCTGTTCGAGGGGGCGCTCGGCGCGGTCGTGCTGATCGACACCCGTCGGCTCGAGGTCAGCTTCGACGTCATGGGGCGCCTGGAGGAACGCGGTGTGCCGTTCGTGGTCGCCGTCAACACCTTCCCGGACGGGCCCCGTTACCCCGTCGAGGAACTGCGCACCGCGCTCGACCTGAGCGAGGACATCCCCATCGTCGAGTGCGACGCACGCCGCCGCGCCTCCAGCCGGGACACCCTGATGACCCTCATGCGTTTCCTGCACTCCCTCGCGACGTCCGGCGCACTGAAGTGACCGCCGTACCCGCCCCCACCGGCCTGCCGCGGACCGCCCCCGGCCCCCGAGCCCGAGCTCCAACCCCGCCCCCGCCCTCCCACACAGACACAGACACCGGATCCACTTCGGAGCGATCACCGTGACGCCTGAATCCCACTCGCCGGCCGGTACGGACCCCGGCCTCGCCCCGCCGCCCGGCTGCCCCGCCCACGGCCGCGGCCCCGGAGGGCTGCGCCGGCTCTACGGCCCCGAGGCGGAGAACCTCAGCGCCCTGTACGAGCAACTCCGGGACGAGCACGGCCCGGTGGCACCGGTGCTGCTCCACGACGACGTGCCGATGTGGGTGGTGCTCGGCCACGCCGAGAACCTGCACATGGTGCGTACGCCCTCCCAGTTCTGCCGGGACAGCCGCATCTGGACCCCGCTCCTGGACGGGGTGGTCAAGCCCGACCACCCGCTGATGCCGCACATCGCCTGGCAGCCCATCGCCTCGCACGTCGAGGGCGACGAACACCTCAGGCTGCGCGGCGCGGTCAACGGCGCCATCTCGACCATCGACCCCCGCGGGATCCGACGGCACATCAACCGCCACACCCAGCGCCTGGTCAACCGGTTCTGCGAGGAGGGCACGGCCGATCTGGTCAGTCAGTTCGCCGAGCATCTGCCGATGGCCGTGATGTGCGAGATCCTCGGCATGCCCGACGAGTACAACGAGCGCATCGTGCAGGCCGCCCGCGACATGCTCCGGGGCACCGAGACCGCGATCGCCAGCAACGCGTACATCATGGACGCCCTCGGCCGGCTCACCGCACGCCGTCGCGCCCGGCCCGAGGAGGACTTCACCAGCTACCTCATCACCCACCCGGCGCGACTCTCCGACGACGAGGTCCGCGAACACCTGCGGCTGGTGCTGATCGCCGCCTACGAGGCCACCGCCAACCTCCTCGCCAACGTGCTGCGCATGGTGCTCACCGACCCGCGTTTCCGGGCCCGGCTCAGCGGCGGCCAGATGACGGTGCCGGAGGCGGTCGAGCAGTCCCTGTGGGACGAGCCGCCGTTCAGCACGATCTTCGCCTACTTCGCCAAGCAGGACACGGAGTTGGGCGGCCGGCGCGTCCGCAGGGGCGACGGGCTGCTCCTGGGTATCGCGCCGGGCAACGTCGACCCCCGGGTGCGTCCCGACCTGGGCGCCCATATGCAGGGCAACCGCTCCCACCTCGCCTTCGGCGGCGGGCCGCACGAGTGCCCCGGTCAGGACATCGGCCGCGCCATCGCCGACACCGGCGTGGACGCGCTGCTGATGCGGCTGCCGGACGTCGAACTCGACTGTGACGAGGACGAGTTGTCCTGGACGGAGTCGATGTCCTCACGCCACCTGGTGGAACTTCCGTCGCGGTTCGCGCCGAAGCCGCCGCAGGACGTGCTGGTCAAGCCGGGCCTGCCTCTTCCGTCGCAGCGCAACACGTGGCAGGTCGGCACCCACCATCCGGAGCCCGCGCCGGCACCCGCGGCGGAGTCGACGCTCCCGACCCCGCGGTCGGCATCGCGGTCGGCACCGCAGCCGGCCGCGGCCCCGCCGCGGCCCGCACCGACGCCCGAACCGGTCCGCCCGCAGGGAGCCTTGCGCCGGTTCCTGCGCTGGTGGCGCGGCTACTGACCGGCGGCCCAACCGTCGTACGACGTCCAGGCCTCCAGGACCCGTCCGCTCCGGAACCGGTGCTCGACCCCCGTGACCGGGTCGGTGAACTCCAGGACCCGCGCCAGTAGTTGGAGCGGTCGCCGGAAGACACCGGCCGGCTCGGGGTCGGCCACCACCGGGTAGAGCGGGTCCCCGAGGATCGGCACGCCGAGCGTGTTCATGTGGACCCGCAGCTGATGGGTCTGCCCGGTGGCGGGGACCAGCCGGTACCGGGCGAGCCCGTGCTCGCCGCCGCCGATATGGCTGTCCGCCCGCTCGGCGAGTTCGACGCGGCTGATCGCGTTCGGCTCGCCGGGCACCTCGTAGGCGGCGAGCACCCCGCGCTCCTTCACGATCCGGCTGCGCACGGTGCGGGGCAGGGCGAGCCCGGGAGCGTACGGAGCGACGGCCTCGTACTCCTTGCGCACCAGCCGGTCGCGGAACAGCGACTGGTAGGCGCCCCGTTCCTCGGGCCGTACGGTGAACAGCACGAGCCCCGCGGTGAGCCGGTCCAGCCGGTGCGCGGCGCCGAGCGCGGGGAGGTCCAGTTCCCGGCGCAGTCGGGCGAGCGCGGTCTGGGTGACATGGCTGCCGCGCGGGGTGGTGGCCAGGAAGTGCGGCTTGTCGGCGACGACGATGTGCTCGTCCCGGTGCACGATCTCCACCGGGAACGGCCCCGGCACCTCGGCGCGCAGCTCCCGGTGGAACCACACGAACATGCCCGGCACGTACGCCGCGTCGGCGGCCACCGCCCGCCCGTCCGCCCCGACGACCCGGCCCGTGTCGAACATCTCTTCGACGACCCCGGCCTCGGCCGCGAGCCGCTCCACCAGATGCTCGCGCACTGTGGCCCAGGACCCTTCGACGGGCAGCCGCACCCGCACCGGATCCACCCCTTCGCGCTGCGGCAGGGGAGAGGGCGGGATCCGGGTCTTTCGTCTCATCGGGATCAAGCGTACGAGGCCGACGGCGGGCCGCCACCCACTCCGCCCTGGCCGGCTCCCCACCCCGCGGCTCCTCGCCGGACGGCCGGCGCAAGGGGCAGATCTTGCCCGGCGACCCGCCCGCTCATACGTTGACGCGATGGGGCTCTTCGACAAGCTGACCGGAACCACGTATCCCGCCGACGGTGTCGCACCGGTCTCAGCCGAGGAGGTGCGGACAGCCCTGCTCGGGCTCAACCGGCCCGATGTCCCGTACGTCATCCGCGAAGGCGCCGCGGGGGACGCCGCGGACCTGGTGGCTCAGTGGCGGATGGCGGAGCCCGCCTGGCAGACCCTCTTCGTGGAGTCCCAGCTGACCCGCGCCGTCCGGATAGGGCTGCGCCTGGTCCAGAAGGGCCATGAGGTGCGCGCCCTTGAGGAGAGTTGGGAGGTCACCCGAGTCGGGAATCCGCCGAGGCTCAAGACCGCAGGGGCGTACTCGCGCGGGCCGGACCGGACCGTGACCCGCCACTTGAGGATCCAACGCGACGAGAACGGCCGACTCGGAGCGACGGAGACTTTCCGCTTCGACAGCTCGGAACTGCGTAACCCCTGCGGGACACCGTCCTCAAATCGGGCTGGACCTGGCGCGGGGTGGTATTCGGCAGGCTGTGAGGCCCGCGCGGCCCCTCCCCGCCGCCTCGATGCGCGGCCGGGACGACTCATCGACCTGCCGAAGCGGAGCGTCCTCGCGATGCCCGCCACGCCCGGTATCCGGCACCTGCGCCCAGGGTGAGCAGGAGGAACAGCACGGTGAACCACTGGAAGTACCAGTGCGCATGCGCCTCGCTGGCCATGGGCGATGCTGTGGCGTGCCGTTTGAGAAGCGAAAACTCATCTCGTCGTTTCTCACTGCTTCGCAGTGATTTTCGCTCTCACGTGCACTCGTTGTGCTAGAGCGACTGGTGCACGTCGTCAGGTCAGCCGACTAGATGCTTCAGGAAGTCGGTCACGAACTTCTGGACCTCTTCCTTCGTCGTGCTGTCCTCGCCGCACAAGTTGTGCGGAAGCCGGGCCATCTACTACTGACAACGGAGAGGACACGCAAGCGAGTTACGGCGGAGGGCTCGCAGGCTGCATTGCCTTCGCCATGCGATCAGCTGCGTCAGCACGCACCATTCCCAGGTGTACGTACGGCTTGCCGCTGTGGGTCACCATCGGGCGCACGCTGCCCCAGACACTTTCGGGGAAGCCGAGCCCAGCCAGGGCCTCCCGGATCGCCTCCGCCGCGTCAGTGGCCGCCTTTCGGCCGTCCCGGTAGGTCTGCATGTCCATCGTCATCAGTGCACTCCCGAGGCATGATCGCGGACTTCGGTGGCATGCCTCACAGCCCTGGTGATGTCCCCGTCATCCTTGGCGGCGTTGAGGTGTCTCCAGTTCGCGGCGCACACCCTGCAGCCGGAGGCCGGTACGCAGTCCAACAGCCATGCGTTGAAGCCGACAGGAAGTTCTACCGGCGGTTCCTGGGTCGTCTTGTGGCGCGTGGCTGCCATCGTGTCTCCCTGAGTCGTGTGACTTCGGATACGACCGTAGGAAGCTGGAGTTGGGCGAGGACGGCGATATTCTCCGTTATTCTCACGCGGCAGACCGAAATCCCTCGACATTCCCGTGCAGCCGCAGACACGCTTGTCCGGCCAGGGCTTCACGAGCGACACGAGAGGTGACCGCATGGCACGCAGGCTGCGCTTCAACGGCACGGGAAGCGGGGGTACCGGGTGCCCGTCCGTGCACGAGGACCTGGACAGCCGGGAGGTAATCGTTCACGGCCCGCCGCTCACCGACCCAGAAGACGTCGCCCAGCTCCAGCACCTGTCGGAGGGCGAGGTAGCCGTGGCCGTTCCCCGTGAGGTGCTGGTGGACTGGACGCCGAAAGACACCACCCGTCAGGCAAGGATCATCGGCCTGGACGAGTTTGAGGACCTGTTCCGGACGTTCAAGCACACGGCGTGGCGGCTGGAGACGAGGCGGCGCTACGCCAGTGACGAGGAGACAGACACCTACCGGCAGTTCACGGAGACCGGCGCTGCCGCGTGGGATTCCAATGACCCGTACTGCGAGCTGATCCGCTCGCAGACCGCACAGGGTAAGCGGGTCGAGCGGGTACGGATCGTGGACCAGCCGCCGACCACGGGGCAGCTCTACCTGCTCGACAACGCGAAGCGGAACAGCGCCCTGGGCGAGGACATCCGCATCCTGTGGCGCTCCGACGCAGAACGGCTCCAACTCCCCGCCGATGACTTCTGGTTGTTCGACAGCCGGCTCGTGGCTCTCCTGCGGTTCGATGACGACGACCAGCTCGTGGACGTGGAGCTGATCACAGAACCCTCAGAGGTGGTGCGCTGCTCCATGGTCCGGGATGCCGCCTGGCATCACGCGGTGCCGTACGAGGAGTTCGCGGCGGGGCTGGGCGAGTAGGGAACGGAACCCAGGTCGGGTCGGGCACCGGTGAGTACGGACTATCAGAAGGCACGCGAGGATCTGGGGCGTCGGCTCCGGGAACTCCGTGTCGAGAGCCCTCACGGCCGTCTCACCGGTACGTATCTGGCAGAGCAGCTCGGCTGGACGCAGTCGAAGATCAGCAAGCTGGAGAACGGCAGGCAGACCCCCACAGTCGAAGATCTCCGGGCATGGGCGGACGCCACAGGGCAGCACGAGGTGTTCCAAGAACTGCACGGCCGGTTGAAGGGCTTCGAGAGCCACATCCGGTCATGGCGGCGGCAGCTCACGGCCGGGCACCGTCCGGTGCAGGAGACGTGGAACACGCTGGTCGACGACTCCAGCACCCTGACCGTGTGGGAGAACAACGCCGTCAACGGCATGTTGCAAAATGCCGACTACGCCAGGCACGTGTTCGAGAGCTACGCGGCACTCCAGAACTCGCCCAGGGACGCGGAGGACGCCGTCCGGACCCGCATGAAGCGGCAGGAATGGCTGTACCGGCCGGGCAAGCGGCTGCATCTGCTGATGTGGGAGGGCGCACTGCGTGCCCAGGTGTGCCCTCCTGCGGTCCTGGCCGCCCAGCTGGACCGTCTCCTGGGCGTCGTGGGCATGGACACCGTCCACCTCGGGATCGTGCCGTACGAGGCCGCCCTGACGCTTCCGCCCGCGAATCCGTTCTGGATCTTCGATGAGCGTCTGGTGATCGTCGAGGACTGGCACGCCGAGCTGTGGCTGGACGACCGGGTCACGATCGCGCTGTACTCACGCGTCTGGGAGAACTTCAACCAGTCGGCTGTCTACGGGATCGACGCCCAGCGTGTGATCAGCCGGGCGCGGCAGGCTGTGAGCATTTAGGGTCAGATAGAGGGCACCTGCGTAGGCTCGCCTGCTCGTCACCGACGGCAAGGGGCGGCCGATGCGGCGGTCGACCTGGTCCACGCATCTGGAAGCAGATCAAGGGGGACGGGGCCAAGCTCAGCTCGACGAGCACTTCGCCGAGCTGAGCTTGCACCGGCATCGCCTTGGGACGCTCGACGACGGCGGCGAGTCCGAACGCGTGCGCATCCCTCAGGAGACGGTGCAGGTCCGTCTCGGGCACTCGAAGCCCTTCGATCACGCTGGACAAGTACGTCGGCTATTGGCCGAGCGACGAGGACACGGCCGCCGTAGCTATCGAGTCGGTTCTGGGACAGCTGGGGCGGCTTCGGGAGCAGCGGAGTGCACGCGTTGTGCACGGAGTAGCCGGTACAAGGCTCCTGTCCCCAGCGTGACCAGCAGGAACAGCACCGTGAACCACTGGAAGTACCAGTGCCCGCCCGCCGGGTCGTACACCTCCGCCCGGGGCCAGGCCAGGTTGACGGTCATGAACAGGCCGTACAGGAGGGCGAGGGCGTTGACCGGGGTGCCCCAGCGGCCGAGGGAGAAGAGGCGGGTGCCTGTCTCGTCGGTGCCCTCGACGGAGAACTCGCCGCGCAGTCGGCGGACCAGCAGCGGGCCGGTGACCATCGCGTAGGCCAGGTACAGCATCACGATGCAGGTGGTGCCGATGGCCAGGAACGCCTCCGGGGAGGCGAAGTTGAGCAGCAGCAGGGCCGCCGCGAGGACGCCGACCACCAGGGCCGGGGCGCTCGGCATGCCGGTGCGCGGGTTGACGCGGGCGAGGCGGCCGGAGAAGGGCAGTTGGCCGTCGCGGGCCATCGAGAACAGCATGCGGCAGGCCGCCGTCTGGATCGCCAGGGTCGCCACCGCGATCGCCACCACCACGTCGGCCAGCAGGACCCGGCCCACGCCGTCACCGAGGCTGCTGGTGAGGACGTAGCTCAGGCCGTCGACCGCCAGGTGGCCGTCGGTCAGGCTGGGTGCGGCGAGCAGGCCGCCGAGGACGATCAGGCCGCCGAGCAGGCCGGCCGCGCCGAGCGCCGTGAGGATCGTGCGGGGCGCGGTGCGGCGCGGGTTGCGGGTCTCCTCGCTCATCTCGCCCGCGCTGTCGAAACCGATCATCACGTACGCCGCCGTGAACGAGCCCACCAGCAAGGCCCCGAACAGGCCTGACTGGGCGGCGCCCGTGGTGTGGAAGGTGATGCCGGGGGAGCGTTCGGAGTGGGTCAGCAGCAGGACGACGATCAGGACCGCGCCGATGATCTCGGCGGTGACGCCGACCCGGTTGATCACGGACATCACGCGGTTGTCCAGGATGTTCACCAGTGTGGTCAGGGCCAGCAGGATCACTCCGAGGACGGCCGCGTTGGCCGCGCCGTCCGCCGAGACGGGCGCCGGGTCGGTGCCGATCAGCTGGAAGCCCGACCAGATCGCGGGCAGCACCATCTGGAGCGCCAGCGCGGCCGCCGCGACCACCACGATCTGCCCGATCACCATGATCCAGCCGGCGAACCAGCCGAAGGTGAGGTTCGACAGGCGCGACGACCACTGATAGATGGCGCCGGAGATCGGATAGCGCGCGGCCAGTTCCGCGAAGCAGGCGGCCACCAGCAACTGCCCGACCAGGACTGCGGGCCAGGCCCAGAAGAAGACGGGACCGCCGAACGCGTACCCGAAGGCGAAGAACTGGAAGACGGTGGTCAGGACGGAGATGAACGAGAACCCGGCCGCGAACGACGCGTACCGGCCCAGGCTGCGGTGCAGTTCCTGGTGGTAGCCGAACTCCGCGAGGGAGCGGTCGGCGGAGGAGTGTGGCGGATCGGGGCGTACGTCTGAGGGGGCGGTTGTCGTCACGGCGGCACCTGCCTTCGGCGCGAAGGAGCGGAGCGGAGGAGAGCGGAGGAGAGGGGAGGAGAGCGGGGGCGGGCGGAGGAGGACGAGCAGGAGCCGGAGCGGGAGCAGAGTTCCTGTCGGGTGACAGAAATTAGGGATGGGCTGTTTCGACCGCGTCACGCGGCCATGTCCGCATCGGTCCCAAGTCCTCACGTTGGTGCCGCCGGATTCGGTCGCGATACATCGTGTGTATTGCGACGTCGCGCGAGTCGCGATATGCTCGGCCACGGATATTCGGAAGCGAGGTGGTCGTCATGCCGGTGAGGCGCCGCAAGTTGAGCAATCCGCTCGCGCTGGCCGTGCTGACCACGCTCTGGCAGAAGCCGATGCATCCTTACGAGATCGCGCAGACCATGCGGCAGCAGGGCAAGGACGCCAGCACGAAGATCAACTACGGCTCGCTCTACACCGTCGTGCAGAACCTCCAGAAGCACGGCTTCGTCGAGGTGACCGACGTGGAGCGGCAGGGCAACCGGCCCGAGCGCACGGTCTACGGGCTCACCGAGGCCGGCCGCGAGGAGATGACCGAGTGGTTGTCGGACCTCGTCGCCGTCCCGGTGAAGGAGTTTCCGATCTTCGAGACCGCGCTCTCGCTGCTGGGCGCGCTGCCGCCCGACGATGTGGTGCGGCTGCTGGCGGAGCGGCTGGACACCCTTGAGGTGGAGGTGGCGAGCGGGCGGGGAGCGCTGGACAAGCTCTGCGAGACGCTGCCGCGGCTGTTCCTCGTCGAGAACGAGTACCAGCTGCACATGGCCGAGGCGCAGGCGGAGTGGGTGCGCGGTCTCCTGGAGGAGATCAAGAAAGGGTCGCTGCCGGGCGTCGAGCAGTGGCGGCGGCTCCACGAGACGGGGGAGTGGCCACCGGACGTCATCTGACGAGCACCTGACGAGCATCTGACGAGAGAGAACAACCCCGGCAGGGCTGTTGCAGCAGCCCCGCCAGGGTTTCGAACCCCGAACCGGATCCACCGTGAGGCAGTTCCAGGCGATCGAGGTGCGGCACACCCAGGATAGCCCGGCGCTCTTCACGTGGATCAGCGATCACATCCGCTCATCCCAGAGAGAGCAGTCGACATGAGCAGTACTCCCGCGCCCGCGATCGAGGCGCGCCAACTGGTGAAGACGTATCCGGGCGACGTCACCGCGCTGAGTGGCCTGGACATCACCGTCCGACCGGGCACCGTCTTCGGACTCCTCGGTCCCAACGGCGCCGGAAAGTCCACCACCGTCAAGATCCTCACCACCCTGGCCCGCCCCGACTCGGGCGCCGCCACCGTCGCCGGCCACGACGTGCTGCGCCACCCCGACCGGGTGCGCCGCACGATCGGCGTGGTCAACCAGAACTCCGGCGCCGACCCGTCCGCCACCGGCCGCGAGAACCTCCAACTCCAGGGCAGGCTCTACGGCTTGAGGGGGGCCGTGCTCAGCCGCCGGGCCGACGAGCTGCTGGAGCGCTTCACCCTCGCCGATTCGGCCCGGCGCCCGGTGAAGGGCTACTCCGGCGGCATGCGGCGTCGCCTCGATGTCGCCCTCGGCCTGGTGCACCGGCCCGAGGTGCTCTTCCTCGACGAGCCCACCACCGGCCTCGATCCGCAGGCCCGCGGTGCCATGTGGGACGAGATCGGCCGCCTGGCCGGGGAGGAGGGCCTGACCATCCTGCTCACCACGCACTACCTGGAGGAGGCCGACCGGCTCGCCGAGCGCGTCGCCATCGTCGACCGCGGCCGGGTCGTCGTCGAGGGCACTCCCGACGCCCTCAAGGGCGAACTCCGAGGCGACGCCGTCCATGTGGAACTGCGCGCGGCGGTCGGCGAAGCCGGTCGTACGCTGCTGAAGAGCGCCCTCGGCGGTCTGCCGGGCGTGCACGAGGTCCTGGTCGACGGGCACCGCGTCAGCGTCCGCGCCGACGACGGGGCGGCCGCGACCCCCGCGCTGCTCGGGGCACTCGAACGGGCCGGGGTCGGCGTCGCCACCGCGACCGTCGCCCGCCCGTCCCTCGACGACGTCTACCTGCGATACACGGGCCGCCGTTACGCCGAGGCGGATACCGCGGCCGGGAGCGATGAGGGCCTCGTCCTCGCGGGAGGTGCGCGATGAGTACCGCCGTCTCCCAGACCTGGTTCATGACACATCGTCAACTCATGGTGTTCGTACGGCAGCCCGCGTTCGCTCTGATCACCCTCGTCCAACCGGTGATCTGGCTCTTCCTGTTCGGGAACCTCTTCAAGGGGGTCGTCGAACTGGGCGGCTTCGGCACCACCTCGTACCTCGACTACCTGGTGCCGGGAGTGGTGGTGATGAGTGCCCTCAGCTCCAACATGTGGGCGGGGATGACCACGCTGGACGAGATCCAGCGCGGCACGCTCAACCGCTTCCTGACCACACCGGTCAGCCGGGCCGCGCTGATGAACGGCAACGTCGTCAACAACGGCCTCGTCACCGCCCTGCAGTCGGTGATCATCGTGCTGCTCGGGCTGCTGGGCGGCGCCGACTACCCCGGTGGCATCGGCGGGATCGCCGTCCTGGTGTTCGCCGCGGTGCTGCTCGGCACGGTCTTCGGGGCGCTGTCCAACGCCCTGGGCATGCTGGTGCGGGAGCGGGAGTCGATCATCGGGATCAACACCTTCCTGCTGCTGCCGCTGACCTTCCTGTCCAGTGCCTTCATGGCGCCCGCGCAGATGCCGTCGTGGATGCGGCACATCGCCGACCTCAACCCGCTCGACTGGGCGTTGGTGGCGGGTCGTTCGGCGATGTCGGCGGATCCGGACCTGGGCGATGTGCTCAGCCGGGGCGGCGGGCTGCTCGCGCTGGCGGTGGCCGCGGTATGGCTGTCGATCCGTACCTTCCGCTCCTACCAGCGGTCGGTGTAGCCCGCCTCGCGACACGTCAGGTCGGGGCAGGTCAGGAGGGCGTGGGAGCGCCCTCCTGCTCGGCCTCGACGCGCGCGTTCCAGTCCCGCTTGGAGGCCTGCCAGCCGTCCTCGTTGTGGCCCAGGCGCCAGTAGCCGGAGATCGACAGGTCCTCACGCGCGACCTCGCGCTCCACCCGGAGCAGGTGGCGCAGTTCCTTCACGAAGTGCGCCTCGCCGTGCACGAACGCGTGCACCCGGCCCTCCGGGAACTCCAGCGACCGTACGGCCTCGACCAGTGCCTCGCCGACGGGCCGCTCACCGCGGTGCAGCCAGACGACCTCCACGTCGGAGTCGATCTTCTGCTCCTCCTCCGGCCCGGAGACCTCCACGAAGGCATGGGCCCGGGCGCCTGTCGGCAGCGCCTCCAGGGACCGTGCGATCGCGGGCAGCGCGCTCTCGTCACCGACGAGCAGATGCCAGTCGGCGCTCGGGTCGGGGGCGTAGGCGCCGCCGGGACCCATGAACCGGACCGTCTCGCCCGGTCGCGCCCGCAGTGCCCAGGGGCCGGCGAGGCCCTCGTCACCGTGGATCACGAAGTCCAGCGTCAGCTCGCGGTGTTCGGCGTCCCAGGCCCGCACGGTGTACGTCCGGGTCACCGGCCACTGCTCACGCGGGAACTCCTCGCGGATCCGCTGCATGTCGAAGGGCTCCGGGTAGGTCGCCCCCTCGGCCGGGAAGAGCAGCTTCACATAGTGATCGGTGCAGGCGTCCGGCGAGAACTCGGCCAGGCTCTCGCCACCGAGCACCACACGCTGCATATGAGGAGTCAGCCGTTCGGTACGGATGACCTGCGCGGTGTGCGGCTTGCGCGGCTTGCGTCCCGGTCGTTCTGCCATGGCGGCCTCCCTGATCCTATGGTTAGGCTAACCTAAGTTAGCATCTCCCCCCGGTGGAATGCTCCCCGTGCGGGAGAGCCCGCGGTCTCTTGAACGGAAGTTTGCCCGCCTTCTCTGTGAAGCCCGCCCACGGGGAACGTGATCATTGATTACGCCCCAAGGGTGGCGAGCAGTCGCTGCAATGATCCACCCAACCCCCAGCGTGCCGCCAGCTCCTCCAGTGCCACGGGATCGCGCGGGGTGCGTGGCAGTACCGTGTCGACCTCCGGCAGCGGGACGTCGTCCGCCACCAGGACGACCTTCGGGGCCACCGCCACATAGGGCCGTGACTCGTCCAGACGTCGACGCTGCGACGGCGTCAGCTTCGCCTTCGGGTCATCGACCGCGGCCATGATCCCGGCCACGTCACCGAACTCGGCGAGCAGCTTGGCCGCCGTCTTCTCGCCGATGCCCGGCACGCCCGGCAGACCGTCGCTCGGGTCGCCGCGCAGCAGCGCCAGATCCGCGTACCCCCTGCCGTCGACGCCATACTTCTCGCGCAGCCACGCCTCGTCCGTCAACTGCAGCGTGCCGACGCCCTTGAGCGGATACAGCACGCGCACGCCGCGGGCGTCGTCCACCAGTTGGTACAGGTCGCGGTCACCGGTGACGATGTCGACCGGGCCCCTCGCGCGCGCGGTGAACGTGCCGATCACATCGTCGGCCTCGTACCGGGCGACGCCCACGCGCGCGATGCCGAGCGCGTCGAGAACGGTCTCGATGACGGGCACCTGCGGCGAGAGGGTGTCCGGCACCTCCTCCTCGTCCGGGCCCGCCTCGCGCTCCTCGGCGACACGGTGCGCCTTGTAGGAGGGAATGAGATCGACCCGCCACTGGGGCCGCCAGTCGGCGTCCATGCACGCCACCAGATGGTCGGGGCGATGGTCCTTGACCAGGCGGTCGATGAACTCGAGGAGTCCGCGCACGGCGTTCACCGGCGTGCCGTCCGGGGCCTTCACGGACTCGGGGACGCCGAAGTAGGCGCGGAAGTAGAGCGAGGCGGTGTCGAGGAGCATCAGTCGTCCGGTCACGCCACGCATCTTGCCGTACGCCACTGACAGCCACCGACAACCAGCCGTACGTCACCGACAACCAGCCGTACGCCACCGACAACCCGTCGCACGCTACGGACAATCACTGACAAACCGGCTCGCCGATTCCGTCGACGCAGGCGCGCGCGCACGTGAACACCCTGTGAACTGCGCCACGACCGCGTTTGGCCGAAAGGCGACTGGGCAGGCGCCGCCTCGGAGAGAAGCCGGTTGCCCTTTCAACTGATCGCGGCCCTTCGTCTCCGCTTCTGCCCCCTGAGACGAGAGGTACGCGTGTCATCCAGACTTGAGGCCGCCGAGCTTTACAAGGTCTTCGGAAGACGACCGGACAACGCCGTCGAGCGGCTCCGAAAGGGAGTCGACCGGGAGGAACTGCGATCCGAGGGCATCACCGCCGCCGTGATCGACGCCTCCTTCACCGTGGAACCCGGCGAGATCTTCGTCGTGATGGGTCTGTCCGGCTCCGGAAAGTCCACACTGCTGCGGATGCTCAACGGCCTCCTGGAGCCGACCGCGGGTCATGTCAGCTTCGGCGGGGAGGACCTGACCACCCTCAGCGACCGCGCGCTGCGCGAGGTCCGCGCGCACAAGATCAGTATGGTCTTCCAGCACTTCGCGCTCTTCCCGCACCGCAGCGTCCTGGAGAACGCCGCCTACGGTCTGTACGTGCAGGGTGTGCCCCGACGCGAGCGGGAGACGCGGGCCGCCGAGGCGCTCGCCCTGTGCGGACTGGACGGCTGGGAGAAGTCCTGGCCCGACGAGCTGTCCGGCGGCATGCAGCAGCGCGTGGGCCTGGCCCGCGCTCTCGCCACCGACGCCGACCTGCTGCTCATGGACGAGTCGTTCAGCGCGCTGGACCCGCTGATCCGCCGTGACATGCAGGACCAGCTCCTCCAGCTCCAGAAGTCCCTGAAGAAGACGATCGTCTTCATCACCCACGACCTCAACGAGGCCATGCGTCTGGGGGACCGGATCGCCGTCATGCGCGACGGTCGTATCGTCCAGATCGGCACGGCGGAGGACATCCTCGTCCGGCCCGCCGACGACTACGTCGCCTCCTTCACCAAGGACGTCGACCGCTCCCGCGTGCTGACCGCCTCCTCCGTCATGGACACCGCCGTCTCGGGCGGCAGCCCCAGCTGCAGCTGTGAAACCGCCACGGCCGACACCCCGTTCGGGGAGCTCTGCGCGATCAGTGCCCGCCTCTCCCACCGTGTCTCGGTGGTCGACGGGGCGAACCAGGTCATCGGTGTCGTTCCGCGGGAGCGGCTGATCCGTCTCCTCGGCGACGAGACCGGCGAACCCGTCCCGTGCGACAACCCTGACGGCGAGAAGGTGATGACCCGTGCCTAGGATCCCGCTCGGCGACTGGGTCAACGACGCGGTCAACTGGCTGCTCGGTCACATGGCCTGGCTCTTCGACTTCCTCAAGTCCGTCTTCACCGGCACCTACGACGGCATCAACGCCGTCCTCCAGGCGCCCGAACCCCTGCTGCTCGCGGGCATCCTCGCGGTGCTCGCGTTCTGGCTGCGCGGCACCCTCGCCGGTGTCCTCACCTTCGCGGGATTCGCCTTCATCGACTCCCTCGAACTGTGGGACGACGCGATGGTGACCCTCTCGCTGGTCCTCGTCGCCACGATCATCGCGCTGGTGATCTCCGTGCCGGTGGGCATCTGGGCGGCGCGCTCCGACCGGGTCAGCGGACTGGTCCGGCCGGTCCTGGACTTCATGCAGACGCTGCCCGCGATGATCTACCTCATCCCGGCGATCCTGTTCTTCGGCACCGGCGCCCCCGCGGGCATCGTCGCCACCCTGATCTTCGCCCTCGCCCCCGGCGTGCGCATGACCGAGCTGGGCATCCGCCAGGTCGACAAGGAACTGGTCGAGGCGGCCGACGCGTTCGGCACCGCGCCCCGTGACATCCTGCTGCGGGTCCAGCTGCCGCTGGCGCTGCCCACGGTCATGGCGGGCGTCAACCAGGTCATCATGCTCGGCCTGTCCATGGCCGCGATCGCCGGCATGGTCGGCACCGGCGGCCTCGGCGGCGACGTCAACCAGGCCATCGGCCAGCTCAACGTCGGCCTCGGCTCCGAGGCCGGTGTCGCGATCGTGATCCTCGCGATCTACCTCGACCGTATGACCAGCGCCCTGGGCACCCAGGTCTCCCCGCTGGGCCGCCGCGCCGCCGCCAAGGCGCGTGCCACCCAGGGCCTGAAGATCTGGTCCTACCGGCCCCGCCCGCAGTTCGCGGTGATCGGTGTCGTGGTCCTCGCCCTGGTGGCCGGCGGCATGGGCGTCTTCGGCGGCAACGGAGACGGTTCCAGCACGGTCGCCGACGGCAAGGACGTCGGCAAGGGCAAGAAGGTCAGCATCGGCTACATCCCCTGGGACGAGGGCGTCGCCTCCACCTTCCTGTGGAAGGAGATCCTGGAGGAGCGCGGCTTCGAAGTAGAGGCCAAACAGCTCGACGCGGGTCCGCTCTACACCTCCCTCGCACAGGGCAGCGTCGACTTCCAGACCGACGCCTGGCTGCCGACCACCCATGAGCAGTACTGGAAGAAGTACGGCAGCAAGCTCGACGACCTCGGTGCCTGGTACGGCCAGACCTCCCTGGAGCTGAGCGTGCCCTCGTACATGAAGGGCGTCGACTCCCTGGAGGACCTCAAGGGCAAGGGCGGCACCGTCGGCGGGAAGATCACCGGCATCGAGTCCAGCGCCGGCATGATGTCCCTGCTGAAGAGCAAGGTCCTCAAGGCGTACGGCCTCGACAAGGAGTACAAGGTCGTCGACAGCTCCACGCCGGCGATGCTGGCCGAGCTCAAGCGCGCGTACAGCAAGAAGGAACCGATCGTCGTCACGCTCTGGTCGCCGCACTGGGCGTACAGCGACTACGACCTGAAGAAGCTGAAGGACCCCAAGGGCGCCTGGGGCAAGGGCGACGGGGTGCACACCGTCTCCCGCAAGGGTTTCGCGGCCGACAACCCGGTCGTCGGTGACTGGCTGAAGAACTTCAAGATGGACGAGAAGCAGCTCACCGGCCTCGAGGCCGAGATCAACAAGGCGGGCGAGGGCAAGCAGCAGGAGGCCGTCCAAGCCTGGCTGAAGCAGAACCCGGGCGTCGTCGACAAGCTGGCCCCGGTGGCCGGCGGCTCCGGCTCGACTCCCGCCGAGGCCAAGAATCCCATCGACGTGGCCTGGTTCCCCTGGGACGAGGACATCGCCGTCACCTATCTGTGGAAGAACGTCCTGGAGCGGCGCGGCTACAAGCTGAACCTCAAGCAGATGGACGTCGGCCCGGTCTACACCGGCCTCGCCGCAGGTGACCTCGACCTCAACTTCGACGCGTGGCTGCCGTACGCGCAGAAGAACTACTGGGACAAGAGCAAGGACAGACTCGCGGACCTGGGCACCTGGTACCAGCCGACCTCGCTGGAGGTCGCGGTGCCCTCGTACGTCAAGGGCGTGAAGTCCTACGAGGACCTCAAGGGCAAGGCCGACCTCTTCGACGGGAAGATCATCGGCATCGAGCCGGGCACCGGCGAGATGAACCTGCTCAAGACGAAGGTGCTGCCGGGCTACGGCCTGGACAAGGAGTACGACGTCGTCGACGGCTCCACGCCCGCGATGCTCGCCGAGCTCAAGCGCGCCTACGCCAAGAAGGAGCCCGTCGCGGTCGTCCTGTGGTCGCCGCACTGGGCGTACAGCCAGTACGACCTCACCAAGCTGAAGGACGACAAGAAGTACTTCGGCGAGGGCAACACCATCCGCACGATCTCCAACCACAAGTTCCCCGGGCAGTACCCGCAGCTCACCAAGTGGATCAAGAACTTCAGGATGAGCGAGGCCGAGCTCGGCAGCCTGGAGGCCGAGATCACCCAGCGCGGCCAGGGCAAGGAGCAGGAAGCGGTCGCCTCCTGGCTGAAGGAGCACCCGGAGATGGTCGACCGGATGACCCCGCAGTAACCGCCCTACCGAAGCCGCCCGAGGGGTGGGCCTCCCCACGCGTCCTGACAGCGTGTGGTGAGGCCCACCCCTCGGGTCATGTCCGGGTCCCACGAAAAGGATCCGGCCAATCACACAGAGCAACGCCCCTGCCCGAGCTTCGCCGTACGTGGTGAGCCGCCGGTGGACGTACGCCCGCGACCCCGCCGGAGGACGGCGATCCGGCCGTTCGCCCGGCTGATCCGGGGTCGGTCCACTGGCGCGAACCGTGAGTCCGGCCGCACACCGTCGGGGGCAGATGTGACGGCCGCGTGAAACGGTTTGCCGAACATGCGTAGGGTGCAGACAACTCATCAGGAGCGATGTGCCCGAGCCGGGGCACTCGGACAGGTGGACCGACGAGCCGAGGAGGGAGCCGGAGCGATGGGCGACCACAAAGAACAGCCTCTGCGGGTGGGCGCGGCCGTGCGCCGCCGGCGCCGTGCGCTGGAGCTCACCCTCGCCGTCGTCGCCGAACGCAGCGGTCTGTCGGTCCCCTTCCTGAGCCAGGTCGAGAACGAGCGCGCGCGTCCCAGCCAGAGCTCACTCGAAAAGGTCGCCGACGCCCTGCGCACCACCGCCGTGGAACTCCTGGCCGCCGCCGACCCGGCGTGCAGTGTCGACGTGGTCCGCGCGGAGGGCGTCGAGCCGCTGCTCGCGCCCCAGGTGCGGTCACTGGTGCGCGGTCACCATCAGATGCACGCCTCGGAGTTCACCGGCGACCACGACGCGGGCCGTGAATTCCAGTACCGCAACGACCAGTTGATGTACGTCGCCGACGGCGCCGTCGAGATCGAGGCGGAGGGCCGCGCGTACCGGCTGGGCCGCGGCGACACCCTGTACCTCACCGGCGGCGTGCGCCACCGCTGGCGGGCGACGGAGGCCGACACCCGCGTACTCGTCGTCGCGGTCGCCGAACACGTCGAGGCGGTCCAGGACCGGCAGCGCTAGTGCGCGTCGTCTCGCTCGTCCCGTCGCTCACGGAGGCCGTCGCCGCCACCGTCCCCGGCACCCTCGTCGGCGCCACGGACTGGTGCACACATCCGGCGGACCTCGACGTCCCCCGGGTCGGCGGCACCAAGAACCCCGACCTCGACCGGATCGTCGCCCTCGCCCCCGATCTGGTGATCGCCAACGAGGAGGAGAACCGTGCCCCCGACCTGGCGGCGCTGCGCGCGGCCGGGATCGAGGTGCTGGTGACGGAGGTACGTGGGGTACCGGAGGCCGTGCGCGAGCTGGCGCGGGTGCTCGACGCGTGCGGGGCGGCAGACCGGCCGCGCTGGCTGATCGAGGCGGAGGCGGCCTGGTCGGATCTGCGAGCCCCCGCACGCCGTACGACAGCGGTGGTACCGATCTGGCGGCGGCCGTGGATGGTGCTGGGCCGGGACACCTTCGCCGGCGACGTCCTGGCCCGCCTGGGCGTCGACCACCTGTACGCCGCCCACACCGAGCGCTACCCGCGGATCCCGGTCGAGGAACTGCGGGCCGCCGCCCCGGACGTGGTCGTCCTCCCGGACGAGCCCTACCGCTTCACGGCCGACGACGGTCCGGAGGCCTTCCCCGGTGTGCCCTGCGCGCTGGTCAGCGGACGGCACCTGACGTGGTACGGGCCGTCGCTGGCCGAGGCGCCACGGATGCTGGGCGAGGCGCTGCGAGCAGCTCGCCGCTGACCAGACCGCGCGCGGTGTGCACGGCGGCGATGGACCAGGCGGCGACCAGGACGACGTACAGGGCGACAGCGAGGCAGTCGTAGGCGAGGAGCCCGGTGTGCCGGGCCAGTGCCCCCGCCCCGGTGACGCAGGTGCCGACCGGGAAGGTGAACGCCCACCAGGTCATCGCGAAGCGCATGCCCCGCCGCCGGGCGCGCACCACATGGGCGGTGGCGAGAGCGAGCCACAGCAGCGCGAAGCCCATGACGGGGACGCCGTAGAGGACGGCGAGGACGTCGAAGCCGTGGCTGTAGCGGGCCGGGAGGACCCCGGGTGCCACGTCCGCGAACGTGCCGACCGCGGTGGTGGACTGGCCCAGCGGACCGAGGACCAGGAACAGGGTCGGGGTGAGGGCGAGCGGGAGCGGCCCGCCGGTGAGCAGCCGCCCGAAGATCAGCGGCAGCATCAGCAGGGTCGCCGCGAGACTCAGCCCGAACATCGCGAAGCAGGCGATGAGCAGGGTCTGCCGCGGCTGGCCGGGCGGCAGATGC
Organism: Streptomyces sp. NPDC050997; assembly: GCF_040660135.1. Classification (NCBI taxonomy): domain Bacteria; kingdom Bacillati; phylum Actinomycetota; class Actinomycetes; order Kitasatosporales; family Streptomycetaceae; genus Streptomyces; species Streptomyces sp. NPDC050997. The sequence goes on from NZ_JBFAGK010000038.1 coordinate 34,928, forward strand.
GGCACCAGGAGCGGCCCGAGCGCGGCGGACACCATGGGCGCGACGACCGGCAGCAGCCACCCGGGCGAAGCCTGTCCGGGCCCGACGCGATGCCGTACGGCCATCAGGTACGGCACGACGACGGCGGCCGCCAGCCCGACCGCCGTACCGGCACCGAACAGCACGGCGTCGAGCCCCACCGCCGCTTCGGTGCCGATCCAGTCCCGGCCGACCGTGACGGCGCCGCCGCCGACGGCCGTCAGGGCCATCGCGAGGCAGCCGTAGAAGGGGGCCGTGGCCGGGTCGAGGAGATGGGCGCGGGCCTGGTCGCTGTGGTGCCTCCAGTGCAGGGCCCGCGCGCAGAGGAGGGCCACGAGGAGCAGCAGGGAGAGCGCCCAGACGGCCGCGCAGACGGTGCGCAGACCCGGGACACGCGACGGCAGCGCGACTCCGGCGGTGGCGACGACCGCGGTGCCCATGACGGTGGCGTACCAGTTCGGCCCGAGGTGACGGACGGCGGCGGCGCGCGAGGGCCGTGCGGGGGCACGGGGGAGGGGAGGGAGGGGCTGGGTCGGCCGGGCTGCGGTGAGCATGTCTCCACGGTCCCGTCGGTGTGGGGCCGCGACCAGGGAGTATGGCCCTATGAGGGCATAAGCTGTCTTTATGAGCGGCGCGGAGGGGCAGCAGGGTCAGGGACATGCGCGAGCGGTGGCGGGTGGTGGCTTGCTCGCGCACCGGGTGCCGGATCTCGGGGCGCTGGAGCTGCTGCTGGCGGTGGCGCGGCTCGGCAGTCTGGGCGGGGCCGCGCGGGAGCTGGGGATCACACAGCCGGCCGCCAGCAGCCGGATCCGCTCCATGGAACGCCAACTGGGGGTGGCGCTGGTGGACCGTTCGCCGCGCGGCTCCCGGCTGACGGACGCCGGGGCGCTGGTGACGGACTGGGCGCGGCGGATCGTGGCGGCGGCGGAGGCCTTCGACGTGGGCGCGCAGGCGCTGCGGGACCGCCGTGACTCCCGGCTGCGGGTGGCGGCGAGCATGACGATCGCCGAGTACCTGCTCCCGGGCTGGCTGCTCGCGCTGCGCGCCCAGCGGCCGGACACCGCGGTGTCGCTGCTCGCGGGCAACTCGACGGCGGTGGCGGAGCGGCTGCTGGCCGACGAGGCCGACCTCGGTTTCGTGGAGGGGCTCACCGTGCCGACGGGACTGGACTCCGTGGTCATCGCCCACGACCACCTGATCGTGGTGACGGCACCGGGGCACCCCTGGGCCCGCCGTCGCCGTTCCCTGGAGGCCGCGGAGCTCGCCGTGACGCCGTTGATCCTGCGCGAGAAGGGATCGGGGACCCGGCAGGTCCTGGACTCGGCGCTGGGCGGCCTGGCACGACCACTGATCGAACTGTCCTCCACCACGGCGGTCAAGGCGGCGGTGGTCAGCGGCGCCGGCCCGGCGGTCCTGAGCGAACTGGCGGTCGGGGAGGAACTGGCGATGCGCCGTCTGGTACGGGTGCCGGTGGAGGGCGTCGCACTGGCCCGAGACCTACGCGCGGTATGGCCAACAGGCCACCGCCCGGTGGGCCCGGCGAGGGACCTGCTGTCACTGACCCGGGGGTAGCCCGGCCGACCTGTCCGGAGCGCGACGGCCAGGGCGAGGCGCCCTCCTCCGGTGGGCCCGGCGAGGGACCTGCTGTCACTGACCCGGGGGTAGCCCGGCCGACCTGTCCGGAGCGCGACGGCCAGGGCGAGGCGCCCTCCTCCA
>NZ_JBFAGK010000038.1:36759-44531 GCF_040660135.1 Streptomyces sp. NPDC050997
CGGTGGGTCCGGCGAGGGACCTGCTGTCACTGACCCGGGGGTAGCCCGGCCGACCTGTCCGGAGCGCGACGGCCAGGGCGAGGCGCCCTCCTCGACGCCGACGACCCCCACCCCGCAGAACAGCCCGCACTCAGGCGTGCGGACCGGGGCGGCCGACGAGGGCCTCCGCCCACATCAACCCGGCCCACCCGGCGCCGGAGGACGAGGCCGTCCGGGCCGCGGGGGTCCGGAGCGCGGCCCGCGGGGGTGCCGGGGCGCGGTCGGCGGTGTCCAGGGGCGCAGCCCCGCGAGGTTCGGGGCGCTGCCCAGCGGGGTGCTGGGGCGTGGTCGGCGGTGTCCAGGGGGTGCAGCCCCGCGAGGTTCGGGGCGTTGCCGAGCGGAGTGCTGGGGCGCGGTCGGCGGTGTCCAGAGGGCGCAGCCCCGCGAGGCCCGGGGCGCTGCCCCCGGTGGGTCGAAGGGCTGTGCCCCTGGGGATGGGACGGGTAGGGGCAGCGGGGGCCAAAAAGCCTTGGCGCGCTGCCGCAGGCGCCCCCCACCATGACGGGCATGACCCCCTCCGCCCCGCCCGCCACCGGCCTCCGCACCCCCTGGGAACACCTCCCGGAACCGGTACGCGACGCCGTCGCGGGCGTACTCGGCGCCCCCGTCGTCCACGCCGTCACCCAGCCCGGCGGATTCTCCCCCGGCGTCGCCGCCCGCGTCCGCACAGCCGACGGACGCCGCGCCTTCGTCAAGGCGGTCAGCGTGGACACGAACGCGCACAGCCCGGAACTCCACCGCACCGAGGCCCGCAACGCGGCCGCCCTGCCACCCACCGTCCCCGCCCCCCGCCTCCTCGGCACCCACGACGACGGCACCTGGGTAGCCCTCGTCTACCAGGACGTGACCGGCCGCCAGCCCCATGTCCCGTGGCGGGAGCCCGAGTTGCGCCGAGTCCTGGACGCCGTGGGACAACTCGCCCGCGCCCTCACCCCGTCCCCGCTCGACGCCCCGCCCGCCGCCACGGCCCTCGGCCACACCTTCGACGGCTGGCGCCAACTCCTCGACGGGCAGGAGGCCAACGAGCTGCCACCCGCCCGCCTCGGCACCTGGACCGCCACGAACCTGCCCCGCCTCGCCGAACTCGCGGCGCCCTGGCCCCAGGCCGTCACCGGCGGCACCCTCGCCCACGGCGACCTGCGCGCCGACAATATCCTGCTCACCGACGACGACCGCGTCGTCTTCGTCGACTGGCCGCACGCCCTGCGCGCCGCCCCCTGGTTCGACCTGCTCGTCATGCTGCCCTGCGTCCGCGCCCAGGGCGGCCCGGACCCGGAGGACGTGTTCACCGGCCATCCCCTGGGTCGGCACGCCGACCCGGACGCCGTCACCGCCGCCCTCGCGGGCCTCGCCGGTTACTTCCTGCGGAACTCCCTGTTGCCCCCGCCCCCGGGCATCCCGACCCTCCGCGCCTTCCAACGGGCCCAGGGCGACGCTGCCCTGGCCTGGCTCAAGCGGCGGCTCGACCGGTTGTAGCGGCCCGACGGCTCAGCGGGTCATGGCGGCCTCGATCAGCGCCCGCATCACCCGGAGATCGTCATCCATCTCCGGATGCCACTGCACGCCCATCACCCAGGAGGGGCCGGGCAGTTCGACGGCCTCCACCGTTCCGTCGGCCGCGTAGGCCGAGGGGATCAGGCCCCTGCCGAGACGGTCCACGGCCTGGTGGTGGTAGGTCGGCACCGAGGACTCCTCGGGGACCGCATCGGCGTACGACGTGCACGGCACCGGTTTCACGAGGTGCCGGCCGAAGACCCCGGGCACCTCCGCGTGCCCGTCGAGGTGCTGGACGAGGGTGCCGCCCAGGGCGACGTTCAGCAGCTGCATGCCCCGGCAGATCCCCAGCAGCGGGACGCCGGCCGTGAGGGCCGCGTCGATCAGGGCGAGCTCCCAGGCGTCCCTCGCGGCAGCGGGCGGGCCGGTGCGCGGGTCGGGCTCGGCGCCGTAGCGGTACGGCTCCACGTCCGGGCCGCCGGCGATCACCAGGCCGTCGAGGCGGGCGACGGTCGCGGCGGCGTGCTCCGGCGCGTCCGGCGGGAGCATCGCCGCGAGGCCACCGGCCCGCTGCACGAGCCGCGGATACCCGGCGGGCAGCAGCGCGGCCTCCAGCTCCCACAGGCCCCAGCGCGCCCCGGCCTCCAGATACGTGCTGACACCGATCAGCGGCCTGCCCGACATGTACCCCTCCGACCCCTCGATGGGCTGCGGTCACAACAATGGACTACGGTCAAACCTTTTCATCCCGGACGTCTTCGCGACAGACCCCACCGTCATGTCCGTCCCGTCCGTCGAGTCCGTCACGCCAGGAACCCCCGCAGCAGCGCCGCCGTCCCCGCGCAGTGCTCCCGCATCATCTCCCGCGCCCCGTCCGCGTCCGCGTCTAGGACCGCCTCGACCAGAGCGGTGTGCTGACGCTGGGAGTGCTCCAGGTTGCGCACCAGGAGCGGGATGCAGTCGAGGAGGTCGTTCACCGAGGCCCGTACCGCCGCGTACCGCGCGGCCAGCGTCGGCGAGCCGCACAGCTCGGCGAGGGTGAGGTGGAGGAGGGTGTCCAGGCGGCGGTACTCGGACAGCGGCGCGTCCCGCGTCGCCGCCAGGGCCTCCCGCAGCCGGTCCGCCTGCTCCACCGACAGCCCGTGCGTGGCACACAGCCCGGCCGCCCCCACCTCCAGCACCTCACGGAAACGCAGGACGTCCTCGATGTCGACCTCGGCCACCCGCCGCCGCAGCTCGTCCTCGCCGCGGGCGTCCGTGCGCGGCAGAACGAACGTTCCGCCATACCGCCCGCGCCGCGACTCGACCAGCCCCTGGTCCTGGAGCACCTTCAGCACCTCGCGCAGCGTCACCCGGCTGATCCCGAGCCGCTCCGCCAGCTCCCGCTCCGCCGGCAGCCGCTCACCGCCCGGCACCAGGCCCAGCCGGACCACCTGGAGGATCTGCTCCAGCGCCTCCTCGAAACCGTTGCCGGCCCGCACCGGTCGCAGCACCGGCGTCAGCCGGTCGTCCGGGCCGCCGTCAGCGTCCAGCGACATATGGCCGTTCCCCCTTCCCAAGCAATGGTTCTCCGCAATACCTTATGGCTTCCGGCTGACCGTAGAAGCCGAAGGAGGCTTTCCCGTGGCAGACCGCACACCCCCGCTCGGCATCGAGGAGCTGCACACCCTCGTCGCCGGCGGTGAGATCGACACTGTCGTCCTGGCCTTCCCCGATATGCAAGGGCGGCTCCAGGGCAAGCGGTTCGCCGCCCGTTTCTTCCTCGATGAGGTCCTCCACCACGGCACCGAGGGCTGCAACTACCTCCTCGCCGTCGACACCGAGATGAACACCGTCGACGGGTACGCCATGTCCTCCTGGGACCGGGGGTACGGCGACTTCGCCATGCACCCCGACCTGTCCACGCTCCGCCGCGTGCCCTGGAACGCCGGTACGGCCATGCTCATCGCCGACCTCGGCTGGAACGACGGCTCCCCGGTCGTCGCTGCGCCCCGCCAGATCCTGCGCCGCCAGCTGGAGCGTCTCGCCGACCACGGCTTCACCGCCCAGGTCGGCACGGAGCTGGAGTTCATCGTCTTCAAGGACAGCTACGAGCAGGCCTGGGACGCCGACTACCGGGGACTCACGCCGGCCAACCAGTACAACATCGACTACTCGGTGCTGGGGACCGGCCGTATCGAGCCCCTGCTGCGGCGCATCCGCAACGAGATGGCAGCGGCCGGCCTCACCGTCGAGTCCGCCAAGGGCGAGTGCAACCCGGGCCAGCACGAGATCGTCTTCCGCTACGACGAGGCCCTGGTCACCTGCGACCAACACGCCATCTACAAGACCGGCGCCAAGGAGATCGCCGCCCAGGAGGGCGTCTCCCTCACCTTCATGGCCAAGTACAACGAGCGCGAGGGCAACTCCTGTCACATCCACCTCTCCCTCACGGACGCGGCCGGCACCAACGCCATGGTCGGCTCCGACCAGGACGAGGGCGGCATGTCGGAGGTGATGCGGTACTTCCTCGCCGGTCAGCTGGCCGCGCTGAGGGACTTCTCGCTCCTCTACGCCCCCAACATCAACTCGTACAAGAGGTTCCAGCCGGGCTCCTTCGCCCCGACCGCCGTCGCCTGGGGGTACGACAACCGCACCTGCGCCCTGAGAGTCGTGGGCCACGGCCGATCCCTGCGCTTCGAGAACCGGCTGCCCGGAGGCGACGTCAACCCGCACCTCGCGGTGGCCGGGCTGGTGGCGGCGGGCCTGTACGGCATCGAGCAGAAGCTGGAGCTGCCCGAGGTCTGCACCGGCAACGCCTACACCGGCGGCTACGCCCACGTCCCCAGCACGCTCCGTGAGGCCGCCGAGCTCTGGGAGAAAAGCCCGATCGCCAAGGCCGCCTTCGGTGACGAGGTCGTCGCCCACTACCGCAACATGGCCCGCGTCGAACTCGAGGCCTTCGACGCCGCGGTGACCGACTGGGAGCTGCGCCGCTCCTTCGAACGCTTGTGAGGTCCTTCCTTGTCGAACGAGCTTGAGCTCCACGTCCTCAACCCGGCCACCGAGGAGGTGGTCGCGACCGTCCCGGCCGCCACCGCCGCCGACGTGGACGCGGCCGTCGTACGCGCCACCAGGGCCCAGGCCGGGTGGGCCGCCCTCGCGCCCGCCGACCGGGCCCGGCTGCTGCGCCGGTTCGCCGTCGCCGTGGACGAACACCTGGAGGAACTCGCACAGTTGGAGGTCCGGGAGGCCGGACACACCATCGGCAACGCCCGCTGGGAGGCGGGCAACGTCCGCGACCTGCTCGACTACGCGGCCGGGGGAGTGGAGCGGCTGACGGGGCACCAGATCCCGGTGGCCGGCGGTCTGGACGTCACGATCCTCGAACCGCTGGGCGTGGTCGGCGTCATCGCGCCCTGGAACTTCCCGATGCCGATCGCGGCCTGGGGCACGGCACCGGCGCTCGCGGCGGGCAACGCGGTGCTCCTCAAGCCCGCCGAGACGACCCCGCTGACCGCCCTGCGCCTGGCCGAACTCGCCCTGGAAGCGGGCCTGCCGGAGTACCTCTTCCAGGTGCTGCCCGGCCACGGCCCCGTCGCCGGCAACGCGCTCGTCGAACACCCCGGCGTCGCGAAGATCGTCTTCACCGGGTCGACAGCCGTCGGCAGGCGAGTGGCGGCGAAGGGGTCCGCGCTCCTCAAGCGCGTCACCCTCGAACTCGGCGGCAAGAGCCCCAACATCGTCTTCGCCGACGCCGACATCGAAGCCGCGGCGGCCGCCGCACCCATGTCCTTCCTCGACAACTCCGGCCAGGACTGCTGCGCCCGCACCCGCATCCTCGTCCAGCGCTCCGCCTACGACCGCTTCCTGGACCTCCTGGCCCCCGGGATCGAGTCGGTACGCGTCGGCGACCCGGCCGACGAGCAGACCCAGATGGGCCCCCTGATCTCCAAGTCCCAACTGGACCGGGTCCGTTCGTACGTCGACCCGGACGCCCCCGGTCTTCGCGGCAAGGTCCCCGAAGGCCCCGGCTTCTGGTTCCCGCCCACCCTCCTGACCGGCGTCGACCCGCACGCCCGGGTGGCCGTCGAGGAGATCTTCGGCCCGGTCGCGGTGGTCCTGCCGTTCGAGGACGAGGCGGAGGCCGTGGCCCTCGCCAACGCCACCGACTACGGCCTCTCCGGCTCCCTGTGGACCCGGGACCTCGGCCGCGCCCTGCGCGTCTCCCAGGCGGTCCGGGCGGGCAACCTGTCCGTCAACTCCCACTCCAGCGTCCGCTACTGGACGCCCTTCGGCGGCTTCAAGCAGTCCGGTATCGGCCGCGAACTCGGACCGGACGCCCTGGCCGCGTTCACCGAAACCAAGAACGTCTTCATCAGTACGGAGGCCTGAGCCACCCATGCCCGAGTCACCCAAGTCGTCCACGACCGAGTCCTCCACGACCGAACAGACCGAACAGACCGTCTGCCGCCGCCTGGTCGGCCGTACCGCCGTCATCACCGGAGCCGGCAGCGGCATCGGCCTCGCCACCGTGCGCCGGCTCGCCTCCGAGGGCGCCCACGTCGTCTGCGGCGACGTCGACGAGGTCCGCGGCAAGGCGGCCGCCGACGAGGTCGGCGGGATCTTCGTGAAGGTCGACGTCACCGACCCCGAGCAGGTCGAGGCCCTCTTCAAGACGGCCCACGACACCTACGGCAGCGTCGACATCGCCTTCAACAACGCCGGCATCTCCCCGCCCGACGACGACTCCATCCTGGAGACCGGCCTGGAGGCCTGGAAGCGCGTCCAGGAGGTCAACCTGACCTCCGTCTACCTGTGCTGCAAGGCCGCGATCCCCTACATGCGGCGCCAGGGCAAGGGCTCCATCATCAACACCGCGTCCTTCGTGGCCCGGATGGGCGCGGCGACCTCCCAGATCTCGTACACCGCGTCCAAGGGCGGCGTCCTGGCCATGTCCCGTGAACTGGGCGTGCAGTTCGCGCGGGAGGGCATCCGGGTCAACGCGCTCTGCCCGGGCCCGGTCAACACCCCCCTGCTCCAGGAACTGTTCGCCAAGGACCCGGAGCGGGCCGCCCGCCGCCTGGTCCACATCCCCGTCGGCCGGTTCGCCGAGGCCGAGGAGATCGCCGCCGCCGTCGCCTTCCTGGCCAGCGACGACTCCTCCTTCGTGAACGCCACCGACTTCCTGGTGGACGGCGGCATCTCGGGGGCGTACGTCACACCGCTGTAGGCGGCGCCCTACAGTTCCGGAATGAGCATGACGCCTCCGCCCGGCTGGTACCCCGACCCTTCGGGCCCGCATCTGGAGCGCTGGTGGGACGGGACCACGTGGACCGACCACCGGCGCTTCCCGGAGGCCGTGGGGCGGCCCCAGGCCGCCGACGGGGCCTCCGGGCGGGCCAAGGCCGTCGCCCTGGGCGCCGCCGGGGTCGTCCTCGTCGCCGCGATCGTCACGGGCGCGTTCGTACTCCGCGACAACGGCGGCGGCGGTACGAACGTGAACACCGCGCCCACGCCGGTGGCCCCCACGTCGGAACCCGCGAGCGAGGAGCCCTCACCGACCGCGTCCGCCGACGACCCGGCCGTCGTGGTGGACCAACTCAACGGCATCACCCTGCCGTTGCGCGACGGCTGGACCAGGCCGGAGAACGTCGCCGAGGACGACGTCGTCATGATGAGGGACGACGGGACGTACGACTGCCCGGCCGGCGTCGGCCTGTGCCGGCACGGCCTGGTCCTCTCGCGCACGGTCACCGAGAACGACGTGCGCTCTCCCGCGGCCCTCGCCCTGGCGGACATCTCGAAGGCGGCCGACGCGGCCTACGACCGCGACTCCCTGCACCGGCGCCCCTACGGCGGCATCACCTCGCACCAGAAGGTCGGGTCCGGGCAGGTCGCGGTGGCGGGCCGCTCCGGATACTTCGTGCGCTGGCGGGTGCGGACCGCCAAGGGCCCCGGCGGCTATGTGCAGTCGCTGGTCTTTCCCTCCAGCGTCGGCAGCGAGTCACCGGTCCTCGTACGGTTCGTCTTCGACGCGGGCCCGGACGGACCGCCGCTCGCCGACATGGACCGGATCACCAAGGGGATCCGGGCGGTCGGCGACGCGGACACGGGCGGCGGTGTGGGCAGCAGCCTCGGGCCGTCGAGCTAGTGCCGCGGCCTTAGGGCCTGTCGTTTGGATCAGGCCGCAGGAAAGCAGCGGTGCTTCCTGGCCGACCTGAGCGGGGTGTGGTGCGTGCAGCTGCAAGGCGGAGGAG
>NZ_JBFAGK010000039.1:0-42832 GCF_040660135.1 Streptomyces sp. NPDC050997
GAAGCCGAGAGTGGGGGAGTCGGCAACCGACGACAACGCGGCAGATGTGCGTGCCACACCCCGCGTCTGCGGCGTGATCCAAACGACAGGCCCTACGGGGATTGCAGCCGCAGCGTGCTGACCCCGCCCCCGGTGAGGAGCTCCACGATCCGCTCGCCGGCGGGCTTACGGACCGAGGCACCGCACTCGGGGCAGGTGAAGGAGTAGAACGTGGTGCGGCTGCTGGCACCGATGGCCAGGCGCAGGGCGCTCGCGGCGAGCTCGAAGCGACCCCGGCAGTCCGGGCAGCCCGCCTTGAACGTCACCGGCGTCACGCTTCTCATCCCGGCGAACGCGGAGGCCACCGTCATTTCCGCACCGGACGTCGACGACTCGCTCAAAGCCCCTGCTCCTCTTCTTCTGGGCGTTCGCCACCGGGGCGCCACAACCGGTTCCGCGGAGGGAGAGCGTGCTCAGCCCGTCGAGCCGCCAAGCGGTCTCCCCGCGAAACCGGCACGCCCCGCGGCTCACTTCCGCCGGTCGTACTGCCCGTCATCCATCCCGTGCGCCTCGGCCCCGTCGTACGCCGCCAACGCCCCGCGGGCCGCCTCGCGGGCGCTGTCGGCGAGGTCACGCGGCGAGACGATCCGGCCGTCGCGCCCGAGGCGCAGCGCCAGCCGCCTGAGGGACGTCGGATCCGGGGTCCGCAGGGTGATACGCAGCCCACCGTCCGCAAGCTCATCCGCACTGTCGTGCGGGTAGTACTCGGCCACCCAGCGGCCGCCCGGGCCGACCTCGACGACGACCTCCGGGTCCTCCGCGGCCGGCTGCACCAGCGCCTCGGACAGGTCCCGCAGCTCGATCTCGGGCGGGGCGGACGGCTCGTCGAGGATCTTGATCTCGGCGACCCGGTCGAGCCGGAAGGTGCGGCGCGCCTCGGAGCGCCGGCACCAGGCCTCCACATAGGTGTGCCCGACACTGACCAGCCGGATCGGGTCGATCTCGCGCTCGGTGACCTCGTCACGGGCGGGCGAGTAGTAGCGGATCCACAGGCGGCGCCGCTCGGAGATCGCCCGGTCGACGTCCGCGAAGACCCCGCCCTCGGCCTCGAAGGTGACGGACAGCCGGGAGCTGGCGCCCGCCTGCTCACCGGCCGCGGCCTCCACCTTGGCGGTCGCACGCAGCAGCGCCTGCCGGTCGCTCTCCCGCAGGCCCGGCAGCGTGGACACCGCGCGGGCGGCGACCAGCAGCGCGGTCGCCTCGTCGGCGGCGAGCCTCAGCGGCTCGGCCGCCTCCGCCCCGAGAGCGGCGGGATTGTGCCACCAGATCCGCTCACCGTCGGTGTCGATGTCAAGCAGGTCACCGCCCCGGAAACTGGTGCCGCACATGGGCAGGATGTCGAGGTCGGAGACCAGTTCGTCCTCGGTGATCCCGAAGGCACGGGCCACGTCCTCGACCCGGGCCCCGGGCCGCTCCCTCAGATACGTCACCAGGGACAGCATCCGCCGGGTCTGGTCGATGGCGTTGCCGGGCCTGGCCGGTTTTCCCACCACGTTCTTACGTCCCCCTCAGCCCTTGGCCACGGCGCGCAGCCGGTCCACCACATCGGCCCGCAGCTCGGCGGGCTCCAGGACCATCACGTCCGGCCCGAACTCCACCAGCCAGGCGTCCAGGCCATGACCGTACGGGATCTCCAACTCGTCCCAGCCGTCGCCCAGTTCCCGCACGGAGGTGGCCCTGGCCCGCAGCGGGTACCCCGCGCCGGTTCGCAGCCGGATCAGCGCGGAGCGTTCGGCGTTCTCCCCCGCCCAGCTCGCGACGGTCTCGCGCACGGTGACGACGTCCGGCACCGGGGCGGTGAAGCTCGTACCCCGGGAGCGCACCCGGCCGGTGATCCGGGACAGCCTGAAGACCCGCTCGGCGCCCCGGTCACGGTCGAAGCCGGCCAGGTACCAGTGGCCGCGCCAGCACTCCAGCGCCCACGGCTCGACATGGCGGGGTTCGGGATGGGCGGCGTTGGCCTTGCGGTAGTCGAACATCACCGGACGCCGGTCGCGGCAGGCGAGCATCAACGGTTCGAACGCGGCCTCGTGCACCGGGATCCGGGGCTCCAGCGCGCTGTGCGCCTCATACGGGTCGACGTCCTCCGGAAGGCCCGCCGCGCGCAGCTTCTGCAGGGCGCCGCTGGCCGCGCCGGCCAACCGGGCCTGCTGCCACACCTTGGCCGCCAGGCCCAGGGCCGCGGCCTCCTCGGCGTCGAGGGTGATGGGCGGGAGGCGGTTGCTGTCACGACGGGCCAGGTAGCCGACCTCACCGTCGAGGTTCTCGACCGTTTCGATGACCAGACCGAGTTCGCGCAGATCGTCCTTGTCGCGCTCGAACATCCGGTTGAAGGAGTCGTCGGACCCCGCTTCGAGGTAGGCCTCGATGGACTCACGCAGCTCGCGCTTGCTGAGCGGCCGCCGGGTCCCGAGCAGACACAGCGCCAGGTTCATCAGCCGCTCGGCCTTGGCAATGGCCATCGACGCCCTTCGCCTCCCTATGGTGCTTACGGACGATGACCGTACCGCCCCGCAGTGGCGCGGCAAAAGCCGAGGGCCCATGCCCGGACAGGCATGGGCCCCAGGTGGTCGAGACCGGTCGTACGACGATCAGACCCCGAGGAGGTCGACCACGAAGATCAGCGTCTCGCCGGGCTTGATCGCCGGGCTCGGGCTCTGGTTGCCGTAGGCGAGGTGCGCCGGAATGGTCAGCTGACGGCGACCGCCGACCTTCATGCCCTGCACACCCTGGTCCCAGCCCTGGATGACCCTGCCGCCGCCCAGCGGGAAACGGAACGGCGCACCACGGTTCCAGCTGGCGTCGAATTCCTCGCCCGTGCTGAAGGAGACACCCACGTAGTGGACGGTGACGGTCTGGCCCGCCTGCGCCACCGCGCCGTCACCCTCCCAGATCTCCTTGATCTCCAGGTCCGCCGGGGGCTCGCCGCCCGGGAAGTCGATCTCGGGCTTGTCGATGCTCACGTCTCTAGCTCCTGCTTGTGTACGGAAAGGCAACAAACACAGTCTTGCATCTCGGCGCGGTTACAGCCCGGCCAGGACGTCGACTACATCTTGGCCAGGATGTCGACCGAGAAGACCAGCGTGGAGTCCTTCTCGATACCGCTGCCCGCCGGCGGGCTGTCCGCGTAGCCCAGCTTCGGCGGGATGACGATCAGGACGCGGCTGCCGACCTTCTTGCCGGTCAGGCCCTGCGCCCACCCCTTGACGACCTGCTGGAGCGAGAACGACGTCAGCTTGCCGCTGCTGTACGTCGAGTCGAACTCCTTGCCGGTCTCCCAGATCACGCCCTTGTACTGCACCAGCACGGTGTCCTGCGCGCCCAGCTTGTCGCCGTCACCCTCGATGACGTAGTTCGCCACCAGCTTCGTCGGCGCGTCGGCCTTGGGGACGTCGATCGAGGGCGCCTTGCCGTCGGTGTTGGTCCCCACCTTCGGCAGGTCGGCGTCGTCCTGGGCCACGTCCTTGCCCTTGGCGGAACTCTTGGCGCCGAACGTGTCCTCGATGTCGAACACGAACACCAGCGTGTCGGTGCCCTTGACACCCACCTGCGCGTTACCCGTCTTCCCGAACCCCCAGGTCGGCGGCACCGAGAACTCCACCCGGCTGCCGGTCTTCTTGCCCGTCAACGCGTACCGCCAGCCCTCCATGGTGCTGCCCTGGGCGATCTGGGTCAGCAACGGCGCCTTACGGTCGTAGGAGTTGTCGAGGACCTTCGCGGTGTCCCAGAGCTGCCCCAGGTAGTTCGCCAGGATGAAGTCGCCCTCCGCAACGGCCTTCCCGCCACCCGCGACGACCGTCTTCACCGCCAGCTGCTTCGACGGGTCGCCGCTGCCCTTGGCGACGGTCGGCTTCTCACCGAACTTGGTGCCCTTGGTGATCGCCGGCAACGGCCCGTCGACGATCTTGGGCGGGGGCGCGGCCGAAGCCGAGGCCGACTCCGACGCCGCAGGCGACGCGCTGTCGCTCGCCTTACTCGTGTCGGACTTGTCGTCGCTGCATGCGGCGAGCGTGACCAGTCCGGTGGGTACGGCGATGAGCAGTGAGCGTCGGCGCACAGTGGGGGCCTCGTAATCGGTCGATCTTGTTGATGGAGTGCGCGCAACTCTACGACGTGAGAAGGGCGCCGTACGCGAAACGTACGGCGCCCGTGTTGCGTTCCGCGTGATACTCCGGAACGCGCTGCTCACATTCCGGCGATGAGCTTCTCCACCCTGTCGTCCACCGAACGGAACGGGTCCTTGCACAACACGGTGCGCTGCGCCTGGTCGTTGAGCTTGAGGTGCACCCAGTCGACCGTGAAGTCACGGCGCTGTTCCTGCGCCCGCCGGATGAAGTCGCCACGCAGCCGCGCCCGAGTGGTCTGCGGCGGAACCGACTTGCCCTCGAAGATCTTCAAGTCGTTGCAGATCCTGGCGGCTTGCCCCTTCTTCTCCAACAGGTAGTACAGGCCACGACGACGATGGATGTCGTGGTACGCGAGGTCTATCTGCGCGACCCGCGGGTGGGACATGGTCATGTTGTGCTTGGCCCGGTACCGCTCGATGAGCTTGTACTTCATGACCCAGTCGATCTCGGTGCCGATCCGGTCGAGGTCCTCGGCCTCGATCGAGTCCAGCGTGCGGCCCCACAACTCCAGGACCTGCTCGACGGTGCCGGTGCGGATACCGCGGCGCTCACAGAAGTCCACGGCCTTCTCGTAGTACTCACGCTGCACGTCCAGCGCGGAGGCCTCCCGGCCGCTCGCCAGACGCACCTTGCGCCGCCCGGTGATGTCGTGACTGACCTCGCGGATCGCCCGGATCGGGTTCTCCAGGGTCAGGTCCCGCATCACGGTGCCCGCCTCGATCATGCGCAGCACCAGGTCGGTGGCGCCGACCTTCAGCAGCATCGTCGTCTCGGACATGTTCGAGTCGCCCACGATGACATGCAGACGCCGATAGCGCTCGGCGTCCGCGTGCGGTTCGTCGCGGGTGTTGATGATCGGCCGGGAACGGGTTGTCGCCGAGGAGACACCCTCCCAGATGTGCTCAGCCCGCTGGCTGACGCAGTACACCGCGCCACGCGGGGTCTGCAGCACCTTGCCCGCCCCGCACAGAAGCTGACGGGTGACGAGGAACGGAATGAGAATGTCCGCGAGTCGGGAGAACTCGCCATGCCGCGCCACCAGATAGTTCTCGTGGCATCCGTACGAGTTGCCCGCAGAGTCTGTGTTGTTCTTGAAGAGGTAGACGTCGCCCGCGATTCCCTCCTCGTGCAGGCGTCGTTCGGCGTCCACCAGGAGTCCTTCGAGAATGCGCTCGCCCGCTTTGTCGTGCGTGACCAGTTCGGTCACGTTGTCACATTCGGGTGTCGCGTATTCCGGATGTGACCCGACATCGAGATAGAGGCGGGCGCCGTTTCGCAGAAAGACATTGCTGCTACGGCCCCATGACACGACACGGCGGAAGAGGTACCGCGCCACCTCGTCGGGAGACAGGCGTCGCTGTCCCCTGAACGTACACGTGACGCCGTACTCGTTCTCCAGCCCGAAAATGCGGCGGTCCATGAGTGAACATTACGCCCGATCCCCCGAGCTGAAACGGGGTTCGGCAGCACGGTTTGGATCATTTTCCGGTGAAGACGCAACCACCGCGCCCGCACCAACACCTGCGAGTACCCTCCCCGTGGCCAGCAGAACCACCAGCGACACGGCCCCCGCCGCACCCGGCACGGCGAAACCCCACAGCGCCCCCGCCCGCCTCGACGACCGGCCCCGCAAGCCCCGTCCCGACGGACGTACCCACGGTGAACGTCGTCACAAGCCAGGAGAACGCCTCGGTGACCGTCCCCCGCGGAGCATGCCGGTCGACCAACACGAAGGCACACGCGATGACAGGCGCCAGAAAGACACCGGCAAGGACCGTCAGCAACGTCATCGCGACCACACCCGGCATCAGCGTCAGCGGCAGATAACACACCGCCAGAAACGCCACGAGGGCCCGCAGTCGCCGCGCCGGCTCACCGGTCCACCGCCGCGCCCCGTAGAACAGACCGCCGATCAGCGCACCCAGCCCGATGCCCGCCATCAGCCAGCCGTACACCGCGCCACCGCCGTGGTCGTCCGCGTACGACACCCCCGCCACCGTGATGGAACCGAGCGCGATACCGACGAACAGAAGCGCACCGAGCAGGGCGAGCAGTCCGCTCGAGCGCAACGCACCGAGCCAGTGCGCCTCGCGCGGCGCCGAACGCCACGCGCGCGAGGGCGGCGACACGACCACGGAGAGCGCGCCCAGCACCCCGACGACGTTCAGGGCGAGCAGCGCCGCCATTTCCGACCACAGCGACACACACAGCGTGACGAGCAGCGGCCCGACGGTGAACATCACCTCCTGCGCTATGGCGTCCATGGCGTACGCCGTGTGCACCTTGTCCTCCCTGCCGAGGACGGAGGGCCACAGCGCCCGCAGGCCGCCCTCCAGAGGCGGCGTGAAGAGCCCGGCGGCGGCCACCGCGGCATAGGCGAGCGGCAGCGGCCCGATACCCGAGACGGCGAAGACGGCCATCGCCAGGCCCGACAGGATCGCCGCCGAGAGCTGGACACGCGGCTGGCCGTGCAGGTCCACCAGCCGCCCCAGCACCGGCTGCCCCACGGCGTTGGCCACACCGTACGCGGCCACCAGTCCGCCGGCCAGGGTGTACGAACCGCCCTCCGCACGCACGAACAGCATGATCGCGATCGCGGCGGTGGCGTTCGGCAACCGCCCCACCAGCGTCCCGACGAGCAGCCGGACGGCATGCCTCGCCCTGAGGAGGTCCAGGTATCCCGCGGCCATGTCCCACCCTTTGTTCGCCCGGTGCGCCGGTGACGCATGGGGTTTTACGTATAACGTCCCCGGTCATACGTACCATGTGCGCTGTTCACCCGTCCAGACGAAAGCGCAGGCAGCCGGTGGCCCGAGGCAGCACCCGCCCCACCAGCCGAGACGTCGCCCAGGCCGCCGGCGTCTCCCAGGCCGCGGTCTCCCTGGTCCTCGGCGACAAATGGCGCGGCCGAGTATCGGAGACCACCGCCGAACGCGTCCGCGAAGCCGCACGCGAACTCGGCTACCGGCCCAACCTGGCAGCCCGCAACCTCCGCCTCGGCCGCACCCGCACCGTCCTCCTCGTGGTACCCGCCCTCACCACCGAGTTCTTCGCCGGCGTCTACACGGGCGCCGCCCGCGTCGCCGCCGAACACGGCTTCGGCGTCGTCCTGTACCCCTCCCCCGAAGGCATCGGCCCCGCCCGCGACCCCTTCGCCTCCGCCCAGGCCGCCCTCGACGGCGTCATCGCCTCCTCCATGGCCGCCGACGCCCTCACCGCCATCCGCGGCGACCAACTCCCCCTCGTGATGCTGGACAGCGACCCCTCCGGAAGCCTCGGCGCCGCCACCGTCAACCTCGACATCACCGACGGAGTACGACAGGTCACCGAACACCTCCTGGACCTGGGCCACCGCCACTTCCTCCACCTCGCGGCGGACGTGCCCTCCTGGACCTTCGAGATCCGCGCCCGCGAACTCGCCACCCGCACCGCCACGGTCCCCGGCACCACCGTCCGCACGATCCGCGCACCCCTGTCCATCGAAGACGCCACGGCCGCCACCCAGACCGCGCTCTCCGCCCCCGGCCCCCCGCCCACCGCCGTGGTCTGCGACGACGACAAACTCGCCGCCGGCGCCTACAAGGCCCTGCGCCGCCTCGGCCTGCGCATCCCCGACGACATCTCCGTCACCGGCCTCGACGACCTCGCCCTCGCCACCGCCATCGACCCCGAGCTCACGACCGTACGCCTCGACTCCGAGCTCTTCGGCGAACGCGGAATGCGGGCCCTCCTGGCGGTCCTGGAGGGCCGTACACCGGACGCAGGGGACATTCCCGTCGAGCTGGTCGTCCGGGGCTCCACAGCACCCCCCAGGGCCTCCTGAAACGACCTGTGCCCCGGCCGAGTGGTCGACCGGGGCACACAAGACGTCCAACAGACGAGACGCGAGACGTCACTCCTCCTCGGAGCTCTCCGCCTCCGTGGTCGCCCCACCCGCCTCCAGCAACCGACCGAGCTGACGGCCGACGATCCGCTTGAACTTACGCTTCTGCGGCCGCGTACGGTCCAGCACCGCGACCTCCAGACGCTCCGCGGGAATCTCCCGCTCACTGCCGTTCGTATCGCGGGACAACGCCTGCACAGCGAGCTCGAGCGCCCCCGCCAGACTCATACCGTCCTGATGACGCTGGTCCAGATAACCACTGATCTGCTCGGCATTACCGCCGACAGCGACCGAACCATGCTCGTCCACGATCGAACCGTCATGCGGCAACCGATAGATCTGGTCACCCTCCGGCGTCTCCCCGACCTCGGCGACCACCAACTCCACCTCGTACGGCTTCTCGGCCGCACTGGAGAAGATCGTGCCCAGCGTCTGGGCATAGACGTTCGCCAGACCACGAGCGGTCACATCGTCCCGGTCATAGGTGTAACCACGCAGATCCGCGTAACGCACACCACCGATCCGCAGATTCTCGTACTCGTTGTACTTGCCGGCGGCCGCGAAACCGATCCGGTCATAGATCTCACTGAACTTGTGCAGCGCACGGGACGGGTTCTCACCGACGAACACAATGCCGTCGGCATACTGCAGCACGACGAGGCTGCGACCACGAGCGATGCCCTTACGGGCGTACTCCGCCCGGTCGGCCATCGCCTGCTGGGGGGAGACATAGAACGGCGTCGACACCGGTTATCCGTCCCTTTCTGTCGAAGTCACTGGACCACCTGGCAAGAAAACCGAACCCGCCGACTACAAAAGCGCGGCGCGCGGACCGTCGGGCTGCTCCAGCCGCCGCTGCAGGATCGAACGGGCGATCTCGGAGGACTCGTCATCGGCAAGCCGACGGAAGCCGTCCTCAGTGATCACAGTGACGATCGGGTAGATCCGGCGAGCGACATCGGGACCACCGGTCGCCGAGTCGTCGTCTGCCGCGTCATACAGAGCCTGCACCACAAGAGTCGTGGCCTCGGCCTCGCTCAGGTCGTCACGGTAGAGCTTCTTCATGGCACCCCGCGCGAAGATCGACCCTGAACCGGTCGCGGCGAAGTTGTGCTCCTCCGAACGACCACCGGTCACGTCGTACGAGAAGATACGGCCCTTGTCCCGGTCCACATCGAACCCGGCGAACAACGGGACCACGGCCAGACCCTGCATGGCCATGCCGAGGTTGGAGCGGATCATGGTCGACAGCCGGTTCGCCTTGCCCTCCAGGGACAACTGCGCCCCCTCGACCTTCTCGAAGTGCTCCAGCTCCAGCTGGAACAGCTTCACCATCTCGACGGCCAGACCCGCGGTGCCGGCGATACCGACAGCCGAGTACTCGTCGGCCGGGAACACCTTCTCGATGTCCCGCTGCGCGATGACATTGCCCATCGTGGCGCGACGGTCACCGGCGAGCACGACACCACCCGGGAACGTCGCGCCCACGATCGTGGTGCCGTGCGGCGCCTCGATCACACCCTGGGTGGGCGGCAGCTGCCGGTTGCCGGGCAGGATCGCCGGCTGGTGCTCCGACAGGAAGTCCATGAAGGAGGACGACCCAGGCGTCAGGAAGGCAGCTGGTAGACGCCCGGTGCTACGAGTGTTGGCTTCCACGCGATTCCTTCCAAGTAAGCGGCGGCCCGACGGACGGCGTCGGGGTCGTCTCCCAACTTGCCGATGGCCGAATTGCAGTTGAAGCACAGTACGCCTCGGACCCTACCCGTCTTATGGCAGTGATCCACATGTACGGCGGGAGCTTTCAGGCAGATCACGCAGAGCCCCATTTGAGAGGCGACCATCTCGTCACGCTCGGCTTCGGTGATGCCGTAGTGGCGCTTCAGGTGTCCTACGCGCCCTTTCCTTGCCCGACAGGCCTTGCAGCTCGTCGAGAGGCCGTCAGACGCCGTTGCATTGCGGTGCCACTCGCTGTGCGGCTTGATCTCCTCACAGCTCCGGCAGAACTTGTGCCCCTCAGGCGTCTCCACGCGCGGCCGCACGTTCCTGCCCTTCGCCAGTTGCCGGGCCTGGTGATAGGCGGCCCAGCACTCCCGGCAGTAGGCCTGCAATCCATCCCGGGCCGTCTTGTTACTGGCGAAGGCTGCCCGTGGCTTCGACTCCTTGCACCGCGAGCAGCACTTCACACCGTCTTCGCTTGCCAACTCGAGAATCCCCGAGGCCTTCGATTCGAAGGCTACTCGCCGCCCTTCTGAACGAAACTTCGAACGAAGTCCTCGGCATTCTCCTCGAGCACATCATCGATTTCGTCCAGGACGGAGTCCACGTCGTCGCTCAGCTTCTCCTGGCGCTCCTTGAGATCTTCGGATGCCTGCGCCTCGGGCGCCTCCTCGACCTCCTCGGTGTTGCGCGTCGCCTTCTGCTGTCCGCCGCCGGTGTCCTTGGTCGCCATAACCCTCACCCCGCTCGGTTCGACGTTCTTGATCAGACCCTACAAGCAGGGTCCGACATCGGCCCCGCAGTTTCCTCAACGTTCGGGGACCACCTCGATGATTCCCGGACGCCGAGCATTCCACCCTGTGGGCCGCGTCGGCCCCGAGTACCCCCTCAGCCGCCCGACAGCACCCTGACCAGGTCTTCCGCCGTACGACAGCGGTCCAGGAGCTCCTTGACGTGATTACGCGTTCCGCGAAGCGGTTCCAGGGTTGGGACCCGCTGGAGCGAGTCCCGCCCCGGCAGGTCGAAGATCACCGAGTCCCAGGAGGCCGCCGCCACGTCGTCCGCGTACTGCTCCAGGCAGCGTCCACGGAAGTACGCGCGGGTGTCCTCCGGCGGCTTCGTGCGGGCCCGCTCGACCTCGTTGTCGTCCAGCAGGCGCTTCATCCGGCCACGGGCCGCCAGCCGGTTGTAGAGGCCCTTGTCGGGGCGTACGTCGGCGTACTGGAGGTCCACCAGGTGGAGCCGGGCGGCGTCCCAGTCGAGGTCGTCCCGGCGTCGGTAGCCCTCCATGAGTTCCCGCTTGGCGACCCAGTCCAGTTCGCCGGCCAGGCTCATCGGGTCGTTCTCCAGGCGGTTGAGGGTGTCCTCCCAGCGGGCCAGCACGTCCTTGGTCTGGTCGTCGGCGTCCGCGCCGAACCGCTCCTCCACGTACTTGCGTGACAGTTCGAAGTACTCCATCTGCAGCTGGACCGCGGTGAGTGTCCGGCCGCTGCGGAGTGTGACCAGGCGCTTGAGTGTCGGGTCGTGGGAGACCTGGTGGAGCGTGCGGACGGGCTGGTCCACGGCCAGGTCGACGGCGATGA
This sequence comes from Streptomyces sp. NPDC050997, assembly GCF_040660135.1. Classification (NCBI taxonomy): domain Bacteria; kingdom Bacillati; phylum Actinomycetota; class Actinomycetes; order Kitasatosporales; family Streptomycetaceae; genus Streptomyces; species Streptomyces sp. NPDC050997. Next base: position 11,349 of record NZ_JBFAGK010000039.1, read on the forward strand.
AGCCGTCCTCGATCATGGACAGCACGAGCGCTGTCGTGCCCAGTTTCAGATAGGTGGAGATCTCCGAGAGGTTCGCGTCGCCGATGATCACGTGGAGGCGGCGGTGTTTCTCGGCGTCGGCGTGCGGTTCGTCCCGGGTGTTGATGATGGGGCGCTTGAGGGTGGTTTCCAGGCCCACCTCGACCTCGAAGTAGTCGGCGCGCTGACTGAGCTGGAAGCCGTGCTCGTGTCCGTCCTGGCCGATGCCGACGCGGCCCGCTCCGGCGAAGACCTGACGGGAGACGAAGAACGGCGTGAGGTGGCGCACGATGTCCGAGAAGGGGGTTTCCCGCTTCATCAGGTAGTTCTCGTGCGTGCCGTAGGAGGCGCCCTTGTTGTCGGTGTTGTTCTTGTAGAGGTGGATCGGCTGGGCGCCCGGGAGCTGCGCGGCCCGTTCCGCGGCCTCGGCCATGATGCGTTCGCCGGCCTTGTCCCAGAGGACGGCGTCCCGGGGGTTGGTGACCTCGGGGGAGCTGTATTCGGGGTGCGCGTGGTCGACGTAGAGCCGCGCGCCGTTGGTGAGGATCACGTTGGCGAGGCCGATGTCCTCGTCGGTGAGCTGGCTGGAGTCGGCGGACTCGCGGGCGAGGTCGAAGCCTCGCGCGTCCCGTAGCGGGTTCTCTTCCTCGAAGTCCCAGCGGGCCCGTCGGGCCCGGTGCATCGCCGCCGCGTAGGCGTTGACGATCTGGGATGAGGTGAGCATGGCATTGGCGTTGGGGTGGCCGGGGACGGAGATCCCGTACTCCGTCTCGATGCCCATTACTCGCCGTACGGTCATGCGGCCCTCCTTGCCCGGCGGCGTCCTCGGTCGGGGACGCCGCTCACGTACCGCTGGCGCTCCGGTGCGTGTGCGGTGCCCGTCCCCGCACTGCGCGACTCGGCGGTACCGAAGAGCCTAGAACGCCTCTGCGCTGGTGGGGAGATCATTTGCGTCATTGCCTTGCACGCCTCTTGTCACGGCCGTCGCCTGGAAAACAGTCGGCTGCGGGTACCCGGTGAGGGCACCCGCAGCCGCCCTGTGTTTTACAGGTACTGACCGGTGTTCGCCACCGTGTCGATGGAGCGTCCGGTGTCCGCGCCCTGCTTTCCGGTGATGAGGGTACGGATGTAGACGATCCGTTCGCCCTTCTTCCCGGAGATGCGGGCCCAGTCGTCCGGGTTGGTGGTGTTCGGCAGGTCCTCGTTCTCCTTGAACTCGTCCACGCAGGCCTGGAGGAGATGGGAGACGCGGAGACCCTTCTGACTGTGCTCGAGGAAGTCCTTGATCGCCATTTTCTTGGCGCGGCCCACGATGTTCTCGATCATGGCGCCGGAGTTGAAGTCCTTGAAGTAGAGGACTTCCTTGTCGCCATTGGCGTAGGTGACTTCCAGGAAGCGGTTTTCCTCGGATTCGGCATACATGTGTTCGACTGCCGTCTGGATCATGCTTCCGACGGTGGTCGCCTTGCTGCCGCCGTGCTCGCCGACGTCGTCGGAGTGCAGCGGGAGGCGCTCGGTGAGGTACTTGCCGAAGATGTCCTTGGCCGCTTCGGCGTCCGGACGTTCGATCTTGATCTTCACGTCGAGTCGGCCGGGCCGCAGGATGGCGGGGTCGATCATGTCCTCGCGGTTGGAGGCGCCGATCACGACCACGTTCTGCAGGCCCTCCACGCCGTCGATCTCGGCGAGCAGCTGCGGGACGATGGTGTTCTCCACGTCCGAGCTGACACCCGAGCCTCGGGTGCGGAAGAGGGATTCCATCTCGTCGAAGAAGACGATGACGGGGGTGCCCTCGCTGGCCTTCTCTCGAGCACGCTGGAAGACGAGGCGGATCTGCCGCTCGGTCTCGCCGACGTACTTGTTCAGGAGCTCGGGGCCCTTGATGTTGAGGAAGAAGCTCTTGCCCGTGGCCTGTCCGGTCACCTCGGCGACCTTCTTGGCCAGCGAGTTGGCGACGGCCTTGGCGATGAGCGTCTTGCCGCAGCCAGGGGGCCCGTACAGCAGGACGCCCTTGGGCGGCCGCAGTTCGTGCTCCTTGAACAGGTCGGGGTAGAGGTACGGGAGCTCGACGGCGTCGCGGATGGCCTCGATCTGGCCGCCGAGGCCGCCGATCTGCTCGTAGCCGATGTCCGGGACCTCTTCGAGGACGAGTTCCTCGACCTCGCTCTTCGGTACGACCTCGTACACATAGCCGGAGCGGGGTTCGAGCAGCAGGGCGTCTCCGGGACGGATGGTGACGTCCATCAGCGGCTCGGCGAGCCGTACCACCCGTTCCTCGTCGGTGTGCCCGACCACGAGGGCTCGCTCGCCGTCCTCGAGGATCTCCTTGAGGGTGACGATGTCGCCGACGCTCTCGTACTCCATGGCCTCGACCACGTTGAGTGCTTCGTTGAGCATCACCTCCTGGCCGCGCCGGAGGTCGTCGAGTTCCACGCTTGGGCTGACGTTCACCCGGAGTTTGCGGCCGCCGGTGAAGATGTCGGCCGTGCCGTCCTCGTTCGCCACGAGGAAGACACCGAAGCCGGCCGGCGGCTGTGCGAGCCGGTCGACTTCTTCCTTGAGGGCCACGATCTGGTCGCGGGCCTCACGGAGCGTGTTCGCGAGTCGCTCGTTCTGGGCGGACACGCCGGCCAGGTTGGTCTGCAGTTCGACGATCCGCTCTTCGAGAATCCTCGTGTGTCGCGGAGAGTCGGCGAGCTTGCGTCGCAGGACGGCGATCTCCTGCTCAAGGTAGGCAATCTGCCCGGCGGGGTCTTCGGACCCTCGTCCCGGGCGGATGCCGCGGTTCATGTCGTCGTCGTGGGCTGCCACGGTCCTCACCTCCTCCAAGGGGAGCTGGACGCTTCCAGACCCTACCTGGGTGGGTGTCGATTGAAACCCCTAGATCACAAAGACGGTCGGGGTGTGTCCGATCTTCACCCTTGCGCTCTCCCTCACGCCAGGGGAATACCCACCGAACATGGTTGGGAAGCCGACGGAGGTAGGGTCGAAGTGTTCAACACCCGTCAGAGCTGGCCGGATTCCCGGTCGGGTCGGCACAGAAACGGCAAGGAGAGATGGACGTGCATCAGGAGGCCGGGGCCGGTGTCGAAGGGCTGGAGGTCTGGATCGATCAGGATCTCTGTACCGGTGACGGCATCTGTGCCCAGTACGCGCCGGAGGTGTTCGAGCTGGACATCGACGGACTGGCCTATGTCAAGGGTACGGGCGAGGAGCTGTTGCAGGACAGGGGTGCCACAACGCCCGTACCGTTGCCGCTTCTCACGGATGTCGTGGACTCCGCGAAGGAGTGCCCGGGCGCCTGCATCCATGTGCGTCGGGTTTCGGACCTGGTCGAGGTGTACGGGCCCGACGCGGAGTGACCGTACTGACACCTGTTGTGATCGCTGTCTGATTTCTCACATGTGCTGGTGTCACGGGTCAGACGGTGTGTGAGCCGGCGGGTGTCGAGCGGACGAACGCGCCGTTCTTCCACTGCCACTTCGCGCTGTCCTTCACGTCCGGGCAGCAACTGGGCACGTCGGCGGTGGAGTAGCCGAGGAGCGTGGCGACGACGGCGTGGTCCCGCAGGGCGAAGTCGGTGACGGTCTGCCGGTCCTTGGGGTCGACCAGGGTGGCGACCACTCGGGGTTTGCCGGTGTCCGTGGACCGGGTGAGTACATACACGCCGTCGGGCGGGGTGCCCATGGGGGCGTCGCAGTGCACCACGGCGACCGTTTCCGGCCTGCCGTCGCCGTCAAGGTCTTCGTGAGCCTTTTTCACCACGATTGCCTTGACCGGTCCGCATTCGATCGGGAAGTCGGCGTCCGCGGGGTCGGGGGGCGTGATGCCGGAGGGGGCGGTTCTGGTCTGGGGGCCGGCTGCCTGGGCCGCGGTGGCCGGGTTGGGTTGTAGGACCGAAGAGAGGGCCACCACGCCGGCGACCGCCGTCGCGGTGGCGACCCAGTGGATCGGTCGGGTGTGGGTGGCTGCCAGTTCCGGGACGGCGGATTGCTGCACTAGGAGCGTCTCCTGAGGGCTGTGCCGGTGGGGGTGGCCTGCATGGTGCCACACGTCACAGTCCGGGGGGAACGGCGGGGTGGGGTTCGGCCCGCCGGGGTGTTACGGATTCTGGTGCCGTGTCAACACCGGTACGGCGTGGCCCAGTTCCCGGGGTGTCGTGGGAACTGGGCCAGGGTGATTGTGCGTTGTCCAGGGTGTTGGTGCGTTGTCTCTCTTGCGGGCCGCCTCAGCGGGTGGCGCCGCCGTCGGCGTTGGGGCCGGAGTAGTCCTCGCCGTAGGCGCCCTTGGCGGGGCGGCGGCGGCGCATGGGGGGTTCGACGCCGTCGGCGAGGCGGCGGGCGGTGAGGAGGAAGCCGGTGTGGCCGATCATCCGGTGGTCCGGGCGGACGGCCAGGCCCTCGACGTGCCAGTTGCGGATCATCGACTCCCAGGAGGTCGGCTCGTTGAAGCAGCCGATCTCCCGGATGGACTCGACGGTCCGGGCGAGCTGCGTGGTGGTGGCCACGTAGCAGCACAGGATGCCGCCGGGCACGAGGGCCTTGGAGACGGCCTCCAGGCACTCCCACGGGGCGAGCATGTCGAGGATGACGCGGTCGACGTCGGCGTCGGACAGGTTGTCCTGGAGGTCACCGACGGTGAGCTGCCAGGCGGGGTGGGGGGCGCCGAAGTAGCGCTCCACGTTCTGCCGGGCGATGTCGGCGAAGTCCTCGCGGCGTTCGTAGCTGTGCAGCATGCCCTGGTCGCCGATGGCGCGCAGCAGGAAGCTGCTGAGCGAGCCGGAGCCGACGCCGGCCTCTACGACGCGTGCGCCGGGGAAGATGTCGGCGAAGGCCAGGATCTGCCCCGCGTCCTTGGGGTAGACCACGGCGGCGCCGCGGGGCATGGACAGGACGTAGTCGGGGAGCAGGGGGCGCAGCGCGAGGTAGGCGACGTTCCCGGTGGTGCGGACAACGCTGCCCTCGGGAGCACCGATCAGTTCGTCGTGCGGGAAGGAACCCTTGTGGGTGTGGAAGTTCTTCCCGGCTTCGAGCGTGAACGTGTAGTGGCGGCCCTTGGGGTCGGTCAGCTGAACCTGGTCCCCGACCTTGAAGGGCCCGCGACGGCGGGCGGCACCGGTCGGTTCGGACATGTGAACAGAGTACCGGTCCCGGCGGGGGCCGCCGACCATCGGGGCGGGCGCTAGGAGGGCCTGGCCATCGCCTTCACGAAGGCGCGTTCCACGTCGGCGGCGGAGAGGACTCCGTAGATCTCGCCGGTCTCCTCGACGACCAGGTACTCGGTGGCGGGGGTGGTGCGCAGGGCGTCCAGGAGGTCTTCTCCGGCCAGTTCCGCGGAGACGCGCATGCCGTCGGTGAGGTCCTGGGCGAGGCCGCTGACGGCGACCCAGGGGCGGCGGTGTTCGGGTACGCCGACGATGGCGGCCTCGCGGACGAGGGAGAGGGGGTGTCCGTCGGTGTCGACGACGACGAGGGCGCGGGCTCCGGCGGCGTTGGCGCGGCGCAGGGCCTCGGAGAGGGGGGTGTGGGTCTCCACGGGGACGGCGCGGCGGGTGAGGGTGCGGGCGCGCAGGTGGGGCAGGTGTTCGCGCAGTCGGGCCACGCGCAGGCTGTTGCCGGCGCCGGTCCAGATGATGGCGGCGAGGATGGCGGCGAGCAGGGCGTCCATGACGGTGTCCATGCCGACGTTGTCCTCGGCGTTGGAGCCGAGTGCCCCGGACTGGGTGAGCAGGGGCAGGCCGATGAGGACGGAGACGGCGAGGACGCGGCCGACCCAGGCGGCGGCGACGGTGCCGGTCATGGGCCTGCCGGTGATCTTCCAGACGACCGCGCGGAGCATCCGGCCGCCGTCGAGGGGCAGGCCGGGCAGCAGGTTGAAGGCGGCGACGATCAGGTTGGAGATCATCAGACCGGCCAGCAGGACGCCGGGGACGGTGCCGGGTTCGACGGGCAGCATGGCGAGGTAGAACAGGCCGGCGAGGACGAGGGAGAGCAGGGGGCCGACGAAGGCCAGGACGAACTCGCGACCGGGGGTCTCGGCCTCTTTCTCGATCTCGGAGACGCCGCCGAAGAACTGGAGCTGGATGCGGCGGACCGGGAGTTTGAAGCGGAGGGCCGCGACGGTGTGGGCGAGTTCGTGGATGAGGACGGAGGCGTAGAAGGCGACCGCGAAGAAGAGGGAGACCAGGTAGCGGGCGGCGCCGAGTTCGGGCAGCACGCGGTCGAGTTGTCCGCCGAACACCCAGGTGATCAGGGCGGCGACGAGGAACCAGCTGGGGGCGACGTACACGGGCACGCCGAACGGCCGCCCCATCAGCAGTCCGCCTCCGGGGCCGCGCTCGCGGCGGGGCGGGCGGCCCTTGGTGACACCGGCGCGGGCGAGGGTCCGGTCGTCGTCGCCGGTGTGGGGGTGGTGGGCCGTGGTGTCGTTCGCGGGGGCCTTGTCGGTGGCCTTGTCCCCGTTCTCGTCCCCGTTCTCGGTCCCGTCCCCGTCCCTGTTCTCGGTCTCGGCCCTCTTCTTGGCTGCAGCGTCCTCGGTGGTCTTGTCGGTTGCGTCGTCGTCATGCGGGGGCTGTAGCGGCGGGTCCAACCGACGTACGACCATGGTGGGTTCGTCGGGTGGTGGGGCCTCGCCGGTGTCGGTGCCCTGGGGGGGCTTGCCGGGGTGTGCGGGGCCGGTGGCCGGGGTCGCAGGTGTTGCGGGGCGCTCGGTCGGCTCGTCGTTACCGGACCGCGGCTGCCCGCTCCCGCCGCTCTCGTCCACGGTGTCCCCTCGCTCGAAGCGTCTCCCGCGCCTGCCGGACGGGATGGTCTCGGGTCGATGGTATGCGGCCGTCGGGACGCGTTCCGCCCCGGCACCCCCTGCGTTTCCCCGGTCGTCGCGCCGGTGGAGGCCTGGGCTGGGTCACTGTCAGTGGTGGGCCGTATGGTCTGTGGTCATGGAGACGAGCACGGAGGGCGTGGCGGATTCCGCCGACCGAGGCACCGCGCAGACGGCCCCGCCGGTCACGGCCGAGGCGGCGGCGACCGCGACGGTGGCCGGGCCCGGCGACGACGCGGCGGCGGGGCCCGTCGTGGTCATCGGGGCGGACACGGCGACGGCAGTGATCACGGCGAGCGCGGACACAGCGGTGGCGGAGGACGAGAGAGCCCCGGTCGGGCCGTCGGCCAAAGCGCCGTCCTCGCTGTCCCCCTCGCGTGCCGGCGACTTCATGCAGTGTCCGCTGCTGTACCGGTTCCGGGTGATCGACCGGCTGCCCGAGAAGCCGAGCGAGGCGGCGACGCGCGGCACGCTGGTGCACGCGGTCCTGGAGCGGCTCTTCGATGCCCCGGCGACCGAACGGACGGCGCCTCGTGCCAAGTCGCTCGTCCCCGGTCAGTGGGATCGGCTGCGGGAGACTCGGCCGGAGGTCGTCGAGTTGTTCGCCGACGATCCGGAGGGCGAGCGGCTGACGCGCTGGCTCGGCGAGGCGGAGCGGCTCGTGGAGCGGTGGTTCACGCTGGAGGACCCGACGCGGCTCGAACCGGTCGAGCGTGAGCTGTTCGTCGAGACGGAGCTGGACTCGGGGCTGAGACTGCGCGGGATCATCGACCGGGTCGACGTGGCGCCCACCGGCGAGGTGCGGATCGTCGACTACAAGACGGGAAAGGCGCCCCGCCCCGAGTACGCCGAGGGTGCGCTGTTCCAGATGAAGTTCTACGCCCTGGTGGTGTGGCGGCTGAAGAACGTCGTCCCGCGTCGGCTGCAGCTGGTCTATCTGGGCAGCGGTGACGTCGTGACGTACGACCCGGTCGTCGCCGACCTGGAGCGCGTCGAGCGCAAGCTGCACTCTCTGTGGGAAGCGATCCGGCAGGCCACGGAGTCCGGGGACTGGCGGCCGCGTCCGACCAAGCTGTGTGGCTGGTGCGACCACCAGGCGCACTGTCCGGAGTTCGGCGGTACTCCCCCGCCGTATCCGCTCGCAGTGAGGGCGGCCGAGTCCGAGGCCGGGGCGCAGGGCAGAATGGGGCCGGACTAGCGAAGGAGACTTACGTGGCCATCCGCGTCCTACTGGTCGATGACCAGCCCCTGCTGCGCACCGGCTTCCGGATGATCCTGGAGGCCGAGCAGGACCTCGCGGTCGTCGGCGAGGCCGGAGACGGCCTCCAGGCTCTGGACCAGGTGCGGGCGCTGCAGCCCGACGTGGTCCTCATGGACATCCGCATGCCGCGGATGGACGGTGTGGAGGCGACCCGGCAGATCACCGGACCGGGTCGGGACGGCCCGGCCAAGGTGCTGGTGCTGACCACCTTCGACCTCGACGAGTATGTGGTGGAGGCGCTGCGGGCGGGTGCCAGTGGCTTCCTGTTGAAGGATGCCCCGGCCAATGAGCTGGTGCAGGCCATCCGCGTGGTGGCGTCCGGTGAGGCGATGCTCGCGCCGAGCATCACGCGTCGGCTGCTCGACAAGTACGCCACGCATCTGCCGTCCGGTGACGAGCCGGTTCCGGACACCCTGCACACGCTCACCGACCGTGAGGTGGAGGTGCTGAAGCTGGTGGCGCGGGGGCTGTCGAACGCCGAGATCGCGGCGGATCTCTTCGTCAGCGAGACCACCGTCAAGACGCACGTCGGCCATGTCCTCACCAAGTTGGGGCTGCGTGACCGGGTGCAGGCCGCGGTGTACGCCTACGAGAGCGGGCTGGTGCGCCCCGGCGCGCAGTAGGTGGTGCGCGATCGCGGTCGGCGGTCCTACGACGTGGCGGGCGCTCCCTGTGAACAGGGGGCGCCCGCCATGTGTGTGCGGCCGTGTGTCAGCCCTTGCTGAGTTCCCAGAAACGGAAGACGGTCGAGGCGTCGAGGCAGTACTCCAGGCCGTAGACGCCCTCGCGGGTGACGGCGTACTGCTTGGCCTGCCAGACCGGGAGCACGGGCAACTCGTCGGCGACGATGTCCTGGAGCTTGCCGTAGTCCGCGTCGGTGGCGGAACGGTCGCTCTGGGCGGCGGTCCGCGGGATGAGCGTGCCGGTGATGGTGTTGTTGCTGTAGTTGTTGCCCAGCACGTTGCCCTTGCCGAAGAAGGGGGCCGTGAAGTTGTCGGCGTCCGGGTAGTCGGGGACCCAGCCCTTCACATAGACGCCGTACTTGCCGGCCTCGATGTCCTTCTCGTACTGGTCGAAGGCGACGGACTGCACGTCGGCATCGAACAGGCCGCTGGCGTTGAGCTGTGCGGCGATCGCCTTCAGCAGGGAGCCGGTGGCCGGACCGTAGCGGGACGGGGTCGACCACAGGGTCAGCTTCACCTTGCCGGCGATGCCGTCGGCGTCCAGCGCGGCGGCGGCCCTGGCCTTGGAGGGGCGGGCGCCGTAGGTGTCGAAGAAGGCCGTGTTGTGGCCGGCGATACCGGCCGGGATGATCGAGTACAGCGGGGTGGCCGTGCCCTGGTAGACGTCGTTGATGAGGGCGTCGCGGTCGATCAGGTAGGCCATGGCCTTGCGTACGCCGAGTTGTCCGGCGACCGGGTCGTCCATGTTGAAGACCAGGTGCTGGACCTCGGCGCTGGTGCCCTCGACGAGTTCGACCTTCTGGTCGTCGCCCTGCTCGATGTCCGCGATGTCGCTCGCGCCGAGGCCTCGGTAGGCGATGTCGATCTTGTTGTCGAGCAGTTCCTGCCTGAGCGCGGACTGGTCGCCGTGGAAGAGCTTCAGTGTCACGCCGTCGTTGTGGACGTCGGCGGTGCCCTTGTAGTTCTCGTTGACCGAGAAGACGGCCTCGTCCTCGCTGAAGGAGTCCAGCTGGTAGGGGCCGGAGCCGACCGCCTCGCCGTCCTCGCGCAGTCCGTCGGCGTCGTACTGGGTGTGGTCGACGAGGGAACCCGCGCCCGAGGCGATCTTGCTGGGGAAGGTGGCGTCGGGTGTGTTGAGGTGGAAGACCACCGTCTTCTCGTCCGGCGTCTCGACCTTGGAGAGCATGGGGAACATGATCGCCGGGCCCGCGTCGTCGTTGATCTTCAGCATGCGGTCGAAGGAGAACTTCACGTCCTGCGAGGTGAGCGCGTCACCGTTGCTGAACTTGAGGCCGTCCTTCAGGGTGCACTCGTAGACCTTGGTCGCCTCGTCCGTGAAGGCGCAGCGCTTGGCGGCCTCCGGCTGTGGTTCGGTGCTCCCCTTGGGGAAGCTGAGCAGCGACTGGAACACGTTGTTGAACAACAGCCAGGAGCCCGGGTCGTAGCCGGAGGCGGGGTCGGTGGCCAGGACGTCGTCGGACATCCCCATGACCACGGACGAGCCGCTGTCCCCGGAGTCACCGGACTCCGTTCCACAGGCGGTCAACAGGCCGGAGGCCAGCCCTGCCAGGATGGGCAGGACCGGCCACTGGGTGCGCAGGTTCACGTGGTGCCTTGTCGTCGTCGGACCCCGGGCCGCCCTCCCGGGCCCCCGGACAGGGCGGGCTGTGTCAGTCGTCGCTCACACCGCGGCTGAGCTCCCACAGCTGAAGCGTGGAGGAGGAGTTGAGCACGTACGCGGTCCCCGTGACGTCGTCGCGGGCGGCGACGTACTGCTTGCCCTGCCACAGCGGCAGGACGGGGACCTCGTCGGCGACGATGTCCTGGATGTCCGTCAGGCTGTCGGCGGCGGTGAGCCGGTCCGACTCGCGGCGCGACTCCGGGATCAGCGTGTTGCGGATGACGCTGTTCTCGTAGGGCGAACCGATGGTGTTGTCCTTGTCGAGGAACGGCGCCAGGTAGTTGTCGGCGTCCGGGAAGTCGGGGAACCAGCCCATGCCGTAGACGTCGTACGCGCCCTTCTGCTCGGCCGGGCGGAAGGTCTCCCAGGGCGTGCCCTTGATGTCGACGTCGAACAGGCCGGTGTCGTTGAGCTGCTTCTGCAGAACCTCGAACTCCTGCTTGGTGGCCGGACCGTAGTGGTCGGTCGTGTAGTGCAGGGTCAACTTCACCGGGGTGGTGATGTTCGCCTGGCTCAGCGCGGACTTGGCCTTGGCGGTGTTCGGTTCGCCGTAGGTGTTGAAGAACGAGTTGGAGTGGCCGGTGATGCTGGCCGGGACCATCGAGAACAGCGGCTCGGCCTGCGAGCCGTACACCTTGGCGACGAGTTCGCTGCGGTTGATGATCTGGGCCATCGCCTCGCGGACCGCCTTCGACTTCACGGACGGCGCGTCGGTGTTGAAGCCGAGGTAGCGGATCTCCAGGCCGGGGAGCTCGACCAGGTCGACGTTGCTGTCCGTTCCGTCGGCGAGCTTGTCGATCTGCTCCGGCGACATGGTGCGGGTCATCAGGTCGAGGTCGCCCTTGTCGAGCGCGGCGCCCATGGCCTCGGCGTCCGCGTAGGAGCGCATCTCGACCTTGTCGTTGTTCACCGTCAGCGTCCCCGTGTAGTTGGGGTTCTTGGTGAACACGACGTCGACGAGCTCGTCGTTCTTGACGTTGGCCTGCAGCGTGTACGGGCCTGAGCCATCCACGTCGAAGCCGTCGCGCAGCTTGTCCTCGGCGTAGTCGTCGGGGTTGACGATGCCCGCGACCGGGGTCGACAGCTTGTACGGGAAGGTCGCGTCGGCCGTCTTGAGGTGGAAGATCACCTCGCTGTCGCCCTGGGTCTCGACGGTGTCGACCGTGGACAGCAGGGCGAAGACACCGCTGTCGGCCTTCAGCTCGAGGGCGCGGTCGATGGAGTACTTCACGTCCTTCGCCGTGACGGCGTCGCCGTTGGCGAACTTGAGGCCGTCGCGCAGGGTGCAGGCGTAGCGTTCGTTGCCGCTGTCGGTGAAGCCGCACTTCTCGGCGGCCTCGGGCACCGGGTCGCCGTCGCCCTTCGGCATGATCATCAGGGTCTGCACGGTCTGGCGCAGGATGTTCCAGGTGCCGACGTCGTAGGCGTAGGCGGGGTCGAGCGGCGCCGGGGCGTCCTTCGTGGCGGTGAACCGGTCTGTGGTGCCGACGACGATCGCGCCGTCACTGTCGCTCCCGCTGTCGGACCCACCGCAGGCTGCGAGCACCGGCACCAGCAAGCCGATCACGGCCGGCAGCACCAAAGTCTTGCGGTTCATGCTCGAAGTTCTCCAGAGCTGTCGAGTCCGTGTACCCGGCATGCAGGGGTGTCGATGCGGATCACGGGGTAAGGGTGATGTTCTCATCAGGAGATTAGTCCGCACCAGCACGAGGGTTCGCGGCGACCGTAGTTGAGGAGTCATCACGCAGCGAAACCAGCTGTGGACGGACCGAAAACCCGAGGGGGGAAGGATTCGTGCAGGCTCTCACCAATCGGGACACAAGGACGCGCCTGCACCCCTGAAACGGGGGTGAGCTGCACACCTCGATCACGCTGTCGAGCCCGAACGGCGTGGGGAACGTCACATACTCAGTGGTGTGGAGTGGCACCGGAATTCAGCCATCCGGTGCGGTTCGAATTCCTTCGGACACAGTGCGTGGAATTCCCGCGCTATCGGGTCCGTACGCTGGGTGAACGCCCCGGCGCATTTCCGTCATCAAGCGCCGTCAGAGCGGCATCAGACCGCGCAGAAATGCCAGGTCCACCTCTTCGAGCGAGGTCACGACGGTGCGCCGGGCGGCCGGGGCGATGGGCGCGACGGAGGGCACCGCCACCACCTGGCAGCCGGCCGCTTCGGCCGCGGCGACGCCGGTCGCGGTGTCCTCGACGACCGCGCACCTGGCTGGCTCCGCGCCGAGTCCGGCGGCGGCGAACAGATACGGGTCGGGGTGCGGCTTGGTGCGCCCCACCTCGTCGCCGGCGACGGTGAGCGCGAAGTACTGGGGGCCGAGCGAGGTGAGGACCCGGTCGATGATGCGCCGGTGCGAGGCGGAGACCAGCGCCGTGGGGATCTCGTGCGCGGCCAGTTCGGCCAGCAGCCGGGCGGCTCCCGGCATCACCGGCAGTGCCCGGTCGATGCGGTCCTCGAAGCCCTGGTTGAGCAGCACCGTGAGTTCGGCGAGGGTGATGTCGGCGCCGGTGGCCTCGATCAGGAAGCCGGCGCTGCGGGTCATGGGGCCGCCGACGACGACATGGCGCCAGGACTCGTCGAGGGTGTGTCCGAGACGGGCGAAGACCTCGGCCTCGACGTCCCACCAGAAGCCCTCGGTGTCCACCAGGGTGCCGTCCATGTCGAGGAGCACGGCCTGCAGCGCGGAGCCTTCGGCCGTACGGGTCACTGGTGCGGGAATCGTGCTGGTCATCCACGTACCTCCTTGAGGGACGACCAGGCCGGCTCCCGCTGGGGGAACCGGCCTGCAGTGGACCGACCAGTCTACGACTTATCCGATCAGCGCGCCGGGTGAGACGCGCCGCACCGGGAGGGGAAGCGGATGCGGCCTGGTGGCGCGTGCTTCACCGGGCGTTGAAGTACTTCGCCTCCGGGTGGTGGATCACGATGGCGTCGGTGGACTGCTCCGGGTGCAGCTGGAACTCCTCGGACAGCTGGACGCCGATGCGCTCGGGCTGGAGCAGTTCGGCGATCTTGGCGCGGTCCTCCAGGTTCGGGCAGGCGCCGTAGCCGAGGGAGAAGCGGGCGCCCCGGTATTTCAGGGCGAACATGTCCTCGATGTCGTTCGGGTCCTCGCCCGCGTAGCCCAGCTCCGAACGCACGCGTGCGTGCCAGTACTCGGCGAGCGCCTCCGCCAACTGCACGGACAGGCCGTGCAGTTCGAGGTAGTCGCGGTAGGAGTTGGCCGCGAAGAGCTTCGCGGTCTCCTCGCCGATCCGGGAGCCGACGGTGACGACCTGGAGGCCGACGACGTCCCTCTCACCGGACTCCTCGGGGCGGAAGAAGTCGGCCAGACACAGCCGGCGGCCGCGGCGCTGGCGCGGGAACGTGAAGCGGGTGCGCTCGTTGCCCTGCTCGTCCAGGATGATCAGGTCGTCGTCCTTGGACACGCACGGGAAGTAGCCGTAGACGACGCCCGCTTCCAGCAGGTTCTCGGTCTGCAGCATGTCCAGCAGGCCGCGCAGCCGGGGCCTGCCCTCGGTCTCGACCAGTTCCTCGTACGACGGTCCCTCGCCGGTGCGGGCCTGCTTGAGACCCCACTGGCCCTTGAACAGGGCGCCTTCGTCGAGCCAGTTGGCGTACTCCTTGGTCTGGATGCCCTTGATGACGCGGGTGCCCCAGAACGGCGGGGCGGGGACCGGGGTGTCGGTGGCGACGTCGGAGCGGACGTGCCCCTCCTCGGGGCGCTCCTCGACCTCTACGGCGGCGGTAGCGCGGACCCGGCGCTGCTTGAGTTCCGGCAGCTTCGCCCCGGGCACACCGCGCTTGACGCCGATGAGGGCGTCCATGAGGCGCAGGCCCTCGAACGCGTCGCGGGCGTAGCGGACCTCGCCCTGGTAGATCTCGTGCAGGTCCTGCTCGACGTACGCCCGGGTCAGGGCCGCGCCGCCGAGGATGACCGGGTAGTCGACGGACAGGCCGCGCTGGTTGAGCTCCTCCAGGTTCTCCTTCATGATCACCGTGGATTTGACCAGGAGGCCGGACATGCCGATGACGTCGGCGCGGTGCTCGGTGGCGGCGTCCAGGATCGCGGAGACCGGCTGCTTGATGCCGAGGTTGACGACGTTGTAGCCGTTGTTGGACAGGATGATGTCGACGAGGTTCTTGCCGATGTCGTGCACGTCGCCGCGGACGGTCGCGAGGACGATGGTGCCCTTGCCGTCGTCGTCGGTCTTCTCCATGTGCGGTTCGAGGTAGGCGACGGCCGTCTTCATGACCTCGGCGGACTGCAGGACGAACGGCAGCTGCATCTGGCCGGAGCCGAACAGTTCGCCGACGACCTTCATGCCGTCCAGGAGTGTCTCGTTGACGATGTCGAGGGCGGGGCGCTCTTCCAGCGCCGCGGCCAGGTCGGCCTCCAGGCCGTTCTTCTCGCCGTCGATGATGCGCCGCTTGAGGCGCTCGTTCAGGGGCAGGGCGGCCAGTTCCTCGGCCCGGCCCGCCTTGAGGGACTTGGTGGTGGCGCCCTCGAACAGGGCCATCAGCTTCTGCAGCGGGTCGTAGCCCTCGGCGCGGCGGTCGTGGACGAGGTCGAGAGCGGTCTGGACCTCCTCCTCGGTGAAGCGGGCGATCGGCAGGATCTTCGACGCGTGCACGATCGCCGAGTCCAGGCCCGCCTTCACGCACTCGTCCAGGAAGACGGAGTTGAGCAGGATGCGGGCGGCCGGGTTGAGACCGAAGGAGATGTTCGACAGACCCAGCGTGGTCTGTACGTCGGGGTGACGGCGCTTGAGTTCACGGATCGCCTCGATGGTGGCGACGCCGTCCTTGCGGGACTCCTCCTGACCGGTGCAGATGGTGAAGGTCAGGGTGTCGATGAGGATGTCCGACTCGTGGATGCCCCAGTTGCCGGTCAGGTCGTCGATGAGCCGTTCGGCGATCTCGACCTTCTTCTCCGGCGTGCGGGCCTGGCCCTCCTCGTCGATGGTCAGCGCGATCAGCGCGGCGCCGTGCTCCCGCGCCAGCTTGGTGACCTTCGCGAACCGGGACTCGGGGCCGTCGCCGTCCTCGTAGTTGACCGAGTTGATGACCGCGCGGCCGCCGAGCTTCTCCAGGCCGGCCTCGATGACGGGCACTTCGGTGGAGTCGAGCACGATCGGCAGGGTGGAGGCGGTGGCGAAGCGGCCGGCCAGCTCCTTCATGTCGGCGACGCCGTCCCGGCCGACGTAGTCCACACACAGGTCCAGCATGTGGGCGCCCTCGCGGATCTGGTCGCGGACCATCTCCACACAGTCGTCCCAGCGGCCCTCCAGCATGGCCTCGCGGAACTTCTTCGAGCCGTTGGCGTTGGTGCGCTCACCGATGGCGAGGTACGAGGTGTCCTGCCGGAACGAGACCGTCTGGTAGAGGGAGGCGGCACCCGGCTCCGGGCGGGGGCTGCGCTCGCCGGGAGTGAGATCGCGGACGCGTTCGACGACCTGACGCAGGTGTTCGGGGGTGGTGCCGCAGCAGCCGCCGATCAGGGAGAGGCCGTAGTCGCGGACGAAGTTCTCCTGCGCGTCGGCCAGTCCCTGGGGGTCGAGCGGGAAGTGCGCGCCGTCCTTGGTGAGGATCGGCAGGCCCGCGTTCGGCATGCACAGCAGCGGGATGCGGGAGTGCCGGGTGAGGTAGCGCAGGTGCTCGCTCATCTCCGCGGGGCCGGTGGAGCAGTTCAGGCCGATCATGTCGACGCCGAGGGGTTCCAGCGCGGTCAGCGCGGCGCCGATCTCGGAGCCGAGGAGCATCGTGCCGGTCGTCTCGAACGCCATCGAGACCACCAGCGGCACATCGGCGCCAGTCGCCTCGATAGCGCGGCGGGCGCCCAGGACGGAGGCCTTCGTCTGGAGCAGGTCCTGGGTGGTCTCGACGATCAGGGTGTCGGCGCCGCCGGCGAGCAGTCCCTCGGCGTTGGCCTGGTAGCCGTCGCGGATCGTGGCGAAGTCGATGTGGCCGAGGGTGGGCAGCTTGGTGCCGGGGCCGACGGAGCCGAGGACCCAGCGGGGGCGGCCGTCGCGGGCCGCGTACTCGTCGGCCACCTCTCGGGCGATGCGGGCGCCGGCCTCGGACAGCTCGTGCACCCGGTCGGCGATGTCGTACTCCGCCGCGGCCGTGTGATTGGCCCCGAAGGTGTTCGTCTCCACGCAGTCGACGCCCACGGCGAAGTACGCGTCATGGACGGAGCGGACGATGTCGGGGCGGGTCAGGTTGAGGATCTCGTTGCAGCCTTCGAGATTCTCGAAGTCCTCCAGGGTCGGATCCTGAGCCTGGAGCATCGTGCCCATCGCTCCGTCGGCTACCACCACTCGGGTGGCGAGCGCCTCGCGGAGCGCGGACACACGGGCCCGGCTGTCGGCGGAAGGGGTCGGTGGCAACGAGGCCATGAAGGGGCTCCCTTAGGTGCGACGGCTGTCGGCTTTGGCGGCGCCCGCGCGACGTTCCGCGCTCGGCGCACCACGCCAGGGTAACCGGGACCCGGTCCCGGTGGTCAGAACGTCCACGGGACGGACGACGATGGCGACAGGCTGCCTCCGGGACGGAGAGGGCGCAACTGATGTGCGCCGACTATTAGCGGGAGGTCGGCATGCACCGGTAGTGTTCGACATTGCCGAACGGCGGCAGCGGCGTCGCGGGTCGACGGTCGAAGGGGACGGAGGCAGGACGGCGATGGCACGGAACATCCAGTCGCTGGAACGAGCGGCCGCGATGCTGCGGCTTCTCGCGGGCGGCGAGCGGAGACTCGGTCTCTCCGACATCGCCTCGTCACTGGGCCTCGCCAAAGGCACCGCGCACGGCATCCTGCGCACCCTCCAGCATGAGGGCTTCGTCGAGCAGGACGACGCCTCCGGGCGCTATCAGCTCGGCGCCGAACTGCTGCGCCTGGGCACCACCTATCTCGACGTGCACGAGCTCAGGGCACGCGCCCTGGTGTGGACCGACGACCTGGCCCGCTCCAGCGGGGAGAGCGTCCACCTGGGTGTCCTGCACCAGCAGGGCGTGCTGATCGTGCACCACGTCTTCAGGCCCGACGACAGCCGGCAGGTCCTGGAGATCGGGGCCATGCAACCGCTGCACTCCACCGCCCTGGGCAAGGTGCTGTCGGCGTACGACCCGGTGGCGCACAGCGAGGCCCTGGAGAGCGACCGGAAGTCGTTCACCGACCGGACCGTCTGCGACCTCGACGATTTCGAGCACGTCCTGGACATCACGCGCGCGCGTGGGTACGCCGCCGACGTCGAGGAGACCTGGGAGGGCGTCGCGTCCATCGCCGCGCCCATCCACGACCGGCGTCGCATGCCGGTGGGCGCCGTCGGCGTCACCGGGGCCGTGGAGCGGCTGGGCCGGGACGGCGAGCTGCGCCCCGAACTGATCGCGGCGGTGCGGGACTGCGCCCGAGCGGTGTCGCGGGACCTGGGCGCCGGGCGCTTCTGAGCGAGGCGGGACGCGAGAGGACCGGGACGGCGAGGACGTTCCGGTTCTCGCCGTGTGTCGATCTGCCCCGAGTTTCTCGGGCGGGCACGAGATCGTCACAAGATCGACAGCACGCGGCAATCAGTAACGATCGTATTTTCGATAACAGAACCCTTGACGTGCCCGTAACCCCAGAGCAAGACTCCCGTCCATCGGTCGACATTGTCGAACACCGACCGGCAATAGGCGTTACAGTAAAACGACGCCAAGGGCCGGCAGCTCTTCCCCTGGACGAAGGACAAAGGAGTCGCGGGTGTCCAGCTCCGACATCTTCATCGGCGAGACCATCGGTACCGCCATACTCATCCTGCTCGGCGGTGGCGTGTGCGCCGCCGTCACGCTGAAGGCCTCCAAGGCACGCAACGCCGGCTGGCTCGCCATCACCTTCGGGTGGGGTTTCGCCGTTCTGACGGCCGTATACACCTCGGCGCCGCTCTCCGGCGCCCACCTCAACCCGGCAGTGACGCTCGCGCTCGCCATCAAGGACGACGACTGGAGCAACGTCCCGGTCTACTGGGGCGGCCAGATGCTCGGCGCCGCGATCGGCGCGGCACTGGTCTGGGTGGCCTACTACGGCCAGTTCCACGCGCACCTCACCGACAAGGAGATCGTCGGCGGTCCGGGCGCACAGGACACGAGGGTCAAGGCCGTAGAGGCCCAGGAAAAGGGCGCCGGCCCGGTCCTGGGTGTCTTCTCCACCGGTCCCGAGGTCCGGGTCGTGTGGCAGAACCTCGCCACGGAGATCATCGGCACGACCGTGCTGGTGCTCGCCGTCCTCACGCAGGGCCTGAACGACAGCGGCAAGGGGCTCGGCACCCTCGGTGCTCTGATCACCGCTCTCGTGGTCGTCTCGATCGGTCTGTCCCTCGGCGGCCCGACCGGCTACGCGATCAACCCGGCCCGTGACCTCGGCCCGCGCATCGTGCACGCCCTCCTGCCCCTGCCCAACAAGGGCGGCTCCGACTGGGGCTACGCCTGGATCCCGGTGGTGGGTCCGCTGATCGGCGGCGCCATCGCGGCAGGCATCTACAACGTCGCTTTTGCTTAGAAACAGGACTTCGAAGCACTGAGCAGCAGTAGAACCAGTCCCACACTCACGGAACCTCCCAGGAGCACACAGTGACCGACGCCCACACCGCCGGCCCCTTCATCGCCGCGATCGACCAGGGCACCACCTCCAGCCGCTGCATCGTCTTCGACCGGGACGGCCGTATCGTCTCCGTCGACCAGAAGGAACACGAGCAGATCTTCCCGAAGCCGGGCTGGGTCGAGCACAACGCCAACGAGATCTGGACCAACGTCGAGGAGGTCGTCGCCGGGGCCATCAAGAAGGCCGGCATCACCCGCGACGACATCAAGGCCATCGGCATCACCAACCAGCGCGAGACGACTCTCCTCTGGGACAAGAACACCGGTGAGCCCGTCCACAACGCCATCGTCTGGCAGGACACCCGCACCGACGCCCTCTGTAAGGAACTCGGCCGCAACGTCGGCCAGGACCGCTTCCGCCGCGAGACCGGCCTGCCGCTGGCCAGCTACTTCGCCGGCCCCAAGGCCCGCTGGCTGCTGGACAACGTCGAGGGCCTGCGCGAGCGCGCCGAGGCCGGCGACATCCTCTTCGGCACCATGGACAGCTGGGTCATCTGGAACCTGACCGGCGGTGTCAACGGCGGCACGCACGTCACCGACGTCACCAACGCCTCCCGCACCATGCTGATGAACCTGCACACCATGGAGTGGGACACGAAGATCGCCGAGTCGATCGGCGTGCCGCTGGCGATGCTGCCCGAGATCCGCTCCTCCGCCGAGGTGTACGGGGCGGTCACCGGCGGCAAGCTCGGCGACATCCTCGGCGGCATCCCCGTCGCGTCCGCGCTCGGCGACCAGCAGGCGGCCCTGTTCGGCCAGACCTGTTTCGCCGAGGGCGAGGCCAAGTCGACGTACGGCACCGGCACCTTCCTGCTGATGAACACCGGCGAGAAGCCGGTCAACTCGTACAACGGCCTGCTGACCACGGTCGGCTACCGCATCGGCGACGCCAAGCCGGTCTACGCCCTCGAGGGCTCGATCGCGGTCACCGGTTCGCTGGTGCAGTGGATGCGCGACCAGATGGGCCTGATCTCCACGGCCGCCGAGATCGAGACGCTCGCGCTCTCGGTCGAGGACAACGGCGGCGCGTACTTCGTGCCGGCCTTCTCCGGCCTGTTCGCCCCGTACTGGCGCTCCGACGCCCGTGGTGTCATCGCCGGTCTGACCCGGTACGTCACCAAGGCGCACCTCGCGCGCGCCGTCCTGGAGGCCACGGCCTGGCAGACCCGTGAGATCACCGACGCCATGACCAAGGACTCCGGCGTCGAGCTCGCGGCGATCAAGGTCGACGGCGGTATGACCTCCAACAACCTGCTGATGCAGACCCTCTCGGACTTCGTGGACGCCCCCGTGGTGCGCCCGATGGTCGCCGAGACGACCTGCCTCGGTGCCGCCTACGCCGCCGGCCTCGCCGTCGGCTTCTGGACCAGCACCGACGACCTGCGCGCCAACTGGCGCCGGGCCGCCGAGTGGACCCCCCGCATGGACGCGGACACCCGCGACCGTGAGTACAAGAGCTGGCTCAAGGCCGTCGAGCGGACCATGGGCTGGCTCGAGGACGAGGAGTAAGAAACCGCATGACCACTCAGTCCACCCTGCAGTCCGTGCCTGCCCTGGGGACGCGCCCGGCGTCCGGCTCGAACCCGAGCCGAGCCGAGACCCGGGAGCAGCTTTCCAAGGCGTCGTACGACCTTCTCGTGATCGGCGGCGGCATCCTGGGCATCTCCACCGCCTGGCACGCCGCGCAGTCCGGGCTCAGGGTGGCCCTGGTCGACGCCGGCGACTTCGCCGGTGCCACCTCCTCCGCCTCCTCCAAGCTGCTCCACGGCGGTCTGCGCTACCTGCAGACCGGCGCGGTGAAGCTGGTGGCGGAGAACCACTTCGAGCGCCGTGCGGTCTCCCGCCAGGTGGCCCCCCACCTGGCGAACCCGCTCACGTTCTACCTCCCCGTGTACAAGGGCGGGCCGCACGGCGCGGCGAAGCTCGGAGCCGGTGTCTTCGCGTACTCGATGCTGTCGGCGTTCGGCGACGGCGTGGGACACCTGCTGTCCCCGGCGAAGGCGCAGCGGGACGTGCCCGAGCTGCGCACCGAGAACCTCAAGGCCGTGGCCGTGTACGGCGACGACCAGATGAACGACGCGCGCATGGCGCTGATGACGGTCCGCGGGGCCGTCGAGGCGGGCGCGGTGGTCCTGAACCACGCCGAGGTCACCGGCCTGCGCTTCACCAAGGGCCGAGTCACGGGCGCGGACCTGCGCGACCGGACCTCGGGGGACGAGTTCGGCGTGAGCGCCCGGCTGGTGCTGAACGCGACCGGCCCCTGGGTCGACCACCTGCGCAAGATGGAGGACCCGAACGCGGCTCCGTCCATCCGCCTGTCCAAGGGCGCGCACCTGGTCCTGAAGCGCACCTCCCCGTGGAAGGCCGCGCTGGCGACGCCCATCGACAAGTACCGGATCACCTTCGCCCTCCCCTGGGAGGACATGCTGCTGCTCGGCACGACCGACGAGGAGTTCGAGGGCGACCCGGCGGACGTCTCGGTCACCGAGAAGGACACCGCCCAGATACTCGACGAGGCCGCGTTCTCCATCCGCGACCAGCAGCTCGACCGTGACCTGATCACCTACTCGTTCGCGGGTCTGCGGGTGCTGCCGGGAGGGCCCGGCAGCACCGCCAAGGCCAAGCGCGAAACAGTGGTGACCGAGGGCAGGGGCGGCATGCTGTCCGTCGCGGGCGGCAAGTGGACGACGTTCCGGCACATCGGCCGTACGGTCATGCAGAAGCTGGAGGCGCTGCCGGGGCACCCGCTGGGCGACAACTTCGAGCCGATCTCCTCACTGCCGAAGAAGCTGCCGCTGCCCGGTGTCGCCAACCCGCGCGCGGTCGCGCACCGTCTGCTGGTCGACCACCCGGCGGCCGGCCCGCGGATGACCGCCGACACCGCCAGGCACCTGGCCACGCACTACGGTTCGCTGGCCTTCGACATCGCCCGGCTGGCCAACGAGAACCCGGAGCTCGGCGAGCGGGTCCACCCGGACGCCCCGGAGATCTGGGCGCAGGTCGTCTACGCCCGGGACAACGAGTGGGCCGAGACTCCGGACGACGTGCTGCGCCGCCGTACCACGCTGACGATCCGGGGCCTGGCCACGGACGACGTCCGCGCGAAGGTGCAGGACCTGCTCGACAAGGAGTAGCACCCACGGTCCCGTCCGTACCGGGGCCGGACCTGGAGAGGGGCGGCTCCACGCCGATGGAGCCGCCCCTCTCCCGATCTGGAGGCGCTCATCTGAACTGCCCCCATAATGTGCTGAGACATCCGATGTCTCGGAGCAGCATGAGGCACAGCATGAGTACGACAGGGAGGCCAGGTCATGGCAGTCACCGACGAGGCGATCGAGAAGATCAAGGGCATGATCGTCTCCGGCGCGCTGCGCCCCGGCGACCGGCTCCCCAAGGAGAGCGAGCTCGCCGCCGAGCTGGGGCTGTCCCGCAATTCGCTGCGGGAGGCCGTGCGTGCCCTGTCCCTGATCCGGATCCTGGACGTACGCCAGGGCGACGGCACGTACGTCACCAGCCTGGATCCCCAACTGTTGCTGGAGGCGCTCAGCTTCATCGTGGACTTCCACCGCGACGACACGGTCCTGGAGTTCCTCGCGGTGCGTCGCATCCTGGAGCCGGCCGCGACCGCGATGGCGGCCCTGCGCATCAGCGAGCAACAGCTGGACGCGCTCTCCGCCCAGTTGGACAAGCTCGGTGACAGCCCGTCGGTGGAGGAGCTCGTCGCCTGCGATCTGGACTTCCACCGGGGCATCGTGCAGAGCTCCGGGAACTCGGTGCTGTGTTCCCTCCTCGACGGCCTGTCCGGCCCCACCACCCGGGCCCGGATCTGGCGCGGACTCACCCAGGAGGACGCGGTCGTGGGCACCCTGCGTGAACACCGGGCGATCCTGGCGGCGCTGCGCGACCGGGACGCGGAGGCGGCCCGGTCCTGGGCGACCGTGCACATCGCGAGCGTGGAGCAGTGGCTGCGGTCGAGCCTGTGAGGACGGCGGGGCGGGGTGTCCGGGGGTGGCGAACGGGGCAGTGATCCGTTCACTCCCCCGTGCAAGGGGGCTGCGGGCGCCCCCGCCGCACGCCGTAAGGTTGGCTCGTTAAGCGAGGGCACGTCGGAAGGAGGCGCTGGGTGATCGAGCTCGAGGGGGTTCCCGAGCTGATCGACCCGGTCATGGTGGCCGCGTTCGAGGGCTGGAACGACGCCGGCGACGCCGCCTCAACCGCGGTCGCGCACCTGGACAGGGAGTGGAAGGGCGAGGTGTTCGCGGCGCTGGACGCCGAGGACTACTACGACTTCCAGGTGAATCGCCCCACGGTGTGGCTGGACGACGGCGTACGAAAGATCACATGGCCGACGACCAGATTGTCCGTGGTCCGGGTGGGCGGTGACAAGCCCCGCGACCTGGTCCTTGTCCGAGGTATCGAACCGTCGATGCGGTGGCGCTCGTTCTGCAACGAGTTGCTGGGCTTCGCCCACGAGCTGGGCGTGGAGCTGGTGGTGGTCCTGGGCGCCCTGCTCGGCGACACCCCGCACACCCGTCCGGTCCCGGTCAGCGGGGTCACCTCCGACCCGGACCTGGCGCAGCGGATGGATCTGGAGGAGACCAAGTACGAGGGCCCCACGGGCATCGTCGGCATCCTCCAGGAGGCGTGCACGCACGCGGGGGTCCCGGCGGTGTCGCTGTGGGCGGCCGTACCGCATTATGTGTCGCAGCCGCCGAACCCGAAGGCGACGCTGGCTCTCCTGAACCGTCTGGAGGACCTGATCGACGTCCGTATCCCGCTGGGCGAGTTGCCGGAGGACGCGCGCGCCTGGCAGGTGGGTGTGGACCAGTTGGCCGCCGAGGACAGCGAGGTCGCCGAGTACGTCCAGTCGCTGGAGGAGGCCCGGGACACCGCGGAGCTGCCGGAGGCGTCGGGCGAGGCGATCGCCCGCGAGTTCGAGCGGTATCTGCGGCGCCGGGACGGGTCCGGTCCGGGCGGCTCCGGCGGGCACGCCACGGCGGACGGCAGCGACAGCACGTCCTATCTGCGGGACAACCCCGGCGGGCGTCCCAAGCCGCCGAAACCGCCGAAACCTGAGGCGGACGACGAGGACTCGTCGTCGGAGGACTGAATCAGTTCGCGGGACTGAACCGGTGAGAACGAGAGGGGCGCTTCCCCCGCAGGGAGGAAGCGCCCCTCTTCCGTGAACTCCCGTGGCTACAGCGCCACGCCCAGCAGCGCGTCCACCGCGCGCGACACGACACCGGGCGCGCCCTCGTCCGTACCGCCCCGCTCGTCCTGGAGCGCCGCCCACCGGTCCACGGCGGCCAGGGCGGCCGGGGCGTCCAGATCGGCGGCGAGGGCCTCGCGCATCTCGTCGACGAGCGCCTCGGCGGGCGGGCCGTCGGGGCGGGAGACGGCGGCACGCCAACGGCCTAGCCGGTCCACGGCGTCCTGGAGGACCTGGTCGGTCCACTCCCAGTCGGCCCGGTAGTGGTGGGCGAGGAGCGCCAGCCGTATGGCGGCCGGGTCGACGCCGTCGTGCCGCAGCTTCGACACGAAGACCAGGTTGCCCTTGGACTTGGACATCTTCTCGCCGTCGAGAGCGACCATGCCGGCGTGGACGTACGCCTTGGCCATGGGGAACTCGCCGGTGAGGGCCTGGGCGTGCGAGGCGCCCATCTCGTGGTGCGGGAAGGCGAGGTCGGAGCCGCCGCCCTGCACGTCGAAGCCCATCCCGAGGTGGTCCAGGGCGATGGCCACGCACTCGATGTGCCAGCCGGGGCGACCGCGTCCGAGCGAGGCGCCGTCCCAACTGGGCTCGCCCTCACGGGCGGTCATCCACAGCATCGGGTCGAGCGGGTTCTTCTTGCCCGGCCGTTCCGGGTCGCCGCCGCGCTCGGCGGACAGCAGCCGCATGGCGGCGACGTCCAGGTTGGACACCTTGCCGAAGTTCGGGTCGGACTCGACGGAGAAGTAGACGTCCCCCTCGAGTTCGTAGGCGGCGCCCGCGTCCCGCAGGCGTTCGACGAGCGGCACGATGCCGGGTATCGCCTCGACCGCGCCAATGTAGTGCCGCGGGGGCAGCATGCGCAGGGCGGTCATGTCCTCGCGGAAGAGGGTGGTCTCCTTCTCGGCCAGGGCGACCCAGTCGATACCGTCCCGCTGCGCGCGCTCCAGCAGCGGGTCGTCGACATCGGTGACGTTCTGGACGTAGTGGACCTGCCGCTTGGTGTCGAGCCACACGCGCTGGACGAGGTCGAACGCGTTGTACGTCGCCGCGTGACCTATGTGGGTGGCGTCGTACGGCGTGATGCCGCAGACGTAGATACGGGCGACGGGACCGGGGTCGAGGGAGACCAGACCGCCGGTCGCGGTGTCGTGGATCCTCAGGTCGCGGCCCTGACCAGGCAGGGCGGGGACCTCGGAAGCGGGCCAGGCATGCATGTCATGAGCCTAACCGGACGGATGATCCGTATACGAACCGGACCGGTCGGATGGCCGGTAGGGCGTTCTTGCGCGTTCTTGGCACTTGTGCTTGGCAGATGTGCGTGCCGGGCGTCGGGAGCCCGGCCAAGATCCTCAGCACCCTTTCAGACCGGCGGCCAGGGGATCGACGGCCACTCCCCGCTCGGCTCCGGGTGCTTGGCGGAGGACAGCAGCGCGTCGACACGCGCGCGTACGGCGTCGAGCTCGGCGGCGGTGATCAGCGCGGTCAGTGTCGCGGCCAGCGTGCCGGACTCCACGAGCGACTCCTTGAGCCCCTTGAGCACGTCGACCGCCTCGCCCGTCAGGGGCTCCCCGGCCCATCCCCACAGCAGCGTCCGCAGCTTGTTCTCGGCGTTGAAGGTGACCCCGTGGTCGATGCCGTACAGCCGCCCCTCGGCGGCCGGCAGCAGATGACCGCCCTTGCGGTCCGCGTTGTTGATCACGGCGTCGAGCACCGACATCCGGCGCAGCCGCTCGTCGTCGGCGTGTACGAGCAGCGCGGTCCGTCCCTCACCGACCTCGGCGAAGCCGATCGCCTTCCAGCCGGGCTCCGGTTCCTCCGCGTCGACGAGCGCGAGCAGTTCGCTCTCGGGCGTCACCTCGATCCACAGCTGGCACATGCCCTCGCCGTACGGCCCGTCGCGCAGCACGGTGGGCGGTACGAGCCCCCAGCCGGTCGCCTCGGAGACCGCGTACGCGGCGACCTCGCGCTGTGCGAGGGTCCCGTCGGGGAAGTCCCACAGGGGCCGCTCCCCGGCCACCGGCTTGTAGATGCAGGCGGCCTCCCGGCCCTGGTGGGAGACCGTGCAGTACAGCGCCGCGTTGGACGCCTCCCGAATGCGGCCGCGCACGGTCAGCTCGCCCTCGGCGAGCAACTCGGCCGACATCGCCCCGGCGCTCACGCGTCGCGCCGGTATCCGTTCTGGCGCGGACATACGTGTCCTTCCGGGTCCAGCGGGAGGCTGCACAGCGGACACGGCGGCCGCCCGGCGTTGACGACGTCCAGGGCACGCTTGGCGAAGGCTCTCGCCTGCGCGCCGGTGAGCCGGACCCTCAGCATCGGGGGGCCGTTCTCCTCGTCCTGGAGCAACCGCTCCTCGGCCTCGGCGAGGTCCTCCTCGGAGTCGGCGTCGAGTTCCACGAGAGCCTGCGCCTCGACGATCATGCGCTGCTCGTCGCCGTCCCAGGCGAGGGCCATGGTGCCGACCCGGAACTCCTCCTCGACAGGGGCGCCCAGAGGGTCGGTGTCGGCGACTTCGGTGGGTGGCACGGCCGGGACGGGGGCGCTGCCGCCGCTACGGCGTACGACCTCGTCCAACAGCTCGTCCATCCGCTCGGCGAGCGCCGCGACCTGGGTCTTCTCCAGCGCCACGCTGGTCACCCGGGGGCCGGCCGTGGCCTGGAGGAAGAACGTACGGCGTCCGGGCAGTCCGACCGTACCGGCCACGAAGCGGTCCGGGGGGTCGTAGAGGAACACCTGACGGGACACGTCCTGTCTCCATTGAAATCGTGAGTACGTGGTCGTGATTGCGGGTCGTGAGTGCGGAACGTCCGTGTGCGTGGACCGCTTCACCCTACTGCGCCCGACGATCACGGTGCGCCCGCACCACCCCCCACCGTGGCATCGCCGGCCGGAGGTTCCTCGTGCGGCGCCAGAGACGCGAAGTCACCGGTGTCGCCGAGGCGGACGAGAAATGGCCTCAGACGGGTGTAACGGATCGCGGTGATGGAACACGGTTCAACAGAAATCCGCTGGAAGAGGTCGAGATGAAGTCCGAGTGCGTCCGCCACGAGCGACTTGATGACGTCGCCGTGAGAGCACATCAGATAGACAGCGTCGGCTCCGTGATCGCGCTCCACCCGCGCGTTCCACTCGCGAACCGCCTCGGCGGCACGGGTCTGCATCGCCCGCATCGACTCGCCGCCGGGGAACGCGGCCGCCGAGGGGTGCGCCTGCACGACCTCCATCAGCGGCTCCCCGCTGAGCTCGGCGAGTTTGCGTCCGGACCAGTCCCCGTAGTGGCACTCCCCGATCCGTTCGTCGGTGTGCGCGGTGAGACCGGGCCGGGTCTCAAGCAGCGGCCGGATCGTCTCCTCGCAGCGCTGCAGCGGGCTGGTGACGACCTCGGAGAGCGGCAGCTCGGCGAGCCGCCCCGGCAGCGCGGCGGCCTGCGTGGCGCCGCGTTCGTCCAGGGCGACGCCGGGCGTCCAGCCGGCGAGCAGGCCCTCGGTGTTGGCGGTGGATCGTCCGTGCCGGACAAGGATCAGCGTGGGCATGCGGCCCAGCGTAGGCATACGCCGGTGTGCGGCGGGCCGCGGACGACGGGAGAATACGCTCCGTGATCGTCGACTGCGCCATCTACCGTGACGGGCACCGGACGGAGGGGCCCGAGGACCTGTCCGACGCCCTTGCCGAGGCCCGGTCGGCACACGGGTTCGTCTGGATCGGACTGCACGAACCGTCCGAGAAGGAGTTCGACCACGTCACCCAGGAGTTCGGACTGCACCCCCTGGCGGTCGAGGACGCCCTGAATGCCCACCAGCGGCCCAAGTTGGAGGTCTACGACGACTCGCTCTTCGTGGTCCTCAAGCCCGTGGTGTACGAGCCTGAGAGCGACGCCGTCTCCACCGGCGAGGTGATGCTCTTCCTCGGCGACTGCTTCGTGGTGACCGTCCGGCACGGTGAGGGCTCCCCGCTGGGCACCGTCCGGCAACGGCTGGAGCACGAGCCCGAACTGTTGGGCAAGGGCCCCACGGCTGTGCTGTACGCGGTCGCCGACGCCGTCGTCGACCACTACCTCGACGTGGCCACCGAGTTGCAGACCGACCTTGAGGAGCTGGAGGCGGAGGTGTTCTCGCCGGACAGCGGGGGCTCGCGGCACACCGCCTCCCGGATCTACACCTTCAAGCGGCAGGTGCTGGAGTTCCGCCGGGCCTGCGGCCCGCTGGCGGTGCCGCTGACCCGGCTCGCCGACGTGGGGCAGTTCGGCGGGGCGGTGCCCTTCGTCAACGAGAAGGCACGGCCCTTCTTCCGTGACGTCAACGACCACCTCACGCGCGTGAACGAGTCCGTTGAGGGCCTGGACCGGCTGGTCTCGGACATCCTGTCCGCGCATCTCGCGCAGATGAGCGTCCGGCAGAACGACGACATGCGGAAGATCTCCGCGTGGGCGGCCATGGCGGCGATCCCCACGATGATCGCGGGGATCTACGGCATGAACTTCGAGCACATGCCGGAGTTGCGCTGGGTGTGGTCGTATCCGGCGGTGATCGCGCTGATGGCCGGCCTCGAGGTGCTGCTGTACCGGCTGTTCAAGCGCCGGGGGTGGTTGTAGTTGTAGGGGGGTTCGGGGGCGGGGGTGCTGTACGCGTTTGGGGTGGAGGTGCTGGGGGTCAGGGTGGAGGTGCTGGGGGTCAGGGTGGAGGTGCTGGGGGTCAGGGTGGAGGTGCTGGGGGGTCAGGGTAGAGGTGCTGGGAAGTCAGGGTAGAGGTGCTGGGAAGTCAGGGTGGAGGTGCTGGGAAGTCAGGGTGGAGGTGCTGGGAAGTCAGGGTGGAGGTGCTGGGAAGTCAGGGTGGAGGTGCTGGGGGGTCAGGGTGGAGGTGCTGGGAAGTCAGGGTGGAGGTGCTGGGAAGTCAGGGTGGAGGTGCTGGGGGGTCAGGCGAACTCGGGCGTCGCGGGGCCGCCCAGCGCGTTCCGGCGTTCCGGCATCCTCAGCGACACCATGCGGCGCCAGCCGCCCAGCCGCTCGTACACGTACACCGCGTGGATACCCACCGCGAGGAGCGCCGACTTGCCCTTCGACCAGCCGAGGACGCGGCCCATGTGGGCCATGACCGCCAGGCTGACGTCCCGGTAGACGGCGATCTCGGCTAGGGCGCACTCGCGCAGCGTGCGCTGGATGAACCGGCCGTGCCCGGCGGCGGCGAAGCGCAGCAACTCCTCGTGGGTGTACGCGAGATGGTTGTCCTCGTCGGTTGAGATCATCCGGACCGCCTTGCCGACCTCGGGGTGGTCCCCGAAGTGCTTCCGGAGCATCACCATCTGGTCGGCGGCACGCTGCTCCGTGACCCGGCTGTGCGCCAGGTACGTGATGACGTCGTCCACAGTGAGCGGCTGGTCGGCCTTGAGCCTCGCGTGCGCCAGACCGATGCCGTGCCTCTCCAGGAGCATCGTGTAGTCGGTCTCGGACGGGACCTCGGTGTGCCGCAGGCCGCGCTTCCTCAGCAGGGCGTCGAAGATTCGCCCGTGCTTGTCCTCGTCCGCTCCGTGCCGGGTGATCTTGGGGGCGAGAGCGCGCTCGCTCTCCGGCACGAGCGCCGCGATGCGGGCGTTCTCCCAACCGCCCTGCGATTCCCCGCTGGCGGCGATGGAGCAGAACAGTCGGAACGACTCGTCGTTGTCGACGATCTCCTTGAACAGACTCTTGGCCGAAAGCATCGAAGGCACCTCTCTGCAGGGTTCCCGCAAAGAACGAGTCAAGTGCGGTACGAGAGGTGCGGCAACAGCTGTGTCCGACAAATGCGCCGAAAGGAGGACCCGGGGGTCGCGTGGGGAGCGTAACCGCGCGGGCTTCGGCGCGTTGTCCCCCGTGACGGCCGTGGCGGGGTGGGCCCCCGAGCCCCCACCACGGCTGCGGAAACCTCCGGTGGTTGCGCCGGTTCAGGTGCGTGCGGGTGTCACGCGAGTCCGGCGTGTTCCAGGGCCTCGGTTCCGGCGCGGAGTGCGGCGAGCCGCTCGTCGAGTGAGAAACCCGCGGGAGCCAGGGTGAGGGTGGTGACACCGGCCTCGGCGTAGGCCTTCATCCGGTCCGCGATGCGGTCCACGGAGCCCAGCAGGGTCGTTTTGTCGATCAGGTCGTGCGGAATCGCGGCCGCCGCGCCCTGCTTGTCGCCGGCCAGGTACTTGTCCTGGATCTCGGCGGCCTCCTTCTCGTAGCCCATGCGCTGGGCGAGCTGGTTGTAGAAGTTCTGCTTGCGGCTGCCCATGCCGCCGACGTACAGCGCGGTGTACGGGCGGAAGGTGTCGGCGAGCGTACTGACGTCCTTGTCGTCGCCGAGGGCGAGCGGCAGGGTCGGGCACACGTCGAAGCCTTCCAGGGTCTTCCCGGCCTTCTCCCGGCCGGCCCGCAGGTACTTGATCGCCGTGTCCTCGATGTGGTCGGCGGAGGGGAAAATGAGCAGGGCGCCGTCGGCGATCTCGCCGGTCTGCTCAAGGTTCTTCGGGCCGATGGCGGCGATGTACAGCGGGATGTGCTCGCGCTCCGGGTGCACGGTGAGCTTGAGGGGCTTGCCGGGGCCGTCGGGGAGGGGGAGGGTCCAGTGCGCGCCCTCGTAGGAGAGGCGCTCGCGGGTCATCGCCTTGCGGACGATCTCCACGTACTCGCGGGTGCGGGAGAGCGGCTTGTCGAACTTGACGCCGTACCAGCCCTCGGAGACCTGCGGGCCGGAGACACCGAGGCCCAGGCGGAAGCGGCCGCCGGAGAGGGAGTCGAGGGTGGCGGCGGTCATCGCGGTCATCGCCGGCTGGCGGGCCGGGATCTGGAAGATGGCCGAGCCCACGTCGATGCGGTCGGTCTGGGCGGCGACCCAGGTGAGGACGGTGGCCGCGTCGGAGCCGTAGGCCTCGGCGGCCCAGCAGACCGCGTAGCCGAGGCGGTCGGCCTCCTTGGCCACGGCGAGATTGTCCGCGTCCATTCCGGCACCCCAGTAACCGAGGTTGATACCGAGCTGCATGCCGCATCCCCTTACCGATCAGTAACGTCCCTTGGGGGAGACCATAGCGTGTGGCTCCGGCGGTGGGTGGGGTGCCTGCGGTGGGGTCGGGGCCGGGACGGGGGTGTCCGTCCTCGGTCTGGCGCGGAATCGGTTTCTTGGTGAGTGGGCGGTGTTGACGCGCCAGACGCTGCGGGC
>NZ_JBFAGK010000040.1:0-39093 GCF_040660135.1 Streptomyces sp. NPDC050997
GCAGAACCGGCCGGTGTGAACACAGCCCGGCTTCGCCGGGACCAGCGATCACGGCGCTCCGCGCCGCGAATATGCCCACGCCGTGTCCGGCTCCGTGGAACCAGACGCGGCGACGCTCCGCGTCACAACCATCAGATTCGCTTCACCACCGGGCTGAAGCCCGATGCACTGCGA
Source organism: Streptomyces sp. NPDC050997 (assembly GCF_040660135.1). Taxonomy (NCBI): domain Bacteria; kingdom Bacillati; phylum Actinomycetota; class Actinomycetes; order Kitasatosporales; family Streptomycetaceae; genus Streptomyces; species Streptomyces sp. NPDC050997. The sequence goes on from NZ_JBFAGK010000040.1 coordinate 175, forward strand.
ATGAACCCCGGTAGCGGCCGAGCACGCTGCGCAGGTCGTCCACGGTCCGGATCTCGGGCAGTGGCATCGCTCCCCAGCGGTGCTCGGGCTGTGCACTTCTCGGTACGGCCCGCATCACCACGTCGCCGCCCCGCCCCCGCACTCGGCCCACAGCAGCTTGCCGCCCTTCGACGCGCCCAGGTCGCGGAGCACCGATGCGCCCCACGCGTTCGCGCAGGCCCGGACGAGGTGCAGGCCGCGGCCGTCCTCCGCGTCCAGTGAGGGCGTGGGACCGCCCCGGTCCGAGAAGCCTGGGGGCACCCGCGGGTCCGTGTCCCATACGGCCACCCGCACGCGGCCGGGTTCCGCCGAGCGGACGCGGAGGACGTACGGCCCCTTGGTGTGGCGGTGCGAGTTGGTCAGCAGTTCCGCCGCGAGTAGCTCCGCGGTGGGGGTGAGCTCGGACATCTCGTGGGCGGCGAGGATCAGTCGCAGGGCGCCCCGCGCGATACCCGGGGCGCGTGGATCGTGCGGAAGGTGCAGGGTGTAGTTCCAGTGCGGGGATACGGTGGCCATGGGAAGTCTCCGGTCGCTGAGGGGAGTTGGACAGGTGCCTGGTGTCTCTGCCGTGGCGTCCCACGGTGCGCTTCCAGGTGGGGCGCCTGGGATCGAAGATAGGGCCTGGCAAATGTCATTTGCCGATGTTCGAGATACTTCCCTTGCATTTCCCTCGTGTGAGTGACCCGTCGACGGAACACGCGTCCTAGAGGAGTTCACGTGGCTGCCAGACCCCCTCTGACGGCTCGCCGTCTCCGGCTCGCTGTTGAGCTGCGCAAGATGCGCGAGCGCGCGGGCATGACGGCGACCGAGGCCGCGCGCACGCTCGGCACGAGTCAGGGGCAGCTCAGCAATGTGGAGTCCGGCCGGTTCGGAGTGAGCCTCGACCGCGTCAGAGGGCTGGCCCGGATCTACTCGTGCCCGGACCAGGCCTTCATCGAGGCCCTGGCCGGTATGGCGACCGACAAGACCTTCGGCTGGTGGGAGTCGTACCGCGAGGTGCTGCCGTCGGGGCTACTCGACCTCGCCGAGCTGGAGCACCACGCCACCGCTGTGCGCACCGCGTACACCTCCCACATGCCGGGACTGCTCCAGACCGCCGATCACGCGCGGGAGATTTTCCGGCACGTCATCCCCGCCCCCACACCACCCGAGGTCGAGCACCGCGTCTCGCACCGGGTCAAACGTCAGGGCGTGTTGCACGGGCCGCTCCCGACTCCGTACAGCACCGTGGTGCACGAGGCAGCCCTGCACATGGGCGTCGGCGGCAGAAGTGTGGCTCGCGCCCAGCTCCGGCATCTGGTCGACATGAGCGAGCGGGACCACATCACCATCCGCGTACTCCCGTTCGGCGTGGGCGCGTTCCCCGGCTCGGGTCAGTCCATCAACTACCTGCACGGACCCGTGCATCAGCTCGACACCGCGCAACTCGACCAGTTTCACGGGCCGGTCCTTCTCGACGCCGAGGCACTCCTGCAGAAATACCAGCGTCTCCTCGACATCGTGGAGGCCACCGCCCTGAGCCCCGAGAAATCCCGGGACCTGATCCATTCCATCGCCCAGAAGCTCTGAAGGAGCCAGCATGTCCCCGCAAGGCTGGCAGAAGTCGTCCTACTGCCAAGAAGGCGACGCCTGCGTCCACATATCCGCCTCCGCGCCGACCTCCGTCCACCTCACCGAAAGCGCCGACCCAGCCCAAACCGTCCTCACCACAGACCCCGCCGCATTCCGCGCCCTGCTCAAAACCCTCAAGGCGCCCGAGAGGCCGTGAGCAAGCCCCACCCCACAGGAGCCCAGCCACCATGTCCCGCCCGTCCGAGCTGAAGTACCGCGCCGTCGCCGCCTTCCAGCGCCACGTCGGCAACCCGGTCCTGCGCCGCCTCCCGATCCAGGCCCTCCTGGAGACCACCGGCCGCACATCCGGCCTGCCCCGCCGCACCCCGGTGGGCGGCCGACGGGTCGGGAACTCCTTCTGGCTGGTCTCGGAGTTCGGCGAACGATCCCAGTACGTCCGCAACATCAAGGCGAACCCCCGGGTACGAGTCCGGACCCGCGGCCGATGGCACACCGGCACGGCCCACCTCCTGCCCGACGACGACCCGATCGCCCGCCTCCGCACCCTCCCCCGGTACAACAGCGCGGCGGTACGGGTGCTGGGGTCGGGGTTGCTGACGGTGCGGGTGGATCTGGACGAATGACCGGCGTACGTCCGGTCAGACCGCCCGGGCGTACACCTCCAGCACCAGGTCTCGTACGGTCTCCGGTGCCCGCAAGGTGGGCAGGTGGTCGCAGTCCGACAGGCGGACGAGGCGGCAGTCCGGGAGCGCGGCGGCGATGGCCTCGTTGCAGCGGACCGTGCGGGGCTGGTCCTTCTCGCCGAGGAGCAGGGCGCTGGGCATGGTCAGTTCACCGAGCCGCGGGAAGGCCGGCGGGTCCTCGGTGAGGTGCCCGTACGTCGAGAACCAGGCCGGGATCGCCGCCCGCAGCAGGGTCTCGGCCTCGATGTCGGGGGCGGTGCCCGCCGCCGCCCAGACCCGCAAGGACAGGGTGACGAGGCCCTCCATGTCGCCGGCCTGCGCCAACTCTCCGATTTTCGCGGTCAGTTCCGGGTCCTCAAGCCAGGGATACCCGGTCACCCCCGGCACCAGCAGCACGAGCCCCGCCACCCGGTCCGGCTCGCCCAGCGCCCCGCTGATCGCGGTCGAACCGCCCAGGCTCGTGCCGACCAGCACCGCCCGCCGGACCTCGAAGTGGTCCAGCACCGCGCGGAGGTCCTCGGCGAGCGAGTAGGCCACCGTCGGAGCCGGAGACCGCCCGAACCCGCGAGCGTCGTACCGGATCACACGATGCCGCTCGGCGAGGGCCGGAGCGACCGGCTCCCATACCCGCGAATCCGCGATCCCCGGATGCAGCAGCACGATCGGCACACCCTCCCCGCCGGTGTCGTCCGCCCAGACCTCGCCGTCCTTGACCCGCACGATGGATTCCATACGGCGACTGTGCCCGGGCCGCCCACCCGAGCGACAGAACCACACCGGCCAAGCCGGGAAGCAGCCATCAACGAGTGGCACACGAGCGCGAACGACGGCGACCTGGAGCGGTCGGCGAGGGCGGTCTCAGCAACCCGAGGGCGCGCGAGCTGAGCGAGCGGGCGCGGGAGCTTGCCCGACAGAAGGCCGCGGCCTAGTGCCGGCCCGCGTTGATCCTACGGGGGGTCGCTGGGCGGACGAAGGCGTGGATGTCAACCGCCGAGGGTCACTTGCTGTCCAGCCGCCCCAGCGGGTGGGCGTCGGCGATGACGGACCGGGCCATCTGCCAGTCGGTGTGGTCGATGCCGGTGATGTGGCGTAGGTAGGCGAGGGTGACCTGCTGGACGAGGGCGACGCGGCTGGGGTCCTCGTCAGTGGTCTCTGCTGCCCGGTAGCCGGAGATGCCGCCGAGGAAGTGCTCGCCGCCGTAGACGGTGAGCAGGCTCTTGTTGCCGCGGCTGAGGGTGTAGGGGTCGCTTGTCCAGGCGGGTCCTCGGGTGGTGAGCGGGAGGTCGTCCTTGTCGCCGGCGACCACCAGTCCGGGGGCGGTGATGTGGGAGAAGTCCTGGTCGCGGAGCCAGGGAAGGTTCTCGTGGGCGAAGGGGGTCAGTTCGTCGCCGCCCTTGCCGGCCGTGGCCAGTTGGATGCTGGCCATGACCCGGGAGTCGGACAGGTCGTCGGCGGTGCCGGTCTGGGGGTCGGTGACGCGCAGCCCTACCAGGATGCCCGCGGTCTGGCCTCCGAAGGAGTGGCCCGCTGCGACGATGCGGCTGTGGTCGACCCGGCCGGAGAGGCCGGGCACGGATGCCTCCAGCGGCTTGAGCTCATCCAGGATGCGCTTCATGTCCTGCACGCGGTAGCGCCACAGGTGGGGCCCGCGGGAGTCGTCCGCGGCGATGGCGACCCGCTTGGAGTCGAGATGCGTGGCTTGGATCACCACGAAGCCATGAGAGGCCCAGTGGTCGACCAGCGGTGCGTAGCCGTCCAGGTCGGAGCCGAATCCGTGTGCGAAGAGCACGATCGGCAGGCGTGTGCCAGTGAGCGGTGCGGAAACGCGTACGTGCAGGTCCTGGCCGCGCTGGGGGGCGGGCAGCACGATCGGTTTGACCGTCACGGTCGGGGTGGGAGCGGGGCCGGTGAGGCCGGTCGTCCGGTGGGTGGTCACGTGCGTGCTTCTTTCCGGTGTGGTGCGGGTGGCGCGTCAGGTGATCTTGAGGTTGAGGATGCGTCCGGCATTGATCCGTGACGTATCGGGCGAAAACCCCGGGGTCACGTCAGCTACGCTAAAACTTGACGTCGACGTCAAAGGCAAGTCGTTATGGCGTAGTTCACATGGAGCTCGGAATGCGCATTGGGGAACTCGCCCGCCGCACAGGCGTCAGCACCCGGGCCCTGCGGTACTACGAGGAGCAGAACCTGCTCACGGCCGAGCGCAGCAACAGCGGCCAGCGCCACTACCCGGAAACCGCGGTCGCCCGGATTCTCCTGGTCCGAGAGCTGTTCACCGCCGGCCTGTCGAGCAAGGTCATCGCCGAGCTCACGCCATGCGTCATCGACGGCAAGGCCACACCCGAACTCCTCGACCGCCTGGCTGTGGAGCGCGATCACATCGACCAGCACATCGTCGATCTCACGCAAACCCGAGACAGGCTCGACTCGGTCATCGCCGGCGCCTCCGCCTCCATGGACACCGGTACCCCCTGCCGGCCCGGCCCGGCATCGACCCCTCCGGCGCAGGTCAGCGACGCCACCCTCCGTGGTGATCAAGAAGCTCGGGAAGGTGGGGGATGACGTCGTCCAGTCCGTTCGCGGTGCTCTGGAACGAGGGCTTGGCGGAGCGGTGAACACCTCGCTTGAGTTTCTCTGCGTCAGCTGGGCGAACCACCGCTCTGGGCTACTCGGCAGGCAGCGTCTCCCGCATCGCCTTGGCGGTGGCAGTCGCGTCGTAGTTCTCGGGGACGCCTTCGACCAGGATGATGTCGCCCTTGATGTGCCGCGAGCGCAGCGGTGCGATCTCCTGGTACGCGGGTGAGTCCCACCACGCCCGTGCCTCGGTGATCCCGGGGAAGCCGATCACCACGACGAACCCGGGCCAGCTGCCCTCTTTCACCTCCTGCTGCGCGGCGTGCACGAGGAATCGACCGCCGTACGGCTCGAAGGTGGCGGTGATGCGCTCGATGTACTCGGCGATCTCCGGGACCGGGGCGGCCTCTTGCAGGTGCGCTATGACATAGGCGGGCATGATGTCCTTCCAGTCGGTCGGGCTCCGTACGCCGCCGATCGTCGCATGCGGAAGCGCCCGGGGCGATGACCCGCCAGGTAAGGTTCCTGCCGTCGTGACGGCCTCCATCGCCGAGCAACTCAGGCTCGGGCCTGGTGTGTTCAGGTGAATGTCGCCTGACGTGCAGGACCATCACGTGGTTGCAGCTCGTGGCTCGTCGTTCAGCCGGCAGGCGCACCTCACCCCGGCCAAACGATCGCCTGCATCTCGCTGTAAGCGTGCAGCGCGTACGACCCCACGTCCCGCCCCACCCCGCTCCTCTTGAACCCCCCGAACGGCGCTTCCATGTTGCGGCCGACGGTGTTGACGCCCACCCCGCCAGCCCTCAGCCGCCGGGCCACCCGGAAGGCGCGGGCCACGTCCGTCGACCAGACGTAGTCGATGAGGCCGTAGTCGGTGTCGTTGGCCAGTGCCACCCCCTCCTCCTCTTCCTCGAAGGGGATGACCGACACGACCGGGCCGAAGATCTCCTCGCGGGTCACACGCATGTCGTTGGTGCAGTCGGCGAGAAGGGTGGGGGCGACGTAGAAACCCCGCTCCAGCGGCGGTCGTTCACCACCCGCCACCAGCACCGCCCCTTCTTTGCGGCCGAGTTCGACGTACGACTCCACCCGGTCCCGGTGCGCCGCCGAGATCACCGGTCCGACCACCGTGTCCGGCTCCCGAGGGTCCCCCACCTTCAACCGACCCGCATACACGGCCAGTTGCTCGACCACACGGTCGTACACGCCCCGCTGGGCGAGCACTCGCGTCGGCGCTGTACAGATCTGGCCGCTGTAGAAGGAGAAGGTCGTTCCGATCCCGGCGACCGCTGCCGAGACGTCCGCGTCGTCGAGGACGACCGCCGCGCCCTTCCCGCCCAGCTCCATCAGCTGGCGTTTCATGTCCCGGCCGCACACGGAGGCGATGCGCCGGCCCACCGCCGTCGACCCGGTGAAGCTCACCATGTCGACGTCGGGGGAGGCCACGGCCTCCTCACCGACCTCGACCGAGCGCCCGGAGACCACGTTCACCACCCCGCGCGGCACGCCCGCCTCCTCCAGCGCCTCAGCCATCCGGTAGACGGAGAGCGGGTCCTGCGGGGCCGGTTTCACCACCACCGTGTTGCCCATGGCGAGGGCGGGGGCGACCTTGCCGGCCGGGTTCGCCCACGGGTTGTTGTACGAGGTGATACAGGTGACGACCCCGACGGGCTGCCGCACGGCCAGCGCGCCCATCACCGCCGCCCGCCCCATCGGCCCGGCCTCGTTGATCTGCGGGGCGATCGCCCACTCGGCGGACTCCACGCGCGCGTAGCGCCGGAAACGGGCGGCGGCCACCCCGACCTGCATGGCCCGGGCCGTCGCGGTCGTCGCGCCGGTCTCCGCCCGGGCCAGCGAGGCGTACGGCTCGACGTGGCCGCGGATGATGTCCGCGGCCCGGCCGAGCACCGCCGACCGTTCCTCCGGCGCGGTACGCGACCACGGCCCGAAGGCCTCGCGGGCCGCGGCGCAGGCCGCGCGCACCTGATCCCGCGAGGCCTCGGGCGCCCACCCGACGGTCTCCTCGGTCGCCGGGTCGACGACCTCGTAGTGGCCGCCCTCCGGCTCCACCCAGGCGCCGCCGACGAACAGCCGCTGTCCCTCGGTCACTTCGTCGCCACCGTCCGGGTGTCCCGCCCCGAGCGCAGCACCTTCCCCGGCACCGCCCCGCTCACCACGTCGTCCCGGATCGCCTCGACCCCGTTGACCCACACGGCCCGGATCCCGATCGCCCTGGAGTCGAGCCGCGGACTGTCACCCGGCAGGTCGTGCACCAGGGTGGCCGTACCCGCGGCGATCCGTTCCGGGTCGAAGAGGACGAGGTCCGCATGCCAACCCTCCCGCACCTGCCCCCGCTCCCGCAGCCCGAACAGTCGCGCCGGATCGTCCGTCAGCATCTTCACCGCCTGCTCCAGGCCGACCAGCTTCCGGCCGCGCAGACAGTCCCCGATGAAGCGTGTCGTGTACGGCGCTCCGCACATCCGGTCCAGATGCGCGCCCGCGTCGGAGCCGCCGAGCAGGACGTCCTCGTGCTGCCAGGTCTCGGCGCGCAGCGCCCAGGACGCCGGGTCGTTGTCGGTCGGCATGGGCCACAGGACCGTACGCAGGTCGTCGGCGGCGCAGATCTCCACGAGGCATGCGAAGGGCTCCTGCCCGCGTTCCTCGGCGATGTCCCCCACCACCCGCCCGCTCAGACCCCGGTTCGTCTCGCTGTACGTGTCGCCGATGACGTACCGCCCGAAGTTCGTCAGCCGGCGGAAGACACCGGCGTCCTTGGACCCGGCGCGCTCCAGCATCCCGGCCCGTACGTCGGGGTGGCGCAGCTTCTCCAGACGCTCCGGGACGGGCAGTCCGAGGATCGGGCCCCACCCCGGGATCAGGTTCAGGGCGCAGAACGTGCCCAGGGACATGTTCATCGGCGTGAGGATCGGCATGGTCAGCGCCACCACCCGGCCGCCCGCCTTGCGCGCCTGCTCGCTCGCGAACAGCTGCCTGGGCACCCGCTCCGGGACGGACGCGTCGACGGTCAGGACGTTCCAGTTCAGGGGGCGTCCGGCCGTCGCGCTCATCTCCACGAACAGGTCGATCTCCGCGTCGCTGAACTGGTCCAGGCAGCCCGCGACGATCGCCTCGATCTGGGTGCCCTCGTGTTCTCCGACGGCCCGCGACAGGGCCAGCAGCTCGGCGGGCAGCGCGTGCCGGGAGGCGACCGGCTTCCCGTCACCGTCGGAGTGGGTGGACGACTGGGTGGTGGAGAAACCCCAGGCACCCGCGTCCATCGCCTCGTGGAACAACCGGAGCATCTGAGCGAGCTGCTCCTCGCTGGGCTGTCCGCCCACCGCGTCCGGCCCCATCACATACCGCCGCAGCGCACAATGCCCCACCATGAAGCCCGCGTTGACCGCGATCCGCCCCTCCAAGGCGTCCAGATACTCCCCGAACCCGTGCCAGCTCCAGGGCGCCCCCTCCTCCAACGCGACCAGGGACATCCCCTCCACCTTGGACATCATCCGCCGGGTGTAGTCGGCGTCCTCGGGCCGAGCCGGGTTGAGGGGCGCGAGCGTGAACCCACAGTTCCCGCCCGCGACGGTCGTCACCCCGTGGTTGAGGGAGGGCGTCGCGTACGGATCCCAGAACAACTGGGCGTCGTAGTGCGTATGCGGATCGACGAACCCGGGCGCGAGGACGAGACCGGTGGCGTCCTCGGTGGTGCGGGAGCCCTCGGAGATCTTCCCGACGGTGGCGATACGGCCGTCCCGTATCCCTACGTCGGCGGTGTACGCGGGGGCGCCGGTACCGTCGACAACGGTCGCCCCTTTGATGACGTGATCAAGCACGAGCCTCGCCTCCTGAACTCCGGCCGGGCTTCCCTACCTCAGGGGCGCGGGGCTGTGTCATATGCGGCTCCGCCGCGCGGGCGCGACCAGCCACAACGCACCCGCACCCCGCGACGGCGATCACCCGGCCGCCCGGAACCGCGACGTCCGATGAACAGGATCCGTATCGATCTTCGGAATCACGTGCTCCCCGACCAGCCGAATCGTCTGCAACGTCTCCTCCTTCGGCACCCCCACCGGCAGCCCGAAGCTCAACTGATCCGCCCCCGCCTGCTCCCACCGCTTGCACTGCGTGAGCACCTCGTCCGGATCGCCGCAGATCAGCAACTCCTCGGCGATGAGGACCTCGATGAACTCCTCGTTGTACGAGGGCAACGTCTCCGGCCACACCGGAAACCCCTCGGGACGAGGAAACGTGTCGTGGTACCGGAAGACCAGCGACGGCAGATAGTGCAGCCCGCCGTTCACCGCGATCCGTACCGCCTCCTCATGAGTGGGCGCACAGATCGCCGTGGTCGTCACCATCACGTTGTCGTTGACGAAGTCACCGATCGGCTCGGCGTCCACGACCGCGTTCTTGTACTGCTCAAGGACCCACTCCATGTCGGAGACCTTCTGCACGCTGAAGCCGAGCACCCCGAGCCCCTTGCGGGCGGCCATGGCGTACGAGGGCGGCGACCCGGCGGCGTACCACATCGCGGGGTGGGACTTCCCGTACGGCTTCGGCAGGATCTTCCTCGGCGGGAGCTGCCAGTGCTTGCCCTGGAAGCCGACGTACTCGTCCTGGAGCCACATCTTGGGGAACTCGGCGATGGTCTCTTCCCAGATCTCCTTGGTGTAGTTCATATCGGTGACGCCCGGTATGAACCCGAGGATCTCGTGGCTGCCCGCCCCCCGACCGCTGCCGAACTCGAAGCGATTGCCCGTCAGATGGTCAAGCATCGCGACCTTCTCCGCCACCTTGACCGGGTGGTTGACCTGGGCAAGGGGATTGAAGATCCCCGACCCCAGATGAATCCGCTCGGTGGCGTGAGCCAGATACCCCAGGAAGACGTCGTTGGCGGAGAGGTGCGAGTACTCCTCCAGGAAGTGGTGCTCGGAGGCCCAGGCGTACTTGAAGCCGGACCGGTCGGCCTGGATGACGTACTCGGTCTCCTCCATCAGCGCCTTGTGCTCGGCCAGCGGGTCGGTCTCGGCGCGCTTGCCCACGTATCCCTGTACAAAGAGCCCGAATTCCAAGGAGGTTCACCGTCCCCACGGTCAGTCCCACGGTCAGTTCCGAACGGTCAGTTCTGACGGATCGTCAGATTCATGGATCCGACTGTTCCACCGGCCCCTGGGAGCGTCAATAGCTGACGGCCCATCAGACGACGTTCACGCCCGCCAGCCAGCCGCCGTCGATCACGAAGGGCTGGCCGGTGATGTAGGAGGAGTCGTCACAGGTGAGGAAGAGCGCGAGCCGCGCCACCTCCTCCGGCCGCCCGATCCGCCCCAGCGGCACGAGCTTGCGGTAGAAGCGGTCCAGGGCCCGTGACGCCTCCTCGGTGTCCGCGGCTCCCGTCGGATCCAGGTGGGCGGGGTTGGACATCGCGGTGTCGATGGCGCCCGGGCACATGGCGTTGACCCGGATGTTCCGGGCGGCCAGCTCCAGGGCGGCGACCCGGGTGAGCCCGAGGATCGCGTGCTTGCTGGCCGCGTAGGCGCCCACGGCCGCCATTCCGGTCACGCCGGTGTAGGAGGCGGTGTTGACGATCGTGCCGCCGTCGGGCATCCGGGCGGCCACGGCCTTGATGCCGAGGAAGCAGCCGACCTGGTTGACGTCGACGACCCGCATGAACTCGTCGAGGGGCGTGTCGAGAAGGGTGTTGAAGCGCAGGATGCCGGCGTTGTTGACGAGCCCGTCGATACGGCCGTACGCCTCCGTGACAACGTCGACCGCGGACTCCCAGTCGCCTTCCCGGCTCACGTCGAGATGGACGTACAGGGCGCCGAGTTCCTTGGCGAGGTGCCGCCCCTGGTCGTCGAGCACATCCGCCACGGCGACCTCGGCGCCTTCCTCCCGGAACAGCCGGGCCTCCTGCTCCCCCTGGCCTCGTGCGGCGCCGGTGACGAGGACAACACGCCCGTCGAGCTTGCCCATGCCGAACCCCTTCGCCTCGCGACACATCGCATCGCATCGCTGGAGGCCAGCATCGTAACGCCGTATCTGACGATGCGTCAGATACCGGTTCCGGATTGCTTCGAGTTGCGGGAGCACACGTCAGGACTCCCGCCGCGGGCCGCCCTACGAGTCCGCCAGCAGAGGCCCCACCTCGGTGCCGAACGCGGCCATCTGGTCCGTGAGTTCGGTGCGGCTTCGGCTGCGGAACCTGACCTGGATCTGGTCCACGCCCATCGCGCGGTAGCCCCGCAGGGATTCGGCGAGGGCCTCGGGCGGGCCGGTGAGCGTGCGCCGACCGACGTCCCAGGCCGGGCTGCCGACGTACAGCGGCTCGGCGATGGCGCCGACGACGAAGGGCCCCTGGATCGAGTGCTCCGCGCGGATCTCCCGGATCCGTGCGATCTGCGCGGGCAGCCGCTCACGCGGGTCCCCCTGCGGCAGCCAGCCGTCACCCTTGAGCGCGGCCCGGCGGACGGCGGCGGGCGAGGAGCCGCCGACCCAGAGGGGGATGCGGGCCTGGGCGGGCCGGGGGCGCTGGCCGAGGTCCTGGAAGTCGTAGAGCTTGCCGTGGTGTTCGGGGAACTCGTCGGGCCCGAGCGCCGCGCGCAGGGCGTCGATGGACTCGTCGAGCACGGCCCCGCGCTGCCGGAAGTCGACCCCGAGCACCTCGAACTCCTCCCGCACATGCCCGGCCCCCACACCGAGGAGCAGCCGGCCGCCGCTCAGGTGGTCGAGGGTCGCGTACTGCTTGGCGCCGATCAGCGGATGGCGCAGACCGACGACGGCGACATGGCTGAGCAGCCGGACGCGTTCGGTGGCGGCGGCCAGGAAGGCGAGGGTGGCGACCGGGTCGTACCAGACCGTGCTCATCGCGGGCGCGAGCCGGCGCGGGATGGCGACATGGTCGCAGCAGGCGACGTACGAGAATCCGGCACGGTCGGCGGTCCGGGCGATCTCGACGAGGTCGCCCGGACCGGCGGTGGCCTCCCACGGCTCGGCGTAGATGGTGCTCTGGGACTGGACGGGGAGCTGGATGCCGTAGGAGAGGCGGGCGTTCAGCGCTGTCACCGGGGGCGAGCCTGTCACCGGGAGCCGTCCCAGAGTCCGTCCGGGGTGAGCCCCAGCAGTTCGATGGCGTTGCCCCGCACGATCCGTTCCACCAGGTCCGGGGCGAGGTGCCCCATCTGCGCCTCGCCGACCTCGCGGGACTTCGGCCAGGTGGAGTCGGAGTGGGGGTAGTCGGTCTCGTACAGGACGTTGCCGACGCCGATTGAGTCGAGGTTCCTGAGCCCGAAGGCGTCGTCGAAGAAGCAGCCGTAGACGTGCTCGGCGAAGAGTTCGGACGGCGGGCGGTGGACCTTGTCGGCGACGCCGCCCCAGCCGCGGTTCTCCTCCCAGACGACGTCGGCGCGCTCCAGGATGTAGGGGATCCAGCCGATCTGGCCCTCGGCGTACATGACCTTGAGGTTCGGGAAGCGTTCGAACTTGCCGCTCATCAGCCAGTCGACCATCGAGAAGCAGCAGTTGGCGAAGGTGATGGTGGAGCCGACGGCGGGCGGGGCGTCGGCGGAGGTGGAGGGCATCCGGCTGCTGGAGCCGATGTGCATGGCGACGACGGTGCCGGTCTCGTCGCAGGCGGCCAGGAAGGGGTCCCAGTCGTCGGTGTGGACGGAGGGCAGGCCGAGGTGCGGGGGTATCTCGGAGAAGGCCACGGCCCTGACGCCCCGGGCGGCGTTGCGCCGCACCTCCGCCGCCGCCAGCTCGGCGTCCCACAGGGGGATCAGGGTGAGCGGGATGAGACGGCCCTGCGCCTTCGGCCCGCACCACTCCTCCACCATCCAGTCGTTGTAGGCCTGGACGCAGAGCAGACCGAGCTCGTGGTCCTTCGCCTCGGTGAAGGTCTGGCCGCAGAAGCGCGGGAAGGTCGGGAAGCAGAGCGCGGACTGGACGTGGTTGACGTCCATGTCGGCGAGGCGCCGCGGGACGTCGTAGGAGCCGGGCCGCATCTGCTCGTAGGTGATGACCTCCAGCTTGATCTCGTCCCTGCTGTAGCCGACGGCGGTGTCCAGGCGGGTCAGCGGCCGGTGCAGGTCCTCGTAGATCCACCAGTCACCGAGCGGGCCGTCGGTGCCCTGGGCGCCCATCACGGGCTTGAAGCGGCCGCCCAGGAAGGTCATCTCCTTCAGGGGCGCGCGGACGATCCGGGGCCCGGTGTCCAGGTACTTCTTCGGGAGCCGGTCCTGCCAGACGGTGGCGGGCTCCACGGTGTGGTCGTCGACGGAGATGATCAGCGGCAGCGGGGTCTGGGTGTCCGTGGCGGTGTCCATGGCGGTGTCCATGGCGCTGACGGTAGCGCCGATCTGACGATCCGTCAGCTACGCGGGCGGGCCCCTCTTGTGGTGGTTCCTGCGCGAGTGTGTGCGAAGAGCGTGTGAGGGCCTTGTGATATCCAGCGCGCCTGCCTGTGATCACACTCTCCACAGCTGACGCATCTGCCATGAACAAGGCAAACTGGCGGGGTTGCTCAGGATTTCCAGGGGGGACGGCGATGGACGTACCGCGAGTGCCGGAGGTACCGCGCGTGCCGGAGCAGAGGCGTCCCGGCTCCGCGGACCAGGCGGGGGCGGAGGCGAGGGGAGAGGCGGGGGCGGTGTCGCTGCGCTTCGCCGTGCTCGGCCCGGTCCGCGCCTGGCGCGACGAGGAACCGCTGAGCACCGGTTCCCCCCAGCAACGCGCCCTGCTGGCCGCCCTGCTGCTGCGCGAGGGCCGGACCGCGACCGCCGGGGAACTGATCGACGCCCTGTGGGGCGAGGAGCCGCCCTCGCAGGCCCTGGCGGCGGTACGGACGTACGCCTCCCGGCTGCGCAAGGTGCTGGACCCCGGGGTCCTGGTGAGCGAGTCCGGCGGGTACGCGGTGCGCGGGCTGCCCGAGGGCGCGCTGGACGTGGCCGTCGTCCAGGACCTGGCGACCGAGGCGGAGAAGGCGCGCGGCGCCGGGGACCTGTGCCACGCGCGTGACGTACTGGGCCGGGCGCTCGCCCTGTGGGACGGCGAGGTGCTGGCCGGGGTGCCGGGCCCGTACGCGGAGGCGCAGCGGGTCAGGCTGGAGGAGTGGCGGCTCCAATTGCTGGAGTCCCGCCTGGACATGGACCTGGAGCAGGGCTGCCACGCGGAGGCGGTGTCCGAACTGACCGCGCTCACCGCGGAGCATCCGCTCCGGGAACGCCTGCGCGAGCTGCTGATGCTGGCCCTGTACCGCAGCGGCCGCCAGGCAGAGGCGCTGGCGGTGTACGCCGACACCCGCCGGCTCCTGGCCGACGAACTGGGCGTGGACCCGCGCCCGGGCCTGAGCGAACTCCAGCAGCGCATCCTCCAGGCGGACCCGGGCCTGGCGGAACCGTCCGCGCCGAGGGCGGAACCCGCCGCCGTACCGGTGCGCCCCGCCCAGCTCCCGGCAACCGTCCCGGACTTCACCGGGCGGTCGTCGTTCGTCACCGAACTCGGCGAGGTGCTGGCCTCCGCGGAGGGCCGGGTGATGGCCGTGTCCGCGCTGGCCGGCATCGGCGGCGTCGGCAAGACCACCCTGGCGGTCCACGTCGCCCACCAGGCCCGCGGCGCCTTCCCCGACGGCCAGCTGTACGTCGATCTCCAGGGCGCCGGATCCAGGTCGGCGGAACCGGAGACGGTCCTGGGCTCCTTCCTGCGGGCCCTCGGGACATCGGACTCGGCCATCCCCGACTCCCTGGAGGAACGGGCGGCGCTGTACCGCTCGGTCCTGGACGGACGCCGGGTCCTGGTGCTGCTGGACAACGCGCGGGACGCGGCCCAGATACGCCCCCTGCTGCCGGGCACCGAGGGCTGCGCGGCCCTGATCACCTCCCGCGTCCGCATGGTCGACCTCGCCGGGGCACACCTCGTCGACCTGGACGTGATGTCCCCGGACGAGGCCCTGGCCCTGTTCACGAAGATCGTCGGCGAGGAACGGGTCGGCTCCGAACGGGAGGCCGCGCTGGACGTGGTGGCCGCGTGCGGTTTCCTGCCCCTGGCGATCCGAATCGCGGCGTCCCGCCTGGCCGCCCGTCGCACCTGGACGGTCTCGGTCCTGGCGGCGAAGCTCGCGGACGAGCGGCGCCGCCTGGACGAGCTCCAGGCCGGCGACCTCGCGGTGAAGGCGACCTTCGAGCTGGGGTACGGGCAGCTGGAGCCGGTCCAGGCCCGCGCGTTCCGCCTGCTGGGCCTGGCGGACGGCCCGGACGTCTCCCTGGCGGCGGCCGCGGCGGTGCTGGACCTGCCGACGGAGGACACGGAGGACCTTCTGGAGTCCCTCGTCGACACGTCGTTGCTGGAATCGGCGGCGCCGGGACGGTACCGCTACCACGATCTGGTCCGGCTCTACGCGCGTGCCTGCGCGGAACGGGACGAACGGCCGCCGAGCGGGCGGGCGGCGGCGATGTCCCGGCTGCTGGACTTCTATCTGGCGACGGCCTCAGAGGTCTACGCGATCGAGCGGCCCGGCGAGCGGGTCCTGGACCACCTGAGCCGGGTCGACTACCCCGGGCTGACGTTCACCGACCGGGACAAGGCACTGGACTGGCTGTTCACCGAGGCGAGCGCACTGCTCGCGGCGGTACAGCAGGCAGGTGGCGAAGGCCTGTTGAGGCGGGCGGTGGATCTGCTCGTGGTGGGGATCGACCTCGGCGAGTCGGGCGTCAACTCGCGCCAGTACGTCAGATCGTGTGCCGCGGTGATCACGGCGGCCCAGCAGGCCGGTGACGCCCTCGCCGAGGGCCGGGCCCGCCTCATGCACAGCCATCTGCTCGGCATCGCCGGTCAGTTCGCCGAGTCCACCCTGGAGGCCGGCAAGGCCCTGCGGCTCGGGATCGTCGCGAACGACCCTGTGGTCTGCGCCCAGGCCCCCAACCAGCAGGGCATCATCGCCCTGTACGACGGCCGGCACGAGGAGGCCGAGGGCCATCTGACGAAGGCGCTGACCGCCTTCCGCGCCGACCGGAACAACCCGGGCGAGGCCAGCGCCCTGTGCAACCTGTCCCGGGTGCACCTCGCGACGGGGCGTACCGACAGCGCCGTCTCGCTGGCGCGCCAGGGCGTCGCCCTGTACGAGCGCGACGACACCGGCATGGCGCTGCGGCTCGCCAACGGCAAGTACGCGCTCGGTCTCGCTCTCACCAGCCTCGGCCGGACCCGGCTGGCCCTGGACACGCTCACCGAGGCCCTGCACATGTTCCAGGCCGCCCGGCAGCGTCTGTGGCACGGCATGACGCTGTTCCGCATCGCCGAGGTCCATCTGGCCGACCAACGCGCCGCTCAGGCCGCGGCTTGTGCCGAGCAGGCGCTCGTGGTGCTGCACGGGATCGGCGGCGACTGGCGCCGCGCCAACGTGCTGACGGTGCTGGGCCGCGGCCTGCACGGCATCGGCCAGACCGACCGCGCCAAGGTCTGCTGGCAGGAAGCCCTGTCCATCTTCGACGGCTCGGGATCGCCCGAGGCCAAGGACGTGAGAAAGCTGCTCGCCGCCGCCCCGGTCGTCTGACGGCGGGCGGCGGGTGGCAGGCGGCGGACAGCGGGCGGCGGGTGGCACGCGTCGGGCGGCGGACAGCGGGCGGCAGGCGCCGGGCGTCTCACGGCGGTCGTCTGGCGTCAGGCGGCGCGCGGCGGAAGCGGACAGCGGGCGGCACGTTCATCATTCGTTTATCGCGACCCGGCACTCTTATGAATGCCGAACCGTCGTGTCGGGGGGCAGACAGCTCGGCGCCAGGGTCGCACCACTAAGGTGAACGGCCTTGTGACGCCCGTCCGGCGGCCCGCGGGGGAGCTGCCGGACGGGTTCTCATCAGCCCCGTTCGTCCTATGTCCCACGATCCAAGGAGCAGTCTCATGGCCGACAACAACGGCGACGTCAAGCCCGACGACTTCCACGCCACCGGCGAGGAGACCGTGGTCGCCGCCGCGGACACCGCAAAGAAGAAGACCGACATCACGACCAAGGACTTCCACGCCACCGGCGGCGACACGGTCGAGCCGGACGACTTCCACGCCACCAGCGAGCCGTCCAACTGAGCTTTCCTCTCACGGGGGTCGACCGCGGCGGCGCGGATTGGGGGAGCCGCCGCGGTCGATGTTTTTCCGGCGGGGGCGGCGGTGGAAGTTCGGAACTGCTGGCGACATAGTGAGTTTGGGTGAGTGTGAGTGGGTGCCGGGGCCGGATGTGTGGGTCCGGTCGTCCGCGGTGCGGGTGGTCCTCTGTTGTCCAGGGGGTGTTCTGAGCTCGCCCGCTTGGGAGGAACGGGAGTACTTGGGGCGAACGGGTGACCTTTACGGATGGCGCTCATTGAGGTCTTTCAGCGTTGCCGCTCCAGGGTGAGGACGGCTGCGGCGATTGACGTCATTCGATTTGGGCTGCACCGCGCTCTGCGGAAGATCCGCCAGGACTTCAGACGGGCAACGCCACGTTCGACCGGGGCCCGCGCCTTCGACAGCGCCCGGTTGACGGTCTGCTGGGTGAGCGACAGCTCGCCTCCCGCGGCGGCGCTGAGGCATACCAGGGAACGACGCAGCCAACCGAAGCTCGTCCGGCCGTCGCGTTGTCGCAGCGGAACTCGTTCAGCGAGTACGGGGCGACTGCAGGCTCGTAGGTACCGTTCGTGAAGGTCAAGTACCAGGTTGTCCTGCATGTGCCGATGTCACCGGGATTGGTTGCGGTGGTGTCGAAGAAGGACTCACCGGTTTTCCACGAGTTCATCGGTGCCAGGGTCTGAGCAGGGAAGCTTGCACTCTCCCGCGTGCATGAACCGCTCATCGTGGCCTGGCCGTTGACGCTTGCCTTGAGCGCGTCTCCCCACCCCTGGTACATCGACAGCTCGATCTGGTGCCCGATGGTCCCGATCCCTGTGTTGCCGTAGCTGTAGTCGATCGCGAGCAGATCCGCCTTGCCGGTGACCGTGTCCACCCCGTTGCGCGTTACGTAGGTGGTGTAGGTCAGGGCGCTCACGCGGCACACCTGGGTGCGCGTGCCGAGAACCGTGCCCTTGCTGTCCTCGCACCACTGAGGCAGTTCCACCGCGGCAATCGCTGGGTGGGGCCGGGTTGGCGGGCTTGGGGGTGTCGACGCTTCTATGCACACCCAGGAGCCGTCGGGGGCCTGCGTAGTGCAAGGATTGGGGTCGGCATTCCCAGGGATGGCGTTACTTCTTCGGGTTTGGAAGTCGGCTGGTCTGAGCCAGGAGTTACCTCGGCGACGAGAGGCTCGTCTTCGGCTACGACTAATCGGCCGTCCTGGACGGACGGACTGGCCTGGGCTGGCGCCAGGTCGCCCACGCCTTCCTGGCCGTCATCCGCGCCGACGAGCACCGCGAATACCCGGCCCCCACCGGACTCATCGCCCTCACCTGCAACGAAATACAGCGACTATTCGCCCTGCCCGCCGCATCTCCGAACGGCCAACGCGACCATCGCCTGCGCTGGTCGCTATGGCGTCGCCGACACCAGGCACGCGCCCGCGAGTGCCACTACCGCCGACGCGCGGCCACAACATGAAGATCCACAACTGCGGATGGAGTATCAAGTGACCGACCTCAGAAGCAACCGACCGAAGCCAGCGTGGCCCGAGGGCCCCTCAGCCTGCCATTAGCGCCGCCAGGGCTCGGTCCATCGCGGCGTTGAACTCTTCCGGCGTCAGTGGCAGTCGGGACTTGACGTCCCGACTCCACTGGTCGGCGAGGACCTCGGCGGAGCCCGCCTCGACACCGTCGAGCGCCGCGTCGGCCAGGTCCGACGGCGCGATCTTGTCCACGGGCCAGCCCGCGGCCATGTCGGTGTCGGCCAGGCCGAGGTGCACCGCTGTCACGAGCGTGCCCTGCTCGGCGAGCTCCAGGCGGACGCCGTTGGTCATGGCCCAGGCGGCGGCCTTGGTCAGGTGGTAGGCATTGGCGCCCTTGCCCCCGAACCACGACATGGCGGAGAGGACGTTTACGATCGCGCCCCCGCCGTTCCTGCCGAGCGTCGGCGCGAACTCCCGGATCATTCCCAGGTGGCCGAACACGTTGGTCTCCAGCTCATGCCGCACCGCGTCCAGCGAGCCGGTCACCAGGTCGGTCCCCGTCTGGATCCCCGCGTTGTTGACGAGCAGCGAGACGTCCGCGGCGGCCTCGGCGGCGGCCCTCACGGATGCGGGATCGGCGATGTCGAGGGGCAGCACCTCGACCCCGGGCAGGTCCACGGTCTCCGGTCGGCGGGCCGTCGCGTAGACCTTGCGGGCGCCCCGTTCGAGCAGGCGCTGGGCGAAGGCGCGGCCCAGGCCGCGGTTGGCTCCGGTGACAAGGGCAACTGAGTTGTTGATGTCCATGCCCGTACGCTAAAACCTGACGCTAACGTCAGAGGCAAGTGCTGATCATCAGGGCCGGAGTGAGAGGAATCGCCATGACCGTCACGGAGGCCGCGGGCGAGCGGCTGATCCGCATCGGCGAGGTGGCACGGGGCGCCGGCGTCTCGGTACGCGCCGTGCGCTACTACGAGCAGCAGGGGCTGCTCATCGCCGAGCGCAGCCCATCCGGCCAGCGCCTCTACCGGCAGGACGCCGTCACCCTGGTCCGCTTCTTCCAGCAGATGTTCGCCGCCGGCCTGACCAGCCGAAGGATCACGGAACTCCTTCCGTGCTGGGACTCCGGGCACACCGACGCCGAGCAACGAGCCATGCTGCGCGCCGAGCGCGACCGCATCCAGGCCAAGGTCGACGACCTGCAGGCTGCCCTGGACCGCCTCGACGAGGTCATCGCGATCACGGACACGCACCCGTAGGCGCGGTCGGTTCGGACGGCGCACCAGCGATCTACGGCTGGAGTACTAGCCGACGCTACGGGCTACAAGGAGCCGTACGTATCCAAGGTCAAGAACGGCAAGGCGCTGCCGTCGGTGCACTTCGCCGAATGGTGTGACCGGTTCTTCAACACGTCCGGCTACTTCGCCCGGTTGCTGGTCCGGGTTGGCGAGCGCGGGCACCCCGGTTGGTTCGTGCCGTACATCAACTTGGAGAAGCAAGCCAGCCGGGTTGAGGACTACTCCAACGCGCTGATCATGTTGCAGACTTGGGAGTACGCGGAAGCCACGTTCCGGGCCACGCACCCGCGCGAGGCTGACGACCAGATCAAGGCCAGGATCGAAGCCAGGTTGGCCCGTCGAGAGGTCATGGAAGCCATGACAGTCCGGCTGCCCACCTCCGTTCGCAGCGTCGGACTCCGCTACGGCGGTGGACACCGCGCGCACGGCGTATGAGCGTCTGCGGGCTTCCGCCCGCGACCCCGAAGAGTCCTTGGCTCTGATTCGAGAGATCGCGGAGGAGTACATCAGATGAGCAGCACGCACGGCCACCGGCCCCTGCGGTGGGTCAAGAGCACGTACAGCGGTGGCGAAGGTGGCAACTGCATCGAGTGGGCGCCGGAGTACGCGGCGGCCACCGGTGAGTTCCTGGTCCGCGACAGCAAGGACCTGAACGGCCCACACCTGGCCCTGACCCGTGAGGGGTTCTCCGGTCTCGTGGAGTTCGCCAAGCATCACGGGTGATCCACTCCCCCCTACCGACACCCCGAGCGACCGGCCCTCGCCACTGGCGGGGGCCGGCGTCATGGGGAGGGCGGAGCGGCCCACAGGGCGCGCAACCCGCGTATCCGCGTCCCGTGACTGTCACCAGTACCGAGGGGGTGGACAAGAGGGGTTGGAGGCCTCACAGCACGGTTGACCTGCACGTTTCCGCCTGGCAGTACCAGGGGGTTGCGCAAGAGCGGTAGCAACGGCTATCCCGCCCGCCCCCGCAACGCCCCCTTCACCACCTTCCCGCCGGCGTTCCGAGGGAGCTCACCGAGGAACTCCACCGCCCTCGGGACCTTGTAGTTCGCCATCTCGCGGCGGGCCCAGGCGATGAGGTCGTCGCCCGTCACCACCGACCCGGCCCGCCGCACCACGTACGCCCTGCCGACCTCGCCCAGGCGGGCGTCCGGCACGCCGATCACCGCCACGTCGGCGACATCCGGGTGCAGGCCCAGGAGTTGCTCTATCTCCGCCGGGTACGCGTTGAAGCCGCCGACGATGAACATGTCCTTGATCCGGTCGGTGATGCGGAGGTTGCCGGCGTCGTCCAGTACGCCCACGTCTCCGGTGCGCAGCCAGCCGTCCTCGCCCAGTACCTCCGCCGTGGCCGGCTCGTCCTGGTAGTAGCCGCGCATGACGTGAAAGCCGCGGACCAGGACCTCGCCGGGCACGCCGGTCCCGACCGGTGTGCCCTCGGCGTCCACCACCCGTACCTCGGTGCCCGGGATCGCCCGGCCGGACGTGGACGCGATCACCGACGGGTCGTCGCCGCGGCGGCACATCGTGACGATGCCGCTCGCCTCGGAGAGGCCGTAGGCGGTCAGGACGGTGTCCACGCCCAGTTCGCCGCGCAGGCGTTCCACCAGCCGCAGCGGGACCACCGCGGCGCCGGTCACCACCAGGCGCAACGCCGACAGGTCGTGCGCGTCACGGGCCGGATGGTCCAGCAGCGACTGGTGCAGGGTGGGCGGGCCCGGCAGCACCGACACCCGCTCCGCCGCGATGTTCGCCAGCGCCGTGCCCACGTTGAACACCGGCTGCGGGATCATCGTCGCGCCCCGCATCAGGCAGGCGATCACTCCCGCCTTGTAGCCGAAGGTGTGGAAGAAGGGGTTCACGATCAGGTAGCGGTCGCCGTGCCGCAGACCCGCCAGATCGGTCCAGATCCCGTACGCCCGCAGGGTCTGGGCGTGGGTGATGACGGCGCCCTTGGGGCGGCCCGTCGTCCCGGACGTGAAGACCAGGTCGCTGGGCTGGTCCCCGCGCACGGCCGAGGCCCGGGCCCGCACCCGGGCCGGCCCCACCTCGTCGCCGGCCGCCAGGAACTCCTTCCAGGTGCGGAAGTCCGCCGGGGCGTCGTCGGACAGGACCACCACCTGTTCCAGCGCCGGCAGGCCCGGCAGCGGACCGGAACCGGCTCCCTCCCCCGCCGCCCGCCGCAGTGACGCCACATACGACGTCCCGAGGAACGTGCCCGTCACGAACAGCAGCCGGGCCCCGCTCCTGGCCAGCACATCCGCCGCCTCGGCCCCCTTGAAGCGGGTGTTCAGCGGCACCAGGACCGCGCCCGCCGACACCGCGCCCAGGGCCGAGACGATCCAGTCGAGCGAGTTGGGGGCCCAGATCCCGACCCGGTCGCCCGCCCGCAGCCCGCTCGCGACGCACGCCGCCGCCGCGCGTTCCACCCGGGCGCCCAGTTCGCCGTACGAGATCCGGGTACGGCCGTCCACCACGGCCTCGGTGTCCGCGTACCGTTCGGCCGCCGACCGGACCAGGCCCGGGATGCTGCCCCATTCCATGTCTCCGCGCACAACCAGCCTCCTGAAACCGGTAGCTGACTGCCCGTCAGATTAGCGGTAGCCTGACGGCCTGTCAGCTCGACCGTGCGTCCGCGGAGGTGTGCGTACCGTGACCGGAGGCCCAGGACTCAAGGACGCCACCGCCGTCGTCGGCATCGGGCAGACGCCCTTCGCCAGACACCTCCCCGAAGACGAGCGGACCCTCGCCTGCCGTGCCGTCCTCGCCGCCCTCGACGACGCCGGGATCGCCCCCGGCGAGGTCGACGCCCTCGCCTCCTACACCATGGAGGAGACCGACGAGGTGGAGCTCGCGAAGGCCGTCGGGTTCGGGGACCTGACCTTCTTCAGCAAGGTCGGATACGGGGGCGGCGGCTCCTGCGCCACCGTCGCCCACCTCGCCTCCGCCATCGCCTCCGGGCAGGCCACGGTGGGGGTCGCGTGGCGGTCCCGGAAGCGGGGCAGCGGTCCGCGCCCCTGGACCAACACCGCCGTCCAGCTCCCCACCCCCGCCCAGTGGACCCGGCCCTTCGGTCTGCTCCGGCCCGTCGACGAGATAGCCGTGCTCGCCCGCCGCTACATGCACGAGTACGGCGTGACCCGCGACCACCTCTTCAACGTCGCCCTCGCCTGCCGCAACCGCGCCAACCAGAACCCCGCCGCCGTGATGTACGAGTGTCCCCTGACCCGCGAGATGTACATGTCGTCCCGGTGGATCAGCGAGCCCCTGTGCCTGTACGACAACTGCCTGGAGACGGACGGCGCGCTCGCGTGCGTGGTCGTGAGCAGCGAGCGGGCCCGGGACTGCCGCCACAGACCCGTGTACGTCCACTCCGCCGCCCAGGGCCTGCCCGCCCAGCACCACGGCATGGTCAACTACTGGAACGACGACCCGCTCACCGGTCCCGCCTGGACCGCCGCCCGACACCTGTGGAAACACGCCGACTTCACCCCTCAGGACGTGGACGTTGCCCAGATCTACGACGCGTTCACGCCCCTGGTCCCCCTCTCCCTGGAGGGCTACGGGTTCTGCGGACGGGGAGAGGGCGGGGCGTTCACCGAGCAGGGCGCCCTGGAGAGCGGCGGACGGCTGCCCCTCAACACCGGCGGGGGCGGGCTCAGCGAGGCCTACGTCCATGGCTTCAACCTCATCAACGAGGGCGTGAAGCAGCTGCGCGGGACGAGTACGGCACAGCTGCCCGGAGCCTCGACCTGCCTGGTCACCGCCGGGGAGGGCGTCCCCACCTCCGCGCTTCTCCTGAGGAGTTGACCCCGCCATGCTGACCCCCGTCACCGACACCGACGGCGCCCCCTTCTGGCAGTACGCCGCCCAGGGCGAGCTGCGCGTCCAGGCCTGCGCCGACTGCGGTGAGCTCCGCTTCCCGCCCCGGCCGTGCTGCCCGCACTGCCGGTCCTTCGCGAGCCAGTGGCGCCCGATGTCCGGGCAGGGCCGCGTCTGGTCGTACGCCGTTCCGCACCCGCCGCTCCTTCCGGAGTACGCGGCGCGGGCGCCGTACAACGTCGTGGTCGTCGAGCTCGCCGACGCGCCACACGTCCGACTGGTCGGGAACCTGGTCCGCGCGGCCGGGGACCCTCTGGACTCCCTTGATCCGCGCCGTGTTCGCATCGGCGCCCGGGTACGGGTCGTCTTCGACCCGGCGACCGGGCTTCCCCAATGGGTCCTGGAGCGGCCGTGAACGTACAGGTCAGCCCCGACAAGGACACCGGCGTCGCGGTCGTCACCCTCGACCGGCCCGAGCGGCTCAACGCCATCGACCTCGCCATGGTCGGCGAACTCACCGATGTCTGGCGGGAGTTGCGGTTCGACGACGCGGTTCGGGCCGTCGTGCTCACGGGCCGCGGGGAGCGCGCGTTCTGCACGGGGATCGACCGGGACGCGGTCGTGCCGCAGCCGGGCTCCCCGTACATGGCGGACGATCCGCTGCTCCGGATCGGGCCCAAGTCGAACGACCTGTGGAAGCCCGTCGTCGCGGCCGTGCGGGGCATGGCCTGCGGCGGGGCGTTCTATCTGCTCGGCGAGAGCGACTTCCTCGTCGCGGACACCACGGCCACCTTCTTCGATCCGCACACCACCTACGGCATGGTCAGCGCGTACGAGGCGGTCCTCATGGCCCAGATGATGCCGCACGGGGAGGCCGCCCGGACGGCGCTCATGGGAACGGCCGAGCGAATGTCGGCGCGGCGGGCCCACGAGGTCGGACTGGTCACCGAACTCACCGAGCCCGGCGCGGCGTTGGCGGCGGCGACCTCCGCGGCCGCGGTCATCGCCGGTTACCCGACCGAGGCCGTCCAGGGCACCGTACGCGCCCTGTGGGCCGCCAAGGAGGCGTCCCTGGCGCAGGGTTTCGCGCAGGCTCCGCATCTGGTGGCGCTCGGGAACCTGCCGGGCGAACGGCAGGCCGGGCTGTTCCGGGCACGGCAACGCGAGTTCAGGTTGCGCTAGCAAGGTGCGTGTACTGGTCGAGCGGCTCCCCGCGCCGATCAGTTCACGAGGTCGGCCTCCGGGTCGACCTGGCAGTGGTCGACCGACGCCAGGAAGCTCTCCCCGAGCTTCACCCGGGTGTTCGCGCTGCCCTTCGCCGGCACGGTGACCGTGACGGAGATGTTCCTCAGGAGCTCCGTGCTCTCGGCGTCGTAGAAGGTGACCCAGGCCTGGAACTCGGCCTCGCGCTTGTTCGGGTTGGTGATCTCGACCGTGGCGTACGCGGTGGTCGAGGTCGCACAGCTGACCAGCTTCGCCGTGCCGTCCTTCAGCACCGTGCCGGAGCCGGTGCTGGAGGAGGTGGGCGTGGAGCGGTAGCCGGGGCGCCGGGTGGCGTAACCGCCGCCGCTGGTGCCGCTGGTGCTGCTGCTGTCGTCGTACGAGGAGTCGTAGTCGTCGTCATCGGAGTCGTACGAGTCCGACGAGCCGCCTCCCGAAGTCGTCGACGAACTGCCGTGGTTCTGGCTGGAGCTGCTGCAACCGCCGCCGTCACCACTGCCGCCGCTGCTTCTGCCGTGCCGCCCCGTCGAGAATCCGGTCAGTGCGAGCACGACCATGGCCAGTACCGCCGTGAACTTGAGTGTGCGCCCCCGTGAATGCATATGGTCACTCTAGTCACTTGCGTGATCACTCACGCAAACTGTGGACAACTCTCAGGTGGTCCTGGCCGTACCGGTGCCCTTCTCCGCGTCCAGCGCGTACACGCACCGGTCCTTGCTGCACGCGTACACGACCCCGTCCTTGATGACCGGGGAGCCGGTGATCTCGCCGCCGGTCGCGAGTTTCCAGCGCAGGCGGCCGTCGTCGGCCTTGAGCGTGTACAGCAGGTGGTCGGTGGAGCCGAAGTGGATCCGGCCCTCCGCCACCACCGGGGCGCCCACGATGTCGCCGCCCGCCTGGAAGCGCCACTTCGGGGTGCCGGTGACGGCGTCCAGGGTGTAGAGCCCCTTGCCGCTGCCCACGTGCACATGGCCCGCGGCCACCAGGACCGAGTCGACGGACGAGCGGGCCTCGGTGGCGATGCGCCAGCGGTCGCGGCCGTCGGTGGCGTCGAGGGCGTACACCGTGCCGAGGTAGTCGGCGAGGTAGATGCCGCCGCCGGTCACCGCCGGGCCCGGTACGAAGGTCGGCGGGCACAGGAAGACCGCCGGTGCCTCGAAGTGCCAGCGGACGTGGCCGCTGACCACGTCCAGCGCCAGCACCCGGGTCCCCGCGGACAGGTACACATAGCCGTCGTTGGCCGGCGTCAACCGCACCGGCACCCCGCCGCATGAGGCCGCGTCGCCGATCGGGTACGACCAGCGCTCCTCGCCCGTACGGGCGTCCAGGGCGCGCACCCGGGCGTCCTGCCAGACGAACACCGTGCCCTCGTGCAGCGCGGGTCCCGCCTCCGGGGACTCGAAGTCGGTCTGACAGCCGGTGATCTCCCACAGCTTCTGCCCGCCCGAGGCCTCCCACGCCTGGACGCCGCCGCCGCGGGTGCCGGTGATCACGGTCCCCCGCTCGGCCTTCAGGGAGTACACCCAGGCGTCCGTGGACAGCCGCCACAGGTCGCCGCCCTCACGGGCGTCCAGGGCGAACAGGGTGGGCCCGTCGGAGGCGTGGATACGGCCGTCCGAGACCGCCATCGACCAGGCCACGTCCCGTGTCTTGAAGCGTCGGCGGCCGGTGGCCACGTCCAGGGCGTGCACCTCGAAGGAGGTGACGTAGACCAGGTCACCGGCGACCGAGGGGGTCCCCCAGACATCGTTCGACATGCGGAAACGCCAGGGCCGCCAGCCGCTCGCGCTCTCCGGCGCGGGCGCCGGGAGCGCGGGTACGGCAGGGCCCACGGCAGGCTCTGTGCCGTTGACGCCGGGGCGGGGCCTGGACCAGGAGGCGACCAGACCGGCCTCCGGCGGGGGCGCCTGCACGGCGGCGGCGCGGGCGTCGGCGACGCGCGGGCCGGGCCCGATCGGGACCTGGGCGCCGGCCAGCCGGACGGGGCCGGTATCGGGGCCACCGACGGACACCGGCGGCGCGGACAGCGGCGACGGCACCAGGCCGGGGCCGGGCCCCGGGACGACGGGGGCGTGGGACGGCGGGGGCGGGGGCAGCGGGGCGACCCGGCCCCCGCCGCTGCGCGCGCCCTGCGCGGGCTGCACCGCCGTACGGCCACCGCGCCGCGTCTCGATCAGGCCGACCGCCCGCTCGGGCAGCCACGCCGAGGCCGTACCGCTGTCGTCGGAGCCGGAGCCGAAGAGGTGCGGGGCCAGCTGGGCCTGGAGGTCGGCCGGGTTGGGCCGACCCGTCGCCTCCATCTGCATACAGGACTCGATCAGCGGGCGCAGCTCGTCCGGGAGGCCCTCGAGGTCCGGCCCCTCGCGGAGCAGCATGAAGACGGTCTCGACGGGGTTGGCGCCGTGGAAGGGGGGATGTCCGGTGGCCGCGAAGACCAGCATCGAACCGAGCGAGAAGACATCGCTCGCGCCGGTCACGCTGCGGGAGTCCTTCGCCTGCTCCGGGGACATGTAGGCGGGCGTGCCGACGGCGACGTTCGTCATCGTCAAACGTGTGTTCGAAACACCGGAGGCGATACCGAAGTCGATCACCCGGGGCCCGTCCTCGACGACGAGAACGTTGGAGGGTTTGAGGTCACGGTGGACCAGCCCGGCGCCGTGGATCGACTGCAGCGCCTCCGCGACACCCGCCGCCAGCCAGCGCACCGCCTGGGCCGGCATCGGCCCGCACTCGTTCACTATCTCCTCGAGCGAGGGCGCGGGAACATACGCGGTGGCCAGCCAGGGCACGGCCGCACGGGGATCGGCGTCGACCACGGCCGCCGTGTAGAAGCCGGAGACCGCGCGGGCCGCCTCCACCTCCCGGGTGAAGCGGACGCGGAAGAGCTGGTCCTCGGCGAGTTCCGTCCGGACCGTCTTGATCGCCACGCGCCGGCCGGACGCCGAGCGCGCGAGATAGACCAGCCCCATGCCGCCGGCACCCAGCCGTCCCAGCACCTCGAACGGCCCGATCCGCCGCGGATCGTGCTGCGTCAGCTGATCCACCACTTTGCCTGCCACCTCCCCGTACGAGCCGCGTCACCCATGTACGCGACCCCGTGCAGCGTCTCACCACCGCACCGCCATGGGCGGCACGCACCCTGATTCTTCCTGGCGGGAGCCCTGCTGGCGAACCCGAGGACAAATAGGGTGTCCCGCATCAATACGGGACTGCCTCGCCGCCGCCCATAGCCGTCTGACGCTCCAGGACCGCGAACGACGCTCCTTGATTGTCCGTGACGACGGCCACTTTTCCGTACGACGTCTCAAAGGGCGGCGCCTGGACCCGCCCGCCGAGCCGGTTCACCGTCTCGAGAACCTCCTCGCAGTCCGCCACCGCGAAGTGGACGAGGAAGTGCGGCGGCATCTCGGCCGAGAAGACGTCGGCGACCAGGGCGCGACCGAAGTCGGGGTGAGCCTCCGGTCCGAAGAGGGCGTCGTGGAAAAGACCGCCGTAGAAGGTGTTGGCGGCCTCGGTGTCCCGGGCGTACAGCTCGGCCCAGGCGAAGGTGCCCGGCTCGTGGCGTCTGCCGAAGCCGGGGTGGGTGCCCGGCTGCCAGAGGCCGAAGACGGCCCCCTCCTCGTCGGTGACCAGCGCGGTCTTACCCAGCTCGCCGACCGCCACGGGCGCGGTGATGACCTGCCCGCCGGCCGCCCAGACCCGGTCGGCGAGGCCCTCGATGTCCGGGGTGGCGAAGTACACCGTCCACACGCTCGGCAGGCGGCCGTCCGTCTTGCGGGCGAGCGCGGCGACGGGTGCGCCCTCGATGCGGGCCCATACAGCGCCCCCGTACCCCTGCGGCGGGTCCTCGAAGGTCCACCCGAAGAGCTCGCCGTAGAACCGCTTGCCCCCCTCGAGATCCGGAAGCTGCGCGTCCACCCAGCAGGGGACGCCCTCGCCGTAGAGGTCCCCTCCGTACCCCGATGCCCTGTTTTCGGCCATGTCGCCAAAATAACGGCGACTGTCGCACGCCGCAGACCAGGAACACCAGCCTCCACGCCCTCGTGCACCCCATTTGCAGTCGGCCGAATCGCGCTCCCATCACCCCTCGGTAAGCTGACGTCATGACAGGACAAGTGCGTACCGTCGACGGCCGCGTGGCCGGCCGGCGTGGGCAGGCGACCCGGCAGAAGCTGCTCGACTGCCTCAGCGAGATGCTCAGCTCCTCCCCCTACCGGGACGTCAAAGTCATCGATGTCGCCCGGAAGGCGGGCACTTCACCCGCGACCTTCTACCAGTACTTCCCGGACGTCGAAGGCGCCGTCCTGGAGATCGCCGAGCAAATGGCCGCCGAGGGCGCCGAGTTGACCGATCTGGTCGCCGGGCGCTCCTGGGTCGGCAAGGCGGGCTGGCAGACCGCGCAGGAACTCGTCGACGGGTTTCTGGAGTTCTGGCGCCGCAACGACGCGATCCTCAGAGTCGTCGATCTCGGTGCCGCGGAGGGCGACAAACGGTTCTACAAACTCCGAATGAAGATCCTCAACTCGGTCAACAACTCCCTCTCGGACGCGGTCGCCGAACTGCAGTCCAAGGGCAGAGTGGACAAGGACGTGAACCCGGCGGCCGTCGCCGGCTCGCTCGTCGCGATGCTCGCGGCCGTCGCCTCGCACCAGAAGGGTTTCCAGTCCTGGGGTGTGAAGCAGGCCGAACTCAAGCCGAACCTGGCGCTGTTGGTGCACCTGGGCGTGACCGGGAAGAAGCCCACGAAGTAACCCCCGACGACGTCAGCGACGACGTCCTTGGTGCGGCCCCAAGTCCTGTCACGCGGGCGGCAGCTCACCCAGGTGGGCTGCCGCCCGCCGCACTGCGCCGGATCATCACCGCACGCCCCTTTCAATCCTTTCGACCCTTTCGATCCTGAAGAGCCGGATCTCCCGCTCCACCCGCTCCTGGTACGTGGCGTACGGCGGCCAGAAGGCCAGCACCGCCTGCCACGCGGCCGTCCGCTCCCCGCCCTCCAGCAGCCGGGCCGTGACGGGGACGTCCCGTCCCTTCCAGTTGACCGTGGCCTCCGGATGCGCGAGCAGGTTGGCGGTCCAGGCAGGATGGCCGGCCCGTCCGAAGTTGGAGCCGACCAGGATCCAGCTCGCACCGTCCCGCTCCGGCATGCAGGCCAGCGGGGTCCGCCGGGCCAGCCCGGTCCGCGCTCCGGTCGAGGTCAGGATCACGCCCGGCAGTATCCGGGCGCTGAGCAGCACCCGGCCCCGGGTGAGCCGGTGCACGGCCCGGTCCAGGGCGGGGACCACATACGGGGCGACCTTGGCGAACCCCGGCGCCGACGATACCTTCTGGATCACTCGTACGCCGATCACCGGGTCTCCTTCGACGATGCCCCGACTTTCAGGCCGGGGTGGAATCGAACCCCTGCGGAGCAGGGCAGAGGATGGGGTCTCTCCTCAAGGGTGCAAGACCGACTACACGATCGAGTAAGCTGCATACCGTGCGTAGCGAGAACCAAGCACGCACGCGCCGCGCGAGAACCAAGCCGGCACACACCAACGCTTTCGGGCAACCGGGCAGGTTCCGTCCCGGCTGGTGCTGAGGGAGTAAGACCTCTCTGGTCGCTGACCGATGGGGCTTCCTGAGCCAGGAATCCCCCTGCTTCAGCTGGGGGAGGGTTCAAACCCTCACCTCCGGATCCGTGAAGAGCCGGGCCGCCTCGGCGGCGTGCGCCCGCAGCCGGTGCGCCGGCCCGAACAGCAGCTCGTCGCCCGAGGCACGCTTGAAGTACAGGTGCGCCTCGTGCTCCCAGGTGAAACCGATCCCGCCGTGCAGCTGGATCCCCTCGGCGGCGGCGCCGCGCAGGGCCTCCAGGGCCTGCGCGAGGGCCAGCCCCCCGACCCGCTCGCCCTGGGCGGCGGCCCAGGCCGCGTAGTACGCCGCCGAGCGGGCCGCCTGCACCTGGACGTACACGTCGGCGAGACGGTGCTGCACCGCCTGGAAGGAGCCCACCGCCCGCCCGAACTGCTCGCGCTGCCGGACGTACTCCACGGTCCGGCCGAGCATCTGGTCGGCGGCCCCGACGGCCTCGCAGGCGACCAGGGAGGCGGCCGTGTCACCGGTCCCGGCGAGCGCGGCGGGCACGTCCACGCTCTCGTCGCCCAGCAACTCGGCCTCCACATCACGCAGTTGCAGCCGCGCCCGCGGCCGGGTCGGGTCCAGCGCGGTCTGTCGCACACGTACCAGCCCGTCGGCGTCCCCGGACACCAGGAACAGCAGGGTCCGCGACCGGGCGAACCCGCCGGCGTGGGCGGCGACCAGCAGCAGCCCCGCGTGATGCCCGTCGAGGACCTGCTCGACCTGCCCGTACAGCCGCCACCCCGCGCCGGCCTGCCGAGCCTGCACCCCTCCCGCGCGCCCGCCGCCGGCCCACCCGCTGCCGTTGTCGCCGGTCAGCGCGAGGGCGGTGGCGAGACAGGTGCCGGGTACCGCGAGCGCGGCGGTGAGCGCGCCGGACGCGATGCGTGGCAGCAGCGCGGTTCGCTGGGCCTCGGTGCCCAGGGCCAGCAGCAGGGGTGCGGCGAGTCCGGCGGTGGCGAGCAGCGGGGAGGGGGCGAGGAAGCGGCCCGTCTCCTCGCAGGCGAGGGCGAGTTCGGTCACCGAGCCACCGACCCCGCCGTAGGTGTCGGGGAGCGCGAGCCCGGGCAGGCCGAGCTGTTCGGCGAGGGCGGTCCACAGGGCGGGATCGTGTCCGGCCGGGGTGTCGACGGCGGCCCGTACCTCCGCCGGACCGCAGCGATCCCGCAGCAGTGCGCGCAGGGTGCGGCGGATCTCGTCCTGCTCGGCGGTGAAGTCGGTGTCCATGGGGCCGCCCCTTCTCCGCGGGTCTGCGCTGCCATATCTGACGGTGCGTCATATTAGGGCGGTGGGGGTGGGATGCCCAGCCCTGCGACGTCTGCCGCCTACCGTCTGCCTCTGCCGTCTGCCGCCGGGTACCGGATCTGATGTACCGTCAGATTCATGACGCGCTCCCGGAAAGTCGCGATCGTCGGCGTCTCCCTCTCCGACTGCGGCCGCGTGGACGACGCGACCCCGTACGCCCTGCACGCCCAGGCCGCCCGCCGCGCCCTGGCCGACGCGGGGCTGGACCGCTCGGTGGTCGACGGCTTCGCCTCGGCGGGCACCGGCATCCTGGCGCCCGTCGAGGTCGCCGAGTACCTGGGCCTGCGTCCCACCTGGGTCGACTCCACCTCCGTCGGCGGCTCGACCTGGGAGGTGATGGCGGGCCACGCTGCTGACGCGATCGCCGCCGGACACGCGAACGCGGTGCTGCTGGCCTACGGCTCGACCGCGCGCGCGGACATCAGGGCGGGCCGGCGGACCGGCGACCTCTCCTTCGGCGCGCGCGGCCCGCTCCAGTTCGAGGTGCCCTACGGCCACACGCTGATCGCCAAGTACGCCATGGCGGCCCGTCGCCACATGCTCGAACACGGCACCACGGTCGAGCAGTTGGCGGAGGTGGCGGTACAGGCACGGGCCAACGCCGCCCTGAACCCCGAGGCGATGTACCGCGAACCGATCACGGTGGACGACGTCCTGTCCGGCCCGATGATCGCGGACCCCTTCACCAAGCTGCACTGCTGTCTGCGCTCCGACGGCGGGGCGGCGGTGCTGCTGGCGGCCGAGGAGTACGTGACCGACTGCCGCACCGCACCGGTATGGGTCCTCGGCACCGGAGAGCACATCTCGCACTCCACGATGTCCGAATGGCCCGACTTCACAGTGTCCCCGGCGGCGGTGAGCGGACGGCTCGCCTTCGAGCGGGCCGGGGTGCGGCCGGCGGAGGTCGACTTCGCGGAGATCTACGACGCGTTCACCTACATGACCCTGGTGACGCTGGAGGACCTCGGCTTCTGCGCGAAGGGCGAGGGCGGGGCCTTCGTGGAGAAGGGCCGGCTGCGGGTCGAGGGCGGGGAGCTGCCGGTGAACACCGACGGGGGCGGGCTTTCCGCCCAACACCCGGGAATGCGAGGGCTGTTCCTGCTGGTGGAGGCGGTACGGCAGTTGCGCGGGGAGGGGGGTGACCGTCAAGTGCGGGATGCGGGTGGGCGGTTGCCGGAGTTGGGGGTGGCCTCGGGGACGGGTGGCTGGTTCTGCTCGTCGGGGACGGTGGTGCTGGGAAGAGGCTGAGCGGCGGGAACACGGGGTCCGGGGCCGGCGTTGTGGTGCGGCAGTCGGCGCTGCGGTTGGTGTAGCTATTGGTGTAGCTGTTGACGCATCTGTTGGTGCAGCCGTCGACCATGCCGGTCCATGCCCGAACCGCACGGAGGAGATCCGCCCATGGCCCTGACCCGCGAAGAGCGTGCACAGTTCCTGGCCGAGCCCCATGTCGCCGCACTCGCGATCGACGCGGGAGCGGGGCGCGCTCCGCTGACCGTGCCGATCTGGTACCAGTACGAGCCCGACGGCACCGTGTGGATCATGACGGGGCTGGAGTCCCGCAAGAACGAGCTGATCGGTGCGGCGGGCCGGTTCACCCTGATGGTCGACCGGCTGGAGCCCACCATCCGGTACGTGTCCGTCGAGGGGCCGGTCCTCGACACCTCCCCCGCCACCATCGAGCAGCTCCGGGAGATCTCCGCGCGCTACCTCCCGGCCGAAAAGGTGGACGGGTACGTGGACGCCGCGTGGAAGGAGCACGGCGAGCAGGTCGTGATCCGGATGCGGCCCGAGCGGTGGGTGTCGTCGGATCTGGGGACGGTGTAAGGGCGTACGGCCTGATGCGTCGCGCCGGGTGCGCGTGACAATCGGGGAATGACAACCGATCTTCACGAGCTGCTGAGGTCACTGCGGGTGTGGGACCCGGAGGTCACCGCGTTGCCCGCCTTCGACCCGGGGGCCGCCCCCGACGACCCCCTCGCCCTCTTCACCGCCTGGTTCGCGGCGGCGGTCGCGGCGGGGCAGACCGAGCCGCACACCATGTCCCTCGCGACGGCGGACGAGGAGGGCCTGCCGGACGTACGGATCGTCATGATGCACGGCGCCGACGCGGACGGCTGGTCCTTCGCGACCCACGCGACCAGCCGCAAGGGCGGCCAGCTGGCGGCCCGCCCGTACGCCGCCCTCGCCTTCTACTGGCCGGTCCTGGGCCGCCAGGTGCGGGTCCGTGGGCCCGTCACCGCCGCTCCGTCCGAGGAGGGCCGGGCGGACCTGCACGCCCGCTCCACGGGCGCGCTGGCGGCCGCCCTCACCGGACGGCAGAGCGAGCCCCTCACCTCCCTCGACGAGTTGGCTCGGACCTCGCAGGACGCGTGGGAGCGGGCGCGGCGCGAGCCGGAGGCCCCGGTGTCCTCGTGGACCCTGTACCGCCTGCGCCCCCAGGAGGTGGAGTTCTTCCAGGGGGACGAGCGGCGGCAGCACGTACGGCTGGTGTACCGGCGGGAGGGCGCGGGAGGTTGGGCCAAGGGGCTGCTGTGGCCCTGAGTGGCGCCGGCTACTCCTCGGAAACTGCGCCCGCCTCGAAGTCGTACACCGCGAAGTCGCTGACCGGCCGGTACCCGATCCGCTGGTACAGCGCGTTGCTGGTCGGGTTCGCCAGGTCGGTGAAGAGCAGCACCTCGTCCGCGCCCGCGTCCCGCGCCGCCCGGCTGACCTCTGCGGTGACGGCACCGGCGTAGCCCCGGCCACGCAACTCGGCCGGGGTGTAGACCGGGGCGACCCGGACCTGGCCGGCGACCTGCGAGGTCACTCCGGCCATGGCGACGGGGGTGCCGTCCGGGGTCTGCCAGAAGGTGGCGCCGCCGTAGGCGATGCGGGCGTCGGCCCAGGAGTCCCTGTCGATGCCCTGCTCGCCAATTGCCTCGGTGAACTCCTCGTACCACTTGGCGAGTTGAGACCGGTCCGACGTGGTGGCGATACGCGCCCGCCCCGCCGGCGCGGGCTCCGGGACGGTCAACGTGCCCAGTCTGTACAGCCGTTGGCGCTGGAGGATGGTGGCCGTGGCGCCCGTACGGGTCTGCCAGGCCGCGGCGAAGGCCGCGGCGGTCTCGTGCTCCCCGCCGACGCCGGGGACCATGCGTCCGAGTCCGGCCAGGTGGGCGGCCAGCGAGTCGGCTTCCTCGGTGGTCAGTGCGGTGACCTGGAGCTGGTACGGCGGGGTCTGGAGGTAGGTCGCCCGCACTGCGCCGTCTCGCTGCAGAAGGCCGTAGACGGGGGGCTCGTCGCCGTACGCCCCTGGTCCGCGCCTGCGCACCGCCTCGGTCACCGACAGCATGACGGTATGCGCGGCGGGCCGGGAACGCAGGAAGTCTCCGGCACGGTCGAGGAAACGGTCCAGGTCTTCGGTGCGGTGCCAGTGTTCGGGGCGAGGTGAGTCGTCGGGGCGAGGCGAGTCGTCAGAGCGGGGCGAGTCGTCAGAGCGCATGCCTCATGGTCACGCCTGGCGGTGGGCAACGCCCCTGATTTTCCTGCGGGTTGTCCCCCTAAAGCACCTCCGGTTCCGGGTCCGTCGCCAGGCGGGCGTGCAGGTGCATGTCCCGGAACGCGTCGTGGCGGCCGGCCTCGAACATGGCGCCCCGCAGTGTCCCCTCGTACCGGAATCCGCACCGCTCGGCTATCCGGCAGGAGGCCTCGTGGCCGAGGGCGTGGTCGAGTTCGAGGCGGTGCAGGCCCAGTTCGGTGTGGGCCCAGTGGGCGGCGAGGGCCAGGGCGCGGGTGGCGACGCCGCGGCCACGGGCCTCTGGGAGCACCCAGTAGCCGACGCGGGCGTGGCGCAGGTCGGGGTGGATGGCGTTGACGCCGATGTGTCCCAGGGTCGTACCGGTGTCGGCGTCCGTCACGCGGTACGACGCCGAGGCGCCGTCCGCCGCCTGCGCGGCCTTGGAGCGCAGCGACTCGCGTGCGCTGTCGGCGTCGGCGATCGACCTGATCGGCGTGTTCCAGCGCTGGAACTCCGGGTCGACGCAGCCGCGCAGCCAGGTCTCGACGTCGGTCTCGGAGTCCGGGTCCCAGGGGCTCAGGCGCAGTCCGTGGCCGAGCAACTCCGGGAAGGGGAAGGGGAGATGGGCGGGGGCGGGTGTGGGGGCGAGGGCCGGGGCGGGTGCGGGGTTCGGGTGTGGGTGGGCGCTGTGCTGGTCGTCGCGGTGGGCCATGCACGCCATTGAAGCCGCTCGGCCTCACCCACGCGGCCGGAACACCGGCACTGCCGGTGTCCCGTCCTGGACGCCGACCCCGTCCCTGAAGGCGACCTCCAGTGCCATCCCGGCCCGCAGCTCCCCGTGCGGGCACTCCACGATCTCCGTCATCATCCGCGGGCCCTCGGCGAGGTCGACGACGGCGGCGACGTACGGCGTGCGCCCGGCGAACGGCGGCAGGTCGTTGCGGTGGACGACGGACCAGGTGTAGAGCGCGGCCCGGCCGCTCGCGGGCTCCCAGACGACGTCCTCGCTCCAGCAGTGCGGGCAGAACTCGCGCGGGTAGTGATGGGCCCGTCCGCACGCCCCGCAGCGCCGCAGCAGCAGCCGGTGCCGCGCGGCGGCGTCCCAGTAGGCGCGGGTGAAGGCATCCGGCTCGGGCAGGTCGTGGCGGGGACCGGCGGCGCTCTCGGGCAGGTCGTGGCGGGGACCGGCGGCGCTCTCGGGGTCGTGGCGCGGGCCGCTCTCGGGCAGGTCGTGGCGCGGGCCGGCGGCGCTCACTGGAACAACCCCAGCGCTGCGTCGACCGACCAGTCCTGCCAGGACATCCCGAACAGGGCGACCAGTGAGATGAGGGCCATCATCGAGTTCTGCCCCTGCTCGGCCCAGTCGTGGATCATGAGCGTGAAGTAGAGGACGTTGAGCAGCAGACCGCCGACCAGGGCGAGCGGGGTCAGGAATCCGAGGATCAGTCCGAGGCCCAGGGCGAGTTCGGCGTAGGCGACGACGTACGCCATCGTCCTCGGGCGCGGGGTGACCACCACGTCGAAGCCGCTGCGCACCGCCGTCCACCGGTGCTTGGCGGCGATGCCTGCCGCCCAGGTGATCCCGCCGCCCTCGAACCAGGTGCTCTTGTCCTTGTGCCGCCAGCTCTCCAGCCACCACAGCCCGAGCCCTATGCGCAGGACGGCCAGCCACTGCGCCCCGGTGAGCCAGATCGTGTCCATGAATCTGACGGTACGTCAGATGCTCGGCTCCGGGAACCCCGATGCGTTCCCGTTGAGTGAACGCTGTGCGCCCGCCATGAAGCTGTGGGTCCTCCATGAATGGCCAAGGATTGTTGGCAATTTTGTTCGCACTGTGCCTAGGTTCAAGACGCCAACCGAAACAGCGAGGGAGTCGAACCGTGAAGCACAGGGCAGTCAAGCGCAGGTCGGTCGTCTTGGGCATCGGCGCCGCCGCCGGTGTCGCGGCGGTGGGCGGCATCGCACTGAACGCGCAGGCCTCCGGCTCCACGTCGGCCACGTCGTCCGCCTCGGACTCCCTGGTCTTCGACCCCGACGGCTACACGGAGCTGACGGCGACCGTCACGGACACCGACGGCGACGAGCACACCGTGAAGTACCACTTCTGGAAGGCGATCACCTACGTCGCCAATCCGGTGGACGAGAAGTACCAGAGCCTGAACGTCAGCGTGCCGGTCGAGATCGACGGCGTGGCGGTCGACGCGAGCAAGGCGCCGATCCTGCTCGCCAACACCATCGGCGGGTATATGCCGTCCACCGTCGCGGATGCCACGGGGGTCGGCGCGTCCGGCGGCATGGGTGGTGGGGGCGGCGGCGGCACCCCGCCCAGCGGCTCGGCCTCCGCCTCCGCCTCCGCCTCCGCCTCCGCCTCCGCCTCGGCTCCGGGCGCCAACGAGAACACCAACGCCAACGGCGGCGCCCTGAACACCAACCAGTACCTGGCCCTGGGCGCCGGTTACGTCGTCATCGAGCCCGGCGCCCGCGGCCGTACCCTCACGAACTCTGCCGGCGAGTACTACGGCGTGGCCCCCGCCGTGATCGTCGACCTCAAGGCCGCCGTGCGGTACATCCGCTTCAACCAGGGCCGCATCCCCGGCGACACCGACCGGATCGTCTCCGCCGGCACCAGCGCGGGCGGCGCCGTGTCCGCACTGCTCGGCGCCTCCGGAGACAGCAAGCTCTACGACAAGCTCCTCAAGGAGATCGGCGCGGCCGACGCCTCCGACGCGATCTTCGCGACCGGTGCCTGGTGTCCGATCACCGACCTGGAGCACGCCGACAGCGCCTACGAGTGGAACTGGGGCGCCAACGCGCTGAAGTCGGGCGACAAGGTCGACCAGACCCTCTCCAAGGAACTGGTCTCGCAGTTCGCCGAGTACCAGGCCGGTCTCAAGCTGAAGGGCCTGAGCGGCTTCGGCCCGCTGACCGCCCGCAACTACGACGAGTACCTGGTCAAGCAGTACCTGGAGCCGTCCGCCACCACGTACCTCGCGGCGCTGTCGGACTCCGCCCGGGAGACCTACCTCGCCGCCAACACCTTCATCTCCTGGTCCGGCGGGAAGGCCACCTTCACGTGGGCCGACTTCCTCACCCACGTCGGTGCCCGGAAGAAGGACGTCCCCTCCTTCGACGCCTTCGACCTGTCGACGGGCGAGAACAACCTGTTCGGCACGGGCACGACCGAGGCGCGTCACTTCACGGCGTACGGCGCCAAGAACGACACCACTGGCCTCAGCTCCAAGCGGGTCGCTGGCGACATCCCCGAGAAGCTGAACCTGATGAACCCGATGTTCCACCTGGAGCGGAAGAACCCGGGCCGGTCCAAGCACTGGTGGATCCGCCTCGGCACCGAGGACTCCGACACCTCGCTGACGGTCTCCGCCAACATCGCCGCCGCGGCGGCCGGCCTCGGCGACGATGTCAACCACCTCTACTACTGGGACCAGGGCCACGGCGCCAACACCGACCCGGGCGACTTCATCACCTGGATCGGCAAGATCACGGGCCACAAGACCAGGTAACACCCCGGCCCCCAAGAACGCGGTGCCGGTTTCCCGTCATGCCCCGGCCACCGCCCGTCACGGCGTCGAGTCCCTCCTACAGTGGGGCCCGGCGCCGTGGCATTTCCGCTCCCAGGCGACGGCTGGTGGGGGGTCGGGGACGGGACGGGGGTGTCCGTCCTCGGTCTGGCGCGGAATCGGTTTCTTGGTGAGTGGGCGGTGTTGACGCGCCAGACGC
>NZ_JBFAGK010000041.1:0-2154 GCF_040660135.1 Streptomyces sp. NPDC050997
CCGCCGAAGATACGGAAGTCATGGGCGTAGACGAAGACCGTACGGCCCTCCACCGTGCCCCAGCCGGTGATCACACCGTCCGAGTACGGCTTCTTGGTCTCCAGTCCGAACCCGGTCGCCCGGTGCCGGCGCAGCTGCTCGACCTCCCGGAAGGAACCCGGGTCCACGAGCAGCTCGATGCGCTCCCGCGCGGTCAGCTTGCCCTTGGCGTGCTGCGCCTCGGTGGCCTTCTCGCTCGGGCCGGCCAGCGCCCGCGCACGGATCTCGTGCAGCTCGGCCATGCGCTCCGGCGTCCGGGAACCGAGGAGGGACCCGCCTGACCCGTCGAGTGGCGCGAGAGGATTCCGCCCCGTCGTGGGCCGGTGCTCGGCGTGCCGATCGTCCACCAGGCTCATGAGGTCCTCCGCGGCGCCGGATGCCCAAGGGGAGAGCCACCGCCGGATCGTGGTGAGCTCCTCTTCACGCTGCCGTGCTCCTTGTCCTGGCAGAACGCGGAAGATTCTCTGTGTGCCCTCGAGA
The DNA here is from genome assembly GCF_040660135.1 of Streptomyces sp. NPDC050997. Classification (NCBI taxonomy): domain Bacteria; kingdom Bacillati; phylum Actinomycetota; class Actinomycetes; order Kitasatosporales; family Streptomycetaceae; genus Streptomyces; species Streptomyces sp. NPDC050997. The sequence goes on from NZ_JBFAGK010000041.1 coordinate 520, forward strand.
CGGTTCTCGACATCGGATACCTCCACCCGTGGATCTGCCGTGCCATCGAAACCGCTGCGCCGGTCGCACCTCCTGACGCGTTCACAGGTGCGTGACCTCTTCCACAACCTGCGTTGCGCGGCTCAGGCGAGCATCGCCAGCCCCGCTAACGAATCGCTCAATAGCCGCTGAATGGCCGTTCCGCACGGTTGCGGGCAAGTGGACTGATCAGACCACATGCCTGGAGCATTCCTTTAGCGAAGGGCGAGCATCCGTCGTCACTGTTGCTCCTGCCGTCGAGGGCATCGTCGGAATATCGACGGTCGGGCGGCAGCATCCCCTTCATGGTTATCAGGAGGTCACATGGCGACAGAAACCGTACCCCACAACACAATTGACGCGCTGGCGGCCGCGGCGCAGGAGAAACTTCCCGCTGAGGTATTCCATTACGCAGCCGGGGGAGCCGGGGACGAAGCCACTGTTCTTCGCAACGTGCAGAAGTTGGATGCCTTCCGTCTCATTCCCCGGGTGATGCGCGACGTGTCCGATATCGACACCGCGGTCGAGGTCGTGGGCGGTTCGCTGGCGGCTCCGTTTCTGGTGGCTCCCATGGGGATGCAACGCCTGTACCACAGGGATGCCGAGGTCGCGACGGCGCGTGCCGCCGCGGAACTCGGGATGGGATTCTGCCTTTCGTTGTTCGGCAGTTGTTCGCCGGAACAGGTGGCCGGCGCGGCGGCGAGTCAGGTGCGTTGGCGCCAGATGTACATCACGAAGGACCGCCGGCTGAACGATGAAGTGGTCCGTCAGGCGGAGGCCGCGGGCTTCGACGCGATCGTCTGCACGGTGGACCTTCCGGTGATGGCCGAGCGGTACAGGGACTCGGACGACACCTTCCGGAGCTTCGACAACACGGTGGCGGAAGAGGCGTCGCCCGCTCTGGTCCGCGAGCCGTACTTCAAGGAACTGCTCGACCTGTGGCGCGGAGGGCAACCGGAGGCGACGCCCCAGCAGTTCATCGACCATGTGTTCCCCCACCCCGGGTGCGGCTGGGGAGACCTGGAGGACCTGATCGGCCGCTCCCCGCTGCCGGTGATCGTGAAGGGCGTTCTGCACCCTGACGACGCGGTGCGAGCCGTAGGCGTCGGTGCGGCGGCGGTCGTGGTGTCCAACCACGGCGGTTCGCAGCACGACCGGAGTGTCGCCGGCATCGACGCCCTGCCGGGGGTGGTCGAGCAGGTGGACGGGGCCGTACCCGTCTACTTCGACTCCGGCGTGCGCAGCGGCACCCATGCCGCCGTCGCGCTGGTCTGCGGGGCGGATGCCGTGCTGGTGGGCCGGCCTGTGTTGTGGGGTCTGGCCGTGCACGGCCCACAGGGCGTTCGGTCCGTACTGGACGACATGGTCGACGACCTGCGCAACACAATGGCGTTCGTCGGTGCGAAAACCGTCCTCGATCTGCGGAAGGCGACGGCCATGCCCACCCCCGCACTCTCCGAGTCGGCCCTTGGCGGCCAGGTCCTCCACACCTCGTAAAGCAGGCGACAAAGCGGGCGGCGTACTTGCGCTCCTTCGCTTCGGGCAGTTCAGCCCTTTGGCCCGTCGTGGCCCCGGCGCACCGGGGCTGCCCCGCCCGTCACCCTCACCGCTGCGCGT
>NZ_JBFAGK010000041.1:2164-26827 GCF_040660135.1 Streptomyces sp. NPDC050997
CCGCAGGCCGCCGCCCCGGCGCACCGGGGCCACGACGGGCCAAAGGGCTGAACGACGGGTCAGGATGCCGATGCCCCCCTGACGGCCCGTACGACCACTGCGGAGTTGAATCCGCCCTTCCCCCGCGCCAGCACCAGGGCGGACCTGACCGGTCGGTTGCGGGGCGTGTCGCGAACCAGGTCGATCTGGTAGTCCGGCGGGACGTCGGTCACGTGGAACGTCGGCGGAATGACCTCGTCCCGGATCGCATAGAGCGCCGAGGCGATGTCCAGCGGACCGCCGCCGGAGTACAGCCGACCGGTCAGTGTCTTCGGGGCGGTGACGGGAACGGCGTACGGACCGAACAGGCCGGCGATCGCCTCGGCTTCGACCCCGTCCAGTTCCGGGACCCCCGCGGCGTCGGCGAAGACCACCTCGATCTCGTCGGGTCGCATGCGGGCGTCGTCGAGGGCGAGTTCGGCGGCCCGTCGCAACCCCGGCGGCCTGCCCGAACCCGGCCTGGGGTCGAAGGTCGCCGCGTACCCGGCGATCTCACCGTAGACATGGGGCGCGGCTCTGCGGCGCGCCTCCTCCGGGTCCTCCAGGACCAGGATGGCACCTCCCTCGCCGGGCAGGTATCCGCTCGCCTGCGAGTCGAACGGACGGTACGCCTGCTGCGGGTCCTCGTGCCTGCTCAGCCGGCCGCTGGCGATGTGCGACACCCAGCCCCAGGGATCGAACGACGACTCGACCCCACCGGTGACCGAGAGAGCGGTCCCCCTGCGTATGGTGCGACGCGCGTGGCCCACCGCGTCCAGCCCGCCCGCCTGTTCGGCGACGAGTACCGCGCTCGGCCCGCGCATGCCGTGCCGGATGGAGATCTGGCCCGTGTTGACCGCGTAGAACCAGGCGAACGATTCGTACACACTGACGAACCGGGAGCCCTTGGTCCAGAGTTTGTTGATCTCCGTGTGGGTGAACTCGAAGCCGCCCGTGGCATTGGACGTGACGACGCCCATCCCGTACTCCGGCAATTCGCCGGAGTCGACTCCGGCATCCGTCAGCGCCATGTCCGCGGCGACCAGGGCAAGCCTGGTAACCCGGTCGGTCTGCGGCAACAGCCGGCTGGGCAAATGCTGTTCGGCTTCGAAGTCGGGGATCTGGCCGGCGAGCCGCACCGGATACCGTGACGGATCGAACCCGGCGATCGTGCGAATGCCGCTGTGCCCTTCCAGCGTGGCCTTCCAGAACTCGTCTCCGCCTGTTCCGTTCGGGGCCATCACCCCGATCCCGGTGACGACTGCCGGCGACCTCATCGAACCTCTCCTTCACGTCGAATGACCATCGCGCTCTGGAATCCGCCGAATCCGCTGCCGACACTGAGCACGGTGTCCACCCGCTGCTGCCTCGCGGTCAGCGGCACGTAGTCCAGGTCGCACTCGGGATCGGCTTCGTGCAGGTTTGCGGTGGGCGGCACGAAACCGTGCCGGATGGCCAGCGCGCAGGCCACGATCTCGATGGAGCCGATCGCGCCCAGCGAATGTCCGACCATGGATTTGATCGAACTGACCGGTGTCTCGTAGGCATGGGGGCCGAGCGCGCTCTTGAACGCGGCGGTCTCGTGTCGGTCGTTCTGCTTCGTCCCGGAACCGTGCGCGTTGACGTAGCCCACCGCGGTCGGGTCGATCCGGGACTCGTCGAGTGCCGCGGTGATCGCCGCTGACATTTCCCGCCCGTCGGGCTTGAGACCGGTCATGTGGTACGCGTTGCAGCGCGTGGCATAGCCGGTGATCTCCGCGTAGATGTGGGCCCCGCGGCGCCTCGCATGCTCGCGCTCCTCCAGGACGAGCATGGCGGCACCCTCGGCGAGGACGAATCCGTCGCGGGTCCGGTCGAAGGGACGGGATGCGTGTTCGGGGTCGTCGTTGCGCGAGGTGGTGGCCTTGATGGCGTCGAAGCAGGACACCGCGATCGGTGAGATCGGCGCGTCGGCGGCGCCGGTCACCATCACGTCGGCGGAACCCTCGGCGACGAGCTGATAGGCGTGTCCGACCGAGTCGAGGCCCGACGTGCATCCCGAAGACACGATGGTGGCCGGCCCCTCAGCGCCCACCTGCCACGCCACCTCGGCCGACAGCGAGCTCGGCACGAAGTAGTCGAACATGTGCGGTGACAGGTATGCGGGGTCGACCAGCCACTCCCGTCCGGTGTCCGACAGCGCGAGATACTCGCGTTCCAAACTGGTGGTCGCGCCGACCGCCGTGCCGACGCTGACGCCGATCCGGCCGGGATCGAGCTCCTCGAACGCCAGCCCACTGTCGGCCAGGCACTCCCGGGTGGAGATGGTGGCGAGCTGCGTAGCCCGGTCCATCCGGCGGATCTGCCGGTGCGTCAGCCCGGCCGCCTCGGGGTCGAAGTCGCATTCCGCGCCCACCTGCGAGCGGAACGGCGACGGGTCGAAAAAGGAAATACGTCGGGTGGCAGTGCGCCCGGAGGTCAGCAGGTCCACGAATTCCTTCGTGCTTGCCCCACCGGGTGCCATAACTCCTAATCCCGTGATTACCACACGGCGGTTCATGACGAGTCTCCCCCTACGCCAGACATGGACACATCCTGTTCAGACCGTGGTGACAACCTCGTGGAAGTCGAGCCGCGGAAGCCTGGCGGACCAGGCGTTCTCGGCGGGCTTGCCCAGGTTGACGACGGTGAGGACCGTGGCGGTGCGCTGCTCGCGCGCACCGAAGAACTCCCTGTCGAGGCCTTCGGTGTCGAATCCCACGATCGGACCGGCGGCCAGCCCCGCGGCTCGTACTCCGAGGATGAAGTAGGCGATCTGCAAAGTGGCGTTGAAGCGTGCCGACTCCTCGCGCACCGCACGGTCGGCGAACAGCTCGCGGACCTCTGGTCGGTGCGGGAAGAGCCTGGGCAGCTTCTCGTGGAACTCGTAGTCCGCAGCGAGCAGCGCCACCAGCGGCGCGGCACTCACCTTCGCCGCGTTGTTGCCCACCATGTGCCGTACGAGCCGCTCCCGTGCCTCCGCCGACCGCACGAGCACGATCCGCAGCGGCTGCTGGTTCATGGACGTGGGGGCGTACTTCACCAGGTCGTGGACGGCCCGGATCTGCTCGTCCGTCACCGGTTCGGACGTGAAGGTGTTCGCCGTCCTGGCCTCTCGGAACAGCAGATCCTGCGCAGCCGGATCGAGCGCCAGGCGCAGCACCGCCGTCGGTGCGGTCACTCAGGACCGCCCAGGACGGCGACCACCCGGGTCCAACCCGCGCCGGCACCGTGGACGGACACCGGAAAGCAGGCCACCGTGAACCCGGTGGCACCGGGAAGTGTGCCGAGCCGCGTGAGCTTCTCCAACTGGAGGTACTCCCGGGTGCGGCCGTACACGTGCGCGGGCCACAAGACCGAGCTGTCGCCGGTCCGCCGGTATTCCTCGATCATCTCGTGCATGGGACGGTCCAGTCCCCAGGCGTCGATGCCGATGACCCGCACACCCCGTTCCACCAGGAAGGCGGTGGCCTTGCCGCTCAGCCCGGGGTAGGAGGTCAGGTACTCCGCCGTTCCCCACAGCGCGTCCGCGCCTGTCCACAGCAGGACGATGTCACCGGGCTCGGGTTCATGCCCGGCGTCGTCGATGGCGGCGGTGAGATGGTCGACGGTGATCTCGTGGCCCGGGGGCACATGACGTACGTCGAGCCGCAGGCCCGGTCCGTAACACCACTCGAGCGGCACCTGATCGATGCTCTTCGCCGGCACTCCCCCGCTGAGGGGCCCGTAGTGCAACGGCGCGTCCATGTGCGTTCCGGTGTGCGTGGTGAGGGTGACCGTCTCGTTGGAGATCGCCATGCCGTCCGGGAAGTCCTCCGGGCTGAGACCCAGGACCGTGGCGCCGGTACGGTGGTCGAGCAGCTCCACCGTCACCGGCGTGGCCTCGCTCGGTGTCGACCGCACGGCCACACTCAGGTCGATGAACCGGGGCATCACGCGCCCTCCGTCCGTTGCGCACGGTCCTCGGCCTCGGTCTTCACCGCGTTCAGGTCCGCCACGCTGTTGCGTTCCACCGCTGCCCGCAGCATGGCGTCCGCCTCCTCGAAGGAGAATCGGCCCGCGACCTTGCCGTCCACCGGCTCCCGGGCGGCGAAGTCATGCGTCAGGACGAGCTGGGTGCGGCCGGCGCCGAGCGGGAAGGCGCGCCAGTCGCCTCCCATACGGCCGACGATCGGCGCGGTCTCCAGTTGGCTGTACGCGATGACGTGTTGTCGGGGATCGATGTCACGGCGCGACACCCACGACTGCTCCTCGCCGCCGACGTCGACGTGCAGCCGGACCACCTGGTGGGTCGCCGACTCCTCCAGCAGGTTCACCTCGCGTGTCGGCGGAAAGATACGGGAGTATCCCTTGACGTCGACGAGAACGTCCCACACCAGGTTCAGGGGAGCGTCGACGGTCACTGTGTGTTCCGCGTGATGGGACATGGCTGGTCCTTTCAGGTCGCCGGGTCAGGACGGGACGTCGCTCGACGGCGTCAGCGCCTCGTGGTTGGCGTAGGCCGCCTCGAACTGCAACCGCGCCTTCCAGGAGGTGACGAAGTCGTAGACCTCCGGCAGCTCGGAGAACTTCTGCAGCGACTCCAGGTCGTCACAGGTGAACTGGGCGATCGAGGCGGCCGTCATGCCGCGGGCACGGTCGTCGGCGGGCAGCCACAGGTGTGGCTTGTGGTCGAAGCCCTTCACCAGGCCCGTTTTCAGGACCAGGGCGCGCATGGTCTCGAAGAACTCCGAGCGTGCCTCCTCGGAAACCTCGTCCGGAAAGCGGTAGATCAGCGTGTGTACGATCACTTCTTCTCCCTGTATCCTCTTCGCTCCACGATTTCTTGCCGGTCCGCGGAATTCTTGTCAGTCCACCGGGACCGATGCCTTCTGGACCTCGGCGAGCAAGGAACGAGGTGTGTCCAGAGTGGCAACCAGATCTTCCGGCAGAGCGACACCGAAATCCCGCTCGATGCGTGCGATGGTCTCCAGAAGGGCCAGCGAGTCGTAGCCGAGATCAGTGAACGGAGTGTCGGAAATGTCGTCCTGAATTCCGACGGTATCGCCCTCTCCCGCACAATCGGCCAGCATCCGCCGCAGGTCTTCGAGGGTCATCAGCACCTCTCCTTTGCAGGAATGATTTCGCGTTCTTCACCTATTCGAGCGTCGCCGATCAAGCTCAAAGCTCACTCAAGGATTGTTTTGTTTCATCCGCGTGACCGCGGCCCGGTAGGTGCGCAATGCTCCGTCCGCTCCGGACGGCAGCAGCGGGACAACCTCGCAATGGCCCTGACGTACTCGGGGATGGAGACGGGCCAGCATGCACAGCCCCTGCCCCGGCCCGGTTTCGGCAAGGAGGAAATCACGACTCCTCAGCATGGCGTCCAGAGCCGGCCAGAACTGCACCGGATTGGCGAGCTGCCATGCCCAGAACGCGGGATCCGTCGCTTGCTCCCCGCGCAGTCGCGCACCGGTCGCCGTCGACCATATGGGCACTCTCGGCGGCCGCATCTCGATGGTGGAGAAGGCACGTTCGAATCGGCCGACCGCATGTGCCATCGCGGGACTGTGGAACGGCTGCCGGGCCGCGACGCGCCGACAGGACACGCCATGGTCGCGCAACAGCCTTTCGACGGACGACAGTTGCGGTTCGGCACCGGCGAGCACGGTCTGTCTCGGCCCGTTGCGGGCGCCCACGACCACGCTGTTCACCCCTGCGTCGGAGTCAAGGTACGGCCGCAGTTCCTCGACCGACGCGGCGGCGGCGAGCATGCCCCCTGCGGGCACCGCGACGGTCGCGGCGGTGCGTTCCCGCATCAGCATGGCGGCATCCCGCAGCCCGAACACCCCGGCGAGCGCCGCCGCCGCCAGTTCCCCGACACTGTGCCCGAGCAGGGCCGCCGGACGGATTCCCCGGCTCTCCAGGCTGCGGCCGAGCGCGTAACCGGTGGCGAACAGCAGCGGCTGAGCGCGGGAGGCGTCATCGATCACCAGGTCGGGCGGGTCGGCCAGCCACTCGTCGCGAAGCGCGCAGCCCTCCTTGCCCATGTACTCGAAGAACTCGTCCAGGACGGCAGTGAACACCGCCTCCTGCCCGTACAGTTCGGCCGCCATCCCGCGGTGCTGCGCCCCCTGTCCCGGCAGGAGCAGTGCGACCGGCAGGCGCTCTGCCCGGTGCGCGCTCACCTGGACCGGGCCGGCGACACATCGCCCGACGGCGCGGTCCCCTGCCCCGTGGCGCGGCGTCCCTCGGTGCCGGCCCGCGGGTTCACGCGTCGGCCCCCTGAGCGGCCGTGTGTCCGAACCGTTCGTTGACGTGGTCGATGAGCAGCCGCGGTGTCTTCAGCTCATCGATCTCCTCGTCCGTGATGGCCAGTGACAGGTCGTCCTGCAGCCGGGTGATCAGCTCGTACACGGCGAGCGAATCCAGACCGAGATCTGTGAACGAGACGTCGAGCGACGCCTGGTCGATGACATCCGCGTTATCGCTTCCGACGCAGGCGGCCACCGACTGCCGCAGGTCGAAAAGGGTGAATTCCTTCATCATTGGCTCCCGAAAAGGCTGGTGTCGCACTCCGACGTTCTGAGACAGTGCGGCTCGATCCTCAAGGAGGGTTCAAGGACCGCTGAACGGCGTTGCGGCAAACCCTTTGACGATGCTTGAGCCGGGCACGGCACTGTGGCGCCCGGAGGACTGGAGAACACCTAGAACTTGAGGAGGAACTCGTGGGGGCTGGCCGCCTTGGCTTCAACTCGACAGGGCACAGCAGGATCACCGGATTGGGCACCTATCGTCCGCGGCGCGTCGTGTCCAATCGGGAGGTGTGTGCCCGGATCGACTCGTCCGAGGAATGGATTGAGACGAGGTCGGGAATCCGTACACGGCGGTTCGCCGCACCGGACGAAACGTTGTGTGCAATGGCCTCGGCGGCCGGCCGCCGAGCTCTGGGACATGCGGGGATCGACAGCGAACAACTCGACTGTCTCATTCTCGCGAGTATGTCCCATCTGGTGCAGACACCGCCGCTGGCGATCGCCGTCGCCCATGAGTTGGGAGCGGTGAACACCGCCGCTTTCGACCTCTCCGCGGCGTGTGCCGGTTTCTGTCACGCACTGGCGGTGGCCAGCGACATGGTGCGTGCCGGCGACGCGCGGCACGTGTTGGTGATCGGTGCCGAACGCATGACCGACATCGTCGATCCCAGTGACCGGAACACGGCGTTCATGTTCGCCGACGGCGCCGGTGCGGTGGTGGTCGGTCCCTCCGCGCAACCGGGGATCGGACCGGTCGTCCGGGGCGCGGACGGCGCCTTTCTCGACGCGTTGCGGATGAACACGTCCTGGGCCGCGTTCCGGGACGATCCGGCGCTGGACCGGCCGATGATGAAGATGGACGGGCGGCGGGTGTTCCGTTGGGCGGTCGACCGCGTTGTGGAGGCCGGCAGACGGGCCCTGAAGGACGCCTGTGTCTCGGTCGACGACCTGGTCGCCTTCGTGCCGCACCAGGCGAACGCCCGCATGATCGACGTCCTCGCCGACCGGCTCGCCCTCCCGGAGCATGTGGTCGTGGCGCGGGACGTGGTGACGGCGGGCAACACCTCCGCGGCGTCCATTCCCCTCGCCATGGAGCGGCTGTTGTGCGACGGCGAGGTGCCTTCCGGCGGGCCGGCTCTGCTGATCGGCTTCGGTGCGGGCCTGAACTACGCGGGCCAGGTCGTGCTGTTGCCGGACGCGCCCGCGGACCCGGCGCCGGCCGAAGCGCCGATGGCCGCCGAGGGGTAGGTCCGCACGGCCCGGCTTGCGAGTGGCCGCTCCGCGAGGTCCTTCGCCTTGTGCCACTGCCGACCTGGTCGGCGGATCACGGTGGCCACGGCCCGCCTTGAGACGGTCGCCAAGTAGCCCGCCCAGGTCATCGAGGCGCCCACCGGGCGACCGGACCTACCGCGGACACGGCGGTCATGAGCGCCTCGACGGCACGGCCTTGTCGGCGAGGCCGTGCCCGACCTGCCGCGGGACGAGGAGAGCGTCGGAGCGCGACGACGGCGGCACGGCTTCGGCGTTCCTCGCCCGGCCGTCTCTTGGCAGAACGACCACGCCGATCGCCGGCCGAGCTCCCGGTGTGGACCGGGCCGCTCGGTGGCTGACGCCGGCGTGGCTGCCGGACAGCTCCCGGGCGGCAGGTCCGCATGACGTGTATGCGCACGCACGACACCGACACCATGGTCGGCACGTTCAACTCCCCTGGAAACGTGGGCGCGTTCCTCGACCTGGATGTCGGCAGGACCGCTCATCACGGTCAGGGGCCCACCCCGGCCCGGAAGGACATGGAGACACCGCCGCCCTCCGGGGGCCCGGTGGGCCCCCGGAGGGCGGACGGATCACGCACCCCACACGTGGCGTGCGTAGTGCTCACTGTTGCGTTCGAATCGCAGCGCCGCATGTGAGGCCACGGCGGACACGTCGCGCCAGGACCGTTGAAGGGGATGCGTCTCCGCCTGGGCTCGGGTCCCGCTCGCCCGGAACAACCGGTCGACGGCCGACACGGCGATCTCGGCTGCCACGGCCGCGTCCCTCGCACTGCGTACGGCCTCTCCCGGCGTCACGGCGCCGGCGTCCGCCACCCGTCCGGCACGCTCCAGCAGCAGTTGCGCGATGTCGGCCTCCGCCGACGAGCGGGTCAGCACCTCCTGGGACCGCGCGTCGAGTGAAGCGGACAGACCCTTGTCGCCCTTGTCGCCGGCACCCCACTGCGACCACCGGCGCAGCGCTCCGCGGACCGCGCCCACCGCCGGCGCCGCGAAGAACGGCGGTGCCACGGCGAGCAGCGGCACGTCGTGGCACGGGGACCCCAGGTTCCCGCCCTGTCCGTTCATCAGCGCACCGTCCCCGAAGGACCGGTGCTCCGGCACAGAGACGTCATCCAGCAGCACCGTGTTGCTGCCGGTGCCGCGCATGCCGACGGTGAACCAGACGTCCTTGATCCGGTAGTCCCGTCTCGGCACCGCGAAGAACCGCCGTGTGGGCCGACCGTCCACGGCCACCGTCCCGCACAGAAGGGCCCAGTCGGAATGGTCGACGCCGCTGAGGAAAGACCACTCACCGCTCAACCGCCACCCTGCGGCGTCCTTCGTCACGTGGCCCGCGGGGACGAACGCCGCAGCTATGGCCGTGTCCGGACCGTCGTTCCAGATCTCCTGCCGGCCGTCCTCGGGGAGGTACCCCGCCATCCTGGCCGACGTCGCGAAAATCATTCCGCACCAGGCAGCCGAGGTGCACTCTTCGGCCAGCGTCTGCAACGCGCCGATCAGCTCGCTGAAACGCCCTGCCGAGCCGCCATGCCGAGCGGGTACGAAATGACTGGCGAAACCAGCGCCGAGCAACGCCTCCACCACGTCCTTCGTGAGCCTCCGGTCACGGTCGGCGTCCGCGGCGTACCGTGCGGCCACCTCGGTCACCTCGGCGGCGGACGACAGGATGGTGCCCGCCGCGGCGACTACTCCGTTCGTCACATCAATCTCCCTCGGTGCGTGGCCGGCGAATGTCTTCCTCACAGGTCGAGCGGGGCACCGAACCACCTTTCGAGTGCGGCGGTCAGACCGCCGAGGTCGAACGGGCTCCCCTTGCGCAGCACCCAGGCCACGCAGCCGTCGGGGCGCGACAGGAGGGCTTCGACGTCATCGAGGCCGCCGTCGGGCTTCCTTCGGGCTGTGGCCAGGTCGACCCGGTCCGCCCAGCCGGTGGCTGCCCCACCTACCTCGCTACGTTCCCCGAGATCGATCAGCAGGCCGCGCGCCGTGTGCGTCACGTCGGCCACGGTGCCGCCGGCCCCGTCGCTCCGCATCATCAGCGGCAGGTTCGGAAGCAGGGTGCCGACCAGGGGATCACCGTCTCCCAGCTCGTAGCGGATGTCGAAGCCGGCCAGCATCCGGCCGAGAAAGCGGTCCACCTCGGGCAGGTCCATGAGGTCGGAGAACAGCTCACGCAGCGCCGTGCTGTGCGGGTCGGGACGCATCAACGCCGTCTGGGCCCGTGTGTTGTGCAAAAGCCGGGCACCGACGGGGTGCCGTTCAGCGCAGTAGGTGTCCAGCAGGCCCGACGGCGCGTGGCCCAGTACCTCGGCGGCGAGCTTCCAGCCCAGGTTGGCCGCGTCGACCACGCCCACGTTCAGGCCCTGGCCGCCGAAGGGCGCGTGCACATGCGCGGCGTCCCCGGCCAGGAGCACGCGGCCCATCCGGTACGTCGACGCCTGGTGGGCGTGGTCGGTGAAGTATCCCCCCGCGGTCATGGCGGTGATGGGCACGTCGGCGCCGCTGACCCTTCGTGCGCTCTCCCGCAGCTCGGCGGTGGTCAGCGGCCCGTCGGTGTCTTCGGGAGGTCCGTCGAACTCGAGCGTGGCGAGCCGGTTGACGCCCAGCCCAAAGACGAGCACGCCACCGGGGCCGTACTGGAATCCGGGGCTCAGCGCCGAGGGGTCGGCCAGTTCCACCACACCTCGCCGCCCGGTGACCGTCGCCGGGGTGCCCTCGAACCCGAACCCGGTGAGCCGTCGCACCATGCTGTCACCGCCGTCGCATCCCACGACGTACTGCCCGCAGACCGCTCGCCTGCCGCGCGGGGTCTCGGCTGTCACGACCACGCCGTCGGAATCCTGGCGGACCTCGACGACATCGTGTTCACGGCGGACTTCGACGCCCAGCTCTTCCGTCCGGCGGAGCAGAATCTCCACCAGGGCGGGCTGCTCGACCCGCATCCTGCGGCGGCCGGCCCCCTCGTAACGGCTGGAGTCGATCTTGTCCAGCCCGGCGAAGTGTTCCTTGGGGCCTGCCGCCTCCTCGTCCGTTCCACCGGGTACGGCGGCGGCCATGGCGGCATAGCGCTCGAGTGTGTCCTGTTCGGTGGCGAGGAGTTCTTTCGCCAACCCGCGCCGTTCCAGCGCTTCCACGGCGAGAGGCCCGATGGACCCGGCCTTGATCGCGGGATCCGGCCGTGCGAGACGGTCCAGCACCACAACGGAGACGCCTGCTGTACGCAACTCGCAGGCGAGCATCAGCCCCACGGGGCCGGCGCCGACCACCACGACGTCCGCCATCTTCAACTCCCATCGCCCAGAAACGGCCGACGCGTGGGTCGGCATCCGACCCGCCCGAATCTCGCCCGGCCGGCTCAAGCCGGACTCAAGGTGTGTCAGGACAGGGCGCTGGAAGGCTTCTTGAGCGATGGCTGAGGTGGTCGGCCGACTCTGGAGGATCACGCCACGAAGGAAGGTCTTCCATCAGATGATCACGCATACTCTGATCTACCGGTTCTCGAAGCCGCTGGACGAGGGGACACGGCAGCGGTTCTTCGCGGAAGCACGCGAGGTCGCACTCGGCACCGGACTGGTGCGGGACTTCGACCACCAGCCCCAACTCGCCACGCTGGACGGCCGTCCGCCCCTGGCCGTGATAGCGCAACTCGCCTTCGAAGACCTCGACGCGCTGCGATCGTACGCAACCGTCCCGGCAGTGCGTGAGTTCATCGGGCGCTGGAAGTCGGAGTTGAGCTGGGAGATCGACACGATCAGCCACCATCCGCTCCGCCTCTCCGTGCCGCGCTGAGCACGAACGCCGTCCACACCGCTTCGGGCCCGGTGTCCGGGTCTCCACACCCGGGCACCGGGCCCGATGGTGTCCGGCCGAAGGCCGGCCCGAGCGTGCCCCTACGACGCCGGGTAGTGCTCGCCGGCAAAGCACAAGCGCTCATCGGGCGGTGCCGACCAACGTGGTGACGATCCCAGCCGTTCGGTCGGCGCCTTGAGGCATTCTGCGGTGCTCCGGACCATGCCTTATGGGGCCGGGGACATGAATCGGCACCGTTGCGGAGAAATGTCCACGCCGCCTCCGTCGCGAACCAGCCGCGCGGCAGTAAAGCGGTCACGAGTCCGTAGAGCGCGACCATAGCGAGTCTAAAGCAGCCCTTTGATCCAGTGCGGTGCGGGGTATGGTTCGGGCCGGTAGGGCGGATACCAAGAGTGCCGGTGTACGGGTGGCAAGAAAGGAGAGTTTCGACGCCGCTCGCAATCGGCAGGTGATTCTCGCCGCGGCGAGCGTCTTGCGCGGTCGGCTGAACTTCACAGAAGCGTCCATACAGGAGGTGGCTGCGGCTGCAAGTGTCAGGAAAGGTGCCAGGAGACGTGCCGCATTCGGCCCGGTTCAGAGGCTTAATACCGGGTGCCGCGGACGTGCCCGTTTTCACCGTATCGGCGCTGTCCCGCTCGGCGCTGGGCTGGAACCCATCGATGACTTGGCCCGCGCCACACTGAATCACCCATGGCGCAAAATTTGCTCTGCGCGACACATGAAGTCCTGCACGACGTAGTCCGAGCAGCCTTGACGAAGACTTTACGGAAGAGGCTTCAGATACGGCCTATCTTCGAATGGTTCCGACTGATCGACACGGTCGGCGTCCCGCACGTCATTCCCGGAAGCGCAGAGCCTGGCCACAGTAAATTCATCGGGCTGTACCGACTGGACAGGGGGATATATCGGTGATCACCATATTGGGCAATCTGTCGATGACCGGGAGACAATGCGACGACGCGGCCCCCAGCGCGCCGAAGGAACGTAAGGTGCTCGCGCTCCTGCTCTTCAACTACGCGCGGGCGGTCCCGGTCCACCTGTTCGTCGACGAATTATGGGCCAGCGACCCGCCCAAGCGGGCGCGAACCGCACTGCAGACCTACGTGCTCAACCTGCGCACCAGATTGGCCCGGGACCTGGGCATGCCTGCGAGTCGGGTCCGCGACGAAATCCTCGTCACTCGCAGCGAAGGATACCAATTCCAGCTGGAAGGGCATCCCTTCGATCTTCACGAATTCCTGCGACTTGTCGACATTGGCGATAAAGCGATCGTCAACGGCGACGACGTAAAGGCGATCGAAGTACTGAGGAAGGCGGAAGGGCTCTGGACGGGCCCCATACTTCCGGACGTCGAGCACGGCCTTCCGCTCCAGTCCGAGATCGCGCGCCTGGAGCAGCGCCGAACGGTCGCACAGGAACTCCGGATCGAAAGCGAACTGCGGCTCGGCCGGCACCGCGAGCTGGTGAGCGAACTGTCGATGCTGGCGCTGCGGCACCCCTGTCACGAGCGCTATCACGAGTACCTGATGTTCTGCCTGAACCGGCTGGGGCATCGAGTCCAGGCACTGGAGGTGTTCCGGAGCCTGAGGCATTCCCTGGTCGACGAGCTCGGTCTGGAACCCTCCGTGAGAATCCAGAACCTGCAGCAGGAGATCCTGGAATCGCGGGTCGCGAGCTGCGTGTCCCTGTCGTAACCGGAAGAACGTGTCACGCGTGGCCCGCACGATACGTCCTTCGGGCGGGCCGCGTCCACCGGCGGCCCCGGAAGCAGTGGCCGGAATGCGTCGGCATGTGCGGTAGGCGTCGGAAAGTGTTCCTTGAGTGACCTCAGAGCATGCGCTCCTAGCCTCGAAGCAGCGTTGGACGAATTGCTGACACCTCGACAAAGGGCGTATGCCGAGCCATGCGAATCTTGATCTGCACCTATTCCACGGCCAGTGACATCTTCGCGACCATACCGCTGGCCTGGGCGCTGCGGTCCGCGGGCCACGAAATCCTCTATGCGGGGGGCGGCGACGGAATGCGAGAGTGCGCCAAGGCGGGCTTTCCCTTCGTCGACCTGGGTCAGGAGGTCGACCTGACCGAACCGTTCCGGCGCAGAGCCGAGCAGACCGGCAGTTCCGGACAGCTGGTCTGGTACCGCGGAGGCGTGATGGAGGAGGCCGACGTCAACTCCGCCGTGGAGCTGTTCGGTGAACTCTCCGATCTCATCGCGCCCGGCGCGGTGTCACTGGCCCGGGGGTGGCGGCCGGAGGTGGTGGTGTCGACCGACATCCAAGGCTCCGGCCCGCTGATCGCGAGCCTGCTCTCCGTGCCCCTCGTGCCCATCAGCCATCTCTTCGCCCTGGTGCCCGACATGGTCGAGCGGTTGCGGAGCACCATGGCGGCCACCTATGACGCGTACGACATCTCCGGGTCCCCCCGGTTGGTACAGCCCGTCAGGACGACGCCGCTCAGCATGAACGCCCAGCGCTCCGACCATCTGCTGATGCGTCACATCCCCTACAACGGCTCCTATCTGGACGTCGGCTCGCTGCCCGACTGGCTGCTCCGAGAGCCGCGGCGGCGCCGCGTGCTGGTCACGCTCGGCACCTTCGTGCCGAAGTACGGCGGGCTCGCCGTACTGCCGGACCTGATGGCCCAACTGAGCGCCGTGGACGCCGAGTTCGTGTTCGCGCTCGGTGACGTGGACCAGGAGCAGATTCCGCCTGCTCCGTCCAACGTCCGATTCGAGGGCTGGCTGCCGTTGAACGCCGTGCTCGGCTCGTGCAGCGCGGTCGTTCACCATGGCGGCTCCGGCACCACCCTCGCCGCACTGTCCGCGGGTGTCCCGCAGATCATCCTGGCCCACGGCGCCGACCAGCACTTCAACGCGCACGCGGTGGCGACGCGCGGGCTGGGCGTCGCCGCTGACAAGACCCAACTGACCGCGGAGCTCATTGCCGAGACCCTGGCGTCCTCGGAACTGGCGAAGACCGCCGCCGAGGTTCGGGACGAGATCAGCGCCATGCCGGCACCACGGGAGATCGCGGCGAAGCTCGAGGACATCGTCAAGTAACCGCGATCAGGAATCCCAGCCATGCCCACGTGAGTGACGGGCCGGCCTGCGGGTTCCGCTGATCGTCCGCCCATTCCCTGTCGCATCATGAGGAGAACTCTGTGACTGTTCTGGTTACCGGTGGCCGTGGACACGTCGGCCGCAGCGTCGCGAAGAAGCTTCTGGCCGCGGGCGAGAAGGTACGCATCGGCAGCTCCGACCCCGCCAAGACCTCCTTCGACAGCGCAGCCGAGATCGTCGAAGTCGACCTGGCCCGTCCGCGGACCCTCGCCAACGCGCTCGACGGTGTCTCCAAGGTCTTCCTCTACGCCAAGCCGGACACCGTCGGTGCCCAGGTGGAGATCATGGAGGAGGCCGGGATCGAGCATGTGACGTTCCTGTCGACGCGGTCCCTGACCTTCCTGGACGCCGACACCAACCCCATCGCGCAGATGCACGTCCAGGTCGAGCGGGCGCTCGGCCAGTCGTCGCTTCCGTGGAGCTTCCTGCGAGCCGGCACGTTCTCCACCAACACCCTGCAGTGGGTACAGGCGATCCGCGCGGACAACGTGGTCCGAGCGCCCTACCCGGAGTCCTACTCCGCGCCCATTCACGAGGACGACATCGCCGACGTGGCAGCGCTCACGCTGACCGAGGGCGGGCACGTCGGCGTGACCTACGCCATGAGTGGGCCGACGCCGGTCACGCAGCGAGAGCAGGTCGCCCTGATCTCCGAGGCCATCGGCCGTCCGGTCCGGTTCGAGGAACTCCAGCCCGAGCAGTACCGCGAGACGCTGAGCCGCTGGGGCCGGAGCCAGGTCGTCGACCAGCTCCTGCGCTACCTGGAGACGTGGGACAAGCGGCCGGTGCCCGTGCTCGACCAGCGACAGCAATTGATCGGCAGCCCCGGCAGGTCGTATGCGCAGTGGACCCTCGAGCACGCCGATGACTTCCGCTGACCTCGCCGGGGCGGCTGGACGATGAAAGGGATCATCCTCGCCGGAGGCACCGGGAGCCGGCTGCACCCCTTGACGATGGCCATGTCGAAGCAACTGCTCCCGGTCTACGACAAACCCATGATCTACTACCCGCTGTCGACGCTGATGCTCGGCGGCGTGCGGGAGATCCTCCTGATATCGACGCCGACACACCTGCCGATTTTCCGGCAGGTGCTCGGCGACGGGGCCGAACTGGGCCTCGACATCACCTACGCCGAACAGCCGCAGCCGACCGGTATCGCCGACGCGTTCCGGATCGGTGCCCGCTTCATCGGCGACGATTCGGTGAGCCTCATCCTGGGCGACAACATCTTCTACGGCCAGGGTCTGTCCGAGCTCCTGCAGACGAGCGTGCGGGACCTGACCGGTTGCACGCTCTTCGGCCACACGGTCCGCGACCCGCAACGGTACGGGGTGGCCGAATTCGACGCCGAGGGCCGCCTGGTGGACATCGAGGAGAAGCCGGCCCGGCCCAAGAGCTCGGAGGCGATCACCGGGTTGTACCTCTACACCAACGACGTCGTGGAGATCGCCCGCGAGCTCGCACCCTCGCAGCGCGGCGAGCTTGAGATCACGGATGTCAACCGGGCCTATATCGCCCTGGGCCGGGCACGGCTGAAGGCCTTCGGACGCGGCTTCGCCTGGCTGGACGCCGGGACGCACGACGGCCTGCTCAGCGCGGCCCAGTTCGTGCAGGTGCTGGAACACCGACAGGGCGTGCGCATGGCATGCCTGGAGGAGATCGCGCTGCGGATGGGATTCATCGACGCGGACTCCTGCTACGCGCTGGGCCGAAAACAGCAGAACTCCGGATACGGCCGGTACGTGATGGCAGCGGCGCAGGCCGACTGAGGGAAGGGGGGAAGGGATGTCGCGACAGTTGCGGATCCTGGTGACCGGGGGTGCCGGCTTCATCGGGTCGCACTATGTGCGCCAGCTCGTCCGCGGTGCCTACCCGGCGTTCGCCGGGGCCTCCGTGGTCGTCCTGGACAGACTCACCTACGCGGGAAACGAGGCCAACCTGGCATCGGTCCGCGACGACAAGCGGCTCCGGCTGGTCATCGGAGACATCTGCGACGCGGACCTGCTGGCCGAGCTTCTGCCGATGACCGACGTCGTGGTGCACTTCGCCGCGGAGTCCCACGTGGACCGCTCGATCACCGGAGCGGCGGAGTTCGTACGGACCAACATCCAAGGCACGCACACACTGCTGCGGGCCTGCCAGGACGCGGGTGTCGGCAAGTTCGTCCAGGTGTCGACGGACGAAGTGTACGGATCGATCGCCGAGGGTTCGTGGTCCGAGGACCAGCCTCTGGCACCCAATTCGCCGTATTCCGCGTCCAAGGCCGGCGCGGACCTGCTCGCGCTCGCCTACCACCGGACGTACGGCCTGTCGGTCTGCATCACACGATGCTCCAACAACTACGGGCCGTACCAGTTCCCGGAGAAGGTGATCCCGCTCTTCGTCACCAACCTCCTGGACGGCGGCACGGTGCCGCTGTACGGCGATGGCGAGAACGTCCGCGAGTGGCTGCATGTCGACGATCACTGCCGTGGCGTCCAACTGGTGGCGGAGGGCGGGAGTTCGGGGAGCGTCTACCACATCGGCGGCGGCACCGAGTTGACCAATCGGGAGCTCACCGCCCTACTGCTGCGGGAGGTCGGTTCCGACTGGGAGGACGCGGTCAGGCAGGTGGCCGACCGGCCCGGCCACGATCTGCGGTACGCGATCGACGACTCCAAGATCCGGACAGAGCTGGGCTACCGGCCCCGGACCGGCTTGGCCGCAGGACTCGCCGACACCGTGCGCTGGTACGCCGAGAACCGTTCCTGGTGGGAACCGCTGAGGACGCGAGCGGGAGCCACCGGTCCGGCCGTCCCCAGTTTCCGGGGGGCCGCCTGATGGCTCTGGCGATCCTGGTACCGGGCGGAGGCGGAATGCTGGGTACCGAACTGGCCCGTGTGAGCCCGCCGGACAACCTGCTGGTCGCGCCCGCGTCGCATGAACTGGACATCACCGATCGGGTGATGACAGCGGCCGGGCTCGGCAGGTTCGTCGCCGCGGCACGCCGGCGTGGTCTGCCCGCCGTGGTGATCAACGCCGCCGCATACACCAACGCGGATGCCGCCGAGTCGGACAAGGACAGGGCGTTCCTGGTGAACGCCCTGGGCCCGGGCTACCTGGCCGCGGCGTGCCGCGAGCACGGCGTCCCGCTCGTCCACGTCTCCACGGACTACGTCTTCGACGGCGAGGCGTGTGAACCGTACGAACCATCGGACCCCGCGAACCCGCTCAACGTCTACGGACACACCAAGCTCGCGGGCGAACAGGCCGTGCTCGGTTCCGGTGCCCGGGCGTGGGTCGTCCGGACGGCCTGGGTGTACTCGAGCCACAGCGCCAATTTCGTCCGCACCATGGCGCGACTGGAGCAGGAACGCGCCATGGTCTCGGTGGTGAACGACCAGGTGGGGTCGCCCACTTCGACGGGTGATCTGGCGTCGGGTCTGCTGTCGCTGGCCGCGCGTGTCACCGAGGGGGCCGGACCCGCCGAGCGGCTGCTGCACTACGTCAACACCGGCCGGGCGAGCTGGTACGAGTTCGCGCGCGCGGTGTTCGCGTGCCTCGGTGCCGATCCCCGTCGCGTGCGGCCGTGTACGTCGGCCGAGTTCGGGCGTCCCGCGCCCAGGCCCGCCTATTCGGTACTGGGTGTCCGAGCGTGGACCGAATCAGGCCTGCCCGCACCGCGGCCCTGGCCGGCGGTGCTGCAGGAGGTCACCGCGTCACTCCGCGCAGGCACGCCCGTGCCCGACCGGGCGGTCTAGGTGTATTGATCACAGGCGTCGTCGACGGTCGCCGGGCTTGATCATGGCGAGGACCTCCGGTGAGGTGGAACTGCCCAGGAGTCATCAACCCGGAGGTCTTCGTAGCCGTGTGACCGACCCTGCGGGTCAACACCCCCAGGGGGCCTGATCGGCCGCGGCGCAACTCCATGGATCTCCCGGCTTGCCCGGGAGATCCATGGAGGTTTGAGTGCTCAGGCCGCCGCGGCCGCGGCTCGCCGCAGCCGGCGGTAATGCGCGAGGCAGTCCTCGTAGCGGGGGAGACGACCGTCGGCGAGTGCCTGGGCGAGGGTCGGCGCCGTGCGGTCCTTCTCCGACACGATCAACTCCAGGCCTTCCGGCAGGGCCAGGCCCAGATCCGGATCGGTGGGGTTGATGCCGTGCTCGACGGCCGGGTTGTAGCCGGTCGAGGTGAGGTAGGTGAGCGAGGTGTCGGGTTCGAGCGCGACGACCGCGTGAGCCAGACCCTCGGCCACGTAGACCGCGTGAAAGCTGGTCGAGTCGAGTCGTACGGTCGCGCACCTGCCGAAGGTCGGCGAGCCCACCCGGACATCGATGATGAGATCCAGCAACGATCCCTGTGTGCAGAAGGCGTACTTGGCCTGCCCCGGCGGGACGTCGGCGTAGTGCGGGCCCCGTACGGCGCCCCGGTGCGACACCGCGTGACTCACCTGGACGAAGCCCGGAGTGTAGCCGAGCACCTCGGCCAGCGCCGAGGCCTGGAACGGCGCGCAGTAGACACCGCGCTGGTCGGGGAACGTCGGGGGGATGAGCTCATACGCGTCCTGCACCTTGAGCTTGCGCACCTGCATGGTCTCGGGCTCCCAGAACGAGGAGCCGCCGTGGGTCTGGAACCTTCCGGCGGCCCCGGGACGGGAGTGCACCACGGCGCTCGGGGCCGCCGTGGTGCACTCGGGATGGTGTCAGGTGTCCTCAGCCGACGGGGCAGTTGTGATAGGCCGCGATCAGCCAGCGGCCGTCCCGCAACGTGAGAGCCCAGGTGGCCACACGCTCGTCACCTTCGGCGACATCGTCGTTGCCGGCGAGGATGAGGCCGATGTCACTGTTGACAACGGCGGTGTCCGCGCCGACCTTGCGGATGATCCTCGGCACGTTGTGCGGGCGGCTGCCGGCGAGCTGGCCTGCGAAGGCTTCGGCCATGAACTTCCGGATCTCCTCCCGGCCGTTGATGAACACGCCCGTCATCACCAGCGTGGCGTCTTCGGTGTAGAGGTCGGCGACCGCGTCCGCGTCGTTGGCCGTCCAGGTCTCCTGAAGACGGTTCAGGACGTCGCGGACCGCGGTCTCGATCTCGCTCTTGCTGGCGTCCGTGCTGGTCATGTGTCTCCTCCGGGTTCTGCGGGGCGGATGGACAGGGAATGCCGGAACGTGTTGAGGGGATCCCACCGGCTCTTGACGCGCTGTAGCCGCGGGTAGTTGTCCTTGTAGTAGAGGTCGTGCCAGGGCACCCCGGACGTGTTCCACCGGGGGTCGGCCAGGTCGGTGTCCGGGTAGTTGATGTACGTGCCGTCGTTGATCTCGCCGGGGACCGGAACCCCACCGGTGTCGGCGTAGACGTCCCGGTAGAAGCGGCGCAGCCAGTCCAGGCTCTCGTCGTCGTGCGCGGGATCGGTCCAGGTGGCGGTGTAGACGGCCTTCAGTATCGAGTCCCGTTGGGCCAGCGCGGTGGCGGCCGGGTCGACGGCGTTGACCTTTCCGCCGTACGAGACCAGCCACAGCCTGCCGATGTCCAGGTTCGGCTGCGGCTTCGTCAGGTGGTCGAACAAGGTGTCCAGCTGCCGGTCGGTGTACCCGCGCCGGAGATAGCCCGCCTTCCCCTTGTACCGGGCGTATTCGGCGCCCCGCTGGGAGTCGGCGTCGACGTCCGGCGGGATGACCGCGTACAGCCACGGTGCCGGCTCACCCGTCTGGCGGACGCCTCCGACCCCGTCGGTGAGGGAGTCCAGGTAACCGTCCAACATGGCGCGCGCGTCGGGCCGACTGCCGTCCAGCATCGCGAACACCAGCACGTCGGTCGGCGCGTCCTGCTCTCCACGACAGGTGATCATCAGCGTTGAGTGCAGGGTCCGGCCGGGGCTGTCGGGGGCGCTGTTCTTTTCGTGCCAGGCGGCGTGGTTGTGCATCAGCCGACGAAACTTGTCCCGCGGCAGATCGGCCCAGGACCACATGGCCGCTCCGCTGAGCAACGACACCGGGGGCGTGGGCAGCAGGGTCGTCGGATCGTCGCCCTCCACTCCGGGCGATCGCAGCCAATACCGTGTGACCACACCGAAGTTGCCCCCGCCGCCACCGGTGTGCGCCCACCACAGTTCGTGGTGGGGATCCTCCGGATCGCGGGTCGCCACGACAGCCCGGGCGTTGCCGGTGTCGTCCACGACCACCACCTCCACCGCGTAGAGGTGGTCCACCACCGAGCCGAGACTGCGAGACAGGGCGCCGTAACCGCCGCCCTGGATGTGGCCTCCGACGCAGACGGAGTGGCACCAACCACCCGGAATGGTGACACCCCAATTGAGGTAGAGGAGACGGAAAACCTCCCCCAATGTCGCCCCGGACTCCACACCGAAGGCGCGGTACGCGGGGTCGTAATACACGGCGTTCATGCCGGCCATGTCGATGACCACGCCATTCGGGTGCTCGCCTACGGAATTCTCCAGTGAATGCCCGCCGCTGCGCACGGAAACCGGTCGCCCGGTACTAACTGCCTCGTTCACCGCGGCTACCACCTGCTCGGTGGTCCACGCCAGCTGAAAGTATGCCGGGCGCTGGGTAAAACGCTCGTTTCGGTGCCGCAGGGCGAGGTCGTCGTAGCGTGGGTCACCAGGCCGGACAGTCACGGGGGGCGGTGTCCCGCCCCTCTGGTCCGGCTCCTTTGCCGGAGAGTCAGGACTCATTATGTCCACCATGAGATGAATTCCTCTTGCTCAGGACTCGGCCAGTTGACCGTGGTCTTGTCGGTAACCACGGTCGGCCGCCTCGCTAAGCCCTTGCTCAAGGAACACTCACTGCGCGCGGTCGGGGCACTGCGGCTTTCGAACGACCGTCGTACGGCGGGTAGTTGCTATGCTCCGATTTCGCCGTCAGGCGACCGTCAGACAACCATTCAGGAGGAAGTCCATGCGGGAAGATTACCGCGCCATCGCATTTTTGGAGTACGGCGGTCCAGAGGTCCTGCAGGTGGTGGAACACCCAGTTCCGGATCCGGGAGAGGGCGAGGTCCGGTTAGTCGTACGCGCGGCAGGAGTGAACCCCATCGACTGGAAGATCCGCAGCGGCGCGGCGGCGTCGTTCATTCCGGTCGAGTTCCCGGTGGTGCCCGGTGGTGACGTGGCGGGGGTGATCGACGCGGTCGGTCGCGGTGTCACCGAGTTCGCCGTCGGCGACGAGGTGCTCGGCTCGATCGACTTCGGCGGCTGTGCCGAAGTGGCGCTCGCCAAGGCGAAGATGCTCACCAAGAAGCCCGCCTCAGTGCCCTGGGAGCTGGCTTCGGCCCTTCCGGTCGCCGCCAACACGGCCCTTCACGTCCTGGCCGAACTGAACGTGCGCGAAGGCGAGACGATCGTCATCGACGGAGCCGCGGGCGGTGTCGGGACTGTCGCCGTCCAACTGGCCAGGCACCGGGGGGCCCATGTCATCGGGACCGCCCGGGAGAGCAATCACGAATACCTGCGCTCGCTCGGCGCGACACCGGTGGTCTATGGCGAGGGGCTTGCCGATCGCATTCGGTCCGTGGCCCCGAACGGCGTCGACGCGGTGCTCGACGCCTCGGGCCGTGGCTCGCTGCCCGCGCTGATAGAGGTGGCCGGTGGTACGGGCCGCGTTGTCACGATCGCGGACTTCTCGGCCGCCGGGCTGGGGGTGCGGATGGTCTCCGCCGACGCGGAGGGTGCCGCCGGTCGGATCGCCGAGGCCGCGGCACTCGCGGCGGCCGGGAAGCTGACCGTACCGATCGCCGCCGCCTATTCCCTCGAAGAGGCCCCCGAGGCCCACCGTGTCAGCGAGGCCGGACATGTCCGCGGCAAACTCGTCGTCCTTCCCGGCGGCAAGGCGGACTGACGCGCGTCCCTTCCGGTCCTGAGTGCCGGGCAGCACACGTGGCTCTGGGCGATGACGGGCTGACGCACCGTCGGGCGGGGCCGGCCCACCCTGATGTGAGCCGGCCCCTGCCGACGCCGGGAGCCGCGTGCGACCTGTGGGAGGGCCCCGTTCCGTCACCGCCCGCTTCGCCCGGCCACGCTTCCTCGGACAGGCCCTACTGGTCCGCGGGCACCCAGACGCTCTTGGGAGTGAAGGAACCGAAGCTGTCCAGGCTGGAGTTGCCAGGCACCGAGTAGGGCTGGCCGAGGCAGTCGTCGTTGGGGAACATGGCCGCGTGGCCGCTGTGGGTGTTGATCGCCGACTGGGCGCGCTCGCCCCAGCCGTGATCCACCAAGCTGACGCAGACACCATCTGAGCCGGTGGAGCTGACCGCGAACTGTCTGCCGCTGAAATTCGTGCCCTCGTAGAGACACAAGGAGCCGCTGGAGGGGCAGTCCGCGGCGCTGGTGACCTGTGTCTGGGAAGAGTCGGCGGTGGCCGGACCGGCCATGAGAACGAGCGGCGTCGTCATCGCGGCGCCGACGAGTATGAGCCATGCCCGTCGGGAGCGGGCGGTGGCGGAATTGTTCGTTTTCTGTAACACGGCCTGATGCAGCTCCTTCAGTCAACGAGTATCAGGGAATCGATTCCATCACTTCCTTAATACGGCAGAGCCCAAACGTTGACATGGGCGGTTTTCCTTGAGGTGAAAACCACAAAAGAAGAACTGGAGAGCGGCAAGAGAGCCACAAAAGCGTCGGCGTATTTCAGCACGAGACGCATCGGGTCAGTATTGCGATTCCAGAACGACGAGCCGCATTCTTGTGGCCCAGCCGGCGTTCCCGCGCCGGAGAAAGGTGGTCCGGTGTCCAGCGAGCAGACCGGCCCGGCCGTGCCGGGACGCCGCGCCCGACGGCGCGTTCTCCTGATGCGGATACTGATCGGCACGGCGCTGGGCTGGCTCCTACTGATCACGGTCCGGCCGCTGCTCGGGGGCCGCGTCTGGTGGTGGGTGCTGGTCGACCTGCTGCCGCCGCTCGTCCTGGTTCTGGTGCCGGTCGTCCTGCTGGCGGTGGGAGGGGCCATCGCCCTGCGGCGCGTGCGCGGCCCGGTTAGGGAAGGCCGTCTGCTGGTCGGCCTGGCCGTGGTGGCGCTGATCGTCGCGGTGCCCCAGTCGGGGCTGAACCTCCGGGCGATCGGCCCGCGGGAGCAGGCGCCCCAGGACGCGCTGAAGGTGATGTCCTGGGACACGCTGGAGTGGCACCAGGACAACAATGCCGACCATTTCTACAGCTACCTGAAACAACGCAAGGCAGACGTCTATCTGCTCCAGGAGTACATGGAGATAGGAGACGGTGAGCCGGTACCGGTGGATGACAAGGGCCGGCTGCGCGCTGCCTTTCCCGGCTACCACTTCGCGTCGGCGGGGGAACTGCTCACCGTGTCACGGTTCCCGATCAAAAGGCAGTCCGTGGTGAAGGCACGACTGCCCGAGCCGGTCACCTCCTGGGGCGATTACTGGAACATTCGGGTGCTGCGTACGGATGTCGTCGTGGACGGTAAGGAGGTCTCCCTCTACAACGTCCACCTTCCGGACCTGTTCTCTTTGGAGACCAGTCCGTTCTCCGCGGACTTCTACCGGATTGTCGACGATCTGGACCGCCGTCGGACTGTGATGCTGAAGGCCCTGCGGCGGGACATCGAGGGCAACGACAACCCCAAGCTGGTGGCCGGCGTGCTCAACCTGGTGCCGGGCTCCGGCGAGTTGCGGTGGCTGGACGGCCTGACGGACGCGGCTCATTCCTCGGACAGCCTCTACCCGGTGTCGTTCTGGGTCGGAAAGCCGCAGGCCTGGCGGCTCGACTGGGCCTTCTCCGCCACGGGGGCCAAGACCTACCGCTATCGGCTGACGGATCCGGAAGGGCTTTCGACGCACCGGGCACAGGAGTTCAGCTTCACCCCCTAGGGCCTGTCGTTTGGATCACGCCGCAGACGCGGGGTGTGGCACGCACATCTGCCGCGTTGTCGTCGGTTGCCGACTCCCCCACTCTCGG
>NZ_JBFAGK010000042.1:0-23561 GCF_040660135.1 Streptomyces sp. NPDC050997
ATCGCCGCCGCCCGCGACCGCGGCCTCGGCGTCATCTTCATCACCCACAACCCGCACCACGCCTACATGGTCGGCGACCACTTCAGCGTCCTGCGCCTGGGCACCATGGAGCTGAACGCCTCCCGTGACGAGGTCAGCCTCGAAGAGCTCACCAACCACATGGCCGGCGGCGCCGAACTCGTAGCCCTCAAACACGAGTTGAGCACGGTCCGCGGCGTCGACGTCGAAGAACTCCCCGACACGAAGGACCTCACAAGCCTGTAACGCGGGCTCTCGCGAGTGGCGGGGGTCGGTGCCTCCCAAACACGGCAAGGCCGAAGGCCCAACTGCTGGGGAACGTACCGCCGTGGCCGTCCCGATCCATGTGGGCGGACGGCCACCTCCAGGCCGAGGGCTTCCGGACCGTGAAGTCTCAGCTCGACGTCTGAGGCGCCTTGCCACTGGTGCCCCGAACCACCAGCTTCGGATCCAGTACAACCTCCCGGGGTTCCAGCTCCGGGTTCTCCAGCCGCTGCACGGCGAACCGCACGGCGTGCTCCGCCATGAGGCCCGCGTCCTGGCGGACAGTGGTCAGGCCGATCGGCATCAGATGGGAGAGGTGGCTGTCGTCGTACCCGACGACGGACACCTCGCGCGGGACATCAACCCCTGCCCGCGTCAAGGCCATCAGCAAACCCCACGCACACCGGTCATTGCCCGCCAGGACCGCCGTCGGGAGGGCCTGCCCCCGATCGCGCTCCGCCAGGAGCAGGCGGCCCGTCTCGATGCCTGATTCCTCCACGTGTGTCCCAGGGATCACCCGCACCTCGGACTCCAGCCCGTGCCGGCGCATCGCGGCCCGGTAGGCACGCCGCCGCTCGACCGATCCGGGTCCCCGGCCGCCGTCGATGTGCACGATCCGGTGGTGCCCCATTTCGACGAGATGCTCCATGGCCTGCCGTACGCCGTCGCCCTCGGCACTGTGAACGAAGTCCACACGGGCACGAGGCACCCGGCGGCTGACCGAGACGGTCGCCGTCCGCTGTCCGAGCTCGTCGAGATACGCGGGCTCGGCGTTGGGGCCGAGCAGGATCAGCGCCTCGCAGCGATGACTGAGCAGCGCCTCGGCCGCCTTCGCCTCACTACGGCCGGGAGTGACTGAGGAGAGCAGGACGTCGTAGCCGAGACGTTCGGCTTCGGGGTAGATGCCTGCGATGAGGTCGGCATGGAAGGTCTGGTGCACGGTGAACATCACGCCGAGCGTGCGGCTACGGCCACGGGCCAGCAACCGGGCTGCGTTGTCGGGGCGATAACCGATCTCGTCGGCGACCCGCAGTACCCGCTCCCGAGTCTCTGCGCTCGCCCCTGGCTGACCGCGGAAGACGATCGAGACGAGCGCCCGGGACACCCCCGCTCTCGCGGCGACGTCCGCCATTGTGGGCCGCTGCTTCCCCGACGCTTCCACCTGTGAAACCACCCTCCGACGCGGCCCGTCAGGCGGGCGCTCGCGAACATCTCCCAGCAACAAAGTATTGACATGACATTTGGACGAGGGCCATTGTACTCGGACTAGAGCGCGCTACTAGAGCGCGATAGCGAGCTCGTGAGAGTCCTGTCCCCGGTCTCTGACACGAAAGGGAAATCGGCATGATGCCGTTCGATGTGCTGACCATGGGCCGTGTGGGAGTGGATGTGTATCCGCTCCAGACCGGCGTGGGGCTGGCGGACGTCACCTCGTTCGGCAAGTACCTGGGCGGCAGCCCGACGAACGTGGCCGTCGCGGCGGCTCGGTACGGGCGGTCGGCGGCCGTGATCACGAAGACGGGCCGGGATCCGTTCGGGGAGTTCGTCCGCACGGCCCTGGAGGGCTACGGCGTGGACAGCCGTTTCGTCGGGACGTCCGATGTCGCGCCGACGCCGGTGACGTTCTGCGAGATCTTCCCGCCGGACGACTTTCCCCTGTACTTCTACCGGCTGCCGAAGGCCCCGGACCTCGACATCGATCCGGCTGAACTGGATCTGGCAGCGGTGCGGGACACCCGCGTCTTCTGGATCACCGGCACCGGGCTGAGCGAGGAGCCGAGCCGTTCGGCCACCCTCGCAGCGCTCGCGCACCGGGCGAAGGCGGGACCGACGGTCTTCGACCTGGACTGGCGGCCCATGTTCTGGGCGGACCCGAACCAGGCCCGTGCCCACTACGCCGAGGCCCTGCGGCACACCACCGTCGCGGTCGGCAACGTGGACGAGTGCGAGGTGGCGACCGGCGAGCGCGAGCCGTATGCCGCCGCGAAGGCGCTGTTGGCGGCAGGTGTGGAACTGGCGGTGGTGAAGCAGGGGCCGAAGGGTGTGCTCGCCATGGACCGGGACGGTTCGGCCGCCGAGATCCCGCCGGTCCCGGTCGACGTCGTCAACGGCCTCGGCGCCGGTGACGCCTTCGGTGGCGCGCTGTGCCACGGCCTGCTGTCCGGCTGGGACACCCGCACCACCGTGTCCTTCGCCAACGCCGCAGGTGCCATCGTCGCGGGCCGGCTGTCCTGCTCCGACGCGATGCCGACGCAGGCCGAGGTGGAGGCGAAGCTCCTCGCCCATGTCTCCACCCCCATCGAAGGAAAGGCGTGACGACGTGCTGTCCGACAACGTGAGCCGGATTGTGTCCGCCCGGGTGGGTGACCCCGGTGCCGTCGCCGCGGCGGCCGCCCGCCGCGTGAAGGCGACCTCGCTGTTCGGCGAGCACGGCAAGTCCATGATCATCGCCGCTGACCATCCGGCGCGTGGCGCCAACGGCGTCGGCGGTGACCCCCACGCCATGGCGGACCGCTTCGAGCTGCTGGACCGCCTGTGCGTCGCGCTGGAACGCCCCGGCGTGACCGGTGTACTCGGCACCGCCGACATCCTGGAAGACCTGCTGCTGCTCGGCGTCCTCGACGGCAAGAGCGTCTTCGGCTCGATGAACCGCGCCGGGCTCGCCGGCTCGGTCTTCGAGATCGACGACCGCTTCACCGGCTACGACGCCGAGACCATCGCCGCGATGGGCTTCGACGGCGGCAAGATGCTCACCCGTATCGCCCTCGACGACCCGGCCACCCCATCCGCCCTGTTCGAGACGGCACGGGCCGTGAACGAGCTGAATGACCGTCAGCTCATCGCCATGGTCGAGCCGTTCATGTCGGGATGGCAGGACGGCAGGATCCGCAACGACCTCTCCACCGACGCCGTCATCAAGTCGGTCACCATCGCCTCCGGCCTGGGCCGGCGCACCGCCTACACCTGGCTCAAGCTGCCGGTCGTCGACGGCATGGAACGCGTCCTGGCCTCCTCCACGCTGCCCGCCCTACTGCTGGGCGGCGAGGTCAAGGACGCGGAAGCGGCCTTCGCGTCCTGGGGCAAGGCCCTCAAGCAGCCCACCGCACAGGGCCTGGTCGTCGGCCGCTCGCTGCTCTATCCGTCGAACGGCGATGTCGCCGGCGCGGTCGACAAGGCGGTGAGCCTGCTGTGACCGACACCAGCAAGTACCACCTGCCCAAGGGGACTTCGGCCGATGGCCCCTACGACGTCCTGGTCACGCCCGAGTCGGCGGACTGGGGATACTCCGGCCTCAGGATCCTGACCCTGAGGCCGGGCGAGGCGCACACCCTGTCCACCGATGACTGCGAGTTCCTGGTCCTGCCACTGACGGGCTCCTGCACCGTCACCACGGACGGCAGGACCTTCGAACTCGACGGCAGGACAGGCGTGTTCGCCTCGGCCACCGACTTCGCCTATCTGCCGCGTACGTCGCAGGCCCTGATCAGCAGCGCGCAGGGAGGTCTGTTCGCGCTGCCCTCCGCCCGTACCGAGCGGAGCTCACTCTCCGCCCGGTACGGGCCCAAGGAGGACGTACCCGTCGAACTGCGCGGCGCCGGCGCATGCTCGCGGCAGGTCAACAACTACTGCCTGCCCGGCACCTTCGACGCCGAGCAGCTGCTGGTGTGCGAGGTCCTCACGCCCGGCGGGAACTGGTCGTCGTACCCGCCGCACAAGCACGACGAGGCCCGGCCGGGAGTCGAGTCGGAGCTGGAGGAGATCTACTACTTCCAGATCGCGGGCGAGGACGGATTCGGCTATCAGCGGGTGTACGGCACTCAGGAGCGCCCGATCGACGTGCTCGCGGAGGTCCGCTCCGGCGACACCGTGCTGATTCCGCACGGCTGGCACGGACCGTCGATCGCCGCACCCGGCTACGACCTCTACTACCTCAACGTCATGGCGGGCCCCGGCCAGGACCGCGCCTGGCTGATCTGCGACGACCCCGCCCACGGCTGGGTGCGCGGTACCTGGGAGTCCCAGGGCATCGACGACCGGCTTCCCTTCGAAGGACTCAACGAACAATGAGCACCGTCCGACTCACCACCGCCCAGGCCCTGGTGCGCTTCCTCGCCAACCAGTACAGCGAACGTGACGGCCAGGAGCAGCGGCTCATCCCCGGCATGTGGGGCATCTTCGGGCACGGCAACGTGGCCGGTGTCGGGCAGGCGCTGTTGCAGGCCGCCGTCACCCAAGAGGCTGATCTGCCCTACTACTTGGCTCGCAACGAGCAGGGCATGGTCCACGCCTCCGTCGCCTACGCGAAGATGCGCGACCGGCTTGCCACCTTCGCCTGCACGGCCTCTACGGGGCCCGGCTCGACGAACATGATCACCGGCGCGGCGCTGGCCACCACCAACCGGATCCCGGTGCTCCTGCTGCCGAGCGACATGTTCGCCACCCGCGCCGCCGACCCCGTGCTCCAGCAGCTGGAGGACACCCGCGGCGGCGACATCACCGTCAACGACACATTCCGCGCCGTATCCAAGTACTTCGACCGCATCCAGCGCCCCGAACAGCTCATCCCCGCCGCGCTGGCCGCCATGCGGGTGCTCACCGACCCGGTCGAGACCGGCGCCGTCACCCTCGCCCTGCCGCAGGACGTCCAGGCCGAGGCCCACGACTGGCCGGTGTCGTTCTTCCGCCGCCGGGTCTGGCACATCGGTCGGCCGGTACCGGAACCGGCCGCGGTCGAGCGGGCCGCGGGCCTGCTGCGCAACGCCCGCAGGCCACTGATCGTCGCGGGCGGCGGGGCCGTGTACTCCGGTGCCGAGACCGAGCTGCGCGCCTTCGCCGAGGCCACCGGCATCCCGGTCGCCGACACCCACGCCGGCAAGGGCGCCGTGCCCTGGGACCACCCCCGCGCGGTCGGCGGCATCGGCTCCACCGGCGCGTACGCGGCGAACGAACTCGCGCGCGAGGCGGATGTCGTCCTCGGTATCGGCACCCGCTACTCGGACTTCACCACCGCCAGCCACACCGTCTTCGGCAATCCGGACGTCACCTTCGTCAACCTCAACGTCGCCCGTCTCGACGCCGTCAAGCACTCCGCCGAGCCGCTGGTGGCCGACGCCCGCCTCGGCATCCAGGCCCTGGCCGGTGCACTGACGGACTGGGAAGTCGACCCCGAGTACCGCGCACGGACCCGTCAACTCATCGCCCGGACAAGAGAGATCGAGGACGGCTGCTTCAACGTCGGCCATGGCCCGTTGCCCGCCCAGACGGAGATCCTCGGCGCGCTGAACGAGGTGCTCGACGACCGCGCCGTGGTCATCAACGCGGCCGGCTCGATGCCCGGCGACCTGCAACAGCTGTGGCGGGCCCGGGACCCCAAGGCCTACCACGTGGAGTACGCCTACTCCTGCATGGGCTACGAGGTCGCCGCCGGCGTCGGCGTGAAGATGGCCGACCCCTCCCGCGAGGTCGTCGTCCTTGTCGGTGACGGCTCATATCTGATGATGGCTCAGGAAATCGTGACCATGATCTCCGAGGGTCTGAAGGTCATCATCGTCCTCGTCCAGAACCACGGCTTCGCCTCCATCGGCTCCCTGTCCGAGTCCCTCGGCTCACAGCGCTTCGGCACCAAGTACCGCTACCGCGACGGCGATTCGGGACTCCTCGACGGCGACGTCCTGCCCGTCGACCTCGCCGCCAACGCCTCCTCCCTCGGAGCCGATGTCCTGCACGCCGCCTCCGTCGAAGAGTTCCGCGGCGCGATGGAGAAGGCCAAGGCCGCAAGCCGCACCACCGTCGTGCACGTCGAGACGGACCTCCACGGCCCCAATCCGCCCGGCCACGGCTGGTGGGACGTCCCCGTCAGCCAGACCTCCGCCCTCGACACCACCCGCACCGCCCACGAGACCTACGCCGCCCACAAGCGCGCACAGCGGCACTACCTCTGAGAAGGAAGCTCACGTGACCACCATCCCCCACTGGATCAACGGTTCGCCGGTCCTGAGCGCGGACACCGCGCCCGTGTTCAACCCTGCCACCGGCCAGGAACAGGCCCAGGTCAGCCTCGGCGACGCGGGCGACGTGGACGCCGCCGTCGCCGCCGCCACGAAGGCCTTCGAGACCTGGTCCGAGTCCTCGCTCACCCAGCGCACCCAGGTGATGTTCGCCTTCCGCCAGCTCCTCGTCGAGCACGAGGAAGAACTCGGCCGGATCATCTCCGCCGAGCACGGCAAGACCGTCGACGACGCCCGCGGCGAAGTCACCCGCGGCCGGGAAGTCGTCGAGTTCGTCTGCGGTCTCGGCGACATCCTCAAGGGCAGCTTCTCCGACCAGGTCTCCCGCGGCGTCGACGTACACAACTTCCGCCAGCCGCTC
The DNA here is from genome assembly GCF_040660135.1 of Streptomyces sp. NPDC050997. Classification (NCBI taxonomy): domain Bacteria; kingdom Bacillati; phylum Actinomycetota; class Actinomycetes; order Kitasatosporales; family Streptomycetaceae; genus Streptomyces; species Streptomyces sp. NPDC050997. The sequence goes on from NZ_JBFAGK010000042.1 coordinate 6,652, forward strand.
GGCGTCGTCGCGGGCATCACCCCGTTCAACTTCCCCGCCATGGTGCCCCTGTGGATGCACCCCGTCGCCATCGCCACCGGCAACACGTTCGTCCTCAAGCCCAGCGAACGCGACCCCTCCGCCGCCAATTTCGTCGCCGAGCTGTACCGCCGGGCCGGGCTGCCCGACGGCGTCTTCAACGTCGTCCACGGCGGCAAGCCCGCCGTCGACGCGATCCTCACCCACCCCGGCATCGAAGCCGTCTCCTTCGTCGGCTCCACCCCCATCGCCAAGTACGTCCACGAAAACGGTACGAAGGCCGGCAAGCGTGTCCAGGCCCTCGGCGGCGCCAAGAACCACGCCGTCGTCCTGCCCGACGCCGACCTCGAATTCGCCGCCAACCACATCACCGCCGGCGCCTACGGCTCCGCAGGCGAACGCTGCATGGCCGTCTCCATCGCCGTCGCCGTCGGTGACGCCGCCGACAGGCTGGTCGAGGTCCTGGAGCGCAAGGCCCGCGAGATCAAGGTCGGTCCCGGCGACGCCCCCGGCACCGACATGGGCCCGCTGGTCACCAAAGCCGCCTTGGAGCGCGTCGAGAACGCGGTCGGAACCGCCCACACCCAGGGCGCCACCGTCATCGTCGACGGCCGCGGACTGAAGATCGACGGCCACGAGAACGGCTTCTTCACCGGCCCCTCCCTCCTCGACCACGTCACCGCCGACATGGACGCCTACAAAGAGGAACTCTTCGGCCCCGTCCTCGCCATCGTCCGCACCGACACCCTCGACGAGGCCATCAGCCTCATCAACGCCAACCCCTACGGCAACGGCACGGCCCTGTTCACCGCCTCCGGCGAAGCCGCCCGCCGCTTCCAGCGCAACATCAAGATCGGCATGATCGGCATCAACGTCCCCGTGCCCGTCCCGATGTCGTACTACTCCTTCGGCGGCTGGAAGGACTCCCTCATCGGCGACTCCCCCGTCCACGGCCCCGAGGGCATCCGCTTCTACACCCGCCCCAAAGTCGTCACCACCCGCTGGCCCCAGCCCACCCAACAGCTCGCCGCCGGCTTCAACTTCCCCACCTCCAACTGACCCCAGAGTTCCCTGTCCCCTTTCGTCAAAGGACTGACCATGGCAATGGCGCCATCCCCACTTCGTGCCGTCGCGGGCAACCTGTGCCTGGGCTCCGCCCCCGACTCCTGGGGCATCTGGTTCCCGGAGGACGAGCACCAGGTCCCGTACACCCGCTTCCTCGACGAGCTCGCGGAGGCCGGCTACGAGTGGCTGGAGCTCGGGCCGTACGGCTACCTCCCCGCCGATCCCCAGCGGCTGAAGGAAGAACTCGACGCCCGCGGATTGCAGGTGTCCGGCGGTACCGCCTTCGGCGCGCTGCACCGGCCGGAGGCGTGGGACGAGATGCTCGCCCACGTCCGGCAGGTGGCCGCGCTGACCGCCGCCGCGGGAGCGCACCACCTGGTCTTCATCCCGCCGATGTACCGGGAGGAGAAGACCGGCGCGTTCACCGAGTCCCCGGAGCTGACCGCCGAGCAGTGGGCGGGCTTCGGCAAGAACGCCGACCGGCTCGGCAAGCTGCTCCTCGACGAGTACGACGTACGCCTCGTCGTCCACCCGCACGCCGACAGCCACATCCAGACCCAGCCCGAGATCGAGCGGCTGCTCAACGAATCCGACGCCCGCTACACCAACCTCTGCCTGGACACCGGGCACGTGGCCTACGGCGGCGGCGACAACCTCGACCTGATCCGCCGGTTCGGCGAGCGCGTCGGCTACGTCCACATCAAGCAGATGGACCCCGAGGTGCTGGCCCAGGTGGCCTCCGAGGACCTGTCGTTCGGCGAGGCGGTCAAGCGCGGCGTGTGTGTCTCGCCCCCGGCCGGCGTGCCGAACCCGGCCGACGTGGTGGCCGAACTCGCCCAGCTCGACGCCGAGTTGTTCGTGATCGTCGAGCAGGACCTGTACCCGTGCGCTCCCGAGGTGCCACTGCCCATCGCGGTCAGCACCCGTGAGCACCTGGTCGGCTGCGGGCTGACGGGTACCCGACGCCCGACTCTCGACCGCTAGGAGGCGCCCATGGATGTCAGGGACGACACAACCAAGGTCACGACGACGACGGACGACGCGCCACCAGCCGTCTCCCGGCGGCTGCGGCTCATCACCGTCATCGCCACCTTCGGCGGACTCCTCTTCGGCTACGACACCGGCGTCATCAACGGCGCCCTGCCCTACATGACCGCCGATCTGGGCCTGACCCCCTTCACCGAGGGCATGGTCACCAGCTCGCTGCTGCTCGGCGCCGCGCTGGGTGCGGTGACCGGCGGGCGGCTGTCGGACGCGCGCGGCCGCCGCCGTACGATCCTCATCCTGGCCGTGGTCTTCTTCGTCGGCGCGCTCGGCTGCACGCTCGCACCGAACACGGCGGTCATGATCGTGGCACGGTTCGTGCTGGGACTCGCGGTCGGCGGTGCCTCGGTGACCGTGCCCGTCTACCTCGCCGAGGTCTCCCCCGCCGAACGACGCGGCGCACTGGTCACCCGCAACGAACTCATGATCGTCAGTGGGCAGTTGCTCGCCTTCACCTCAAACGCGATCATCGCGCGGGTCGGCGGCGAGTCCGGCGGCGTATGGCGCTGGATGCTGGTGCTCGCCACCATCCCGGCCGTAGTGCTCTGGTTCGGCATGCTGGTGATGCCGGAGAGCCCGCGCTGGCTGGCCTCGCAGACCCGTTTCGGCGAGGCCCTGGACGTACTCAAGCAGGTGCGGTCCCAACAGCGTGCGGAGGCCGAGCTGAGCGAGGTGTCCGCGCTCGCCGTCAAGGAGGATCGGGAGAGGCTCGGCGGCTGGCAGGACATGAGGTCCACGCCGTGGTTGCGCAGGCTGATGTTCGTCGGCTTCGGCATCGCCATCGTGCAGCAGATCACCGGCGTGAACACGATCATGTACTACGGCACCCAGATCCTCACCGACGCGGGCTTCGCCGCCGACAGCGCCCTGACCGCGAACATCGCCAACGGCGTGATCTCGGTCCTGGCCACCTTCGTCGGCATCTGGCTGCTGGGGCGGGTCAACCGCCGCCCCATGCTGATGACCGGTCAGATCGGCACCACGTCAGCCCTGTTGCTGATCGGCGTCTTCTCCCTGGCGTTGCCCTCCGGCGACGGCCGCGCCTACGCGGTGCTGGCCATGACGGTCACCTTCCTCGCCTTCCAGCAGGGCGCGATCTCGCCGGTGACCTGGCTGATGTTGTCGGAGATCTTCCCCATGCGGATGCGCGGCTTCGGGATGGGCATCGCGGCCGTGGTGCTGTGGCTGACCAACTTCGTCATCGGTCTCGTCTTCCCGTCGCTGGTCGACGGCATCGGGATCTCCAGCACCTTCTTCCTGTTCGTGGTGGCCGGCGTCGTCTCCCTCGTCTTCGTCAAGCGCTATGTCCCCGAGACCAAGGGCCGCACCCTCGAAACCCTCGAAGCGGAACTCCGAGCCCGCTTCTCCTGAACCCCTCTGAACCCCTCCTCAAGGAATCGACATGTCCGTACGTGTAGGTGTCATCGGCGCCGGGATGATCGGCCAGGACCACATACGGCGACTCACCGACGTCGTCACCGGGGCCACCGTCACCGCGGTGACCGATCTCGACGCCGCCCGCGCCGGTGAAGTCGCGGCCCGGATCGGTGCCACGGCGCTGTCCACCGGCGCCGCCCTGATCGCCTCCCCCGACGTGGACGCGGTCCTCGTCACCTCGTGGGGCCCCACCCACGCCGAGCACGTCCTGGGCGCCATCGCGGCCGGCAAGCCGGTCTTCTGCGAGAAGCCCCTCGCCACCACCGCCGAGGACTGTCTGCGGATCGTCGAGGCCGAACGCGCCCACGGCCGCCGCCTGGTCCAGGTCGGATTCATGCGCCGCTTCGACCCCGGCTACCGCCAGATGAAGGAGGTCATCGACGCCGGCTCGATCGGCACCCCACTGATCGTGCACTGCGCGCACCGCAACCCGACAGTGCCGGACGCGTACGTCTCCGCGATGGCCGCGCAGGACACGGCCGTGCACGAGATCGACGTCCTGCGCTGGCTGCTCGACGACGAGATCGTCTCCGCCCAGGTGATCACCCCGCGCGCCACCAGCAAGCGGTTCGAGCACCTCAAGGACCCGCAGATCATGTACTTCGAGACCGCGAACGGCGTCCGCATCGACCTCGAGGTCTTCGTCAACTGCCAGTACGGCTACGACATCCAGTGCGAGACCGTCGGCGAGGAAGGCCTGGTGCGGCTGCCCGACCCGGCCGCCGTCGGCATCCGCACCACCGGCCGGCACGGCACCGCCGTCCTGCAGGACTGGAAGGGCCGTTTCGCGGACGCCTTCGACACCGAGTTCCGCGAGTGGATCGCCTCCGTCGCGTCCGGTGGCGAGCCCACCGGCCCCTCCTCGTGGGACGGCTATGCCGCCACCGTCATCACCGACGCAGCCGTTCGCTCCCTGGAGTCAGACGGCACGACCGTCACCGTCGACATGAAGCCCCGACCCGCCTTCTACGGAGGCACCGCATGAAGATCGCCCTCGACCCGTACATGTTCCGCACACTGCCGATCGACGACATGGTGCGCACGGTCGCCGAACTCGGCTACGACTACATCGAGTTGTCCCCGCGCGACGACTTCATGCCGTTCTTCCTGCACCCTCGGGCGGATGACGCGCGGACCGCCGAACTGAAGAACTCCCTGCGCACGCACGGCGTCCAGCTCTCCTCCGTACTCCCCCTCTACAAGTGGTCCTCTCCCGACGAGACCGAGCGGCAGACCGCCGTCCGCTACTGGAAGCGGATGATCGAGATCACCGCGGACCTCGGGTGTCCGCTGATGAACTCGGAGTTCAACGGCCGACCCGAGCGCGCCGCCGAGAGCGAGGCCGCGTTCTGGCGTTCGCTGGAGGAGCTCCTGCCACTCTTCGAGAGGGAGGGCATCGCACTCAACCTTGAGGCGCACCCGGACGACTTCTGCGAGGAGAACACCCCCGCGGTCGACCTCGTCCGCGCCATCAACAAGCCCTGGGTGAACTACCTCTACTGCGCCCCGCACTCCTTCCACCTCTCCGGAGCCGCGGACATCGGCGCCGACATCGCGGCGATGATGCGCTACGCCGGCGACAAGCTCCAACACGTGCACATCGCCGACTCCTTCAACCACAAGGGCTCGTCCGGGCTCCGCTACATCCTCAACCCGCCCGGCACCGCGGCCCGCATCCACCAACACCTCGACATCGGCCAGGGCGAGGTCGACTGGGACAGCTTCTTCGGCACCCTGCGCGAACTCGACTTCGACGGCGTCGCCACTGCTTGCGTCTTCGCCTGGGAGGAACGGGCTCGCGACTCCTCGGCCTTCATGCTGGACCGCATCACCAAGGAACTCACGGTGTAGTCCGGTCCCTCCGTCGGACACCGGCGGCACCCCTTGCGCCGTGGGTGCTCGGGGCGCTGGGGTGGAGTGGTGGCGCGGCTACCGTGGGTGCACGGCGTAGGTCAGGTGCGTCACCCGCGACGACGGCTCCGAACGGACCGGCTCCAGCGCGACCCTGGACGCGTCCACGCCGTCGAACAAGCGGGTGCCGGCGCCGAAAAGCACCGGTGACAGCGTGATCGAGAACTCGTCGACCAGGCCGGCGTTCAGGTGCTCCAGGATCGTCGCGCCGCCGCCGGCGATGCGGACGTCGCGATCGCCGACGGCCTCGCGGGCCTGGTCGAGGGCGCGCTCGATGCCGTCGTTGACGAAGTGGAACGTGGTGCCGCCGGGCCGCTCCCACCGGTCACGCTCGGCGTGCGTCACGACGAAGACCGGGGTGTGGAAGGGCGCTTCCTCCGGCCATGCCTGCTCGCCGAGGTCGAACATGCGCTTGCCCATGACGCTCGCGCCGGTGCGCTCGAACGTCTCCCGCGCCACGTCGTTGTCGCGGCCCTCCTCGCCGCCCTCGCCCAGCTCCAGGTTCTCCCGCATGAACCGCAGCGGGAACAGCCACTGCTGCAGCTCCGCCCACTGCGCCATCCAGCGCTGAACGTCCGGGTCGTCCTGCTTGTCGGGTGCGAAGAGCTCGTCCTCGATGGGCACGGGCTCGGGCGCGATGAAGCCGTCCAGCGACATCGACACGCTGAAGAACACCTTCCCGGCCATCAGCCCTCCGCCCCCTTCCGCGCGAGGTCGGTGACGTAGTCCGCCAGGCTGCCCAGGGTCTGCCGGCCGCCCTCGATCGCGTGGTACTTCTCGACCGCCTCGTCGCGCAGTTCCTTGGTGGGGAACACCGTGCGCATCACGATCCGGGTCGCCGCGCCGTCCGGCGCGAAGGTCAGGACCGACTCGAAGGCGTTCGGGTCGTCACGGGACTCACCGTGCAGCAGCGCGATCCGCTCCGGCGGGACGATCCGTAGCCAGCGGATCCACTCGGAGTAGTCGGTCCCGTCCGGCCCGTGCAGCACGAAGTCCCACTCCCCGCCCTCGCGGAACTCGAAGGACCGCGTGGTGGTGGTGAACCCCTCCGGACCCCACCACCGCGACAGGTGCCGGATCTCGGTGAACGCCTCGAACACCAGCTCCCGCGGGGCGTCGATGACCCGGGAGATCACGATCTCCCGGTCGGCCGTCGCCGGTTCCGCCCGCGGTTCTTGCCTTGCCCCTGCCATCGGTCATTCCTCCTGCCGTGTCTGCTTGAGGTCCTGCACATAGGTGTCCAGCCGGTCGAAACTCTCGTTCCAGAACCGCTCGAATCCGCCGGTCCACTCGTGGACCCGCCGCAGCCCGCGGGCGTCCAGGCCGTAGAGGCGCTGCTTGCCCGCCCCGCGGACCCGCACCAGCCCCACCTCCCGGAGCACCCGCAGGTGCTTGGAGGCCCCTGGCTGGCTTATCCCCAGCTCCTGGGCCAACTCGGTCACCGGCCGCTCACCCGCCCGCAGCAGCGTCAGGATGTCCCGGCGCTGCGGCTCGGCTATCGCGTTGAACGCGTCCGACGTCGTCGCTGCTCGTGCCATGGCAGCCATCATATTCCCATATCGGCATACGTCAAGCCGGTTCTCTTGTGTCCATCATGAGGACAGCCTTTCAGCCGCGAGGGCGCGGAAACTCGAGGTCAACAGTGGTTCGTCGTCGCGGGTTGGATCACCCTGTCCAACGAGCTTGACCGCGTTGGCGCGGCCGGTGTCCGACACCTGAGGCCGGGTCCCCCTTGCCGCTGAACGCGCTTCCGTGGCTGGGCGGTTCAGCGGTCACGGAAGCGCTTCAAGCTGGGTCCAGGTCGGTGTACAGCAGATGGTGGTCCGAGTACGGGGTGGGTTGCACGCGGTGCCTGAGCGGGGCGATGCCTCGCAGGAAGACATAGTCGAACTTGCTGTGCCAGTCGGTGGTCTGCTCGCAGCTACCGACGGCCGAGGGCTGACATTGCGGGTCTGTATCCGAGGCCAGTGCCCAGACCCGGGTGAGTTCGGGAGCGTCCGGCACGGCGTTGAAGTCGCCGAGAACGATCGCACGGTCATGCCGGGCGATGGCTGCGGCGAGTACGCCGGTCTGCTCTGCTCGGACTGCTTCTTGACGTCGTTGGGCGAGATGTGTGTTGAAGACCCGGACGGGCCGGCCGCCCAGCATGGTGGTGACCGCCATGTACCCGCGGTCCTCGGATCCGCCGTCGGGGTATTCCACGTTGACGCGGTCCGTCATCGGTGCCGCCGAAAGGAGCGCCTGGCCGAAGGCGCCCGGACTCCACGGCGCTCCCCCGCAACGGCCCCAATTCCGAAGAACCATCCCGTACTCGACGTGGTAGACCAGCCCGTAGACGCTCTCCAGGTAGTCCCGGATCCTCTCGACGTCACGCACGCACGCTTCTTGCAGGCCGATGACCTGGGGCGCGTACGTGGCGATCTCCGCGGCCCGGTCAACGTTGCTTGCCTCGCAGGGGTTGCAGATGTTCCACGTCATGACCCGGTTCGGTACGACATCTCCGACGGCATCGACGGGCAGTGTCCTGACGGAGGGGGCACTGCTTGGTGCACTGGGGCCGACGAGCAGGATGCAGGCCACAGTCATGGCGCCCGCGAGTAACCGCATGCCCCTTCCGAACACCATCGCCTCCTCATGGCGGATACACACGGCATCTGACGTGTCCAGCCACAAGGTTATCGGCGGCGTGCTGGTGACACCGGAAGATCCTGGAGTCCGTACTTCGGCCCGGGCGGGCTCGGCCCGCAGCATGCCCACATCGGCCAGGCAGTCCCCGCCGAGTGCCACCGCGAGCGCGACGTCCAGCAGGATCTTGCTGAGCGACCCTCTGCGTGATGCTTGTCGTTACCTCCAACTGGACTGCTGATGCGGTGCCTTGTTCACCTGCCGGAACCGACCCGGTGAGACGCCGTACTCGCGACGTAACGCCCCTGCAAAAGCGAATTCCGTCAAGTAGCCGATCTGCCTGGCTGTCGCGGCCACCGATGCGTCGGTTTCTCGGAGGAGCCGCGCGGCACAACCCAGTCGCCAGTCCCTCAGATAGGTCATGGGTAGCTTGCCGACCACTGAGGTGAAACGTCTCGTGAACGCCACCCGGGACATGCCCACGGTCTCGCTGAGTTGCGAAGCCGTCCACTGGGTCTGCGGGCTGTCGTGGATGGTGCGCAGTACGGCGGTGATCGCAGGGTCGTCGATCGCGGGCCGGCCCTTCGAGCCCTCGTCCTCCAGCGCGGTCGGAGGCCAGATCCCGGCCGAGGTCGTGCACCCGTTCGCTCAGAAGACCAGCACCTGTACTGCTGTCCGTCATGGTGCTCCACGCGATCATGCGGAGACGGAGACCGCGCTCGCGGCCTTCCGACCGGTGCCGAGCCTGAGGAGCAGCGAAGCCCCGGTCAGCGCCACACCGAACCACACGACGCTGGTGACGCCCACGTTGTCGACGAACAGTCCGCCCAGAAGCGCTCCGACCGCGATGGACGTGTTGTAGGCCATGGTGTTGAGCGACATCGCCGCTTCGAAGGTCTCGGGCGCGGCGGCGAGAGTCATGTTGACCTGGCTCAGCTGCACCGCGCCGAAGGAGAGCCCCCAGAGGATCAGCGCGACGATCACGCCCGCCTTCCCGTCGCCGATCGTGAGTAGCAACAGCAGAGCCGCGATGAGTCCCAGGCCACCGACGATGAAGGTGCCCCGCAGGCTCTTGTTCACCGTGTATCCGGCGATGAAGTTCCCGACGGCACTTCCGATTCCGAAGATGATAAGCACGACGGTGATGAAGGCGGCCGTGGCCGATGCACTGTCTTCCAGGAAGGGCCGCACGAAGGTGTACGCCCCGAAATGGCCGAGTACGAAGAAGACGACAATGAACAGCACCGTACGCAGCTGCGCGTTCTTGAGCGGGAGCCCGAAGACTTCCCGGACCGAAACCGCGTTCTCCGACGGAAGCGACGGGATGGCGGCAGCGACCGCGAGGAACACCAGCACGCTGAGGCCGGCCCAGATGGCGAACGTGGTACGCCAGTCGGTGAAGTTCTCGATGATGGTGCCCAGCGGGATGCCCACCACGGTGGCGATCGAAATGCCAGACATCACGACCGCGGCCGCCCTGCTCGCCTGCCGCTCCGGCACGATACGCATGGCCATGCTCACGCCGATCGCCCAGAACACACCGCTGGCGAATCCCATGATGAGTCGCGTTGTCAGGATCAGCGGATAGTTCGGCGAGATGGCGGTGATGAGGTTGCCCAGGGCCAGGATCGCCAGCAGCGTGGACAGCAGCAGGCGCCGGTTGACGCGCCTGGTCCAGGCCACGATGAAGGGTACGCCCAACCCCGCCGCGACACCTTGCGCCGTGACCATCAGCCCGGCCACACCCACGGAGATGTCCAGGCTGTTACTCAGCGGGGTGAGCAGGCCGACGGGCATCAGCTCAGTTGTGAGGAAGACGAACAGACTGGCCGTGATGGCGGCAACACCGAGCCATGCCCGTAATGCCGAAGGCGGGCGTTCTTCCTAAGGGATCATTTCCTGCTGTGTGACCACTTCTTCTCTCCGATAGATTCAGGCTATAGGGCTTACGGATTTCTCTGAAACTCTTCATCGGATTAGTGCACCGACTCGGTTCGGGTCCCGCCGGTCTCGTCACTGTGAAGAGGCTCGTGTGGGCCGGGCTCTCGCGGCCGGGCCGACCGGGGTTGCGCGAGCAGCATGGCCGTGAGAATCGATACGACACCGATCAGCTGCAGAATCGACAACGTCTCGTGGAGAAACACGTATCCGAGGATGGTCGCGACGATCGGGCTGCCCAGGGCGAGGAAGGAGACCGCCACCGCCGGCAACCTCTCAATCCCACGGAACCAGATCATGTAACTGATGACAGCGCCGAGGGAGACGAGATAGGCGAACCCGAGGATGTTGGTTTCCGTGATACTGGACGGCAGTCCTTCGATGGCCAGCGTGAAGGGCAGCAACAGCAGTCCGCCCACGGTGAGTTGCCAGCCGGTGAAGGGAAGCAGCCCCACTCCGTCCGGGCGCCCCCATCGCTTGGTCAGCGTGATGCCGGTGGCCATGCACATCGCGCCGCCCAGTGCCGCCACCACACCGACGTAGTCGAGTTCCGCCGTTCCCCTGAACACGAGCAACGCGACACCGACCACGCCGAGGACACAGGCCGCCACATGCGGGAACCGGATTCTGTCGCCGATGAACAGCGCGGCCAGGATGAGTACGAACATCGGCTGCGCCGACATGATCACCGCCGCGATGCCACCGGGAAGCCGGTAGGCCGCGACGAACAGGAGGAAGTTGAATGCGCCGATGTTCAGGGTTCCGAGCACCAGGGTGCGCCACAGCCACACCCCGGTCGGCAGCGTGCGGGCGAGGGCCAGCAGAAAAAGGCCACCGGGAAGCGCCCGCACGGTGGTGGCCAGAAGGGGCCGGTCCGGCGGCAGCCACTCGGTCGTCACCAGATAGGTGCTTCCCCAGACCGCCGGCGCCAGTGCCGTCACACCGGCGGTGAGGAGTTGCCGCCCACTCTTCATGTCGCGCTGCCTCCCGTATCGGAACACCTGTCATCGACATCGCCGATGCCAGGCAGGACAAATGCATTCATGTTCAACTGATTCCTCGATGAAGGAGGTCGCTCTCCGCGACCGGGCAGCGGTTGTCGACGGCGACGATTTCCTCGGGAAGGAGTGCCATCCCGGTAGTGCGACGACAGGCCGCCCACGTGCCTCAGTCGAAGATGGCTTCGCGGGTGCGAGTGTGCCTGATCTCAAAGAAGCCGTCGGTGCCCGCCACGGCGAGGACACCGTCCCAAAGGCGTCCGGCGGCCTCGCCGCGCGGAGTGGGGCTGATCACCGGGCCGAAGAAGGCGACGGACTCGCCGTCGGGTGCCGGGAACATGGACGACGGGGGTGCCGGCCTCGGAGCCGACGGGGTCCATGCCGGCGTGGTGGCTGACGCGTAGCGCCTTGTCGTAGTCGGTCGTGTCCGCCGCCTCGATGAGGTGGGTCGGCAGATCGGCATCGGCAAGGGCCGCGAGCATCATGTCCCGTCCCAGGCCGGCCTGCTCGAGATGAATGCGGGTTCCCATGGCGTTGTAGAGCGGACGCAGTACCTCGGAACCGAACTGCTGCTCGGCCGCGATGCAGACGCGCACCGGCCCCCAGCCCTCGATCATTCCCCTCTTGTACTTCTCCGGCACTTCCCGTCCCTCGTTGAGCACCGAAAGGCTCATCACGTGAAAGCGCGCTTCGACGGGGCGCACCTGTTCGACTTCCAGCAACCAGCGGGAGGTGATCCACGCCCACGGACAGCGCGGACCGACCCACGTGTCAGCGACGGTGACCGTCTGCCGCTGCGGCGGAGTATGGCTCATGACCGGCTCGCCCTCTCGATTGAACTCTGGTTGCAGCCAGCTTGCTCAAGCTCAGGAGAGGCACCGTAAGAACGGACGACAGCGGAATTCCCCAAGGAACACCGCTGCGGGTCCCATCAGAAAACCCCCTGTGCAGCTGGACTTGGCACTCACAGTCTCAGTCCACAGCCATCAATGAGTCCAACACATGCTTGTCACTTCATCTATCGTGATACACGATAGATGTATGGAGCTCCAGCAGATGCGCTACGTGGTCGCCGTTGCCGAGACCAACAGCTTCACCCGGGCCGCCGAACGCTGTCTGGTCGTCCAGTCCGCCCTCAGCCACCAAGTCGCCCGCCTCGAAAAGGAACTGGGCGCGAGACTCTTCGAGCGCACCAGCCGCCGGGTACGGCTGACGCCGGCCGGTGCGGCCTTCCTTCCCGCAGCCCGGCAGTGTCTGGACGCCGCCGAGCGCGCGGCCAACGAAGTCGCCGCAGCTGTCGGCGAGGTACGCGGACGGCTCGCCGTGGGCGTCATCCCGTCCGTCGCCGCGGTCGACATCCCGGGCGCCCTGCGCGACTTCCACCAGCAGTACCCGAACGTGCGCATCAGCCTGAGTGTGGGCGCGAGCGACGAACTCGTCGAGCAGGTCAGGATGGGAGGCATCGAGGTGGCCTTCCTCGGACTTCCGACGACGGTGCGTCCCGAAGGCGTCAACTCCCGCGAACTCGCACGCGACCGGCTCGTCGCGGTGGTCGGGCCGGACCATCCGCTGGCCCAGGAGTCGGCGGTCGATCTGCGCAGGCTGTCCTCCGAGGTGTTCGTGGACCTGCCAGCCAGGACAGCCGGACGTGTCCAGTCCGACCTGGCCTTCTCGGCCGCCGGTGTCCACCGGGACGTCGCCTTCGAGGTGACCAACGCGGACTTCCTGGCGCGACTGGTCGGACAGGGCCTCGGCGTCGCCATGCTCCCCTCCGCCTACGTGGCTCAGCTCACCGGCGTCACCACCATCGAGGTCACCGACGCGCCGACCCGCGTCGAGTACATCATCTGGAGCCGCGACAACCGCACACCCGCGGCCACCGCCTTCCTCGCCATCCTCGGCATCCCGGTCGACGAGGACACGGAGTGAGAGAGAGGTCGCCGGCCCGGTTTCCCGGACCGGCGACCTCGAAGTGCAGTCAGCGGGGGGCCGCGAGGGCGTGCTGTGTGCTTGTTGAGTTCAGTACGTTGCGGTGGATCTCGATTGCCGCCGTCGAGCGGTTGAGCGTGATGTAGTGCAGTCCGGGGGCGCCTGCGGCAGCCGAGTCGACCAGCTCTTCAGCCGGAAACTCCTCCCGAATGCATGCTTCGCCGTTCTCCAGGACGGTCGCCAAGGCTGCAGCGGCTCCTCGTCATCAGTCTGGCCGGGCCTGGTCGGCTCTGTGGTCGGGCCGAGCACAGAGCCGACCCGGCCGGGTGAGGTTGAGTCCTGGCGCAGGTCCAGATGAACGAGTCCGAAGTCGGGGCTTCAGTGGCGGTCGCTGAGGCTGGCAACCACGGCGGCCAGTCGGTCCATGGCGTGGGCCACGCCGAGCCCATCCATGTAGTCGCGGACGTGCACGATCTGCCCGTTGCGGACCCGGATCACGAGAAGGCCGGGGAGGCTGAAGTGCCGGCCGGTTGTGGTCACGGTCCCGTTGACGACCTGCTCGACGGTGATCACCTCGGGGTCGGTGCTCTCATGCACGACTACGTCGCGGATCTCCTGCGGTTGCGCCGGGCTTGCGCTCCAAACCGCTCGGTAGCCTGCGCGGACCTCTTCGCGTCCCTGGTGACGCGGGGGCATGCCGGGGAAGAGGAACGGGAATTCGTGGACGGCGTCGACCGCGTACAGATCAGCCAGGTCGTCCGCTGACTTGTCGAGAATCGCCCGCTGGTAGCGGGTCAAGACCTCACGGGGACTGGGGCTGGCGGAGGTTGTGTCCGGCATGGTGGTTGGGCTCCGTTCGTTCACTGCGCGGCAGTTCGTTCGAGCGATGGGCCGGGACTTCGGGCGTGCGGACGGCAGCAGGGGCCCCAAGACCCGGTTGTGACGCCCGAATTTGAGACCCTCTTGACCGCAGCATGCAGTGCCGAAGTGCTGGGAGCGCACGCCGCGGTCATGGCCAGCTCCGTCCCGAAAGGTTGGAGGCGCAGTTGCGCGCTGTCGGGTCATCAAGCCACCTCCCGTATGGCGGGACCCAGCTACGGCTCTCACAAGTCCGGCTTGGGTCTGATCGCGGTGCCGAGGCGGCGAGTTCTTCCGGCGTACTGCGAGGTCCCGGAGAAACGGCAGCGGGCCGGAGCGGCCTCCGACGCCATCTGCAGGAAATGCTACCGGTGTTGCAGTGAGGGAGAACTTCCTTTCAGCGCTGTCAGTGGTCTCTGTTAGCTTCATGCGGCTCGTGTGATCCACGAGCCTCAAGCGCTCACAGGGGAGGGACACTTGACCAGGTTCAGAAGGACGGGCAGACGCAGACGGACGGTGGTGGGGAGCTGCGCGGCGGCACTGCTGGCCACGGCTGCCGGGCCGGCGTATGCGGTGGACAACCTGCCGCCGAAGCAGCCACTCGTCCAGGACCTCCAGTCGGGAAGCAAGGCCTGCGCGACCGGCGACGACACGCCATACGTTTCGGCGCCGCCCAGGCTCAGTGCAATGCTGTACGACCCGGAGGAGGACAACCAGCCGTCCGAATCCAGCCCGGTCAACGGCGAGTTCGAAGCCTGGTGGACGGACGCGGCAGGAGTGGAACAGCGCCGCACCTACACCACCATCACTCTGTCGTCGGGGTCACGGCAGTACTGGAAGATGCCGGACGACATCCCCGCGAACACCGTCGTTTCCTGGCACGTCCGCGCGAACGACGGCAAGGCGACCTCCGCATGGAGCGACGAAGGCGAAGGCTCGGTCTGCTCGTTCGTGTACGACGCCGTGAGCCCTGAGAAGCCGACGATCAGCTCCCCCGAATACCCCAACCCCGAGGACGTGTTCTGGGTGGACGGAGTGGGCGTCTACGGCCACTTCACGATCGACTCGCCCTCCGACGACGTGGTGTCGTACACGTACGACTTCGTGGGCGGCCCTTATGGAACCGTCTCCGCGGAACGTCCGGGCGCGGCCGTGACCATTTCGTACCTGCCGCTCACTTCGAGGCCCAACTCGCTGACCGTCCGCGCTATCGACCGGTCGCACCGAAGCAGCGGGGAGGCGCACTACGACTTCAACGTGAAGGCCGGCCGTGCTCCCGTCGCCCGCTGGAAACTGGACGACCCGGCGGGCTCCCGCTCGGCCGCTGCCGAGACCGGCACCGCGGCCCATGCCGGCAGCGGCGTGACCTTCGGCGGCCCGGCGCCCGCGGGCACCGGAACCACCGCCACGGTCGCCCTCGACGGCGGCGGCCACGGCTTTCTCACTTCGGACGCCCCGGCGACCGACACCCGTAAGACCTTCGCGGTGAGCGCGTGGGTACGGCCCGCCGAGACCGGCCGGAACATGACTGTCGCCAGCCAGGACGCGGACGGTGCGCCCGGCTTCGGCCTCGGGCTACGCCGTCAGGACTCCGGTGCCACCTGGTCATTCGCGATCGGCGACGCGCGGGTGTCCGGCGGCGCCCCCGAGACCGGCGAGTGGGCCCATGTGCTGGGTCTGTACGACGCCGAGACCGGAAAGGCGCGACTGTACGTCAACGGTCACGAGGTGGGGACGGCGGCGGACGCGACCGGTGCCGAGACGGCCGGCGCTTTCCAGATCGGGCGCGCCCGCGGGGCGGCCGGCTATGGGGACCAGTGGCACGGGGACATAGGTGACGTACAGGTTCACGACCGGGTCGTGGTGCCGAACGAGATGGCCGAACTGGCGTACCGCAAGCCGAAGTTGCTCGGCCACTGGTCGGTGGAGAACGCTACGGACGGTGTGAGCCCCGAGCAGTCGGACGGCGCGCCACTGCGGCTCGGCACGGGGGCTTCGATCTACCGGGGCTCCGACAGTTCCTGCATCCCGGAACTCGAACCCGACTGCGCCTACGTGCCTTCGCCACTCGTCGGCGACGGGCATCTGCGTCTGGACGGTGAGAGCGGGTACGCCGCTGCCGACGGGCCGGTCGTGGACACCGGGAACAGTTTCACCCTCGGCGTCGTCGTACGCCTCGCGGACTCCGAGCCCGCCCACCCGATGACCGTGCTCTCGCAGGCAGGCGAGCACACGGACGCCTTCAAGGTGCGCTACGAGCCGTCCACGCGCACCTGGCAACTGGTGATGCCGGAGAAGGACGAGGCCGGTGCCCCCGAGAAGGTGGTGTCCCAGGTGGAGGGCGCGGACGGAGGAGTGGGACCGGGTGATCGCCTCGCTGTGGTCTACGACGACGCGACCGACACGATCAAGCTCTTTCTCGACGGCTACACCAACGCCCAGGCGACCGCGAGCCTCCCCAACGGCTGGCACAGCCCCGGTGCCCTCCAGATCGGCCGGGCCAAGGCCGGTGACGGATGGGGCGAGTACCTGCATGGCGACGTGGACGAGGTCCAGGCCTATTCCGGTGCGCTGAGGGACGAGGACATCAGCGGCCTGGGGCGGGGTACGGATCCTTGTCTGTGCTGATCCCTGATCTCTGACCGTCCCGACGGCCCGCCCGGACCCAGGTTCCGGCGGGCCGTCCTGCTCAGGCCGACCACCGGCACCTGAGGAAATGTCCGTGCCTGCGGCGGCACCTGCTGCCCGGACTGATCAACGCAGATGCCGCCGAGGTTGCCGGAGTGCATCCAGGCTGCGTAGGTACGGCCGTAGACGTACACGTCGCCGTGGTACCAGCGGTCCCCCCAGCCGTTGGTACCACGGCAGTCTGTCGGCGTCGCCCCGAAGGGCGCCGCTTGTACGAACAGAGTGCAGGGGCGGTCATCGGGAAACCTTCGGAAAAGCTTGAATCCGCCTTGGCCCGCCGATCCTCGGCACCCAGAGTGTGGCCCTAGGGCCTGTCGTTTGGATCAGGCCGCAGGAAAGCAGCGGTGCTTCCTGGCCGACCTGAGCGGGGTGTGGTGCGTGCAGCTGCAAGGCGGAGGA
>NZ_JBFAGK010000043.1:0-20538 GCF_040660135.1 Streptomyces sp. NPDC050997
GTACTCACCCGAGAGACTCTCTCGCGGCTTTCCTCCGGGCGCTTCCCTTCGGTCTTGCGTTTCCGACTCTATCAGATCTTTTTCTCGATCCGATTCCCTGTCGGCGGGCTGCTTTCCGGCCTTTCGGCCTTCCGGCGGTGTTGACTTTATCAGATCCTTTCGGCGTCCGACTCCCAGTCAACCGGGCTTGTCTTCGCGGCTGTTGGGCCGTTCCGACGTCTCAAACTCTAGCTGATTCCCCCGGCAGGTCCCAAATCGAGGTGCCGGGCCCCAATCAAATTGAATTCGGGCACGCCGAATTCAACCCGGTTGGGAGATCGTGCTGGTTGGTTTGAGGTGCCGCTCAGGCGGCGGAGGTGTCACCGCAGAACCGTTACGGCCCCGTGGCAACCCGAAGAACTTTACGGATCGGGCAGGTGGCTGTCAAGCGCCGCCTGTCAAGATCTTTTCGTGGGCGCCGGGGATCGCCGTCAGTCCAGGTCGGTGAGCCGGCCGCCGGCGTCCGGCTGTGCGTGCTCGACTCTACGGAGGAGTCGCGTGAGGACCTCACCGAGGGCCGTGCGGTCGTCCGGGGAGAGGTCCTGGAGAAGGTCCTCCTCGAAGACGGTCGCAAGACGCATCGCCTCCAGCCACTTCTCGCGGCCCTCCCTGGTCAGCTCGACGATCACGCGGACGCGGTTGGACTCGTCCCGCTCCCTGGTGACCAGACCCTCGGTGAGCATGCGATCGATCCGGTGGGTCATCGCGGCCGGTGTCAGGCCGAGCCGCTTGGCGAGGTCGCTGGGGCCCAGGCGATAGGGGGCACCGGAGAGGACGAGGGCCTTGAGGACCTCCCACTCCGCGTTGCTGATGCCGAGAGCGGAGGTCTGGCGGCCGTAGGCGACGTTCATACGGCGGTTCAGCCGGGAGAGCGCCGAGACGATCTGCTCGACCTGGGGGTCGAGGTCCTGGAACTCGCGCTGGTACGCGGCGATCTGCTCTTCGAGTGTCGGTTCGCCGAGGGTGTCGGGGGTGTCGCCCATGGGCTCGAGTATCGCACGGGCTTGCTTGGCGTTGAAGTCCTTCGAGGTGTACTGTTCAACTTCGAACTTTACCTTTGAAGTCTTCAGCTCTGTATCCATGCAGGGCTCACTAATTACCTGAGAGAGGTGAACGTGACCAGGGCGATGGGCGCAGCGATGCGCCGGATTCACGTGGGCAACGCACTCAGCGCGTTCGGGCTCGGTTTCACCGTCCCCTACCTGTACGTCTATGTGGCGCAGGTGCGGGGGCTGGGGGCCATGACGGCGGGGTTGGTCCTCGCCGTCTTCGCGGTGGCCGCGCTGATCGTGCTGCCGTTCGCCGGCCGGGCGATCGTGCGCCGAGGCCCGCTGCCGGTGTTGCTGGTCGCCCTGGTCACCGCCGCGCTGGGCTCGCTGAGCCTGGGGCTCGCGAGCAACGCGCCGACGGTGCTGCTGTCGGCGGCCGCCCTCGGGGCCGGGCAGGCCGTGATGCAGCCGGCGCTGGCGACGATGATCGTGGACTGCTCGACTGCCGACACCCGCTCGCGTGCCTTCGCTACGCAGTTCTTCCTGCAGAACCTGGGGCTCGGCGTCGGTGGGCTCATCGGCGGTCACCTGGTCGACCCGACGAGCGCTTCCTCTTTCACCCTGCTGTTCGCGATCGAGGCGGCGATGTTCCTGCTGCTGGTCGTGGTGATGGCGACGGTGCGCACGCCGCACTCGCCGCGGATCGAGGACGCTCCGGGACGGCCGGGGTCGGCCAAGGGCAGCTGGAAGCAGCTGCTCGGCAACCGGGCGATGGTGCAGTTGTGTGTGCTGGGCTTCGTGCTGTTCTTCGCCTGCTACGGACAGTTCGAGTCCGGGCTGAGCGCGTACGGGGTGGAGGCCGCCGGGATCTCGACGTCCGCGTTGGGGACGGCGCTCGCCGCCAACACCGCGATGATCGTGGTCGCGCAGTTCGCCGTGCTGAGGTTCGTCGAGCGGCGGAGGCGGTCTCGGGTGATCGCCGCGGTCGGGCTGATCTGGGCCGTGGCGTGGGTCGCCGCGGGGTATGCCGGGCTCGGGCACGGCAGCCAGGAGATGGCGACGGCCGCGTTCGTCTCGACGTACGCGCTGTTCGGGCTGGGTGAGGCGATGTTGTCGCCGACGGTGGCCCCGCTGGTGGCGGATCTCGCGCCCACCGGGATGGCCGGTCAGTACAACTCGGTGTTCGCCCTGGTGAAGCAGCTTGCGCTGGCTGTCGGGCCGGCGGTGGGCGGGCCCATGGGGGCCTCGCTGCACGCGCCGTACATCGTGACCTTCCTGCTGTTCTCGTTGGGGATCACGTATCTGGCGGTGCGGTTGGGGCGCGCCCTGACCGTGGCGCAGGATCAGCCGTGGTCGGCGAAGAGCCGGGTGGTGGCCCAGGGAGGTCCCGCCCCGGCCGACCACACGCAGGCGCACGCCTGAGGTCTCCGGGGGCCGGGCCTTCGGTCACTTCGTGCCCGCGGGCAGCGCGAACTCGCACCACACTGCCTTCCCACCCCCGGGTGTCCGACGGGACCCCCACGCGGAGGCGATCGTGGCGACTATGGCGATGCCCCGGCCGGACTCGTCACCGAGTTCCGCTCGGCGGCGGCGAGGAAGGTGGTCGTCGCCGTCGGTGACCTCGACAATCAGACGCCGGTCGGTGCGGCGCAGCCGCAGCCGCATCGGCGGGGTGCCGTGTTGCAGGGAGTTCGCGACCAGCTCGCTCACGGCGAGGACACCCAGGTCGTGCAGCTCCACGGAGAACCGCCAGCTGGTCAGAACGCCGGAGGCGAAGGCACGCGCGCGTGGGGCCGCTTCCACGCCGCCGAGGAGTTCCAGGGCGGCGTTGCGGAAGAGCTCGCTGTCGGGGCCGGTGCGGGCGGGGTGCTGGAGGACCAGGACGGCCACGTCGTCGTCGTGGTCGGCGGTGACGCCGGCCGAGCGGACCAGGCGGTCGCAGACGACCTGGGGCGTGCCCCTCGCGCCGGACAGAGCGCGCTCCAACGAGGCGATGCCCTCGTCCAGGTCCTCGTTCCGGCGTTCCACCAGGCCGTCCGTGTACAGGACAGCCGTGGAGCCGGGGCCGAGCGGGATCGAGCCCGAGGCGTGCATCCAGCCGCCGGTGCCGAGGGGTGGGCCGGTGGGCTCGTCGGCGCGCAGGACCGCGCCGCTCTCGTCGCGGACCAGGATGGGCAGGTGGCCGGCCGAGGCGTACACCAGCCGGCCCTCGTTCGGGTCGTGGATGGCGTAGACGCAGGTGGCGATCTGGTTGGCGTCGATCTCCGCAGCGAGGCCGTCCAGGAGCTGGAGGATCTCGTGCGGGGGGAGGTCCAGGCGGGCGTACGCCCTCACCGCCGTGCGGAGTTGGCCCATGACCGCGGCCGCGCGGACTCCTCGGCCCATCACGTCGCCGATCACGAGGGCGGTACGGCCGCCGCCCAGGGTGATCACGTCGTACCAGTCGCCGCCGACGGCGGCCTCCGTGCCGCCCGGCTGGTAGGTGGCCGCGACGCGCAGGTCGTCGGGCTGTTCCAGTTCCTGGGGGAGCAGGGAGCGCTGGAGGGTGACCGCGGTTCCCCGTTGCTCCCGCTCGCTGGCTCTGAGGCGTTCGGCGGCCTCGGCGTGGTCGGTGACGTCGGTGGCGAAGACGAGCACGCCACCGCCGTCGCCCTGGGCGACCGGGGTGCAGGTGAAGGTGTAGGAGCGGCCGTCGGGGGCCTTGCGGGACTTCACGGTACGGGGCTTGCCGCTGCGCAGGACCTGGTCCAGGAGCGGGAGCAGACCGAGTTCGTGGAGTTCCGGGACGGCCTCGCGGGCCGGGGCGCCGGTCGCCCGGGTGCCGAAGGCCGTCACATAGGCGTCGTTGACGTAGGCGAGGCGGTGGTCGGGGCCGTGGACGAGGGCGACGAGGGCGGGGACGCGGTCGAGGACCTCGCGCACCGGCAGTTCGTCGACGGCGGGCACCGGCGGGGCGGCGTCGGTGAGTTGTTCGGCGCGGGCCGCGGGGACGGAGGAGCTCGCGGCGTCCTCCCTCCGGTCCGGGGTGACCGGGTGGTCGGTCCGCGCCGCGGCGCGGCGCTGCGTTCCGGGGAGGCGGGCGCTCCAGCGCGTGAAGTTCACGAATCCTTGCCTCGTGTCGTCGTCTGCGGCGTCTTCGGCCGGCTCCGGACCCGGTCGCGGGTCAGGGGTGCGGCACCCCGGGGTTGCAGCACTGGGGAAGCCTCGTGGGTTCGAAGGGCGGGGTCGGTCCGTCGAGGGGGTGGGACCAGTCTGGCAGGCGGCCCACCGGGCCGACATCCGTCAGACGCCTACCTCGTGGTGGGAGTTCCTCGGTCCGGTCAGGACGACCCCTTCGGGTCGTTCCGGGGGTCGTGAGGAGGCTTTCCACCGGCCGCGAGTTCGAACTCCGCTCGGGGATGTTCGAGTGATCCCAGGGAGACGATCTCCCTCTTGAAGAGCCCGGACAGGGTCCATTCGGCCAGGACACGGGCCTTGCGGTTGAAGGTGGGCACCCTGCTGAGGTGGTAGACGCGGTGGATGAACCAGGCGGGGTAGCCCTTCACCTTGCGTCCGTAGACGTGTGCGACACCCTTGTGGAGTCCGAGGGAGGCCACCGAGCCGACGTACTTGTGGGAGTACGTCTCCAGGGGCTCACCGCGCAGGGAGTGCGCGATGTTGTCGCCGAGGGTCTTGGCCTGGCGCAGCGCGTGCTGGGCGTTGGGGGCGGTCTCCTTGCCGGGTTCCCCGGCGGTGACGTCGGGGACGGCCGCCGCGTCTCCGGCCGCCCACGCGTGCGTGGTGCCCTCGATCGTCAGCTGGGCGGTGCATTTCAGACGCCCGCGTTCGTTCAGGGGCAGGTCGGTGGCGGCGAGGAGCGGGTGGGGTTTCACACCGGCCGTCCAGACGACCGTACGGGTCGGGAAGCGGGCGCCGTCGCTGAGGACGGCGACGCGGTCGGCGCAGGACTCCAGGCGGGTGGTCAGCCGTACGTCGATGTTGCGGCGGCGCAGTTCGGTGACGGTGTAGCGGCCCATCTCCTCGCCGACCTCGGGCAGGATGCGGTCCGAGGCCTCGACGAGGATCCACTTCATGTCCTCGGGCCGGATGTTGTGGTAGTAGCGCGCCGTGTAGCGGGCCATGTCCTCCAGCTCGCCGAGTGCCTCGACGCCGGCGTAGCCGCCGCCGACGAAGACGAAGGTGAGGGCCGCGTCGCGGACGGCGGGGTCGCGGGTGGAGGAGGCGATGTCCATCTGCTCGATGACGTGGTTGCGCAGGCCGATGGCCTCCTCGACGGTCTTGAAGCCGATGGCGTGCTCGGCGAGACCGGGGACGGGCAGGGTGCGCGAGATCGAGCCGGGGGCGAGGACGAGTTCGTCGTACGACAGCTGCTGGGCGCCGGTGCCCTCCTCCAGGGTGGCGAGTGTGGTGAGGTCGGCGGTGCGCTTGGCGTGGTCGATGGAGGCGACCTCGCCGACGACGACCCGGCAGCGGTCCAGGACGCGGCGCAGCGGTACCACGACATGGCGCGGGGAAATGGATCCGGCGGCCGCTTCGGGGAGGAACGGCTGATAGGTCATGTACGGGTCGGGCGTGACGACGGTGATCTCGGCCTCGCTCCGCTGGAGTTCCCGTTTCAGCTTCCGCTGGAGACGCAGGGCCGTGTACATCCCGACGTAGCCGCCGCCGACAACGAGAATGCGCGCACGTTCCTTCACCATCCCATGACGCACCGGTCGCTTGCGTTTGTCCACAGCCTCGACAATTTGTGTGACCGTGCACCATCGGCGCGCCGGGTTGGCCGAATCACCGGAGTGCGCGGAAACCTCGCAGGTCAGCGGGTATACGTCGAGCGGTTGACGGGGGTGCAATCGGGACGTTTGCGACCCGTACTCCGATCGGGGGGCGCTCCGTGCGGAACGAGCCCCTTCTGAATTGACCCCCACTCAACTATGTTCGTGTGTCGACGGGGTGTAGGGGATGCGCCTTCGGGTCCGCGACCGGCGGGTCTGGCAAGCGGGTCTGTTCCGTTCGCTCCGGCTTTCGAATGACGGGGAGAGTCTCCGGGGGGAGACGTCATTACCGGGGGATCACTTATGCATGTTCAGGACTCTCATTGGTCGTCCACGTCCGCCATCGCACCGGGTGGCGGGTCCATGGGCGGTGGGATCGGCTCAGCGATGAGCGCGGCGGCGGGCAACAGCGGACGCGGGGACAGCTCGCGGACCACACCGCTGCGCGTGGACGCACAGCGCAATCTGGAGCACGTGCTGCGTGCGGCGCGCGAGGTCTTCGGCGAGCTGGGGTACGGCGCGCCGATGGAGGACGTGGCGCGGCGCGCGCGGGTCGGCGTCGGCACGGTGTACCGGCGCTTCCCGAGCAAGGACGTCCTGGTGCGACGGATAGCCGAGGAGGAGACCGCCCGGCTGACCGACCAGGCCCGGACGGCGCTCGGTCAGGAGGACGAGCCGTGGTCGGCGCTCTCGCGCTTCCTGCGGACGTCGGTGGCCTCGGGCGCCGGGCGGCTGCTGCCGCCGCAGGTGCTGCGGGTCGGCGTGGCGGACGAGGGCACCGTGTTCGACGCGGCGCGGGTGCCGCAGCAGCGGACCCAGCCGGGTTCCGGGGAGCTGCGGCTGGTGGCGGACGAGGTTCCGGCGCTCTCCGCGGACGACACGGGCGCGACGGCACTGCTCGAGGTCGTGGGCCAGCTCGTGGAGCGGGCGCGCGCGGCGGGCGAGTTGCGGACCGATGTGTCGGTGGCGGACGTCCTGCTGGTCATCGCGACGGCGGCACCCTCGCTGCCGGACGCGGCACAGCAGGCGGCGGCCTCGTCGCGGCTGCTGGACATCCTGCTGGAGGGCCTGCGCTCGCGGCCGGCTTGAGGGGCTGAGGCTCGGGAGACGTCCACCTGTGGGGCGGGTGCCGGAAAGACGCCATTGTGGGGCGGCGCCCGCCACCGGACGTCGCCCTGTGCCTCGTGGCCGTGACCCGAAAAGGTGACTGTGGAGCGCGGGCGCCGCACCGCTCTCACCCCGCGCGCACCCAGGGGACATTCCATGGCTTTTCAGGCGCCCTTCTCAACTCCCGCCCGCAGAACGTCGATTGAGCCCGCCCAGTCCGCATGACACCCGGTACCGCGCCATCTGGAGTCCCCACGGACGGGTGCAAGGGCCGCACGGCAGGGCCCTGAACAAAAGCCAATATGGCACTCTGACCCGGTGTTCGGGACTGGTAGGGCTGGCGGCGGGGGCTTTCCGCGATGAGCTTTGACGGGCGGGACGAGTCACTCGGTGACGACGACGCGGAGGCTGACGGCACGGCCTCGCCGCAGGTACCGAGCCAGGGCGGACGGGCCGGTGTTCCGCACGGGCCGGTGGCGGCCGGCATCCCGGCGCAGGGCGGTGAGCCCGTGGACAGCACCGTTCCGGCCCAGCGCGACCGGCGCGAGGACGGCAGTGTCCTGCCGCCGCCCAGCGAGCTGCCGCCGTCCGACGCCGACCTGATCGAGCGGATGCGCTCGGGCGACGACACCGCCTACGAGGCCCTCTACCGGCGCCACGCGGGAGCGGTGCGCCGGTACGCCCGTACCTGCTGCCGGGACGGCCACACCGCGGACGACCTCACCGCCGAGGTCTTCGCCCGCATGCTCCAGGCGGTGCGCGGCGGCTTGGGCCCCGAGCACGCCGTACGCGCGTATCTGCTCACCACCGTCCGCCGGGTGGCCGCGAACTGGACGAAGTCCGCGAGGCGGGAGCAGTTGGTAGACGACTTCGCGGTGTTCGCCGAGCGGTCCGCGCGCGCGTCCGAGGCGCCCGATGACACCTCGTCCCTCGGCCCTTTCGGAGCGGGCCCGGACCTGGGCGCCGATGTGCGGGCGATGCACGAGGCCGAGCAGTCCATGGCCATGCGGGCCTTCCGGTCGCTGCCCGAGCGCTGGCAGGCCGTGCTGTGGCACACCGAGGTCGAGGACGAGTCGCCGAGCGAGGTCGCCACGCTCTTCGGGCTGGACGCCAACGGCACCCGGGTCCTCGCCGGCCGGGCCCGCGAGGGCCTCAAGCAGGCCTACCTCCAGGCCCACGTCAGCGCCGCCCTGGCCGGCGACGAGGAGTGCGCCCGCTACGCCGACCGGCTCGGCGCCTACGCCCGCGGCGGCCTGCGCACCCGCGCCGAACGGGGGCTGCGCAAGCACCTGGAGGAGTGCGCCAAGTGCCGGCTGGCCGCGGGCCAGATCAAGGAAGTCGCCGGCGGTATCCCCGCCGTCGTACCGGTGGCGGTCATCGGCTGGTTCGGTGCCGCCGGGTACGCCAAGGCCCTCGGGCTCATCGCCGGCGGCGCCGGGGCGGGCGCGGCCGGTGCCGTGGGGGCGTCCGCCGGGGCGGGCGCGGCCGGTGCTGTGGGGGCGTCCGCCGCGGCGGGCGGCGGTTCGTCCGGCGCGGGGAGCGCGGGTGGCGGTGCGGCCGCCGCCGAAGGGCTGGGCGCGCCGATGAAGGCCGGTATCGCGGCCGGTGTGGTGGCGGTGGCCGCCGTCGGGGTGGCGCTCGCGCTGGCCGGCGGCGACCACCCGCCCAGGAAGCCGGACGCCAAGCCGCCCGCGTCCGCGCCGGTCGCCGCGCCGGCCGAGCCCGCCGCGCCCTCCGAGGACGCGCCCACGACCCCGGAGCAGGAGCCCGATCCCAAGCCCGCGGTGAACGCGGCGGCGGCCGCCCAGGCCCACACACCCACACCGACACCGACGCCGACGCGCACCTCCACCCCCACCCCCGCATCCACGCCGAAGCCCACCCCCACCTCGACCCCGACACCCCCGCCGACCCCCACCCCGACGCCGAAGCCGACCCAGACACCCACACCCACGCCACCTCCACCTCCACCTCCGCCTCCACCGCCACCTCCTCCGTCGGCCGTGTACCAGTGGAGCGAGCTGTCGTACGACATCTCCGGCGACGGCACCGAGCCCGAGATGCGGATCGGCGGGAGCAGCTGGGTGTGGCAGCGGTACGGCGTGTCGATCGCGGAGAAGCAGTACACGCACGGCGTGACCGTGGCCGGGAAGTCCTCCGTCACCATCGACCTCAACCGTGAGTGCACCTCCTACGACGCCCTCGTCGGCGTCGACGACATGGCGGCCGGGCTCGGCGAGATCTACTTCTCCGTCTACGCCGACGGGGTCCGGCTGTGGCGGTCCGGGAGGGTCGAGGGCGGCGACTCCGCGGTTCCCGTCCATGTGAACCTCGCCCGGCGCGAGACGGTCCGGCTGGTGGTCGAGCCGCACAGTCACGTCGACAGCCTGACCGTCGCGGACTGGGCGGAGTCGAAGTTCACCTGCCGGTGAAGCCGTAACGGCGGAGGGCCGTGCCGCCGGCTGCCGGCCGCCCTCGATCCGGCAGTGGATCCGGGCGCGTACGAACCCCCGTCGAGCCGCGCCCCATCAAGCCACGTCCCCGGCGCGTCCTAGGCGAGCGCCGTCCCGCCGCCCGAAGCCCCCGCCCCCAGCGCTCCCTGCCGTGGCGTGACGCCCGCCGGGACCGCACGTGTGCGTGCGGGCGTTCCGGTCCAGCAGGTGCCCCGGCGGGCGATCAGCCGGCCGAGCCACAGCTCCAGGGACACCAGGTCCGCCAGTCCGTCCAGGGGCAGCGGCTCGCCCTCCGCCGCCGCGCGCAGCGCCTTGCGGACCACCCGGGCCTCGACCAGGCCCGCCTGCGCGAGCAGAGGTGTGCCGAAGAGGGACATCAGGGAGTCCGCGGCCACCCGGAGCCCGGTGCGGGCGGCGGCGGCCGAGGGCGCGTGGGAGGGGGCGCCCCAGCCGGGCGGGAGGTCGGCGACCCCGGCGCCCTCCAGGACCGTACGGAGGATGGCCGCGCGGGCGCCCGGCTGGACCCGCAGGGCCTCCGGGAGGGCGCGGCAGGCGCGGACGACCTGGTTGTCGAGGAACGGGGCGTGCAGACGCTGGAAGCGGACTTCGGCCGCCTGTTCGAGGATGCGCAGGTCCGCGGCGCTCCGGGCGAGTGCCGCACGCGCGCGGAAATCGCCCGGTCGCTGACCGGGACCGACTCCGGAGCGCTGGGTCGCCCCTTGTAGGCGAACCGATACTTCAGCCAACGCCTCACCCGTGAGCCAGCGTGCCGCGGGGCCCGGTCTGGCCCAGGTGAGCGCGGCCAGGGACGCCCCCACGGCACCTCCGGGTTCATCGAAACGGCGGCGCATGAGGAGGTCGGCGAGGCCTTCCAGACCGGAGCGGTAGGGCGTACGGGCGAGCCGGCGGGCCGCGCCGTACACGCGCGCGGGGACCAGGACCGAGCCGTCCGCCTTGGCGAGCGCGGCGACGGGACGGACCAGGTGCCGGCGTTTGCGGTCCATCAGGAGGTCCGCGAGGCGGGCCGGGTGGGCGTCCAGGACCTGGCGGGCGCCGTAGCCGGTGAAGTGGTCCGCGCTGCCGGCCGCGAGGCGCGCGCGGTGGCGGGCGGCGGTCACCAGGGAGGCGGCGGGTTCGTCGGTCAGCGGGCCGTCCAGTTCGGCGTACGGGAGGGTCTCCTCGCCGCCGGTCACCACCACGTGGTGCAGACGCGGGTTGGCCGCGAGCGTGCCCGCCCGCTCCAGTTCGGCCTCCCGGCCGCCGACGGCCAGATCGTTGAAGGTGACCGCCAGCAGCCGCTCCCCCGCGCCCGTGCCGTGGCCCAGCACGGTCCCCGGCATGCCGGGCAGGCCGGCGGCGAGCAGCGCGAGGGTTCCCGAGGCGGGGCCGCCGGACAGATCCGCTCCGATGCCCGGGACCGGCATCCCGCGCGCGGCACGCCGTTCGGCGGGCCCCATGCCGGGGACCGGGCCGGGGTCTATGTCGGCACCGGGGACATGGCGAGGAGCGGACAGCCGTGCGCGGACGGCGTCGACCAGGGCGTCCCGTACGGCGTCGACCGCGCTGTCCGGGTCGGCGGAGGGCGCCGCCACGGCGAGTGAGGCGACCTGCTCGTACCCGGCGATCTCGCGTGCCCCGGCGCGCAGGATCAGCGCGTGCCCCGGCGGAACGCGCCGTACGCCGTCGTAGGGGGTGGAGTCGTGCAGGGCGGCCGGGACGTCGGGGGCGGCGAGCAGCGCGGCGAGGTGGCCGTAGTCGAGGTTGGCCTCGATGAGGTCGGCGAGGGGCAGCGCGGCCGTCGCGTAGGCGGTGCCGCCGGCCCAGGGGGTGTGGAACACCGGGCGGGCGCCCGCCAGATCACCGCAGACGGTGATGCGGCGACCCACCTGGACGACGGCCGTGTAGCTTCCCGGCCAGGCCGTCAGGTGCCGAAGTGCCCCGCCGCGCGCGGCGAACATACCGACCTTCAACTGTTCGTCGGAGGCGCCGCAGGTGCCGAGGACGGCGATCCGGGTCCGGTCGTCGGCCTTCAGCACCCGCACCTCGTCCGGACGCCAGTCGCCGACCGCCCAGAGCGGATCGGGGTCGCCCCACAGAAGATGCGAGCCCACCGGATGCAGTGTCTCGCCGTCGTGCCCCACCGCGCCCGCGGAGCCGATCTCGGCGGCCACCGTGGCGGTGCTGCTCCATCCCACCAACCACCGCATCGCCGCCTCCACAGGCTGTGGACAACCAGTGCACCGTACGAACTCGGCACCATGCTGCCATGAAGGAGGCTCGACAGAGGGACGGCGGTGTCGCTCGCGCGCCGGGGAATGCGCCCCGGCGGATACCGTCGCATCGGGTCCGGCCCACCCTCGCACCGCGTCGAACAGCCGCGCGAGGCAAGGAGATCGGGCACGGGCGAGGAGTGTTGATACGGTGACCGCGACTCGAATGCGCCCCCGAAACACTCCCCAAAAACTCCCAACGCGCCCTCAACTACCGTGGTGGGAGGGCTGATGACCTCGGGAGGCCGGGGTCGATTTTCGGCCAAATCGGCGACAACGGAACAGACTTGAGTACGCTCCGTACACGCCTCACCCGCCGTCCGGCGAGCGCACAGCCCGGGAGACGGTGTTCGCCCCCCGGGCCGGTCCGCCGCCCGCGGGGATGTAGGCGGCGGTGTCCCCCAGCCCACTGGATCCAGTACAGCGGGCCGACCCACGCACGGCCCATGGAACCGTTCCGCCGATGGCCGGAGAAGAGCGCACGGACGGGCGCACGGCCACACAGCGGGAGCACGCCGCAACCGTCTGTCGCTGAACCGCACTTCAGTACGGACCACAATCCCGCCAACCGGAACAATGCCCCTTAACGCTTGGGATGCGGCGAACTACGCTGGGTTTACGAATGCCGCATGGTTATGCCAGCGCGGCAGCCGTCTGTGTCGAGGGGTGGCGCAATGTCCAGGGAGCAACGCGGGCCGAACGAAAAACTCGGCGCCGTTCTCGCCCTCGCGGGAATCAGCAACGCAGGACTCGCGCGACGCGTCAACGATCTTGGCGCTCAACGCGGGTTGACTCTTCGCTACGACAAGACGTCGGTGGCGCGCTGGGTGTCGAAGGGCATGGTGCCGCAGGGTGCCGCGCCGCATCTCATCGCCGCCGCGATAGGGCAGAAGCTCGGCCGCCCGGTGCCGCTCCACGAGATCGGCCTGGCGGACGCGGATCCCGCGCCCGAAGTGGGCCTCGCCTTCCCCAGAGACGTCGGACAGGCGGTGCGGTCGGCGACGGAGCTGTACCGCCTCGACCTGGCCGGCCGCCGGGCCGGCTCCGGCGGCATCTGGCAGTCGCTGGCCGGATCATTCGCAGTAAGCGCATACGCGACGCCTGCCTCACGCTGGCTGATAACACCGGCCGACAGCTCGGTCGCACGCGAGGTGAACTCCGCCGAGGCCTCCGGCGCACCGCTCAAAGTCGGCCACAGCGATGTGCAGAAACTGCGGGAGGCCGCCGAGGACGCCAGGCGCTGGGACTCCAAGTACGGAGGCGGCGACTGGCGTTCGTCGATGGTGCCGGAGTGCCTGCGGGTGGAGGCGGCTCCGCTGCTGCTCGGCGCGTACTCCGACGAGGTGGGCCGGGCGCTGTTCGGCGCGAGTGCCGAACTCACGCGCCTCGCCGGATGGATGGCCTTCGACACGGGCCAACAGGAGGCCGCGCAGCGGTACTACATCCAGGCGCTGCGACTCGCGCGCGCGGCGGCCGACGTCCCGCTCGGGGGCTACGTCCTGGCCTCCATGTCCCTCCAGGCGACCTACCGGGGCTTCGGCGACGAGGGCGTCGACCTCGCCCAGGCCGCGCTGGAACGCAACCGGGGGCTGGCCACCGCCCGCACCATGAGCTTCTTCCGCCTCGTCGAGGCACGTGCCCACGCGCGCGCGGGGGACGCCCAGGCGGCCGGCGCGGCCCTGACGGCGGCGGAGGGCTGGCTGGAGCGGTCCCGCGACGGCGACAACGACCCGTCCTGGCTCGGCTTCTACTCGTACGACCGGTTCGCCGCGGACGCCGCGGAGTGCTACCGCGACCTGAAGGCACCACGTCAGGTGCGCCGGTTCACGGAGCAGGCACTGTCCAAGCCGACGGAGGAGTTCGTGCGCTCGCACGGGCTGCGGCTCGTCGTCTCGGCGGTCGCGGAGCTGGAGTCCGGCAATCTCGACGCGGCATGCGAGCAGGGCGTGCGGGCGGTGGAGGTCGCGGGGCGCATCTCCTCGGCGCGCACCACCGAGTACGTGAAGGATCTTCTCCATCGGCTGGAGCCGTACGGGGACGAGCCGCGGGTGGTGGAGCTGCGCGAGCGGGCACGGCCACTGCTCATGACTCCGGCGTAGGCGCTCCGCTCGGGGCGCCGGATGCCTGCGCGTGCTGCGGATTCCCGGGTTTGAAGGCATTGTCAGTGGCGCAGTGCACTATCGAAGCCGGGAGGTGGTGCGGGTGTCGAGGCAGGTGCGGGAGATCGCGTACGACTGCGACGTGCTGGTGATCGGCGGCGGGATCGTCGGCCTGTCGACGGCGTATGCGATCACGCGTTCCGCGCCGGGCACGCGGGTGACCGTGCTGGAGAAGGAACCCGGGCCCGCCCGGCACCAGACCGGGCGCAACAGCGGGGTGATCCACAGCGGGATCTACTACCGCCCCGGCTCCCTCAAGGCGCGGTACGCGGTCAGAGGCGCCGCCGAGATGATCAAGTTCTGCGCGGAGTACGACATCCCGCACGCCGTCACCGGCAAACTGATCGTCGCCACCGAGCGGGCCGAGCTCCCCCGCCTGCACGCGCTCGTACAGCGCGGCCGGGAGAACGGCATCTCGGTGCGCGAACTGGGCGCGGCCCAGATCGCCGAGTACGAACCGGAGGTCCGCGGGCTCGCCGCCATACACGTCGGGACGACCGGGGTGTGCGACTTCGCCGCGGTCGCCCGGCAGCTCGCCGAGGCGTCGGGGGCGGAGATCCGCTACGGGGCGCGTGTCGTACGGGTGGACCGGCGTCCGGAGCTCGGAGTGGCCGTGCGGACCGCGGACGGGGACGTCGTGCGCGGGCGGGCGCTCGTGAACTGCGCCGGGCTGTACTGCGACGAGATCGCGCGGATGACCGGGGACGAGCCGGGGATGCGCATCGTGCCGTTCCGGGGCGAGTACTACACGCTGACCCGGCCGGAGCTGGTGCGAGGACTGGTGTATCCGGTGCCCGATCCGGCGTTTCCGTTCCTCGGGGTGCATCTCACACGCGGGATCGACGGCAGCGTGCACATCGGCCCCAACGCGGTGCCGGCGCTGGCCAGAGAGGGCTACGACTGGGCTGTGGTGCGGCCACGGGAGCTGGGGACGACGCTGCGCTGGCCGGGCTCCTGGCGGGTAGCGCGGCGGCACTGGCGGTACGGGGCAGGTGAGCTACGGCGGTCGGTGTCCAAGGGGGCGTTCGCCGGGGCCGTGCGGCGGCTGCTGCCCGCGGTCGAGGAGGGGGATCTGACGCCGGCTGCGGCCGGGGTGCGAGCCCAGGCGGTACTGCGCGACGGGACGCTGGTGGACGACTTCCTGATCCGGGAGGGAGCGCGGACGGTCCACGTACTGAACGCGCCGTCCCCCGCGGCGACGGCCTCACTGCCGATCGGGCGGGAGGTGGC
This sequence comes from Streptomyces sp. NPDC050997, assembly GCF_040660135.1. Taxonomy (NCBI): domain Bacteria; kingdom Bacillati; phylum Actinomycetota; class Actinomycetes; order Kitasatosporales; family Streptomycetaceae; genus Streptomyces; species Streptomyces sp. NPDC050997. The sequence goes on from NZ_JBFAGK010000043.1 coordinate 15,020, forward strand.
CCGCAGGGCGCTGGCGGTGTTGGGGGCGGGGTGAGGAGGACGGCGGGCGGGCAGTCGGTGGGAGGCCGGACGTCGATGCGGGCCGAGGTCGTCTGTGAGCAAGCCGACCTCAATGAGCGGGCCGAGGTCGATGAGCGGGCGGACGTCATGGACCGCCCGGGTCCTCGCCCGCCCCACACCACACCCCAACGCCCCGCACCACACGCCCCACCCCACACCGCCCCGGCACCGGACCCGCACCCGCACCCGCACCCGCACCGACCCTCACCAGCCGCCCCCCTCCCCCAACCGACGTCATCGGCCGCCAGCCTCCGCCCGCAGCCTCCGCCCGCAGCCTCCGCCCGCAGCCTCCGCCCGCAGCCTCCGCCCGCAGCCTCCGCCCGCACCCTCGGCCCGCAGCCTCGGCCCGCAGACGGCATCGGCCCAGCCGCCGTAAAATCAACGCACTGTGTCTGACTCTCTCAACGCTCCCGAACCCCCGCACACCCCTCCCGGTGTGTCCCGCCGCCACACCCGGGCCAAGGGAGAACCGCGGTTCCCGGACGGACCGCAGCCCGACCCCGCCGGGTCACACTTCGAGCGGCGGATCCGGAGTTTTCAGCCGCGCCGCAGCCGGGTGACGGCGGGACAGGCGGACGCGCTGCAACGCCTGTGGCCGAAGTGGGGCCTCGACATCGACGGCCAGCGGGTGATCGACCTGGGCGAGCTGTTCGGGAACGACCGTCCCGTCGTACTGGAGATCGGCTTCGGGATGGGCGAGGCCACCGCGCGGATGGCCGCCGCCGACCCGGACACCAACATCCTCGCCGTGGACGTACACACCCCGGGGCAGGGGAACCTGCTCAATCTCGCGGACCACGAAGGGCTGTCCAACCTCCGCGTCGGCAACGGGGACGCGATCATCCTGCTGCGCGAGATGCTCACCCCCGACTCCCTCGGCGGCCTGCGCGTCTACTTCCCGGATCCCTGGCCCAAGAAGCGGCACCACAAGCGACGGCTGATCCAGCCGGAGTTCCTCACCCTCGCCGCCGCCCGGCTCCGGCCAGGGGCGGTCGTACACTGCGCGACGGACTGGGAGCCGTACGCGGAGCGGATGCTGGAGGTGCTCGACGCGCACCCCGCCTTCCAGAACACACAGGCCGACGGCGGTTTCGCGCCGCGTCCCGGGTTCCGGCCGCTGACTCGTTTCGAGGGCCAGGGACTGGACAAGGGACATGTCGTGAACGACCTGCTCTTCCGCCGCGTAGAGCACTCGTGAAGCCCTCCGCAAAAGCATCGTTAGGGTCAATGCCGTGGCCGCCTTCCCCCCATATCCGCCGCACCCCGGTACCCCCGGCGGCGGCGCCCTGCGCCACGCCCACTGGTGGCAGCGCAAGTGGGTGCGGTACGGCGCGCTGAGCATGCTGCTCACGCTCTCCGGGCTGGTCATCCTCGCCCTGGTCCGCGAACAGACCGGCACGGAGGGGTTCCTGGTCGGGCTCGGGCTCGCCGTCCTGCCCGTGCCGCTGCTCATAGCCGCCTTCCGGTGGCTCGACCGGGTCGAGCCGGGCCCGTGGCGCAACCTGCTGTTCGCGTTCGCGTGGGGCGCCTGCGCGGCGGCGTTGATTGCGATCGTCGCCAACAGCTTCGCGACCAGATGGATAGCCACGGCCACCGCGGACCCCTCCAGCGCGGACACCCTCGGGGCGACGGTGATAGCGCCGATCGTGGAGGAGTCGGCCAAGGCCGCCGCCGTCCTCCTGGTCTTCATCTTCCGGCGCCGGGACTTCACCGGGATCGTCGACGGGGTGGTGATAGCCGGGGTCACCGCCACCGGGTTCGCCTTCACCGAGAACATCCTCTACCTCGGCACGGCGTTCGGTACCGACCAGCTCACCGGCGACCGCGGTATCGCCTCCGTCACCGCGGCGACCTTCTTCGTGCGGGTCATCATGTCGCCGTTCGCGCACCCGCTGTTCACCGTCCTCACCGGCATCGGCTTCGGCATCTCCGCGCTGTCGGCGGAACGCCAGCACGTGCGACGGGTGTTGCTGCCGCTGTCCGGACTGCTGCTCGCCATGGGCATGCACGCGATCTGGAACGGCTCGTCGACGTTCGGCGAGTACGGGTTCATCGCCGTGTACGCGGCGTTCATGGTCCCCACGTTCGGCCTGCTGACCTGGCTGGTCATCTGGACCCGGCAGCGCGAGCTGAGGACCGTACGGGAGGAACTGCCCGCCTACACGGTGGCGGGATGGCTGACACCGGCCGAGCCGTACGCGCTCGGGTCGATGCGGGCACGGCGGATGGCGCGCGAGTACGCCCACCGCCGCGGGGGCCGCCCCGCGGCGCGGGCGGTGGCCCAGTACGAGGCGTACGCGACCTCCCTGGCGTTCCTGAGGCACCGGGGGCGCCACGGGCTGGCGGGGGCCGACTTCGTCGTACGGGAGCAGGAGCTGCTGCAGGAGCTGTGGCGGCGGCGGGACGTGGCCCGTCCCGCACTGGACCACGCGGCGCGGGCGACGGCCCCACCGGTGGCGGTGGCCGCGCCGCCCTGGCCGGTGTACGGGGTGTACGGGTATCCGGCAGCGTCGGCGTATCCGGGCTACGTCGGGCAGCCGGCGGTGCCGTATCCGGCGTACAACCCGTATCGGTCGTAGTCGACCAGCCCGGTCTCGCCTGAGCGCGTCGTCTCGAAAGCCGCTGATCGACTTCGAGACGACCCTCCCGATCGCGGTCGAGGAACTGGTCCGGCAGCGGAGGAAGGCCGACGCTCCTGATATCCGCACAGGCCGAAGGCGGGAACGAGCGCCCGAACCGCCTTACGAGCCCGCCTTACGAGCCCGCCTTGTGAGCCCGCCTTGCGTGGGGCCCCTCAGACCGAGGCCTCCGTCAACCGCGTGACCTCGGCTTCCGTCAGGACCAGGTCGCGTACGCCCATCAGCGCCGGGAGTTGTTCCACCGTGCGCGCGGACGCGATCGGGGCCGCCACCGTCGGCTGGGCCGCGAGCCAGGCCAGGGCGACCGTGGCGATCTGGGTGTCGTGGGACTGGGCGATCTCGTCGAGGGCGATGAGGACCTGCCGGCCACGCTCGGTCTGCAGGTGCTTGGCCGCGCCCTCGGCACGCGCGCTGTCGACCGTCGTACCGGGCCGGTACTTGCCGGTGAGGAAGCCGGAGGCGAGCGAGAAGTAGGGGACGGCGGCGAGGCCGGAGCGTTCGGCGACCTCCTGGAGCTCGCCCTCGTAGGTGTCGCGGGAGACCAGGTTGTAGTGGGGCTGCACAGCCACGTACCGCGCCAGGCCCACGCGGTCGGAGTGGGCGAGCGACGCTGCCAGCCGCTCGGGCGAGATGTTGGAGGCGGCGATGTACCGCACCTTGCCCGCCCTCACCAGCTCGTCGAGGGCACCGATGATCTCCTCGACCGGCACGTCCGGCTTGTCGAAGTGCGTGTAGTAGAGGTCGATGTAGTCAGTGCCGAGGCGACGCAGCGAGGCGTCGGCGGCGGCCTTGATGTTGGCCGCGGACAGGCCCTGGTACTCGGGGTGCTGGCTGACCTTGGTGGCGATGACGACGTCGGAGCGATTCCCGCGGGCCTTGACCCACTTGCCGATGATGGTCTCGGACTCACCGCCGGAGTTGCCCTCGATCCAGGCCGAGTAGGAGTCGGCGGTGTCGAGGAAGTTGCCCCCTGCGGCCGTGTACGCGTCCAGGACGGCGAAGGAGGCGGCCTCGTCGGCCGTCCAGCCGAAGACGTTGCCACCGAGCGAGAGCGGGAAGACCTCGAGGTCCGAGGCACCGAGCTTGCGAAGAGAAGTCATGCTTCTCCTCAACCCCCGCGCCGGAGCGCCTCATTCCACCAAGCCTGAGACGCTCAAAAAATCCACGCAGACAAAAAACGACCGACTGGCCAACTGGCCGACCGACCACGGCCGACCACGGCCGACCGTCAGGGATTGAGCCCCTTGCCACGCAGCCAGGCCATCGGGTCGATACCGGTGTCCGCACCACCCGCGTGGACCTCCAGGTGGAGGTGGGCCCCGGTCACGTTGCCGGTGGCGCCCACGCGGCCGATGACGTCACCCGTGCTGACCTTCTGGCCGACGCTGACGCTGATCGAGGACTGGTGGCAGAACCACAGCTGGGTGCCGTCGTCCAGGGTGAGGATCGTGCGGTAGCCGTACGACCCGGCCCAGCCCGCCTCCGTGATGGTGCCGCTGTGGACGGCCTTGATGAGCGTGCCGGTGGGCGCTGCGAAGTCGAGGCCGGTGTGGTAGCCGGACGACCACAGGGCGCCGGCCTGACCGAAGGTGGAGGTGATGGTGTACGAGGAGGTCGGCAGCGTGTACTGCTTGGCCAGCTCGGCGAGGCGCTCGGCCTCGGCCTTCTTCTCGGCCTCCTCCTCCGCCTTCTCCTTCGCGGCGGCGGCCTTGGCCTTGGCTTCCTTCTTCGCCTCGGCGACCGCTTCGGCGACCTTCTTCTCGGCGGTGGCCGCGGCCTCGGCGGCGACCTTGCTCTCGGCCTGGTCCTGCTGCCGCTCGGCCTGGGCAATGATCCGGGCGCGCAGCGCCTCCCCGGCGTCCGAGGTGCCCTGCGCGGTCTCCTCGGAGGTGACACCGACGCCACTGAGCGCGGTCGCTGAGCCCTCGGGGGTGTCGTCCTCCGTAAGGAGGGAACCCACAGAGGGAAGATCGGGTATGGAGATGGACACCGGAGGCTTGCCGGTGTTGGCGCTGGCGATGCCGCCCGCGCCGACGGCGGCTATGACACCGACGCCCAGGACGGTGGAGCTGCGGGCGAGTCCTCCGCCACGCTGCTTGGCGACACGGTGCCGACCGCGTACCGGACGAAGGGACTCCTCGGTGGGGTTCCACTCCGTCCAGGGGCCCTCGTCGGTGCGGTACTCGCCGTAGCCGAAAGTCTCGGTGTCGCGCTGGCTCGGCACGAACGGGGCTTCTGGAGCAGGTCGGTTGGACGCCACGTGGGCGTACTCCTTTCCTTCCTTCTCGCCTACCGGGTTAGCTGACGGGTTCGGAGCAGGAAGGTCTCCTACGCGCGTATACCGCCCGTGAGTTCACGGTGGTACCCGCGCGATTCACCCCAAGGTGATGGTTCCCCGGTTCCCTTGCGGAATTCGGCGCATGCGCACGGAGCCGACTCTTGTGACGGCTGGGACGACCGCGCTGCGTTATCGAACGTTAATAGACCCAGGCCCCCGATTCCAAGCCGTTCCTCTTGATCATTAACGAATCTCCGCCAGACCAAGACCCCACGACCGGCGAAAACCGGGCGAGTTGACCTCACTCAGCAAACACACAGATATTGACGGTCCGTCAATTGCTATGCGGAGGGCGCCCACCCGATCACCCCTCGTAACCTCTCCACCTTTTCAAACCACACACACATCTGCCACACCACACCTGCCACAACGCACGTGCCACAACGCACCGAGGGCCGGAACCCTTTCGGATTCCGGCCCTCGGCCTTCAGTAGCGGGGACAGGATTTGAACCTGCGACCTCTGGGTTATGAGCCCAGCGAG
>NZ_JBFAGK010000044.1:0-18359 GCF_040660135.1 Streptomyces sp. NPDC050997
GGGCGTCGATGCGGAGCATCGGCAACCGACGACAACGCGGCAGATGTGCGTGCCACACCCCGCGTCTGCGGCGTGATCCAAACGACAGGCCCTAGTGCCGCGGCAGGCGATGTTCGCCCCGTCGGTTCGGGCAGCGGCGTCCTCGAGGTCCAACTCCGGTGCGGTGGGCGGACGTTGAGGGTGGCAGCGGACTCGGATGTCGCGAACGCGCGGTGCGCGCCTCGTCCCGGACAGGTGAACACCGCTGCTCGATCCGGTCCGTTCGGGGCCGGATCCGATCGGTAGGGTGTTCGCATGACTACCGTGGTACGCCGCAGAATGGGTGTCGAGGAGCGGCGGCAGCAGCTGATCGGCGTCGCGCTCGACCTGTTCAGCCGCCGGTCGCCGGACGAGGTCTCCATCGACGACATAGCCGCGGCGGCGGGCATCTCACGACCCCTGGTCTACCACTACTTCCCCGGCAAACTCAGCCTGTACGAGGCCGCGTTGAAGCGTGCCGCCGAGGATCTGGCGGGCCGGTTCGTGGAGCCGCACGAGGGTCCCCTGGGGTCGCGGCTGCTGCGGGTGATGCGCCGGTTCTTCGACTTCGTCGACGATCACGGGCCCGGTTTCTCGGCGTTGATGCGCGGCGGCCCGGCGGTGGGCTCCTCGGCGACGAACGCGCTCATCGACTCCGTACGACAGGCCGCGTATGACCAGATCCTTTCGCATCTCGGCGTGCCGGATCCGCCCGCGCGACTGGAACTGGTCATCCGCTCATGGATCTCGCTCGCCGAGTCGACGGCACTGATCTGGCTGGACGGGCGGCGCATCCCGCGTACCGACCTGGAGGTGCAGCTCGTGCACGACTTCGCCGCGCTCGCGGCCGTGAGCGCGGCGCACGACGAGGAGATGAGCGGGCTGCTGCGCCGCATGCTCAAGGACGAGCCGGGCGACGGGCCGTTCGGCGAACTGGTGACCCGGCTCATCGCGCTGGCGTCCTAGGGCCCAAGGCCTAGCGTTCGAACTTGCGGTACGACGGGTCGAGGTCGCGGATCTCGGCGGAGGCGTGCACCGTCACGCCGTCGGCGGGCTCGACGTACTTGCCCAGCAACTCCAGCACGGCCTCGGTGAGCCGCGCCTTGGTCTCGTCGGTCCGGCCGGCCAGCAGGGCGATGGAGACGTTGACGATGGCGTGCCCCTCCGCCTCCGCTCCCACCACGTCGTCCTCGGTCCGCAGGATCCGTGTCTTGCACGCCTCCAGCCGCGCGGCCACAGTCTCGACGACCACGGAGTGCAGCTCCTGGGCGAACCCGCGCCAGTCGACGTGGTCGAGCCCCGAAGAGACTTCGACGATGATCTGCGGCATGGGCAGGCACTCCTGTTCTACGGCGACGACCTGCCCCACCCTAGTTCTTCAGTTGCAGCGCCAGCATGGCGATGTCGTCCTCGCGTGCGTGGCCGAAGCAGGCCAGCAGGGTGTCGCACAGGGCGGCCGGGCCGGGCAGGGCGCCGCAGGCGGCCGAGCGGAGGTGTTCCATCGAGACCTCCAGGTCCGTACCCCGGGTCTCGATCAGACCGTCGGTGACCATGAGGAGCCGGTCGGTGGATTCGAGGAACAGCTCGGTGGGCGGCGGGTGGGGCAGGCCCAAGCCGAGCAGCGGGCCCGCGGCCTTGACGTAGTCGGCGGTGTCGGTGTCCCGGATGATCAGCGGCGGGATGTGGCCGGCGTTGGCGATACGGGTGCGTCCGGTGCCGGGGTCGATCAGGGCCAGGCAGACGGTGGCCGTGACGTCGGGGTGGTAGTGCTGGAGCATCCGGTCGAGGCGCTCGGCGAGCACCGCGGGGTCGCTCTCGTCGACGCAGTAGGCGCGCAGCGCGTGCCGGATCTCGACCATGACGGTGGCCGCCTCCAGCGAGTGCCCGACGACGTCACCGACCGCGGCGAGCACACCCTGGGGGGTGCGCAGCGCGGCGTAGAAGTCGCCGCCGATCTCGGTGTCCTGGGACGCGGGCACATAGCGGACCACGACGTCGACGCCGGGCAGCTCGGGCAGCCGGTGCGGCTGGGGCAGGAAGCTGTGCTGGAGGGTGAGGGCGACATGCCGCTCGACCTGGTACATGAGCAGCGGTTCGGCGGCGAGCGCGGTGGCCTGGGCGAGCCGGGCCAGCAGTGCCTCGGCCTCGGGGCCCGCCCGGCGCAGTCCGCGCGTGGGCGCGGCCAGGCACACCGGGGCCTTGCCGTCCTGGGTGAGGACCAGCGCCAGCCGGGCGTCGTGCTGCACACCGGGCCGGAAGAATCCGGCGGGCCACAGCGGCGCGGGCACCGTGGTGATCTGCACCCCGGCCTGCCCCCGGGCGAGCCGCCGCAGCAGACCGGCCACGGTCAGGTGGGCGCTCTCGTCCGGCAGCGCGACCGAGGTGCGGTCCCGGGACAGGCCGCAGTACAGCTCGTCGTTCCGGTCGAGGACGAAGACGGCGGCCGGAGAGCCGATGAGCCGTGAGGTGCCCTCGGCGGCGGCGTCGGCGAGTTCCTGCGGGGAGCGCGCGGCCTGGATGGTGACTATCGTCTCCGCGAGTAACGTCAGCCGCCGTACCAACGCCCGGTCGTCGGACCGCAGTTGCGCGGCGCGCACCGCCCCGCGGACCGCCGCCTCGATGTCCTCGGGCTCGGCGGGCACCGTCAGATACGCCTCGGTGCCCTCGTCCAGCCCTTGGCAGCGATGGCCCGGCGCCACGGCGAGGGCCGAGAAGTGCACGACGGGCAGCCCGGCCGTGTGCGGCCTTTCCTTGAGCTGACGGCACAGTTCGAAACCGCTCATGTCCGGCAGGTTGATGTCGATCAGGGCCACATCGGGCAGGGTCCCCTTGCGCAGCCGCGCGTCGAGTTCGGTGAGCGCCTCGCCACCGGAGGCGACCGGGACGACCCGGTGACCGGCGCGGCTCAGCACCGCGGCCATGGCGAACCGGCTGTCCGCCACATCGTCCACAACCAGGACGGTCGTGCCTGTCCGCTTGCCGTCGACATCCATTTGCCAGCCTTTGGACACACCGGTGGGACAGACCGGGTTCGTGGTCTGCCCCACCAAGGTAATGCCCTTGTCAGGAGATCGGGGAGAATACGGCCACGGTCCGCCCCGGAACGGTGAACGTGCCCGACGCCCGCTGGTAGGACGAGGACCTGACGACGGGGTCGGCGCCCGACGCCTGCGCCGGGTGCAGCCGGTATCCGGTCCCGGCGAGCGCGTCGATCCGCTGCTCCCGTGCCTGCGGTGTCGCGTTGAACACGACAACCAGGTCACCGAGTCTCATGGTGATCACGCCGGGCGTCTCGTCCTTCCCGGACAGCGGGAAGGAGAGCTCCGAGAGCACCTGAGCGGCCGTGTCCAGGGAGAAGGCCTTTTCCGTCGTACGGATCCTCAGCAGATCCCGGTACGCGGCCGAGGCGCCCTCGATCTGCGGGCAGCCGACCTCGACCGTACTCAACAGGGGTTTCGCGTACGGCCACTTGGAGGCGTTGTCGGCCGCCGTCGGCAGTCCGCGTCCGAAGCCGTTGCCGTCCCGGCAGTTCCAGTGGACGGCGTTGAACCAGTCGCCGCTGTCGTAGGAGTTGCGGTCCAGGGACTTGGAGCGCAGCAGGTCGGTGCCGGCCTGGGAGAGGGCCGGGCCCTGGGAGAGGGTGGCCGTCGCCATGGCGAGGACCTGCATCCGGGCGCGGTCGCTCGCGCTCGTCCCGGCGGGCAGCTTGTACGTCAGCGCGTCGAACAGCGACTCGTTGTCGTGCGCGTCGGTGTAGGCGAGGGCGTCACCGGGGGCGTCCGCGTAGCCGGCCGGGGCTCCGTTGTAGTCGACCTGGGCGCCGGTGACCTCCTTGCCGTCGGTGTCGGTGAAGGTGAAGTCCTTGAGGTTGCCGGACAGTCCGACCTTGATCAGGTCCTGGTAGTGCAGCAGGCGGGCCTTCTGCGCTTGCGAGGTCCCGTTGTTCACGGACGTGTTGGGGTCGGTGTACAGCCCGGACGCGAAGCCCTGCACGCCCGGGTCGTCGTCGAAGGGTCCGCCGCCGCGCACGGCGTCACGGGCGCGGTCGGAGAAGGTGGCGATGCCGGTGCCGGCCATGTTCTTCTGCGTGGCCTGGGTGAAGCGGGCGTCGTCGGCGACCTCGCCGAAGTTCCAGCCCTCGCCGTAGAGGATGATCTTCTTGCCGTCGACGCCGTCCTTCCGCGGGGTCAGCGCGTCCAGGGCCTTTCTGACCGCCAGGATGTTGGCCTTCGGGTGATGGCCCATGAGGTCGAAGCGGAAGCCGTCGACCTTGTACTCCCTGGCCCAGGTGACGATCGAGTCGACGACCAGCTTGCCCATCATGGCGTTCTCGGTGGCGGTGCCGGCACAGCAGGTGCTGTTCGCGACCGAGCCGTCGGCGAGAAGCCGCTGGTAGTAGCCGGGGACGACCTTGTCGAGCACGCTGGTGTCCGCCTGCCCACTGGCCGCCGTGTGGTTGTAGACGACGTCCATGACGACCCTGAGGCCGTCCTCGTTCAGCGCCTTGACCATCCGGCGGAACTCGACGGTACGGGCGGTGCCGTCGGGGTTCGTCGCGTACGAGCCCTCGGGGACCGTGTAGTGGTACGGGTCGTAGCCCCAGTTGTAGGCGTCCTTCGCGGCGGCCTTCGCCACGCACTCCTGCTGCTGGTCGGAGTCGGCCGGGAGGGCGGCGAGGTCGCAGTCGACGGTCGTCTGGTCCGCCTTCCGCTCGGGGACGGTGGCGAGGTCGAAGGCGGGGAGGAGATGGACGTACGACGTCCCGGCCTCGGCCAGCTCTCTCAGGTGCTTCGAGCCGTCGCTGTCCTTGTCGGTGAAGGCGAGGTAGCTGCCGGGGTGGGCGGCCGTCCTGTCCGCCACCGAGAAGTCACGGATGTGCAGTTCCTGGATCTGGGCGTCCCGGAGGGGAACGGCCTCGGGTTTGGTCAGGCCCGACCAGCCTTGCGGGGCAAGGGACTTGTCGTCGAGGTCGACGACCAGGCTGCGCTCGGAATCGGCGGTCAGGGCCACCGAGTAGGGGTCGGTGACCTTGTTGGTGACGACCTTGCGGACGCTGGGCGCCCACACCGTCACGACATACCGGTAGGGCTTGTTCCTCCAGGAGCCGGGACCGGTGACGGACCAGACGCCGGTGGTGGCGTCGCGCTTCATGGCGATGGTCGAGCCGTCCAGTTCGAGCTTGACCGATCGGGCCGTGGGCGCCCAAACGGCCAGCGCGGGACGGCCGTTGCGGAAGGTCGGCCCGAGCTCGGCCTTTGTCGCCGCGGGGTACAGATCGTCGAGTACGCCGGCGATCTGGACGCCTGTCGCCGTCAACACCGCCCCGTTCGCCGCTCGTTGGGAGGCGACGAGCTGACCGCCGAGGGCCTCGCGCACCCTGTCTCGGTCACGGGGGTCGACGGACCAGGCCGAGTAGTCCTTCAGGTGCGGGAACGCCGTCTTCTGGGCGTCGGTGAGTGCGCTCCTGGAGAGGCGGAGCCACTTCGCGTCCCCGGTCAGGGTGCCGTCCTTCACCTCGATCGATCCGTCGCGGGAGTACAGCAGCTGGGTGGAGGCGGCCGCTTCGGAGCCGTTCCAGGCGACCGTGTTCCGGTCGATCCAGATCGCCTTGGAGGTGGTCAGGTCGAGCGCCGCGGCGGAGCCGGACGGCTGCGGGAGCAGGTACTTCTCCTGGCCGCCCAGCAGCCACACCTCGTGACCGTTCGCCGTGAGGTCCAGTGACTGGTCGGTGGGCAGGTCCTTCTCGTCGCCCTTGTGGAGGATGTAACTGACGCTGGTGGCACCGTCGTTGAGCGGTACCTCGAAGACCGCGCCGTAGCTGTCGGTCCGCACCGGCTTCAGCGGGTTCGACCAGTCGGTGGGAGCGGCGGCGCCCGTCCAGACGTGCAGGCCCCAGCCGTCGTAGTTCCCGTCGGCCCGGTGGTAGTGCAGGACGGCCTTCGTCCTGTCCTGTGCCGGGTAGTCGGGCCGCTGCGTCCGTACGGTCTCCTTGCCCTGCTCGATCCAGATCTCGCCGGCTTTGGTGACGTCGATCGTGCGGTCGGCCGAGACGTCCTTGTCGCCGTCCTTGTCGATGACGAGGAAGTCGAGGTTCGAGGCGCCGGGCTTCAGTTTGACGTAGGCGAAGGCGCCGTACGCGTCCCGGCCGATGAAGGGGTGACTGTCCGGCCAGGTGGTCGACTCGCCGTCGGCGAGGTCGCCCCAGGCGTACAGGCCCCAGTCGGCGTAGTCGCCGTCGGTGCGCTTGTAGTGGACGATCGCGTAGTCGCGGGAGGAGGCGGAGGGGGCCTCCTCGGCGGGCGGTGTGCCGGTGACGCTGTCGGCGCCCGCACTCGCCGTTCGTCCGGCCGAGTCGATGACAACCGCCTTGTAGCGCAGGGCGGTTCCGGCCGGTACGTCCTTGCCGATGGTCTGCGTGACCTTGTACGGGGCGTGGTCGGCGGAGCCGAGGGTCCGCCACTTTCCGTCGCCGGTCTGCGCGGCGAAGACGACCCGGTTGAGCTGACCGCCTTCGACGTCGGCGGTCAGCTCGACGGTGCCGGTGGCGCCGGTGGCGGGGGCCTTGAGCGTGACCGTCGGCCCGGTGGCGGGCCGGGCGAGCCGGTGGGCCGCCTTGAGGACGATCGCGGAGCCTGCCGGGACGGTGACGGTGAGCTTCTTGTCGGCATCGGACGTGACGGTGGTGTCGGTGCCGTAGATGCCGGCGTACGTCATGCCTGCCGAACCGGTCGCAAAGGTCGCCGTCCTCGCCGCACCGGAGTTGTTGAGGGCGACCACGTACTCGGTCCTGTCGGTGCCGGTGCGGGTGAAAGCGTAGACACCGGAGCCGTCTTCCGCGTAGCGCTCCGTCTGGACGCCGTCCGTGAGGGCCGGGTTGGCCTTGCGGAGCTTCGCGAGTGCGGCGATCTGCCGGTACAGCGGCGCGCTCGTGTCGTACGCGTCGCTCGCGTGGGTGCGGTCGGTGCCGATCTCGTCGTCGTCGAGGTAGTCGGCGGTACGGGACGCGAACATCGTCTGGCGGGCGTCCTTGTCGCCGCCGGCACCGGTGAAGCCCTGCTCGTCGCCGTAGTAGACGACCGGGTTGCCGCGGCTGAGGAACATCAGCTCGTTGGCCAGCCGGTCCTTGCCCAACAGCTCCGCGTCGGTGGCTTTCGGGTTGTCCTGGTTCAGGAAGTACCCGACGCGGCCCATGTCGTGGTTGCCGAGGAAGGTGACCTGCTCGTACGCGTTGGCCTTGTCGGTCGTGTACTTGTAGTCGTCGCCGAAGACCGACGCCAGTTTCCGGGCGCTGCCGCCCTGGGAGGCGTACTGCCGGGCCGCCTCCTGGAAGGGGAAGTCGAGCGTGGCGTCGAGGCGGCCCTGGGTGACGTACGGCGAGGTGACCGACGTGTCGGCGGAGTAGACCTCGCCGAACATGAAGAAGTCGTCCCGGCCCCGCTTGGCCGCATACGCGTCCAGGGCCGTGGCCCACTGGTTCCAGAACTCCATGTTCACGTGCTTGACGGTGTCGATCCGGAAGCCGTCGATGTCGAAGTCGCGGACCCAGCGCTGGTAGATCTTCTCCATCCCGCTGACGACCTCGGGACGCTCGGTCCACAGGTCGTCGAGGCCGGAGAAGTCGCCGTAGGTGGAGCTCTCACCGGCGAAGGTGGAGTCGCCGCGGTTGTGGTACATCGTCGGGTCGTTCAGCCACGCCGGGACCTTGGTGTCCTTCGTGACCTTCGGGGTGCGCGGGAAGGAGTCCGCGTCGACCTCGGGGAAGTCGTCCGTGCCCGCGTGGTCGGCGTCGTCGAAGGGCTCACCGTCCTTCGTCAGGTACGGGAAGGCGCCCTTGGAGAGGTAGTCGTAGGACTTCTCCTCGTAGTCGACGAGGTCGGCCGTGTGGTTGGTGATGACGTCGAAGAAGACCTTCATGCCCTTGGCGTGCGCCTTGGAGATGAGGTTTTCCAGGTCCTGGTTGGTGCCGAAGTGCGGGTCGACCTGGGTGAAGTCGGTGATCCAGTAACCGTGGTAGCCGGCCGAGGCGTTGTCCCCGGTGCCCTGCACGGGCTGGTTCTTGAAGATCGGCGCCATCCAGATGGAGGTCGTGCCGAGACCCTTGATGTAGTCGAGCTTCTGGGTCAGGCCCTTGAGGTCGCCGCCCTGGTAGAAGCCCTTGTCGGTGGGGTCGTAGCCGGTGCTCAGACGGGAACCGGTCAGGCCGCCCTGGTCGTTGGCGGTGTCCCCGTTGGCGAAACGGTCCGGCAGGACGAAGTAGAACTGCTCGCGTGTGTCGTCGTGCCGGGCGGGCTCGGCGGCGAGCCTGGCGTCGGACGGCGGGGCGGGCGGGGTGTCCGCCCGGGCGGCGAGGGGCTGGACGAGTGCTGCGGCCAGCGCGGTCACGGTGACCGCAGCGACCCGTCCGGCATGTGCGGTACGGCGCCTCGAGGGCACCGGCCATCTGGGTATCACTGACGTGGACTCCTTGCGATGACGGCTCTGTTGGGTCCGACCCCGGGCGCAACGTATCGCCGCTGCAACACTTACAGCAAGAGTCCTGAAACGAATGGAAAGAACTTTCAGCAGTTGGAGTTGGTCTGCGTCAGCAGGCCGAGCCGCCAGGGCAGGGTGTTGTAGGGGCCGGTGGCCGAGGGGCTCAGGCCCTGGTACAGGTACTGCAGGCGGCACGGGTTGATGGTGAGGGTCTGGTCGGTCCCGGCGCGGATCATCTCGCCGTGACTGATGTCGTTGGTCCAGGGCGTGCCGCTGAACGCGACGTTGGTCGACCGGGCGAAGGGGTTGGCCTCGCTGTCGGCGAGCGCGGTCCAGGTGCCGGCGATGCCGTTCGCCGTCCAGGACCGGAAGTACCGCTTGCCGTTGCCGCCGATCGCCTCGACGAGCAGCAGGTAGGTGTTGGTGCCGGAGAGCTTGTAGACGTTGCTCGCCTCCCACAGGCGGTACCTGCTGGAGTCGGACATCACGATGACCGTGTTGGTGAAGCCGTTCGGGAAGTTGGCCAGGGTGGTCTGCGAGCGGTAGAGGTGACCGTTGTCGTCGGAGGAGAACAAGAAGCAGTTGGCCGTGTCACAGACGGTCCAGAAGTCCACCCAATAGCCGCTGCCGATGTTGTCCTTGATGATCTGCGGCATGCCGGAGGCGTAGAACTTCTTCGGCGCGCTCCACGAACTCGGGTTGCTGATGTTCGTGGTCGTCGAGTACGCCGCGTTGTCCCCGGTCTGGTAGACGAGGTACCACAGCCCCTGCGGCGCGAAGTAGAACACCTGCGGCGCCGCCTTGTACCCGGTGCCGATCGGTGTCTGGTCCAGGTAGTACTGCGTCGCGGAGGCGGCCTGCGACCAGTCGGTGAAGTTGAGGTACACCATGCTGTATCCACCGCTGGTGCTCGCGGTGCTGCCGAAGACATGCCAGCGGCCACCGCTGTACACGACCGACGGGTCCTTGATCGCGGCGATGCTGTGGCTCGCATCCGACTTCGGGGAGATCAGCACCCCGCTCGAGGACCAGGTGAAGCTGCTGGGCAGTGCGGTCGCCGCCGCGGAGGACGGGGCCGCCGCGGCCCCGATCAGCAGGGCGAGCCCGCAGAGTAAGAGCCCCAGTCGACTTCTCACGCGCATCGCGACTCCTATCGCTGGATGGTGTGGGTGACGAGTGAGCGGGCCGGGACCGTGGCGTTCAGCGTGCCCCCGCCGACCGCGACGGCGGCCTGCTGTGCGGTGCTGCTGGAGCCGTTGGTCAGGTACGGAGTAACCGTCCCGGTGGTGATCCCGGTGTTCCGCAGGCCGAACGACACCTGGCTGGCGCTGCGCATCATGATCCCGCCCAATCGTGGGAGCGCTCCCATGTCAGTGCGGAACCGTAGGGGCGGGCTCCACAACCGTCAACCCCCCGCGTACCGCGCGTTGTTGGTCACCACAACGCGCGGTACGCGGAACGGCTCAGCAGCTGCTCTTGCCCGCGTAGATCGCCAGGGCGGTGTTGGCCCCGAGGGTCGCGGTGAACTGTCCGCCGGAGTTGACGGTCACCGTCGTGTTGTTCTGCACGTTGCAGTACGTGCCCGCCGGAAGGGACGTCTGGTACGTCCGGCTCAGGCCGCTCGACTCGTGGTTGATCGCGACGTACCCCTTGGCGCCGCGGCCGAAGGCGATCGCGTCGCCCCCGTTGTCCCACCAGTTGGTGACCGACTCGCCGCGCGTCGCGTTGCGGAAGGCGACCATGCGCAGGATCTCCGGCCAGGCGTGCTGGCATTTCCAGCCGTCCTGCCAACAGGCGTTCACCGCACCGCTGTTGGGCGGTCCCGCGTCCACGTCGGACCACTCGTAGCCGGAGTTGACGTCCGGGGCGCCGTAGGGCCAGGCCAGCATGAAGACGCTGGCGAGCGTGTAGTTGGCGCCGTCCTTGTAGTTCAGGGTGGAGCCGTTGCGCTCGGTGTCGTGGTTGTCGACGAAGACCCCGGCGACACCGCTGCTCATGTACCCCCAGCCCTCGCCGTAGTTCTTCAGGTAGGCGAGGTTCTCGTTGTTGAACACCCGCTTGAGGTCGTAGGCGTACCGGAACTCCTGGACGTCCCCGTTGCCGGTGTACTCGGTGGGCTGGACGGCCTCCGAGCTGCCGTAGATGACCTCCTGCTTCCAGTACGCGTTCGGGTTCGTGAGCCGCGACTTGATGCCCGCGAGGTCGGCGGTGTCGATGTGCTTGGCCGCGTCGATGCGGAAGCCGTCGACGCCGAGGGTGAGCAGGTCGTTCAGGTAGCCGGCGATGGCCTGGCGGACGTAGTTCTCGCCCGTGTCGAGGTCGGCCAGGCCGACCAGTTCGCAGTGCTGGACGTTGTAGCGGTCCTGGTAGTTGGTGATCTGGCTGGTGCAGTCGTCGAAGTCGAACGACGAGTACAGGCCCGGGTAGTCGTACTTCGTGTACGAGGAGCCGCCGGTGCCGGTGCCGCTGCCCGCCGACATGTGGTTGATGACGCTGTCGGCGACGACCTTCACACCCGCCGCGTGGCAGGTGTTCACCATGTTCTGGAACGCCGTGCGGTCGCCGAGCCGACCCGCGATCTTGTAACTGACGGGCTGGTAGGACGTCCACCACTGCGAGCCCTGTATGTGCTCGGCGGGCGGCGAGACCTGGACAGAGCCGTAGCCGGCCGGCCCGAGGGTGTTGGTGCACTCCTTGGCCACCGAGGCGAAGTTCCACTCGAACAGGACGGCGGTGACGTCCTTGGTGCCGGGCGGGGAGGCCTGCGCGATAGTCGGGTTCATGACAAGGGCGGCGGCCGTGAGGGCGAGGGCCCCGGAGAGGGTTCTGCGTGCCATGTGGGGTTCCTTCGTCTTTGAAGGGTCGTGAGGGTCGTGAAGGGCCGTACAGAAGACTGACGTTGAAGCTTCTTGCTGAATGTTTCCGCAAACTTGCGGTGACGCAGATGGTAGAGGCCCGCTGCCTGAAAAGGCAGCGGGCCGGTGTGAAGTGATGCAAGAACTTTCGGACGCGCCCGTCAGGCCCGCGTCCACCACACCGTCGTGTCCGCCGGCAGCTTCGCCTCGCCGCCCGCCTCGGCCACGTCGCCGCTGGCGAGGAGCAGACGGCCGTATGCCGGAGTCGACACCGACTCGCCACTCGTGTTGGCGACGCAGACGAACTCGCCGCGACGGAAGGCCAGGACGCCCTCGGGGGCCTTGAGCCACTCCACGCGGTCGCCCGCGCCGAGGTCGGGCTGCTCACGGCGGGCGGCCAGGGCCGCGCGGTACAGCTCCAGGGTGGAGCCGGCGACGCCGGTCTGCGCCTCGACGCTCAGTTCGCCCCACCCGGCCGGCTGCGGCAGCCAGCTGCCTCCGTCGCCGAAGCCGTACGACGATCCCGTGCGCGTCCACGGGATCGGCACCCGGCAGCCGTCCCGGAAGCCGTCCTGGCCGGCGCCGCGGAAGTAGGCCGGGTCCTGACGGACCTCGTCCGGCAGGTCGACGACGTCCGGGAGACCGAGTTCCTCGCCCTGGTAGACGTACGCCGAACCGGGCAGCGCCAGCATGAGCAGGGTGGCGGCACGCGCCCGGCGCAGACCCAGGTCGCGGTCCCCCGCGGTGCGGATCTGGGTGCCGAGGCCGGGCGGGTTGGCGAACCGGGTGGCATGGCGGGTGACGTCGTGGTTGGACAGGACCCAGGTGGCGGGGGCGCCCACCGGACGCATGGCCTCCAGGGTCCGGTCGATGACTCCGCGCAGCTCGGCCGCGTCCCACTCCGTGCTCAGGTACTGGAAGTTGAACGCCTGGTGGAGTTCGTCGGGACGGACGTAGTTGGCGGTGCGCTCGACCGTCGGGGTCCAGGCCTCGGCCACGAAGATCTTCTCCCCGGCGTACTCGTCGAGGACGAGCCGCCACTGACGGTAGACCTCGTGCACGCCGTCCTGGTCGAAGAACGGCATGACCTCGTTGCCCAGCAGCTTCACCTGGTCGTGGGATCCCAGGTCCGGGAGCCCGTCCGCCTTCACCAGGCCATGGGCCACGTCGATACGGAAGCCGTCGACGCCCATGTCGAGCCAGAAGCGCAGGATGGAGCGGAACTCGTCGCCGACCGCCGGGTGCTCCCAGTTGAAGTCGGGCTGCTCCGGGGCGAAGAGGTGCAGGTACCACTCCCCCGGGGTGCCGTCCGGTTCGGTGACCCGCGTCCACGCGGGGCCGCCGAAGACCGACTCCCAGTCGTTGGGCGGGAGTTCGCCGCCCGCGCCCTTGCCGGGGCGGAAGTGGTAGCGCTCCCGAAGCGGTGAGCCGGGTCCCTCGGCGACCGCCCGCTTGAACCACTCGTGCTGGTCGGAGGAGTGGTTGGGAACCAGGTCGACGATGATCCGCAGGCCCAGCTCGTGCGCGTCGCGGATCAGCGCGTCGGAGTCCAGGAGGTTGCCGAACATGGGGTCCACGGCCCGGTAGTCGGCGACGTCGTAGCCGGCGTCGGCCTGCGGGGAGGCGTAGAAGGGGCTGAGCCACACGGCGTCCACGCCGAGGTCGCGCAGATACGGCAGGCGGGTGCGGACACCCTCCAGGTCGCCCATGCCGTCGCCGTTGCTGTCGGCGTAGCTGCGCGGATAGACCTGGTAGATCACCGCGTCCCGCCACCAGTCGCGGTGCCCCGCGACGGTGGCGACAGCTGCTTCGCGAGAGGAGGTGGGGGCCTGGTCGGCGGAGTGCTGCTGGCTCATGGCGTCCTTGTGCTTAAGGGAGTCATCGGGTCAGTGGGTACGGCGGCGGACGGGGTGACTGGGCGGCCGCGGTCGAAGCGGGGTCGGATGATGACCGCGGCCGCCACCCGCGCCCCGAGGGGCGCGGGACTCTGGCGATATGCGGCTTCCGCCGCGTGGGCGCGACCCGCCACGACGAGACCGTCAGACGACGGACGGCCCATCGCGGCCATCGCGGCCCAGCCGGCGGTCAGCCCTTCGTGCCGCCCGAGGTCAGGCCGGTCACCAGGTTCTTCTGCACGAAGTAGAAGAACGCGGCGGCGGGTATCGCGATCAGGACCGCGGTAGCGGCCATGAGGTTGCGTTGCGCGTCGTGCTCGCTGACGAAGGTCTGCAGACCGACGGCGAAGGTGTACTTCGTGTCGGAGAGCATGAACGTCGCGGCGAACGCGACCTCGCCGAAGGCGGTGAGGAAGCTGTAGAAGGCGGCGACCGCCAGGCCCGGCTTGGCGAGCGGCAGGATCAGTCGCGCGAACGTGCCGAAGGGGGTCAGCCCGTCGACGCGTCCCGCCTCGTCGATCTCGAACGGGATGGTGTCGAAATAGCCCTTCATCAGCCACGCGCAGTAGGGGACGGTGGTCGTGCAGTACACGAGTACGAGGCCAAGGTAACTGTCGATGAGCTGCAGATCCGACAGGATCTGGTACATCGGCACCATGAGCACCGCAACCGGGAACATCTGGGTGACCAGGAGCACCCACATGAACTTCCGGTAACCCGGGAAACGCATGCGCGAAACCGCGTAGCCGGTGGTGGCGGAGATGATCACACCGATGGCGGTGGTGCCGAGGGTGACGATCAGGGTGCTCTGGAGCCAGTCGAAGAACTTCGTGTGCTGGAGCACGAACGTGTAGTTGTCGAGCGTCATCTTGTCCCAGATGCCGCCGGGGTGCAGGTAGTCGTCCTTGTCCGGGCCGAGGGACAGATAGACCAGCCAGGCCACGGGGAACAGCGCGATCAGGCTCGCGAAGGCCAGGATGCCGTGGTAGACGAGGCGGGCGGCGGGGCTGCTCTCGCCGCGGCGGGTCACCCGCTTCGGGGCGGCCGGGGTGTCCGGCCGGGTCGCCGCGGCGGTCTCAACAGTGGTCGTGCTCATGGGGACTCCTGCCTCAGATCGCGAGCTGCTCGTCATTGCGGTTCAGCCAGCGGCGGTAGAAGGAGGTGAAGACGATCAGGATCGCCAGCAGCAGGATGCCGTAGGCGGCCGACTGCGCGAAGTCACGCGGCTGCTGTCCGAAGCCGAGGTAGTACGCCCAGGTGACGAGGATCTGGGCGTCGGGGGCGGAGGTGCCGAACAGCAGGAAGATGATGGCGAACTGGTTGAAGGTCCAGATGACACCGAGCAGGACGACGGTGGAGCTGACGGACCTCAGACCCGGCAGGGTGACGTACCGGAAGCGCTGCCAGGCGTTCGCGCCGTCCATCTCGGAGGCCTCGTAGAGCGAGGTGTCGATGGACTGCAGGCCGCCGAGCAGCGACAGCATCATGAAGGGGACACCGCACCAGGTGTTGACCATGATCGCGGCGAACCGCTGCCAGAAGGTGTCCTCCAGCCACAGCGGTGTCGGCAGGTGGAGCGTCTCCAGGAAGGAGTTCACGATGCCGCCGTCGGCGAGCATGAAACGCCAGCCGAAGACGGTGACGAAGGTCGGCACGGCCCACGGCAGGATCAGGACGACCCGGTAGAAGGTACGGCCGCGCAGCTTCTGGTTGAGCAGCAGGGCCAGGCCGAGGCCGATCGTGTAGTGCAGGGTGACGCAGAGACCGGTCCAGACGACCGTCCAGACGAAGTGCGACCAGAAGCGGTCGTAGGCCGTGTCGCCCCACAGGATGTCGGCGTAGTTGTCGAGGCCGATGAACTTGTAGGTGGCGTCGATGTGGTTGACGCCGATCGTGCGGGCGGTGTTGAGGCTGTCGGCGTCGGTGAGCGTGAGGTAGAGGCCGTACACCAGGGGGTAGACCACGAGGACCCCGAGCACGATCACCACCGGGGCGATCATCGCGTACGCGTACCAGTGCTTCTGGTAGTTGCGCCTGAGGCGCTGGAACCGCCCAGGGCGCGGCGCGCGGTCACCGCGGCGCTTGCCGGTCGCGCGGTCGATGGCGACTGTCATGGTTCGACACCTTCTGGAAGTTCTTCGGCCTGGACGGTCTGAACGGCCTGGGCGCAGGCCGGTGGCCGCCGGATCCTCCCCCGGTTCGCTGGAGGATCCGGCGGCCACTCGGGATCACTTGCTGAAGTCCGGGACCAGCTTGGCTATCGCGGTCTCCGACTTGCCCAGACCCTCGTCCAGGGACTCCTTGCCACCGGCGATCTGCGGCAGCTCGGTGTCCAGCGGGCCCCACAGGGAGCTGTACTCGGGCAGCGCCGGGCGCGGCTGGGCGGCGGGCAGGACGCCCTGGAAGCCGGCGATGCCCGGGTCGGCCTTGACCTCGGCGGTGTAGGCGTCGTCGCGGGTCGGCAGCGTGGAGTTCTTCAGCGCGATGGACTCCTGGGACTTCGCGGAGGTCAGGAAGTCGACGAAGGTCAGGGCCGCCTTCTGGTGGGCGGAGTCGGAGCCGGCGTAGACCGAGAGGTTGTGGCCGCCCGTGGGGGCGCCCGCCTTGCCGGTGGAGCCGGCCGGGACGGTGGCGATGCCGAGGTTCTTCTTGTCCTTGAAGGCCGTGCCCTTGTAGAAGTTGGTGATCTCCCACGGGCCCTGGATGATCGCGGCGACCTTGCCGCTGACGAACGCCTCCTGGATGTGGGCGTAGGCGTCGGCGGTGGTGTCGGCCTTGTGCAGCCCCTTGCCGTCGAAGAGGCTCAGCCAGGTCTCGAGGCCCTTCTTGGCGGGCGCCGATGTGACGGTGACCTTCTTGGCCTCGGCGTCGACGGTGTCGGTGCCCTCGCCGTAGAGGTAGGACTGCGCGTAGTAGGCCTGGGTGGAGCCCCAGTAGCCGTCGACACCGGTCTTGGCCTTGATGGTGGCGGCGGCCTTCTTCAGGTCGCCCCAGGTCTTCGGGGCCTCGACGCCGGCCTTCGCGAAGAGCTCCTTGTTGTAGACCAGCGCGAGAGTGTCGGTGACCAGCGGCACACCGTACGTCTTGCCCTCGTACTTGGCCTGCTCGATCAGGTTGGGCTGGAACTTGGCCTGCTCGGCGAGGGCCTCGGTGCCGTCCAGCGGCAGGAAGTAGCCCTTCTTGGCGAAGGCGGGGGTCCAGCCGACCTCGGAGCGCAGGATGTCCGGGGCGCCCTTGGAACCGGCGGCGGTGTCGAACTTGTTCTGCGCCTGGTCGAAGGGGACGTTGACGTAGTTGACCTTGACGTCCTTGTGGGCGGCCTCGAACTCCTTGACCAAGGCCTGGTACGTCGGCGCCTCGTTGGTGGCGTTGGAGGTGTCCCACCAGGTGATGGTGACCGGACCGTCGGCCTTGTCGCCGCTGTCACTTCCGCCGCAGGCCGTCGCCGCGAGGGCGAGGGACGCCACCAGCGCGGTGGCCGCTATGCCACGCCGCATGAGTTCTCCTTGAGGGTGAAAGCCCGTATTCCGGGCGGAGGGCCCCGTCCGCCGCTCCTGCCTGGTTGCCGACCGCGCCGCTGCCGCCGGGGGGCGACGTGAACGTAACAGCGATGCAATCCTTGCGAAAGACCTTGCAGAAAAAAAGAGCAAGACACCGTCGAAGTTATCCGGACGTGACCCTTCAGCGACCGTCGTGAGACGCTTATTTGCGGTCACCGAGCAGTTGGGACGGCCTGTGCAAGACTCTGCAAACTCTTGCCATCACTTTCACGAGGGAGTGCGATGACCCAGCAGCCCGGACCGGGCCGGTCAGCAGGTCGCCCGAGGCGCCGGTTTGGTGTGCAAGGTGACAGTTGGCCGGTACAGTCCCACCCTGTGACCACACGGCTTGCCGACATCGCCGCTCAGGCTGGGGTGAGCGAAGCGACCGTCAGCCGCGTCCTCAACGGCAAGCCGGGCGTCGCCGCCACCACCCGCCAGTCCGTGCTGGCCGCCCTCGACGTGCTGGGCTACGAGCGCCCGGTACGTCTGCGGCAGCGCAGCGAGGGCCTGGTGGGCCTGATCACCCCGGAGCTGGAGAACCCGATATTCCCGGCCCTGGCCCAGGTCATCGGCCAGGCGCTGACCAGGCAGGGCTACACGCCCGTCCTGGCCACCCAGACCCCGGGCGGCTCCACCGAGGACGAGCTCACCGAGATGCTCGTCGACCGGGGCGTGGCCGGCATCATCTACGTCTCCGGGCTGCACGCCGACACCACCGCCGACACGCAGCGCTACGAGCAGCTGCGCGCCCAGGGCGTGCCCTTCGTCCTCGTGGACGGCTTCTCGCCGAAGGTGCAGGCGCCCTTCATCTCCCCCGACGACCGGGCCGCGATGACACTCGCGGTGACTCACCTGGTGTCCCTGGGGCACACCAGGATCGGCCTGGCGCTGGGGCCGAAGCGGTTCGTGCCCGTGCAGCGCAAGATCGAGGGCTTCGTCCGCGCCGTGCAGGACCAGCTGGGCCTGGCCACGGACGTGATCGAGTCGGAACTGGTCCAGCACTCCCTGTACACCCTGGAAGGCGGTCAGGCGGCCACGACGGCCCTGATCGACCGGTCCTGTACGGCGGTGGTCTGCGCCAGCGACATGATGGCGCTGGGCGCGATCCGGGCGGCCCGGCAGCGCGGTCTGGACGTGCCGAAGGACATCTCGGTCGTGGGCTTCGACGACTCCCCCCTGATCGCCTTCACCGACCCGCCGCTGACGACCGTCCGCAAGCCGGTCCCGGCGATGGGACAGGCGGCGGTGCGCACGCTGCTGGAGGAGATCGGCGGGACGCCCGCCCCGCACAGCGAGTTCGTGTTCATGCCCGAGCTGGTGGTCCGCGGATCGACCGCTTCGGCGCCCGGGGAACGTGGTCGTTCCTAGCCAGGGCCTGTCCGGCCGATCAGGCCATGTTCGCCCCGTCGCGGCGTCTGGCACGCACCAGGCTGCCGCCCGGCCGTCGCGCCCGGCGACGGCACCGGCCGCTCCCGTCGCCAGGCGGCCAGGGCCGTGCACACGCAGCAGGCGTTCGCCGGGTGTGCCGTAGCCCTCGACGATGGCGACCGAGCCACTGAGGACGACGTAGAACGTCT
>NZ_JBFAGK010000045.1:0-17656 GCF_040660135.1 Streptomyces sp. NPDC050997
GCCACGGATTCCCGACCGAACCACGTGCCGCGTAGCGGCACAGCAACGATCGAGAAGGCCAGAATCCTCGGGCTTCAGCCCGAGGTGCAAGTCAAGGCCTCACCGCCGACGCCGGCCCCCGCCGCACCGCCCTCTTCGGCGACGGCGCCGCGGCCGCCGCCGTGACGCTCGACCGGCTCCACACGCAGCCGCGCTCGGTGGCCTTCCTCGCCGAGGTGGTCCGGGCCGGGGGCGTGGCGTACGCGGCGGAGCTGCCCGAGCCGTTGCCGCGTCCCGAGGCGGCGCGGGTCGTACGGGACTGGCTGGAGGCCGCCACCCAGCTCGCGGGCGGCGCCCCCGCCGACGAGGCGACGGCCCGCTGGCTGGGAGCCGTCGCGACGATCATCGAGCTGAAGCACCTGGCGAGGGCCCGCGCCGAGCAGAACTGACCCGAGCAGAACTGACCCCGGCCGATGTGACCGTCGGCGGCGCCCTACGCGCGCCCCAGGAAGATCGGGTTGGTGACCGCCGCGAGTGCGCCCGGCAGTGGTCCCGCCGCCGTCTCGTGCCGCAACTCCGCGCGGACGTACGCCGCGTACGAAGGCGTCGTACGCCACTCCACGACCCCCGACCCCGTCACCGGCAGCGGTTCGCCGGTGAACAGGACGCCCTGGTCGGTGACGAGGCGGACCACGCAGCGCGGGGCGCCCGTCGCCTCCAGGCGGACCGTCACCGGGGTGTCGCGGTCGACCCGCAACCGCTCCCCGATGCCCGCGTGTTCGCCCCGGCCGCCGGACGCCGTGAAGGCGAGGGACACGTTCTTCGACTCGGCCACGTACGAGCGGCCCGCCCGGATGCCTTCCTGGATCGCCTCGCGGGTCAGGTCGTCGGCCAGGACGACCGTCTGGGGGGAGCCGACCGCGTCCGGGTCGCGGTGGGCGTCGCTGTTGCCCATCGCCGGGATCCAGCCGCCGTCGCCGGAGCGCGCCGACGCCACCAGCATGCTGTCCCAGTCCGCGAGGGCCACCTCGTCGTCGGGTGTCCACGGGCCGTTCCACACCTCGATCGCGTCCGCGTCCCCGAACCCGAACTTCCAGTTGCAGCCGACGCAGGTGGCGTGCGGGTGGGCGGGCACGACCAGGCCTCCCGCGCGGCGGATCTGGCGGGCGAAGCGGCCGAAGCGGTTGTCGCGGGCCCGGTAGCGCCAGTCGACGAAGGTCCCGGGGTCGGTGCCGAGGGCGACCACATGGCCGTTCCTCGTCGTGATCTCCTCGCCCAGCATGATCAGCAGGTCGTCACCGGCCTCGGACGCCCAGTGCGAATGTGACGCGTGCGTGTTGTGGTCCGAGGAGTTGATGAAGTCCAGGCCCGCCGCCCGCGCCAGTGCCGCGATCTCGGCGGGGGTGCGGCGGCCGTCCGAGTGCCAGGAGTGCAGATGGCAGTCCCCGCGGTACCAGGCGCGGCCCCGGCCCTTCGCCCGGGCGGGCGGATACGTCGGTGTCGCGGTCTCGCCGGGCTCGCCGTAAGTCAGGGTCACGGTGATCTCGTACGCCAGACCCTGCGGGGCGACCGTGTACGGCCCGAGCGCGATGTGCCAGGTGCCCTCGCGTACCGGTCCGGGCAGGTAGCCCGGCGTCGCGTCGTCCGCGCGCAGGAAGAACTCCGTGCGGGCCCCGCCCGACCAGCCCCTGAAGCCCCGGCCGCCCAGCTCGGTGCCGCGCTCGTCGAAGACGCCGATGTCGAGGGCGTTGCCCGGGGTGCCGGCCGGTACGGAGGGCCGGTCGTAGGTGTACGCGACCTTGATCTCCCGTACCCCGGACGGGACCTCGACCGGTACGTACACGAAGTCGGGGGAGCCGGCGGGCAGCGTGCCGCGCACGGTCCTCGTCTCCGGTTCTCCGTCGGCGGCCCCGGCCGCTGAAGCGAAGCTCACGCTTCCCAACGTAAGCGCGGCGGCGGCTCCCGTCACGAACAGTGCGCGTCTTCCGACGCCGTGCTGGACCTCGTCGGCGGCGTTGTCGTCGTTGGTGGCGTTGGCGTCGTTGTCGTCACACATGCCTCCACCGTGCCGGACGTGTGTGAACTTCCGTGGAAAGACAGGGGAATTGGCGCATCCCGGTCCATGGCGCCCCCTGAGTGTCTCTTCATGGACGTCCTCATAATGCCGACTGGTCGGTATGGACAGCTGGACCGGCAGCCGGTACAGATGTGCCATGCGCATCTCCGTGACGGTCTTCCTCACCGACGAGACGATCGCCCCGACCCGGCTCGCCCGCGAGCTGGAGCACCGCGGGTTCGCCGGGCTGTATCTGCCCGAGCACACGCACATCCCCGTCGAGCGGGCCACCCCGTACCCGGCCGGTGGCGAGCTGCCGCCCGAGTACGGCCGTACCCTCGACCCCTTCGTCGCGCTCGGCCAGGCGGCGGCGGTGACCGAGCGGCTGGGCCTCGGCACCGGCATCACGCTGGTCGCCCAGCACGACCCCATCGACCTCGCCAAGCAGGTCGCGACACTCGACCACCTCTCCGGCGGGCGGTTCACGCTCGGCCTCGGCTTCGGCTGGAACGTCGAGGAGGCCGCCGACCACGGTGTCGAGTGGCGCACCCGGCGGGAGCTGGTCCGGGACCGGATGGCGCTGATGCGCGCCCTGTGGTCGGAGGAACCGACCGCGTACGAAGGGGAGTTCGGGAGCGTACGGGCCTCGTCCGCCTATCCCAAGCCGGTGCAGAAGCCGCGCGGTCCGGTGGTCGGCCCGCGGACGCTGGTCGGCGGGGCGGCGGGCCCCAAACTCTTCGCCCACATCTGCGAGTACGCCGACGGGTGGCTGCCCATCGGCGGGCGCGGTCTCACGGAGTCGCTGCCGGTGCTCCGCACGGCCTGGGCGGACGCGGGCCGCGACCCGGCCGCCCTCCAGATCGTCCCGTACGCGGTCTTCCCCACCCCCGGCAAGCTCGCGCACTACGCGGACCTCGGCATCGAGGAGGCCGTGGTCCAGCTGCCACCGGCGGGGGAGGCGGAGGTGCTGCGGGCGCTGGACGAATACGCGGCGTACGTGTAGCCGAGTGCGGGGCAGCCCACCT
Source organism: Streptomyces sp. NPDC050997 (assembly GCF_040660135.1). Taxonomy (NCBI): domain Bacteria; kingdom Bacillati; phylum Actinomycetota; class Actinomycetes; order Kitasatosporales; family Streptomycetaceae; genus Streptomyces; species Streptomyces sp. NPDC050997. The sequence goes on from NZ_JBFAGK010000045.1 coordinate 3,061, forward strand.
GGGGGCGCGGGGAACTGCGCGCCCAGCCACCAACCGGCGGAGGTGCTGCGGGCGCTGGACGAATACGCGGCATACATGTAGCCGACGGCCGGGCACCCCACCCAGGGGCGCGGGGAACTGCGCGCCCAGCCACCAACCGGCGGAGGTGCTGCGGGCGCTGGACGAATACGCGGCATACATGTAGCCGACGGCCGGGCACCCCACCCAGGGGCGCGGGGAACTGCGCGCCCAGCCACCAACCACCCGCACCCGGCCACGCACCGCAGCCCCCTCCGGGCTGGACGAATACGCGGCGTACGTGTAGCCGACGGCCCGGCACCCCACCCAGGGGCGCGGGGAACTGCGCGACCAGCCACCAACCACCCGCACCCGGCCACGCACCGCAGCGCCCCCTCCGGGCTGGACGAATACCCGGCGTACGTGTAGCCGGGGGCCGGGCACCCCACCCAGGGGCGCGGGGAACTGCGCGACCAGCCACCAACCACCCGCACCCGGCCACGCACCGCAGCGCCCCCTCCGGACCCGTCCCCGCCGAACCGGCGGAGCCCCTCCGTATGCTCGAAGGATGACGAGCACCGCGACCCCCGGAACCGGCCCCACCGACAACTCCATGCGTCGCGCCCTCAAACGCGCCCGGGACGGCGTCGCCCTCGACGTGACCGAGGCGGCCGTGCTGCTCCAGGCCCGCGGCGAGGCCCTCGACGACCTCACCGCGTCCGCCGCCCGGGTGCGGGACGCGGGCCTGGAGGCGGCGGGCCGCCAAGGCGTCATCACCTACTCGAAGAGCGTCTTCATCCCCCTCACCCGGCTGTGCCGGGACAAGTGCCACTACTGCACCTTCGTCACCGTGCCGGGCAAGCTGCGCCGGGCCGGCCACGGCATGTTCATGTCGCCGGACGAGGTGCTCGACGTGGCCCGCCGCGGCGCCGCCCTCGGCTGCAAGGAAGCCCTGATCACCCTCGGCGACAAGCCCGAGGACCGGTGGCCGGAGGCGCGCGAGTGGCTCGACGCGCACGGCTACGACGACACCATCGCCTACGTCCGCGCCATCTCCATCCGGATCCTGGAGGAGACGGGACTGCTGCCCCACCTCAACCCCGGGGTGCTGACCTGGACCGACTTCCAGCGGCTCAAGCCGGTCGCCCCGTCCATGGGCATGATGCTGGAGACGACCGCGACCAGGCTGTGGTCCGAGCCCGGCGGCCCGCACCACGGCTCCCCGGACAAGGAACCGGCCGTGCGGCTGCGGGTCCTGGAGGACGCCGGCCGTTCCTCCGTGCCCTTCACGTCCGGGATCCTGATCGGGATCGGCGAGACGTACGAGGAGCGGGCCGAGTCCCTGTTCGCGTTGCGGAAGGTCTCCCGGGCCTATCACTCCGTCCAGGAACTGATCATCCAGAACTTCCGCGCCAAGCCGGACACCGCGATGCGCGGCATGCCGGACGCGGAACTCGACGAGCTGGTCGCCACGGTGGCCGTCGCCCGCCACATCATGGGCCCGGCCGCCTGTCTGCAGGCCCCGCCGAACCTGGTCGACTCCGAGTACGAGCGGCTCATAGGGGCCGGGATCGACGACTGGGGCGGTGTCTCCCCGCTCACCATCGACCACGTCAACCCCGAACGCCCCTGGCCGCAGATCGAGGAACTCGCGGCCCGGTCCGAGGCGGCCGGGTTCGAGCTGCGGGAACGTCTGTGCGTGTATCCCGAGTTCGTCCGGCGCGGCGAGCCCTGGCTGGACCCCCGGCTGCGCCCGCACGTGGCCGCGCTGGCGGACCCGGAGACCGGGCTCGCACGGCCGGACGCGGTGGTCGAGGGCCACCCCTGGCAGGAGCCCGAGGAGGTCTTCGAGTCGAGGGGCCGTACGGACCTGCACCGCACCATCGACACCGAGGGCCGCACCTCCGACCGCCGCGACGACTTCGACGAGGTGTACGGCGACTGGGGCGCCCTGCGTGAGGCGGCCGTCCCCGGCATGGCACCCGAGCGCATCGACACGGACGTACGACAGGCGCTGGCCACGGCGGCCGCCGACCCGACGAAGCTGACCGACGCCGAGGCCCTCGCCCTGCTGCACGCGGACGGCCCGGCGCTGGACGCGCTGTGCCAGATCGCGGACGACGTTCGCAAGTCGATGGTCGGCGACGACGTGACGTACATCGTCACCCGGAACATCAACTTCACCAACGTCTGCTACACCGGCTGCCGTTTCTGCGCCTTCGCGCAGCGCCGTACCGACGCCGACGCGTACACGCTCTCCCTGGACCAGGTCGCCGACCGCGCCCAACAGGCCTGGGAGGTGGGCGCGGTGGAGGTCTGCATGCAGGGCGGCATCCACCCGGACCTGCCCGGCACGGCGTACTTCGACATCGCGAAGGCGGTGAAGGAGCGCGTCCCCGGCATGCATGTGCACGCCTTCTCGCCGATGGAGGTCGTCAACGGCGCGACCCGCACCGGGATGTCGGTCCGCGAGTGGCTGACGGCGGCGAAGGAGGCCGGACTCGACTCGATTCCCGGCACGGCCGCCGAGATCCTCGACGACGAGGTCCGCTGGATCCTGACCAAGGGCAAGCTGCCGGCGGCCACCTGGATCGAGGTGGTCACGACCGCGCACGAGCTGGGCATCCGGTCGTCCTCGACGATGATGTACGGGCACGTGGACCAGCCGAGGCACTGGCTGGGGCACCTGCGGACGCTGGCCGGGATCCAGCAACGCACCGGCGGCTTCACGGAGTTCGTCACGCTCCCCTTCATCCACACCAACGCGCCGGTGTACCTGGCGGGCATCGCGCGGCCCGGCCCCACCCTGCGGGACAACAGGGCGGTGACAGCGATGGCGCGGCTGCTGTTGCACCCCTGGATCCCCAACATCCAGACCAGCTGGGTGAAGCTCGGCACGGAGGGCGCGGCCGAGATGCTCCGCTCCGGCGCGAACGACGTCGGCGGCACGCTGATGGAGGAGACCATCTCCCGGATGGCGGGCTCCTCCTACGGCTCGTACAAGTCCGTCAAGGACCTGATCGAGGTGGCCGACACGGCCGGCCGGCCGGCGAAGCCGCGCACCACGCTGTACGGGGACGTACCGGAGGAGCGGCAGCGCACGGCGGCCGCCTCGGACGGGCATCTGCCGGAGCTGCTGCCGGTGCTGGACTGAGCGAACGGGTACCGGACTGAGCGAACCGGTACCGGACTGCGGAGAGGAGCGCGGGCCGCTCGCAGTACGATGATCGGGCCCCTCGTGGGAGGGGTCCCGTAGCTGAGGAGATGCGTGCCCGTGCCTGCCCGACGACTTCCCTCGTGGGTCTGGGTGACCGGTCTGACGGTGGGCGCGGTCGCGGCGGTCACCGTGCTGGCCGTGCAGGCGGACCGGGGACCGCACCCGGCCGCCACGGCCACCCGGCCGAACGCCTCGGCGTCGGCGAGCCCGCGGCCCTCCGCGTCGAAGTCCGCCGTGCCCGCCGCGGTGCCGGACGGCTCCGGCACCGGGCGGCGCGTCGTGTACTCCCTCGGCAAGAAGCGGGTCTGGCTGGTGGACGCGAGCGATGTCTCGCGTCGGACCTTCGCGGTGTGGCCGGGCACGGTCAGCCCGGACCCCGGCAGCTACACGATCTCTCAGCGCACGGAGGCCACCACCGGCTCCGACGGCGTGCGGATCGAGCACATCATGTACTTCGCGGCCAAGTCCGGCCTGTCGATCGCGTTCTCCAACGCCCTGGACGGCTCCTCGCCGCCCGCCGTCGCCTCCGGCAAGCAGACCAGCGGCATCCGGACGGGCAAGCCGGACGGAGCGGCGCTGTGGACGTTCGCCGAGCCGGGCACGCCGGTCGTCGTCGTCAACTAGCGGCGATGGAGGCCATGGTTCACCCGAGGTCTCGCACGAACAGCCATCCTCATGATCGACGTGGCCCTCGGATCGACCCCGAAGAGTTTTGACTCTTTTTTGGCCATACAGCCTAGGTGGTATCTCGTGTTCGATCGTGTTCACTTGTCACGCCCTGCGGGGTGGGTTGTTGGCGTTTTCTGAGCTAGGCGATGTCGCCGCGCCGCCTCGCGACCCGCCTGACCAGGCCGCAGCGCTGTCAGGGCGCTGCGATGAAGGAAGAGCTCATGAGACGACACATTCGCGGTGCGCTGGCCGCGTTCACCGGAGCGCTGCTGCTCTCCACGGGAATCACTGCCACGGGCGGGCAGATGGCGTACGCCCAGGACAACGGCGTCGGTATCAAGCCCGTACTGGGGTGGAGCAGTTGGAGCTTCGTCCGCCGCAATCCGACCGCGCAGAACATCGAGGCGCAGGCGAAGGCGCTCAAGGACAGCGGACTGGCGAAGAATGGATTCGTCTACGCCAACATCGACGACTTCTGGTACGAGTGCCCGGGCAGCCAGGGGCCGAACGTCGACAAATTCGGACGCTGGGTCACCGATTCGACGAGTTTTCCTGCCGCCGGTGGCGAGAACGGCATCCAAGTCGTGGCCGATTATGTCCACTCGCTCGGGCTGAAGTTCGGTCTGTACGTCACTCCCGGTATCTCCAAGCAGGCGGTCGCGCAGAACACGGAGATCCAGGGAACCTCGTACCACGCACAGGACATCGCCACCACGGCGACGGAGAACAACTACAACTGCGGCGGCATGGTGGGCATCGACTACACCAAGCCCGGCGCACAGGCGTTCATCGACTCCTGGGCCGGTCAGTTCGCCGGCTGGGGCATCGACTACCTCAAGATCGACGGCGTCGGCACCCCTGACGAACAGGACGTCCGAGCCTGGTCGCAGGCCCTGCGGCACACCGGCCGCCCCATCCACCTGGAACTCTCCAACAACCTCGACATCAACAACGCCGCCACCTGGGCCAAGCTCTCCAACGGCTGGCGCACCGGCGGCGACATCGAGTGCTACTGCGGACCGAACGGCAGCAGCTACCCGCTGACCACCTGGTCCTCCGTCGCCTCCCGGTTCGACCAGGTCGCCGCGTGGGCGCCGTACGGCGGACCCGGCGGCTACAACGACTACGACTCGCTCGAGATCGGCAACGGCGACAACAACGGCCTGACGCCCGACGAGCGCAAGACCCAGATGAGCCTGTGGTCGCTGGCCGCCTCGCCGCTCATCCTCGGCACCGACCTGACCCACCTCGACCCGGCCGACCTCGCTCTGCTGAAGAACACCGACGTGCTCGCGGTCGACCAGGACGGCATCGACGCCAAGCGGATCTCCGAGGACGCCCACTCCCAGGTGTTCGCCAAGACCGAGCCCGACGGGGATGTGATCGTCGGTCTGTTCAACACCGACGCGGCTCCCCGCGAGGTCGCCATCACCGCCGCCGCGCTGGGTCTGCCGAAGGCGCGCGACTACGCCCTGCGGGATCTGTGGAGCCACCGGCTGACCGAGTCCTCGGGCCGGATCGCCGCCGACGTCCCGGCGCACGGCGTGGCCCTGTACCGAGTCCACGCCTCCGACCACCTGGTGCGGGACGCGGCCCCGTCCGTCTCGCTGGGCCTGAACTGGGCGTCCGCGCCGAGCGACGCCACCACGCGTACCGTGACCGAGGTCCTGTCGAACGACGGGTCGCGGTCCGTCAAGGACGCGAGCGTCAAGCTCACCGCGCCGTCCGGCACGAAGATCACCACGAAGTCCGTGACGCGGGTCGGCACACTTCATGGCGGCAGCGCGCTGAAGGCCACCTTCACCGTCTCCATCCCGTCCTCGGCCAAGCTCTTCGCCGAGAGCGCGTTCGAGGGGTCGGCGACATACCGCTACGGATCGACCGGTACGACCCACTTGACGGCCGGTGACACACTCACCGTCAACCACCAGGTGAAGGACCCGTACCGCACCTTCGCCTCCACCGCGGCGAGCTTCAGCCAGTACGGGACCGAGCTGGGCATCCGCGCTCAGGGCGCCGACCTGTACAACACCACCAACGAGTACGGCTCGATCTATCTGCCCGGGGCCGAGCACGACGGTTCCGTGACCACGGTGAAGATCAACTCCCAGTCGGACACGGACGTCTGGGCGAAGGCCGGGATCATGGTCCGCAACGACATCACCCAGTCCGACACCTCGCCGGGCTACCTGGCCCTGGTCGTGACCCCGGGCAACGGCTACCTCCTCGACTGGGACAACGACGGAAACGGAACGCTGGACTCCCAGGACTCGACCGGCACCGCCACCTACCCCTCGTGGCTGAAGCTGGTCCGCGACGGCACCACCTACAGCGGCTACTACTCCACCGACGGCTCCACCTGGAACCTGGTCGGCACCGAGAACGTCCCGACCGCCGCGGCCACCCAGGACGTCGGTCTCACCCAGACCTCGCACGCCTCGGGCACCACCGGCGAGGCCGACTTCGACACCTTCACGACCACTCCCTAGCTGGACGAACCGCCGGATTCGGGCCCGTATTTGCGAGGGTGCAGTCCGGGGGGATCGGGTAGGCGGGATCGGGTGAGCGGGCCGCGAGAACCGGCCCGCCCACCCGATCCCCCCGGGTCGTTCTAGTGGTCCGGGTCGGTTCGGAACGGCAGGTTGACCACCAGCAGCACGACCCCGCTGAACAGGAACGCCCGCGTCGCCGCCTCCAGACCGTTCCAGTTCTCCGACTGCCACATGGAGAACCACTCACCGCCGATCGCTATGAACCCGGCGCCGAACAGCAGCATGACCATGAGCAGTCCGTACGTGGAGAACCGGCGGGCCCGGGCGAGGTCGTTGCGCGCTCCGAGCCAGGTCCCGTACAGCAGGACGAGGGCGGCGACGGTCTCCCACACGATGATCGCGACGTACGCCGCGTCCTGAAGTCCCTTGCTGGTGACGGATCTCCACATGAGGTCGTCGTCCTTGAAGGTCGTATCCATGGCGAGGACGTGTTGCACGAACTGCTGGTTGGTGCCGAAGTCGGTGATGTTCCCGAAGGCGACGAGGGTCATGTAGAGGGCGACGCCGGCGGTGAGAAGGGTGGCGCTGAGGGACAGCGCGCTGTGGGAGGTGCGTGGGGTCGTGGACATGCCGATCATCTTCCCCGGAGGGCAGGGTGGGATGTAGGCATTGAGCCAGAATGACGCTCCTGGCAACGGAGTTGGGGAACTACTCGGTGTCTTTTGGATGGCGGGTGGACGCGTACACGAGATGGACAGTGCGTCGCGCTTCGTCGACGAGGTAACGCACGCGACCGCCTGCTGTCACCTCGTACTCCCCTTGGGGGTACTCCTGACCGCCCAGCTCGCCCCACCCCTTCGCTGCCTCGTTCGTTGCGAATCGCAGTCGCCATCCCCCACCCATCGGCGGTGGAGCCACATCGTCGCCGCGCTTCGGGCTCACGGAGCGGTCACCTCGTCGTGGTCCTCGTCCGGCAAACGACGGGTGAGTTGCGCGGTGAGCGCGGGGTCGGCGAGGACCCGTGCCGTGGCGCGCCATTCCACGACGACTCGATGGAGGTTGGCGTGGACCTCCAACTGGGCCACGTCGTGCGTGGCGTCGATGAGCTCTGCCACGAACTGCTTCAGTTCGTCCCCCGACAGATGGCGGACCCAGGGGAAGATCGAGGGGAGCGCGCGCAGTATGGCCCGCTCGCCGGCGTCGCTGCGGACCAGGGCGGCGAGAAGACGGGCTGTGATGCCCGCCGTCTCCTCGCGCTGCTGGTCGTGGCGTGCGGTCGTCAGGTAGAGATCCTCGCCGTCCCGCCGCGTGATGTGAACACGCTCAGTGCGGTCGAGCGTCTCGGCAACACGCTTCGAGTTCTTGGAGAGCTCGGAGAAGGCGACCGTGGGGGGAAACATGGACAGACAGTACTTCGGAATGTATTCCGAAGTTAAGCCCGAAGCGGACCCGGCCCCTCTCGGTCCTCGTCTGACCCGAGTCGTCAGGGCGCGTGACGCCTTCCGGGCCCGCTACGCGGAGTAGTTCAGCGTAGGTGGGTGACGAACTCGGCCCACGAGGCGTTCCGGAACGCTAGCTGCCCGCCGTTCTTGTCCTTGGAGTCCCGTACGTGGACGGTGGTGTCGGCGGGGGTTATGGCGATCTCGACGCAATCAGGACCGTCGTTGCTGCTGAAGCTGCTCTTGAACCACGTCGGCTCGGTGGTGGAGGTCATGTCTTTTCTCCCATGACTTTCTCGATGAAGGCCAGTGACTCCCGGGGCGAGAGGGCCTGCGCCCGGATCATTCCATAGCGCATCTCCAGGACCTGAACTTCCTTCGGATCGCTGATCACCCGGCTGTACAGCTGCCCTTCCGTGTGCCCCAGCGTCTTGCCGTCCCGGAGTTTCAGCACTCGCATCGGCCCGGCCAAGCCCGCGTGGTCCTCGCACTCCGTTGGCATGACCTGGATTTCGACGTGCCTCAACGCGCTGATCCTCAACAGGTGTTCGAGCTGTTGCCTCAGCACCACTGTGCCGCCGATGGGCCGGCGAAGGGTCACCTCTTCCAGGACAAACGTGAGCAGTGGTGCGGGCACCCGCTCGAAGACGCGCTGCCGTGCCATGCGCGCGGAGACGTGGCGGTCGATCTCGTCCTCCGAGTACGCGGGCCGCCGCCTCGTGTACAGCGCACGCGCGTACTCCGGAGTCTGGAGTAGCCCGTGCATGTTGTGGTTGGCGTAGGCCCCGAGCTCGACCGCCTCGTCCTCCAGCTTCGCCAGATCCCGAACCTTCTTCGGATACCGGGCCCGCTCCACGTCGTCCTTCATCGCGGAGAGCTTCCCGCCCGCGCCGAGCACTTCATCGGCCTTGTCCAGGAAGTCGGGCTTCGGAACCCTTCTACCGCGCTCCACCGACGAGACCATCTCGTCGCCGTACCCGATGGCAGCCCCGAGTTCCGCCTGCCTCAGCCCAGCGGCCTCCCGCCACATCTTGATCTGGCGCCCGACCGTCCTGAGTACGGCCGCCGCTTCCTCGTCCTCCACCCTCGCCCCTCTCGTCGTATGGCCCGTACGAACCCGTTCCGTATCCGGACAGTCGCGCTTCGTACTGGGGTCGCTGCTGGTCAGGGTAGGGACGGCTGGCCACTCTGGGTGACGTGAATCAGAATTCCCTCTCCCAAGTCACCGCCCCCACTCGCCACTTCGCGGTTCAGCTGTCCGCCACTCGAAGAGGTGCTCGACTCGCGCGTCTCCTCGCCGAGCGCCAACTTGACGACTGGGGCCTGCCCTTCGAGGGCGCGGCGCACATCGTGGCCGAGCTGGCGTCGAACGCCGTACTCCACGGGCGTGTTCCAGGAAGGGACTTCCGGCTGAGGCTGACGCTCCACGCCGACGGCACCCTCCGCATCGAGGTGACGGACGCCCGGGGCGACCGGATCCCGCGCATCCCCGATCCGGTCGACGAGGACGGGGAGTCGGGACGCGGTCTGCGGATCGTGGCGGCGTACGCCGACCGTTGGGGCGTGGACGAGGCACCGGCGTACGGCAAGACGGTGTGGGCGGAATGGGCACCGGATCCCGGGAACTCATGACCCGGTCGGTCCCGACGCCAAAGACCAAAGAACCGGGGAAAGAACCAACCCCACCCCCAGTTAGGTCCGGTCGTGACCGCACGCGACCACTTCCCGTGGCAGCCCGCATCCGATTCGCCCCCGAACCCGCCGTCATCGTTCGATTAGAGTGCTGAGCTGTCGTACATACGGGCGGTGCCGCAGGGAGGTCTTGGTGAGTGCGACAGCCGGGGCCGTCTGGGGGCGGGCCGAGCAGCAGGACTTCCGGAGCAGGGTGCGCGGCACGCTGCTGGGCGGGGCCGTCGGGGACGCGCTGGGCGCGCCTGTCGACGGGCTCGGGCTGGCGGAGATCCGCGAGGAGTACGGCGCGGAGGGGCTCGTCGATCTAGGGTTCGGGCACGGGCGGCGCGGCGCGGTCACCCACCTCACCCAGCTGACCCTGTTCACCGTGGACGGGCTGATACGCGCCCAGGTCCGCCGGGACACCGGCGCCTGGCATCCGCCGACCGATCTGCACCGCGCGTATCTGCGCTGGGCCGCCACCCAGCACGACTGGGGACCCGACTTCCGGCGCAAGGACGACGGCTGGCTGGCCCGGGAGGAGTGGCTGTACGCCCGCCGGGAACCGACCCGCTCGCTGCTGATCGGGTTCGGCGACGAGGCCATGGGCACGCTGGAGGCGCCCAAGAACCCGGCCGAGGCCGGGCCCGAGGCCACCGCCCGGTCCGCTCCCTTCGGGCTGCTCGTCGGCTGGGAGCCGCAACTCGTCGTCCAGCTCGCCGTGGAGTGCGCCGCGCAGACCCACGGCCATCCCGTCGCCTACCTCTCGGCGGGCGCGTACGCCGCGATCGTGCACGCGCTGGCCCTCGGCGAGAGCCTGGACACGGCCGTCCAGCGGGCGCTCGCCCTGCTCGCCGCCCGCTCGGGCCACCAGCCCGTCTCGGACGCCCTGCAACACGCGCTGGGCGCGGTACGGCAGGGCATGCCGACCCCGGCCCGGGTCGAGGAGCTTCTCGCGGAGGGTACGGCGGAGGGGCTGCTGTCCGCCGCGGTGTACTGCGCGCTGGTGGGGGAGGACGTACGGCACGGGCTGCGGCTGGCCGTCAACCACGACGGCCCCTCGGCCGCCGCTGGCGCTCTCACCGGCGCCCTCCTCGGCGCCCTGCACGGCGAGACGGCCCTCCCGCCGGCCTGGCTGGCCGAAGTGGAGGGCCGCCCCACCCTGCTGGAACTGGCCGACGACTTCGCGATGGAGATGACCCAGGGGCCGGCCCTGCACGGCCCGGCGGGGTCGTCCCCGGGGTGGCTGACCAGATACCCGAGAGCGTAACCAGCGGGTCGCCGGGTCCACCGGGTCGCCGGCCCAGCGGGCACCGGGTCGCCGGGCCCAGCGCCCGGGCCCGCCGGACCGCCTGGAAGCCGAGCCGCTCGGCCGCCAGCTTGCCCAGCGGCTGATGGCCGCCGACCGGACGGATCCGACCGGTCGGCCTCGGCACTCCGTGGAGTTGTCGGCCCCGTCGGCGGCCCGAGTGTCGGCTCGGTCGGCCGGTGGCCCGGAGTTCCTAGTCCTTCACCGGCGTGCGCAGTGCGTCGTCCACGCCGTCGGCCGGTGTCGGGATCGCGGCCGCCGCCGCGCCGTCGCCGTCCGTGTTGATCTTTTCGATGATCGCGAGTCGTTCCGGGGTGTCCTCGGGCTTCACGAAGCCGATGAGGATGTAGAGGACCAGGGAGACGGCCAGCGGGATGGACACCTGGTACTGGAGCGGGACTCCGCCGTCGACGTTCCAGTTGATCGGGTAGTTGACCAGCCAGAAGGCCAGCAGACCCATCGACCAACTGGTCAGCGCGGCCGTCGGGCCGGAGCGGCGGAACGGGCGCAGCAGGCCCAGCATCATCGGGATCGCCATCGGGCCCATCAGTCCGGCCACCCACTTGATGACGACCGTGATGATGTCCTTGAAGGCGGGGGAGTTGACCTGGGTGGCCGCCGCCATGGAAAGACCGAGGAAGACGACGGTCGTCACACGCGCCGCGATCAGCCCCGACCGCTGGTTCCACTCCCGTGCCCTGGCCCAGATGACGGGCGCGCAGTCCCGGGTGAAGACGGCGGCGATGGCGTTGGCGTCGGACGAGCACATGGCCATCGTGTGGGAGAAGAAACCGACGATGACGAGCCCCAACAGGCCGTGCGGCAACAGCTGTTCGGTCATCAGGCCGTAGGAGTCGGAGCCGTCCGGCTTCTGCGAGGTCACCAGCAGCGGTGACATCCACATGGGGAAGAACAGGACCACGGGCCACACCAGCCACAGCACCGCCGACAGCCGCGCCGACCGCTCGGCCTCCTTCGGGGTGGCCGTGGCCATGTACCGCTGGGCCTGGTTCAGCATGCCGCCGTTGTACTCGAAGAGCTTGATGAACAGGAACGCGAGCAGGAACACCGTGCCGTACTGGCCGACCAGGGGCTTGTCGTGGCCCTGGAGCGCGGGCTGGTCCCAGGCGTCCAGGAACCCGATGCCCTTGTCGTCCAGCTTCAGCAGGACGGCGATGAACATCGCGACGCCGGCCATCAACTGGATGACGAACTGGCCGAGTTCGGTCAGCGCGTCCGCCCACAGACCGCCGATCGTGCAGTAGACGGCGGTGATCGCGCCGGTGATGAGGATGCCCTGGTTGAGCGAGATCCCGGTGAAGACGGACAGCAGGGTCGCGATGGCGGCCCACTTCGCGCCGACGTCCACGATCTTCAGCAGCATCCCCGACCAGGCGAGCGCCTGCTGGGTCTTCAGGTCGTAACGGTTCTTCAGATACTCCAGCGGGGACGCCACATGCAGCCGTGAGCGCAGCCGGTTGATGCGCGGCGCGAACAGTTTCGAGCCGATCGCGATGCCGATCGCGATCGGGAGGGACCAGGTGACGAAGGACGTCACGCCGTAGGTGTAGGCGATGCCCGCGTAGCCGGTGAACATCACCGCGCTGTAGCCCGACATGTGGTGGGAGATGCCGGACAGCCACCACGGCATCTTGCCGCCGGCGGTGAAGAAGTCGCTGACGTTGTCCACTCGCTTGTGCGACCAGATGCCGATCGCGACCATCACGCCGAAGTAGCCGATGAGCACGGCCCAGTCGAGACTGTTCATGGGCCCCCTTCCAGGGTCCGCCGCCAGGGTCAGGCATGTGAACTCTGGGTTGGTGGGCATGCTCACGGCAAGCGCGAGGAAGGTCAAGAGCGCGTAAAAAAGTTCTGCGTGATGGTCTGCGTTTATGTATGTGAACGGCGGTTGGCTGAAAACGATCAGGTCAGCGCATCAACTCTCCCGCGTTGACCAGCAACGACTGTCCGGTGATCGAGCGTGCCCGATCCGAGGCCAGGAACACCGCCGCATCCGCCACATCCACGTCCGAGGCGAGCTCGGGCAACGCCATCCGCTCCGACAGTCGGGCCAGGACCTCGCTCTCCGGCACCCCCTCCGTATGCGCGGTGAACCGCACGTACGCCTGCACCGGCGGCCCCCACATCCAGCCCGGCAGCACGGTGTTGACCCGCACCCGGTACGGCCCGAGCTCCCGCGCCAACGAGTACATCGCGCTCGTCAACGCGCCCTTCGACGCCGCGTACGCCGCCTGCCGCACCTGGGACGGCGCCGCCACCGCCGACTGCGTCCCGATGAACACCACCGACCCGCCGCCCGCCTTCAGCGCCGGCAGACAGGCCCGGGTCATCCGCAGCGACCCCAGCAGGTTCACGTCGATCACCGACTGCCAGGTCGTGAAGTCCGCGTCCTCAAGACCGCCGAAGTAGCTGTCCCAGGCCGCCACATGGATCACCCCGTCGATCCGCCCGAACCGCTCCCGCGCCAGCCCGGCCAGCGCCTCGCACTGCCCCTCGTCGGTGATGTCCGTCGCCCGGTACGCGGTGTGCGACCCGTCGGGATCGATCTCGGCCGCGCTCTTCGCGAGGTTCGCCTCGGTGCGCGCGCCGAGCACCGCGTTCCCCCCGTCCCGTACGACGGCCGCCGCGACCTGGTGACCCAGCCCGGCGCCGACTCCCGACACGACGACGGTCTTTGCGGAGAGCAGTGACATCGGTGTCCTCCCTGACTCTGGCCAATTACCTGACGGAGCGTCAGAGTAGGGGCGACCGCAGGAGGACGGAAGGGAAGGCGGAAGGGGAGTGCCCATGTCCGAGGACACCCGCAGCGAGACGTACGCCGAACTGGCCGCCGTAGGGCCGTACGGAGTCCGCCCCGGCCATGCCCTGATCACCATGGTCGAGCCGCACCCGGGCCACGAGTACGCGTACAACCGCTGGTACGAGGACGACCACTACTACGCCGGCGCGATGGCCATGCCCTGGATGTACGCCGGCCGCCGCTGGGTGGCGACCCGGGACCTCCAACTCCTGCGCCGCCCCGAGAAGTCGGCCATCGCCGAACCGGTCACCGCGGGCTGCTACCTCTCCACGTACTGGGTCACCGAGGGCCGCTACGACGACCACATGCGCTGGACGGTCGGCATCAACAAGCGCCTCAACCGCGACGGCCGCGTCTACCGGGACCGCACCCACGTCTTCACGGCGTTCCAGGACCACGAGGCGACCGTGTACCGGGACGGCGCCGCGGGCCCCCGCGACTTCCACGCCCTCGACCACCCCTACGCCGGCCTGGTCCTCCAGGTCGTCGACGCCGAATCCGCCGAACAGCGGGCGGGGTTGCTGGAGTGGCTGGTCTCCCGCCACCTCCCGAAGCGGGTGGCGGGCTCACCGACGGCGATGGTGACCGTCTTCCGGCCCACCCCGCTCCCCGGCGACCGCATGACGTACGTCAAGCAGGTCGAGGGCGTCGACACCCGGCTGACCCTGCTGTGGTTCCTGGAGACGGATCCGCGGGAGTGCTGGGAAAGGTACTTCGGCGGGCTGGAGGAGGCGGTGGGGGAGTCGGGGCTGGGCAGGGTGGAACTGCTGGCACCGTTCATCCCGACGATCCCGGGCACGGACCGGTACGTGGACCGGTTGCGCTGACGGTCAGCGGTGACCCGTCACCGGTTTCGGCGCCGGTCCGACCGAGTCGTTGCTGCGGACTGGTGGGGGGTCGGGGACGGGACGGGGGTGTCCGTCCTCGGTCTGGCGCGGAATCGGTTTCTTGGTGAGTGGGCGGTGTTGACGCGCCAGACGC
>NZ_JBFAGK010000046.1:0-1356 GCF_040660135.1 Streptomyces sp. NPDC050997
GTTCGGCGGCGTCCTACTCTCCCACAGGGTCCCCCCTGCAGTACCATCGGCGCTGTAAGGCTTAGCTTCCGGGTTCGAAATGTAACCGGGCGTTTCCCTCACGCTAAAACCACCGAAACACTATGAAACTGAACTGCCGCACCACACCGTGGCCTTGGTGTGGGGCTGTTCGTGGTTTCAGAACCAACACAGTGGACGCGAGCAACTGAGGACAAGCCCTCGGCCTATTAGTACCGGTCACCTCCACACGTTACCGTGCTTCCAGATCCGGCCTATCAACCCAGTCGTCTACTGGGAGCCTTAACCCCTCAAAGGGGGTGGGAATACTCATCTCGAAGCAGGCTTCCCGCTTAGATGCTTTCAGCGGTTATCCCTCCCGAACGTAGCCAACCAGCCATGCCCTTGGCAGGACAACTGGCACACCAGAGGTTCGTCCGTCCCGGTCCTCTCGTACTAGGGACAGCCCTTCTCAATATTCCTGCGCGCGCAGCGGATAGGGACCGAACTGTCTCACGACGTTCTAAACCCAGCTCGCGTACCGCTTTAATGGGCGAACAGCCCAACCCTTGGGACCGACTCCAGCCCCAGGATGCGACGAGCCGACATCGAGGTGCCAAACCATCCCGTCGATATGGACTCTTGGGGAAGATCAGCCTGTTATCCCCGGGGTACCTTTTATCCGTTGAGCGACGGCGCTTCCACAAGCCACCGCCGGATCACTAGTCCCGACTTTCGTCCCTGCTCGACCCGTCGGTCTCACAGTCAAGCTCCCTTGTGCACTTACACTCAACACCTGATTGCCAACCAGGCTGAGGGAACCTTTGGGCGCCTCCGTTACTCTTTAGGAGGCAACCGCCCCAGTTAAACTACCCATCAGACACTGTCCCTGATCCGGATCACGGACCCAGGTTAGACATCCAGCACGACCAGACTGGTATTTCAACGACGACTCCACCTGAACTGGCGTCCAAGCTTCACAGTCTCCCAGCTATCCTACACAAGCCGAACCGAACACCAATATCAAACTGTAGTAAAGGTCCCGGGGTCTTTCCGTCCTGCTGCGCGAAACGAGCATCTTTACTCGTAGTGCAATTTCACCGGGCCTATGGTTGAGACAGTCGAGAAGTCGTTACGCCATTCGTGCAGGTCGGAACTTACCCGACAAGGAATTTCGCTACCTTAGGATGGTTATAGTTACCACCGCCGTTTACTGGCGCTTAAGTTCTCAGCTTCGCCCAACCGAAGTTGGACTAACCGGTCCCCTTAACGTTCCAGCACCGGGCAGGCGTCAGTCCGTATACATCGCCTTACGGCTTCGCACGGACCTGTGTTTTTAGTAAACAGTCGCTTCTCGCT
>NZ_JBFAGK010000046.1:1449-2822 GCF_040660135.1 Streptomyces sp. NPDC050997
TGTACGAATGACACGACTTCGGCGGTACGCTTGAGCCCCGCTACATTGTCGGCGCGGAATCACTAGACCAGTGAGCTATTACGCACTCTTTCAAGGGTGGCTGCTTCTAAGCCAACCTCCTGGTTGTCTGTGCGACTCCACATCCTTTCCCACTTAGCGTACGCTTAGGGGCCTTAGTCGATGCTCTGGGCTGTTTCCCTCTCGACCATGGAGCTTATCCCCCACAGTCTCACTGCCGCGCTCTCACTTACCGGCATTCGGAGTTTGGCTAAGGTCAGTAACCCGGTAGGGCCCATCGCCTATCCAGTGCTCTACCTCCGGCAAGAAACACACGACGCTGCACCTAAATGCATTTCGGGGAGAACCAGCTATCACGGAGTTTGATTGGCCTTTCACCCCTAACCACAGGTCATCCCCCAGGTTTTCAACCCTGGTGGGTTCGGTCCTCCACGAAGTCTTACCTCCGCTTCAACCTGCCCATGGCTAGATCACTCCGCTTCGGGTCTTGAGCGTGCTACTCAAACGCCCTATTAGGACTCGCTTTCGCTACGGCTACCCCACCCGGGTTAACCTCGCAACACACCGCAAACTCGCAGGCTCATTCTTCAAAAGGCACGCAGTCACGACGCACCAAGCAAGCTTGATGCGCGACGCTCCCACGGCTTGTAGGCACACGGTTTCAGGTACTATTTCACTCCGCTCCCGCGGTACTTTTCACCATTCCCTCACGGTACTATCCGCTATCGGTCACCAGGGAATATTTAGGCTTAGCGGGTGGTCCCGCCAGATTCACACGGGATTTCTCGGGCCCCGTGCTACTTGGGTGTCTCTTAAACGAGCCGTTGATGTTTCGACTACGGGGGTCTTACCCTCTACGCCGGACCTTTCGCATGTCCTTCGCCTACATCAACGGTTTCTGACTCGCCTCACGATCGGCAGACCGTGAAAAAGAGATCCCACAACCCCGTATACGCAACCCCTGCCGGGTCTCACACGTATACGGTTTAGCCTCATCCGGTTTCGCTCGCCACTACTCCCGGAATCACGGTTGTTTTCTCTTCCTGCGGGTACTGAGATGTTTCACTTCCCCGCGTTCCCTCCACTTGCCCTATGTGTTCAGGCAAGGGTGACAGCCCATGACGACTGCCGGGTTTCCCCATTCGGACACCCCCGGATCAAAGCCTGGTTGACGACTCCCCGGGGCCTATCGTGGCCTCCCACGTCCTTCATCGGTTCCTGGTGCCAAGGCATCCACCGTGCGCCCTTAAAAACTTGGCCACAGATGCTCGCGTCCACTGTGCAGTTCTCAAACAACGACCAGCCACCCATCACCCTGCCCTCACAGGCAAGTTCACTGGGGCCGGCAACTGAAG
>NZ_JBFAGK010000047.1:0-1093 GCF_040660135.1 Streptomyces sp. NPDC050997
GCCAGCGGTCGTTGTCGCCGTCCTCGGTGTCCAGCTTCCCGTTGGGGTCGCCCTCCAGGAGGATCGCCGGGAACAGGCCCTGCGGCTGGTAGCCGCCCATGCCGGTGTTCTTCCAGTCCGCCGACCGGTAGAAGTCGAGCTTGCCCACGACGGCCTGGTCGGCGGCCCACTCCACCTGACGCGGGGTCGGCTGGAACGCCTGCTTCTTGACGTCGTTGCGGGGGACGGCGCAGGTGCGTTCGGCCGCGTCCTCGCTCGGATCGGAGGGCGAGGAGGCGGCGACTTGGGTGCCTGCCGTCTGCGTGGACAGGCCGGGCGAACGTCCGTCCTGGGCCGCTGACTTGGCCGACTGCGGCAACGCCGGCGAAGTCGCCGCTCCCTGCCGTTCCGACTTCTCGCCGCCGATACGGCGCTCTCCCGGTACGGCATCCAGCGTGACCGCCCGCTTCGTGTCGAGGAGGCGCAGGCTGATGCGTGCGGTGCGTTCGGCCAGGGCTTCGTCGGCCCGGATGCGGGTGTCCTTGCCGTCCGCCCAGGCGGCGGTGAGGGCGGCCTGGCCGTGACTGGAGACGAGCGCGCCCTTGGCGATGCCGCCGGGGTTCTTCACCGTCTTCGGCAAGGTGCCCTTCGCTGCGGCCTTGCCGGTGATGTACACGGTGCCGTCGGCAGAGGAGGTGAGGTCCCAGTCGGCGAGGGCGCCGGATGCCACCGTGGCGGGCCGGGCATCGCGCTCGCGGAGCCGGCCCGCGGCCAAGTGCTTGGCGTAACTGGTGGAAGTCTTCTGGGAGTTCCTGCTCTGCGTGCGGTCGATGTAGGTCACGCCGCCGGCGGCGTCGACCGTGAGCTGGAACGGTACCGACTCGGTACGCGTGATCTCCCTGACCGTGCCCTTGGCCCCGGCCGCTACCAGCCGGCTGCCGTTGGCGGCGACGATGCCGTTCCTCGTCGGCACGGCGGAGGTGACCTCGCCCGGATAGACGGCCGGGGTGCCGGCCTTCCCCGTGGCCGCGTCCACCGTGACCAGGCGGGTCTGCTGCTTGGCGTCGCCGTCGTAGGAGAGCTGGGTGAACACGGCCTGCTCACCGTCACCGCA